>DAIMCN010000022.1:0-32262 GCA_036726365.1 Candidatus Cybelea sp.
ACCCGGTGCTGCTCAACCGCGCTCCGACGCTGCACCGCTTGGGCATTCAGGCGTTCGAGCCGGTGCTCGTCGAGGGAAAGGCGATACATTTACATCCGCTAGTATGCACGCCGTATAATGCAGACTTCGACGGTGACCAAATGGCAGTGCACTTACCGCTATCGGCGGGCGCGCAGGCCGAGGCCCGCATCCTGATGCTGTCGTCGAACAACATCCTGCTTCCGGCGTACGGCAACCCGGTTTCAATTCCAACCCAAGACATGGTGTTGGGACTCTATTACCTGACCTTCGAGCGAGACGAATACACCGGTCCGGCGAAGGCGGCGGTGCCCGACGAACCCGAGCGCTTCGAGCGTGTGAAGAAGAAGGACGCACCGGCAGCCGATGCGGCCGGCGCCATCCCGACGTTCTTCGACGGCAAGGAAGCCATAATGGCGTATGAGACCAAGCAAATCGGGCTCCAAGAATGGATCTACGTGCGCTGGAACGGCGAGCTGATCAGGACGACTGTCGGACGAGTGATCTTCAACTACGCGTTTCCGGAACTCTGGAACCACGAGTTCGTCAACCGCATCGTGGACAAGGGCGGGCTGCGTAAGATCATCACCGATTGTTATCGCCGCTACGGTAACTCGGAAACCGCAAAGTTCCTCGATGCAATCAAGGATCTGGGTTTCCACTATGCAACGCTCTCGGGAACGACCGTCTCGATCAGCGACGTCGTCGTCCCGCCGAACAAAGACGAAATCGTCGGCAAGGCGCAGGACGAAGTCGACGGACTGCACCGGCTCTACGAGCAAGGCTTCATTTCTGAAGACGAGCAGTACAACAAGACGATCGACATCTGGTCGAAGGCCTCGGACGAAGTCACGACCGCGATGCAGGCGTCCCAAAATCCGCTCAATCCGGTCTTCATGATGGCGACGTCGGGCGCGCGCGGTTCGATTGCGCAGGTCAAGCAGCTCGGCGGCATGCGCGGATTGATGTCGGATCCATCGGGGCGGATTCTCGAGATTCCGGTCAAGGCTTCCCTCAAAGAAGGCCTCACGGTACTCGAGTACTTTATCTCGACGCACGGCGCGCGCAAGGGGCTTGCCGACACGGCACTGCGCACGGCCGACTCGGGGTATCTGACGCGCAGACTCGTTGACGTTGCGCAAGACGTAATCATTCGCGAAGAGGATTGCGGCACGACCAACGGGATCGTGGTCAGCGACATTCGGGTTGGAAAAGAGATCATCGAGCCCCTCGCCGATCGCATAATAGGACGGCGCGCCGCCGAAGAAATTCGGCTCGACCCGAAGCGCCCAACGACCGCGATCGTGACGCGCAACGACGAGATCGATGAAGAGAAGGTCAAGGCCTTGCTCGATGCGCGAATCTCCGAGGTCAAGATTCGCTCGGTGTTGACGTGTCAGTCGAAGTACGGTGTCTGTTCGCTGTGCTACGGCCGCGATTTGGCCGCGGGCAGCCACGCCGACATTGGAACGGCGGTTGGCATCATCGCGGCGCAGTCCATCGGTGAACCAGGCACGCAGTTGACGCTGCGAACCTTCCACACCGGCGGCGTCGCGACCGAGGACATCATCACCGGTCTGCCGCGCGTGGAAGAAATCTTCGAAGCACGCAAGCCCAAGGGACAGGCGACAATCGCAGAGGTTGCCGGTACGGTCCGGTTAGGCGATGAACGAAATAAGCGCATCGTTTTTGTGATTGACGCGGCCGGTGAGGAACACGAGTACGATATTCCGCCGGGCACTCACTTGGTGGTAGCGGATGGCCAGCACGTGGAGCCGGGCGATCAGTTCAACGAGGGTTCGTTGAATCCGCACGACATTCTACGCGTGAAGGGTGAGACCGCACTGCAAAACTACCTCGTGCAAGAAGTGCAGAAAGTCTACCGTTCGCAAGGCGTCGACATCAACGACAAGCACATCGAGGTGATCGTGCGTTCGATGCTGCGCAAGGTGAAGATCGTGGACGGCGGTGACACTCCGCTGCTGCCAGGACAGCTGGTGGAAGCGGCGCAGTTCCACGAGGCCAACGAGCGGATGCGAGCGGCCGGCAAGCAGCTGGCGACCGCCAATCCCGTGCTGCTCGGCGTCACGAAAGCGTCGCTGGCAACGGAGTCGTTCCTGTCGGCAGCGAGCTTCCAAGAAACAACGCGCGTGCTGACCGATGCGGCGATCAAAGGCAAATACGATCCCCTGCTCGGCTTGAAAGAGAACGTCATCATCGGCAAGCTCATTCCGGCGGGTACGGGAATGTCGCGGTACCGCAACGTCGAGATCGTGCCACAAGGACAAGACGTTGATGACGATGGCCGCCCGCGCCACGAGTACGAGATGCCGTACGCCACAATGACCGCCGACGAGGCTGCCTTAGCCGAAGTCATGGGCGGAGGCGGAAACGGGGACGGCATGAGCCGTTTGGTAAGCGCCTACGAACGCAATCGCGAACCGCTCACGGTGCAGTACGAGGGTGAATATGAGGAGAACGCCAGCCCGCACGCGGGTCCGAAGAAAACCCAGTACGATCGGTTGAAAGGGATCAACCCCGAGGACCTGTAGCTCGTCGGGTCGTCCCCGCCTATTTCTTGGCGAGACTTACCGTCGCACCGATTGGCGAGGTTTCGCCGGTGATGCTCTGGATTGGGTTGCCGCCCGTCGGGTAATCCCAGATCAGCGTGTCCTTGCCATTCTGATTCGGACCGATCACTTTTGTTGCATCGGGGTGCTTTGGACCGCCGGCGACGCGAGGGAGCCAGAACTGCGCCACTTGCGACGAGCCGGTTAGGACCATCGTGCCGACGTCGGTTCCGACGCTTCCGTTGATCGCAAACTGATAAATCACGCTGGTGAAGTTATGTTTCACGGCAACCTGATCGCCGACTGCAAGATACTTACCGTCCCACTGAACGCCGCCTGGTAAGTAGATCGTCTCGTTGACGGGAACGAAACTGAGCGCATTGCCGCCCCTGGGAAGCTCACCGAGCCCGAAGACGCTGCCTTGGGTCTCACCATCGACGAAGAGGTTCCCCTTATCGTCGTAGCCGCAGTAATAGTAGTAAAAGATATTCGGATTCGAGTAGAAAGTCGGACTGCCGCTTGCGTGGGTCCAGACCGCTACGTTGCCGATTTGTTCGGTGGGGCCCCAGAAGTCGGCAACGGCAAGGTTTCCCGTCGTTGGATCGACGGAACAGCCGTTCGCTCTTCCGTCAGGATCGTTCAAAGTCTGAATCGGAGTCGTGCTGCCGTGAGCGTATTCGGTAATTTGGTGCACGCCTACGCTCGTGTCGTTCGTGACCCAAACGTTGCCAGCTTTATCGACGCACAAGCCCTCGGGATTGAAGAAGCCGGTCAGCTGTCCGACTAGTTTATGCCCTTGCTTGTACGTATAAATGTCGACGACTTGCGCTAACAAGTCGGAGACGTAAAGCAGGTTATCGTTTCTTGCGGCAGGCAGAACCCAGGACTGCCCGACAGGCACATGTGGGGCCTGTGCGCCGGGCTGAGCGCCCACCGGCTGCCACGTCCCTCCGGTACCGGTGCAACCGGCGAGCACGGCAACAAGACCCAAGACTCCTAAGGCGGGCTTTAACGGACGCATAACTCTCTCCGATCTCTAGCACGGTCGAAACCATCATAGCATCGCTCCACAGGCACTGCGCAGCGATAAGGCAACGTTTCGCGCGACCTCGCCGCAGGAAACCACGGAAAGGGCGGCGCTCAGCCGTGAATTATCAATTCGCGCTCGATGGCGTCGGCGAAGGCTTGGCGCGCCGGCGCGTGAACGGCGAGGTAGAGCGCCGGTTCGATCAGCTCAACCTCACTGACCCGAGCGTCCCCGTTTTCATCGTGCAACAGATCGATGCGAGCATAAAGGGGCGGTCTCGCTAGGGCCTCGATGGCCTTCGTCGCGACCTCAATTTCCACTGCTGTCGCTTCAACCCACGACGACGGTTCGTGGCTGATAGTAAAAACGCGATCGAACGGCTTCTTCACGACCGCATGCGAGTACCGGCCGTCGAAAAACATCAGCGCCCGCTCGCCGTAGGTAACGACCGCTTCCAGATAGGGTTGGACGAGCACGTCGTCCGTTCGAGATAACCGGTCGAGCTGCGCCTGAGGCGATCCACTTGGGTCTTCATTTGGACGGATCAGCACCACATTGTGCGATGCGGCGCCTCTCGCGGGCTTAAGAACCACCTCGTGCCAGCCGCGCTCCTCAGCAAGATCGACCAAACAGCGCTTCTCTCCCCGGCCCACCCAAACCGTCGGGACAATCGGTACCCCAACCCGTTCGAGGTCACGAAGGTAACGCTTGTGCGCATTCCAGCTCAGCAGACCCAAATCGTTTTTTATTATCGTGAGCGCCGACGTCTTGCCGATCCATGCGACGAAGTCGCGATAGCGTCGATGGTAATCCCACGTGGATCGCAGGATGCACATCCGGCTCGCGGCCCAGTCGGCGTGAGGGTCGTCCCAACGTGCGATCGACACGCGCAATCCACGCCCGCGCAGCTCATACAGCAACAGACGATCGTCTGGATCGAGTTCCGGCACGATTTCGCAGGTCACCAGCGTGCAGTCGAGCATGCCCGAATTTTACTCTTACGAGCGCACGGAAAACATCCAGAAAACAACGAAAAACCCCCTTCGTAGCCGTGAAAGAGGAGAGATCGTTGGCAAAAAGCCCGCGTTTTCGCGCCCTGGATCGAATTGATTGCTCTATCGTTGGCGCGCTCCAAAGAAACGGTCGAGATTCCTTCTCGGATATCGGCAAGGCAATCGGCCTTTCGGCAACGAGCGTGGCGGAGAGAGTCCGGCGCCTCGAGCAGGCCGGAATCATCCAGGGCTATCAGGTCTGCCTCTCCGCAGATAAACTGGGCTATCCCGTCACTGCCTTCATCTTGGCTCGCCCGAATGGGCCCGACGCGAGATTCCTCAAAGTCGCGGGCGAGCGATCGGAGATTCTCGCGTGCTACCGAGTTACGGGAGAGTTCTCGTTCATCGCACGAGCGATCGTGAAAGATGTAACTCATCTCGAAGAGCTGCTAAACTACCTCGAGCCTGCCGCGGTTCACATCGTGACGCTCGTCGTTCTCTCGACGTCATTCGAAAACGTTCCGCTGCCCGTCGGCGATAACGTTGTGTCTTAGTGATCGATAAAACCGGAGGCTTCTTCCATCGTCGGATCGGGGCGCAAGTCTTCGTAGGCGTATTTTCGGGTTTCGTGCCCTTGCGCGGTCTTTACGCGCACGACAACTTCGTGCGGATGGACCTCTTTGACCGTGCCCTCTTCCTTCGTCCCGTCAATGAAGACTCTATCGCCAGGTTTCAACATCCCTGCTTCCTTGTGAACGGTTCCGCCAGAACCCTTCAGGTCGAAGGCTTCGACGGCGGCTCGATCCGATGCTCGCCGTGAAGCTCGGTTAGCGCGAATGCTAAGATAAGGAGGAACGTATGTTTCATCTCTCTCAGTTCACCGATTACGGCTTGCTCTTTCTTAGGGTTATGGTCGGCGCGGTCTACGTCGACAGCGGCTATAACGACTTCAAAGACTCGGACGCGCGTAGTAAGAGCATCGAAATACCGAAGAGCTTCACGCTTTTTCTCGCGGCGGCCGAGCTCGCGGGCGGAGCGGGGCTCATTTTGGGCGTCTTTCAGCAGCTTGCCGCGATCGGGTTGACCCTCGTCATGCTTGGCGCGATCCAGAAGAAGGTCTTCGTCTGGAAGACCGGCTTTTGGGGTAAGGACGGATTTGGGTGGTCATACGATTTGATGCTGATCTCGACACTGCTCGTCATTCTGTTCACTAACGGCGGAAGATTTGTCTTGATCCAATAGTTTGTAAATAGACCGGAGGCATAAAGGAGGCGCATGAGATGACACGCCCACATGAAGAGCGCCGGCATCACACGCCCACGGATCATCGCGGCGGTGGACCGGCCATCGCATTTGCGCCCGGCTCGTGGTGCGCGATCGCCGTCGCGCACGTCGCAGCGGAGCGAGCAACGGCCGGAGTGGCGGCGTACGAAACCCTCATTGAGAGGGCGCGCGTCTCAGCGCCGAAAGCTCGGGAAGCAACGGTCCTGGAGTCTCACAATCGCCGGCGCGTGATCGCGTTGCTCCACCTCGACGGTCACGAGGGTTTCAAGCATCTCCAGGCCGCGTGGGACGATCATCACCTCTTCTCCGAGCGGCGCGCCGTCGCTGAATCACTCTCGCTGGTGCTCTATCAGGTCGCAGCGACGATCGCTGAAGCGGCCATCGACCCGGCATCGACCGACGCTTATGCCTTCGAGCGAGTCTTACTCAACGTTGAGCGGCGTAAAGGCCTCGCTGGTTCGATCGTTGCGGCGCCGGGCTTCCGTGGTGCGACCATGTTCGACGGGGATGACGACGGCGCTTCGACCGTGGTGTACAGGTTCAAGCACATCGAAGAGATTGAAGCGTTCCACGCGTCCCCCGCTGCGCAACGCGTCTTTGGGCCCAGCCCACCCGGTGAAACGTTCTTTCAGGTGCACCCGGTGCGCACGTTTGCCGCCGATTAGCGGAAAGTTAACCGCACCACGATCGTCCGCGTGTCCGTAGTTTGCAAGATTCGCGCGAAAGTCAAGCTCTCTCCGTGACGGGGTGCGTAAGGTGACCGCGCTCCTCGTTGTGTTTATCGCGATCATCGTACTTGTTTCGATCGCGAATCGGATCAACGTTGCCTACCCAATCGCGCTGGTGTTAGGCGGCATGGTAATCGGCTTCATTCCGGGTGTGCCTACGATTCCGTTGCCGCCTGAGTTGGTACTCGTCGTCTTTCTTCCGCCGCTGCTCTATTGGGAGAGCGTGACGGCGCCGACGAGCGAGTTCCGCGCGGGTGCACTCTGGATCTTTCAGTTGGCATTCGGTTTGGTCATCCTGACGACAGTCGCGGTGGCCGCCGTTGCCCATGCCATCGTCCCCGGCATGAGCTGGGGCGTGGCATTTGTTTTAGGTGCCATCGTGTCGTCCACCGATGAAGTAGCGTTCGCTGCGATCGCCGATCGGCTCAACGTGCCTCGGCATATCATCGGGACGATCGAAGGCGAAAGCCTGATCAATGACGCCACCTCGCTGATCCTTTACGGCGTTGGCATCGCGGCCGTCGTCGGCGCCGCGTTCTCGTTGCCGCATGCCGCCGCGGATTTGGCGCTCTCTATCGTCGAATCCGTGGCCATTGGTCTGGCCGCGGGCGGACTTGCGGTGCTGGCATGGCGTGCGATTAAGGACGATACGTTGCAGGGGACGATATCGGTCATGATTCCGTTCGTTGCCTACCTGCCCGCCTATTACATCGGTGCATCGGGCGTATTGGCAACGGTCACGACGGGAATTTTCGTGAGCCGATTCACGCCGACGGTGTTGCAGCCGAGATCGCGCGAGATGCTGACGGGCTTTTGGGTTACCGTGGTGTTCCTGCTCAACGCGTTCATTTTCGTCGAAGTGGGCATCAGATTTCACCAAATCGTTTTGGCGCTGCACGAGTACTCCGCGATACAGCTCATTTGGTGGGCGGGTGCCGTCGCCGGCGTATGCATCGTTCTGCGCTTATTGTGGACGTTCGCTCAGGGACTGCTCCCCGCCACTAACGAGCCCGAGCACGTCGGGGGAAAAGCGGACTGGTCGCACGTTGCCGTTCTTGGATGGACCGGAATGCGCGGCGGTGTTTCGCTGGCGGCCGCCCTGGCAATTCCGTTCGAGACCGTCGCGGGCCCGTTCCCGTTTCGGGATTTGCTCATCTTTATTACGTTTGGCGTTCTGTTAGCCACCTTGGTCGGCCAAGGCGGCACACTGCCGTATCTCATTCGGCGGCTGGGAGTCAAGGACGATGGCGCCGCCGTGAGGGAAGAGCGACTCGCCTTGGCGGCTACCGCTCGCGTGGCGATTCAACGACTCGACGAGCTCGAACGGCAGGCGGCGTATCCCCGAGAGATTTTAGACCTTCATCGAAAGCGCCTCGGGGCGAGATGGGCCGAGTTCCGCCCGGCCGCCCCCGACGCTCGCGCCGCGCAAGTGACGTCGCTCTACCGTCAGGCGCAACGCGAGTTGCTCGACGTTCAGAGAAAGCGGTTGATTCAACTTCGCGAGGAAGGCAAGATCGACAACACGGTCCTGCGACGTCTCCAGCGAGTGCTCGATCTGCAGATGGTCGAGATTGAACTCCTCAGCGTGACGGGACACTCAGAGCTCGAGGAGTGAAGCTCGGCTTTAGCGCGCACTAATGTGCTATCATCGCAATAGGAGGCGGCCGATATGAAAGGTACTCGCGCAATCGTACTTTTAGGATGGTTGGCCCGGATGCTCGGTACCGCGGTCGTCGTTGCCGGCGCTGTAGCCTGTTCGTCCATCAACTCGTCGTCGGTCGCTCCCACGACCGATTCCTCACGAGCTCACTTCGACGCGTCAAACTGTCCCGCGTCGGTAGTGTATGTTGTCTCCGCGGCTAACCGGTCGATCGAGATCTACGATCGCGCCCGGCTTCACGCGGGGCCTTGCGGAAGCGTCACCGGGTTCCAATCTCCGCAGGGGCTGTTCGTGGATTCCAAGGGCAGTCTCTGGGTCGCCGACGCCATGGCGCAAAAAGTCTTCGTATTTGTGCCGGGGAGTAAGACGGCGAAATCGGCGCTGACCGACCCCTATGGCGTGCCGAATGCCGTCGCCGTAGATGAAACGACGGGGACCGCGTACGTAACGGTATATAAAAACAATGTCAATCCGAACACCCTCGTTGAGGTGTACGCGAGTGGAAGCACGACGCCGACGGGGTCGCTGAGCGATACGAATGCCCGCAACGGAGCCTTCGACGCAGTCGACAATCAAGGCAATCTTTACGTAACCTTCATGACGCAGAAGAATAAGGCGCAAGTCGATAGATGGATGAGCGGAGCTGGAAATCCACAGAATCTCGGGCTCGAGTTAGTATCCGCGGGTGCGATCGTCACGACTGTGAGCAGCGCGCTGGCTATTTGTGACCCGTTTGCATTTCGATGCGGTGAGTTCGCAGCAGGATCAAAAGAGATGACACATGTGTTCGGTCATATCGGTCGCGCTGGCAGCGTCGGTGTTACCCCGGATAAGCGTCCTTTTCTGCATCCCGACGCCCTTGCGCTGGACCGCGCCGAGCGGCGAGCCTACGTGGCGGCCGGCTCCGTCACCGAGTGGACCTTTCCCGGGCCCAAGTACCGACCCGGCCACTTGCCACTCGTCGAGATCAAGATTCCTGGAGGTGCCGGTAGCGGAATAGCCGTGAATCCGGCATCGGGCCCCGGAACGCCTTACTAGAACGGTCTGGGAGTCGCCAGCGAGACGCCGATCATTACGACGACGTTGGCAAGCAAGGCGATGAAACCGGCGTTGATTCCTAATGGCGCAATGTTCATGGCGGCGAGCGGAATCGCGACGGCCAGCCCTGCGACGATCCCGGCGGCGGCACCCCACGCGGTGACGCGGCGCCAGAGGAATGAAGCTACGACGCCGGGTGCAAATTGAGTGATCCCGTTGTAGTACAGCAATAACAGTTCGACTACAGTGCGCTGTGCTACGAGCCAGACCATGAGCGCCAGTAACGCGACGATCAAAACGAGAACGCGGGTGAGCATCGTTCGGGCAGCGTCGCTGGTCGCGATGCCAAACGCGTCGCCGGCGACGTTCTTGGTGATGACGCTCGCGCCGGCGAGCAACAGGGCCGAAGCCGGAATCAGTGCGGCGAGAGCACCGGCGCTGGCGATCAAACCCAGAACCCACGAGGGATAGTAGTGTTGCACGACGAGCATAAAGGATTGATCGACCGCAGTTCCTTTTAAGCCTGGGTTGATCAACGCGGCTGAAAACCCGGCGAAGATCATCAGGGTCAAGAAGCCTTGATAGAATGGCAACAGCATCGCGTTGCGACGCAACGTATCGCCACTGCGAGCGCTGTAGACCGCGTTGAACGAATGCGGGCCCATGTAGAATCCAATCGCCGACAAGAGCACCGTTGAAGCAAACCAAACCGTCCCATGAATCGCGCTTCCATGGGGCAGCGTAAGCATCTGTGGATGCAGTGCCAGTACCCGATCGAACATTGCCTTTGGCGAGCCAAAAAAGCGCGTTGGAATTGCAACGCCGGCAAAAATCACGGCACCTAAGACGAAGACGTCTTTGACGACGCTGGCCCACGCGGTCCCTCGCAGGCCGGCGCTAAAGACGAAGAGGGCAAGGACTATAAACGCGATGCAGACCGAAGCAGTAGCGTCGTAGGCGCCGTAGCCTGCGATGCGCAGGAGAATCTGCAGGCCGCTCAGCTGCAGCGCGACGTAGGGCACGATCATCACAAACTGCAAGACCGCGACCGCGACGCCGAGCGCGCGACTGTTGAAGCGCAGCTCAAAGAAATCCGCGCCGGTTAGGAGATTGTTCTCCTTGCCGACGCGCCAAATGGCGGGCGTCAAAAAGTAACCGATCGTATACGCGCACGCACCGTAGGCCATGACATAAAACGCCGGCGCGCCCTGCGAGTACGAAAGCCCCGCGATGCCCAGGAAAGTAAAGGTCGTGTAGATTTCCCCCGCCAGCAGCACCCATAGAAAGATCGTCCCAAAGGACCGGCCGCCGACTATATACTGCTGCGGATCCATCTTGACGCGCCGCACCGCGAGCAACGCAAGAACGATCGTTCCGAGTATGACGATCGCGACGATAGCGAGTGCGGTTGTTGGCGGCGCGATCACCAGCGCCGCTCCAATCGTCCAATCGTCCACAGAAAGGCCGGCGCGACAAGAACCCACGTCGCAATCCAACATAAGAGGAAGGGCAGCCCGAAAATGCGGGGCTCGACCCGATTTACGAGCGGTACCGCAACGGTTAACGCGGCGATCGGCACCGCGGCAATCAGCGCCCGGAGCATTCGCGCGCTCTTACGCACGCCCGCCGCCATGCCTGCCTGGGCAGGGACCGGCCGCACGGCGGCGCATCAGCCCAGTATGCAGCAACGTCGTTCGTACGTCGGTCCAATCGTTATTGTCGCGATCGTCGTGATTGTGCTTCTCTTTATCGGGGGCGCGTACAATTCGCTGGTCACACTGGGGCAAGCCGTCGACGCGCAATGGGGGCAGGTAGAAAACGTCTACCAGCGACGCGCAGATCTCATCCCCAACCTCGTCGCAACCGTGAAGGGCGCAGCGAACTTCGAGTCGAGCACTTATGAGGCGGTCGCAAAAGCGCGAGCGAGCGTCGGCCAGATCTCACCACAGGTCGTGCAAAACGCGGTGAACAACCCGCAGGACTTTGCAAAGTTCGCAGCCGCGCAGGACTCACTCGGGTCGGCACTGTCGCGCTTGTTAGCGGTTGTCGAGAACTATCCCCAGCTGCGCGCAACCGAAAACTTTCAAACGCTTCAAGCCCAACTCGAGGGGACGGAGAATCGGATTGCCTTCGAGCGCCGCAAGTATAACGAAGTCGCGCGCGCGTTTAACACCAAGCGCGATACGATTCCGACGGTTTTTGTCGCGGGCCTGTTCGGGAGCCGCTTTAACGAAAAGCCCTACTTCCAATCGCAGCCCGGTGCGCAAACTGCGCCGGCGGTGAACTTCAGCCCGTGACGCGCGACGAGCGCGCCAAAATCGTTCGGGCTCTGGCGGAGGCTGAGGACGGCACGACTGGGCGGATTGGCGTCCGCATCGTTCCGGACAGCAGCGTCGATGCCTTCGAGCGCGCCGGGCGGGAGTTCAAGCGTGCTGGATTGCACCGGCACGAAAATGCAAACGCGGCGTTGATTTTAGTTGCACCAAACGCGCGTCGATTTGCAATTGTCGGCGATCGGGCGCTGCACCAACGCGTCGGCGACGCGTTTTGGCAGGACGTAGTTAAGCAAACGCGTCCCTATTTTGAGCGCGGCGAGGTTTATGACGGCATAGTCTACGCGATCGGACTCATTGGGAAAGCGTTGCACGCTCATTTTGCCGAACCGCAGGTAGAGGGGCGGCCATGAAGACTCGCCTTGGGTTTACGGCGCTGCTCACCGTCGCGTTGATTTGGCCGCTAGCGACGGCCGCGCAGGGCTTCAAAGTTCCGCCAACGCCCGATCATTACGTCACGGACAACGCCGGCGCCCTCGCCGGCGACACCCGTGCGGCGGTTGAAAACAGACTTCAGGCGTACGAACGAGCGACCGGGCATCAGGTGATCGTTTGGATCGGCCAGACGACCGGCGACGTCCCATTGGAAACGTGGACCGGTGAGAGCGCGCATCAATGGAAGATCGGGCGGAAGGGGCACGACGATGGCGCGGTCTTGTTCCTCTTCATGCAAGACCACAAAGTGCGAATCGAGGTCGGCTACGGTCTCGAAAGCTCGCTGACCGATGCAGATGCGCACCGGATCATTGAGAACGTTATCGTTCCGCGCATGAAAGCCAGCGATCCCAACGGCGCGGTGTCGAACGGAGTCGCGGCGATGTTGACGACGATTTCACCGTCATACAAGGGCGTTACGCCGCCGCCCGCACAGCCGTCGTCAGGCGCAGACAGCGGCGTTGCGGTGTTCCTGATCGTCATGGTCATCCTTACCTTTGGTTTCCTGATTTTCTTCATCGTCATGGCGGTGGTGCGCACTCTACGCTACGGGTATCTCGTGTTGCGTGAAGGCCCCAAGGCGGCGAAAAAGGATATGAGCAGCTGGCCGGCTTGGGCCGCCGGCGCGATCATCGGCGGTTCGTCGTCTGGCGGGGGCGATTTTGACAGCGGCTTCTCGGGCGGCGGCGGCGATTTTGGAGGCGGCGGCGCGTCTGGCAGCTGGTAATGCACGCATTACTGCTCGCTGTTTCGTTGTTGAAATACGACGTGCTGATCTCGGCCGGTCACGAAGGCCGACCCGCGAGTTGCGAGCACTTTCCGCAGCACCATTGTAATCTCGGCGCCACCGGCGAACGCGCGTGGACCCCGATCGTCGCCGACGCCGCGACGCAGATCTTGCGGAGCGGCGGCCTGACGGTGGCGCGACTGCCCGCGGATTTCAATGGCCAGTATCGTGTAAGCGTTGCGATCTTCATCCATTTCGACGGATCGAATCCGCCATGCCGGAGCGCAGCTTCGATCGGTTACGCGCATAAGCGGGATGCTTACGCCGCAGCGGAGTGGCGAGAGTTGTACGGCGCGTATTGGCCGTTCGGGTTCGAGCCGGATAATTTCACATCGAGTTTGCGTGAATATTACGGGTTTCAGCAAGTCGACGCGCGCGCGGGCAGCCTTGTGCTCGAACTCGGCGAGATCACCTGTCCGGCGCAGCGCTCGTGGCTCGCGCTACGGCTGCATTGGGAAGGCGCCATGGTGGCGTATTTTGTCAGCAAACTCGCCGGTAAAGGCGACGTCGGCAAGCCCTAGAAGCAAAACTTCGTGCGGGTAGTTCAGGGCGACGGGCGGAGTGACGTCGGTGCTTTTGCACCGATCGAGCGCCCGCGTTTAGTCGAACGCTTAGCTGCATCGGCGAGTTACCCAATCACGCTTTTGATCGCTCCGGCGGGTTATGGGAAGTCCGTCGTGTTACGCCAATATTTGCGAGCCTTACGCGAGCCGTACGTGCGTTTTTCGTTGCGCGGGGAACATGCCACGCTGTTGAGCTTCTTGCGCGGTTTTGCGGAAGCGTCGCAGCAGCATGCTCCGCACGCGATCACCGCGCTTGCGGGAGCGTACGAGCGCAGTACAGCCTCCCCGAAGCGAGCTACCGACTTGGCACGATGGATGCAGGCGCACTTGGAATCGTTCAGTGGCGTGATTGCGATCGATGATTTACACGTGGCCGAGGGCGATCCGGAGGTTGCTGCGTTCTTGGCCTCGCTCATCGAGCGGACGAAAGGCGCGATTCGCTGGATTCTTGCCTCACGTTCGAAGACGAGTCTACCGCTTGGTACGTGGCTTGCCTATCGCGACGCCGATTTGCCGGTCGGCGAAGAAGAACTCCGCTTCACGCTGGACGAGGTACGAGTCGCCGCGAGTGGACTTAGACTGACGGTTCGCGAGGACGAGTTCACCGATCTGCTGGCGCTGACTGAGGGCTGGCCGGCGGCAATGAGCTTTGCGCTGCGTACCTCTACGCGCTCTTCCGAGCTTCGCAACGTATCGGCGATTACGCGCGAGATGATCTACCGATTTCTTGCGGAGCAGGTTTATGCGGGGCTCGGCGACGAGGAACGTGCACTGCTCGAGGTTGCCATTGCGCTTCCGATTATTGACGTGTCCGTCCTCGAGCGTGCGGGGTTCGACCGTGCCCTTCCCCTTGTGGAAGGCTTGCGGGAAAGGACCGCATTTATTTACGAGGAGGCTCCGGGCGTTTATCAGTGCCACGAACTGTTTCGCGAGTTTTTGCGTCATCAAAGCGCGCTCGGTGGGAAACGTTCGCTGCAGCTCGTGCACCTACGTGCCGCCCATGCATTGGCATCTAGCGGCGACATCGAACATGCCATCGCGGCGTACGTTCTTGCGGCTTCACCGGCCGACGTGGTGAGGCTGCTTGAACTATACGGGTTCGACATGCTGGAACGCGCCCGTGGCGACGTTATCGGTCGCGCGATAGAGTCTTTGGATGAAACGACTCGCCGAGAGAACGCAACGGTCCTGGCCCTGCAAGGAGTGTTGCAAGCGATCGCCGGCAAATTCTCAAGAGCCGAATCGCTTCTGCGGCGCTCCCTTGCGCGATCTGGGACCAATCGCAACCTCTTCGCGACGACGAGCCTGCGACTAGCATCACTGATTGGCAATCAGGGAACCGATGTGTCGAGTGTTCTTGATCCGGTGGCAAGCGATCGTGACCAGAGAACAGCCTATCGTGTCGAGGCACTATCCCTGATGGCAGCAAAGCGTGCAATAGCTGGAGATACAAAAGATGCCGATAGCGCTGTTGCAGAGATCGAAGAATTGTTACACGATGTGGACTCCGACGCCGTCCGTGCAAAAGTCCTCCACCATCTCGGTATCGTGAATCGACACGCCGGAGATGTTGGCCGCGCATTTGATCTTCTGACACAATCGAGCGAACTGGCAGCGGAAGTGCATCTATACGGTATTTCGAGTCGAGCCAACGCTGTACTTTCAAACTTGGCACTTCATGAGGAAGATGACGTTGAACGCCAATTGAAGTTCGCTGAGGTAGCGGCCACAGCAGCGGTGAGAGCGGGCGACGCGTTCGCTCTTCAAACCGCGCTCCTTCAAATGCTAAGCGGTCACATGCGTCGCGGTGACGTCGAACAGAGTATCGCGGTGGAGCAGCGTCTAGCCTCTATTAGGACCGATGATTCGGCCAAGCAATATATCACGCTGTTCAAATCGGTCCGGTTGGCTTGGCAGGGTCACTTTGGTGAAGCTCAGCGGCTGATCGGTTCGTGTTGGGCAAAAATGCACTTTGACTTCGATCGTTTTTCGTGTGGAGCGCAATACGCTCTATTCCTGAGCCTCGATGGCTATCGCGACGCCTCCGTTAGTCTACTTCGCGAGATCTCCGAACTCGGAGCGGCCCCACACGTCGCTGGCCTCTTCGGTACGCGGTCGATCGGGATAAGCCAGACCCTTTGTGCTCTTGCTGAGATCGCTAACGGGAGGCCGACAGTAGCAGAACGCATCTTACGGCGCCTAAGCTCTGAGGACACTGTGATAAGGGAAGCGGCCGCATTTGTGAAAAGCCTATTACGAAGCGGTTACAAGTGCGGCGCTACGGCGACGGAAAAAGTTGAAGCGTTGGCCACGTTGGGTTACGCCGATGTCGCCAAGTTGTTAAGGGTCGTCTATCGAAAGTTGTGCAGCCTCGAGGTTCAAACGGTCGCAGGGGTTGCCCTCACGGCGTCGGAGCGCGACGTCCTTCGTTTGCTGGCGGCAGGATTGGCTCCAAAAGAGATTGCCGCCGAAACGACACGAAGTATACACACTGTGCGAGTTCACATAGCAAATGCAATTGAAAAGCTTGACTGTCACGGTCATGCGGAGGCAATTGTTACCGCGCGACAACTCGGCCTGATTTGACTGTGGGCGTCAGGGGTCTGTTCACATAACAAGGAGTGGTGGCCGCTGTCTGAGTAGATGCCGCCATCTCATCTGGAAACTTTAGGAGGATAGAATGCTCAGCTTTGTGATCGCGCTTATTGTTACCCTGGCCGTGACGCCCCCGGACCCGTTCTAACGGGTAAAAAGGCTAGAAAAAGCGTGGCGTGCGGGTTTGTACGCCACCCAGTTGGCACTCGTCCATGCCAGGATTGCGGCATGGACGAGTACTTTATCGGGGCAGGAGCTCTCCTAACGGCAGGAGCCAGCGCCTCGATTACCGGGGCGACCCTCCATGCCCAGACCGAGCAAGGCATGGGAAAGGTAGAAGCGGCGGTCATCGACTTTGAGGCAACCCGCGTTGGTGAGCTGTCGCGGATCCTCATTGTGGCGGCCGGATGGAGCAGCTCGCGATTTCGCGGCGAGGTGGTCTCCCGGTTGCTCTCCCAGGGGGAATGCGGGCTCTCCGACGTCATGTCCATCCTCGCGCGGGCCACCGGGGCCGAAGAGATCCACCTGTTCGCGCATTGGGCGCCCGACGAAGCGACCTCGGCGATTTTGGAGGATCGCGGGATTCGCGTCGTGGCTCACCCGTTGGAAGCGATTGGGCAGGCTGCCCTGGTTAGCGGCCAGCGAATCGGGCGTTGGCGCCCGCCCGTCCGTGCGGCCTAGCGCCGGGTTCAGGTGGCTCACAGGATGGCAAAGGACGATGCAACGTAGAAATGCACAGTATGCCCAATGCCCGCGTTGCGGTCATCGACGACGACCGTATGGTACGGGAGATGTTGGAACTTGGACTCTCCCGCGAAGGCTACGAGGTCCGGACGGCAACGGATGGCCTTGCCGCCCTCGAGCTGGTCAAGGTCTTCGACCCGGAGCTCATCGTTCTCGACATCATGATGCCGAAGATCGACGGGGTCACGTTGCTGCCGCGCTTGCGGGAGATCACGCAGGCGCCAATCCTCATGCTCACGGCCAAAGGCGGCACCGAAGATAAGGTCCGCTCGCTGAGCTCGGGCGCGGATGATTATCTGGTCAAGCCGTTTGTCTTTGAAGAACTGATCGCGCGCCTGCAGGCTAAGCTGCGCCGGCCGCAGCTGATTGAAGAAAACGTCCTGCGCTGGCGCGACATCTCAATCAATCCCGGCACGCGCGAGGCTTGGCGCGGAAAAGAGTCGCTGGAGTTCACTCAGCGCGAGTTCGATCTGCTTGAAGTTTTCATGCGCGAACCACGACGTGTGTTCAGCAAAGATCATCTCCTCGAAATTGTTTGGGGGCATGATTTCGAGGGCGGACCGAACATCGTCGAAACGTACATTTCTTATCTACGCGCGAAGATCGACCGCGCGGGCGAACCGGGGTCATTCATTCGAACGGTTCGCGGCGTCGGCTACGGCCTCTCGCAATAGCAGCGGAGACCTAGCGTGAAACTCGCGGCGCGTTTCTCCGCACTCTACGCGGTGCTGCTGGGCGTGACGGTCCTCATCGTTATCTTGGCGTCGTCCATCGCGCTGGTCTTTGAGCTGTGGCGTTTTTCCGGCGACGTGATGGTTGCGAAGCATGAAGAGGCGCGCATCTTAGTCGACCAATACCGCCGCGAGGGGATGAATCTCAGGCAAGCCGCGCCCGAGATCGTCAACGCGCTCGGTGGCATTGGCCTGCGCGTGACCGTCTTCGACTTGAAAGGGCGGTATCTCGCCGGCGACAAGACGCTGCGCCCGAAGGCGCTCTCCGGCGTGCTAGCAGCCGGTGGAATGCAGCATTTTATCCCGCTCTCCATGCGCGGACCCCAGGTGCTGACCGAACACAGTAACCGGGGGCCGGTTCACGTCTACAGTTACCGCGGTCCGGTACCGCCCGACCCCACACGCCTCGAGCCGCTCTCGCTAACCTACGTTGAAGGCGGCTACGTGGGCTTCGCTCCTTCGTTCCCGCTGCTCCTAGTTTCGCTAATTCCGTACTGGCGGATTGTGCTGACGATTGCGCTTGCCGCGATTCTGCTTTCTTGGTTTGTAGGAAGGCTCTTTGCACAGCAGTCGTTGCGGCCAATCAATGAAGTGAGCGACTCCTTGCGAGCGCTGGCCGATGGCGATTACACGCAGCGTCGGTTTGTCATGGCCGGCGGCGACGAAGTCGCGTCGCTGACGGCCGCGTTCAACGATGCCGTGGCGAGCGTTGCCACGGCGATCGATCACCGCCGTCAGGCCGAAGAACGTATGCGGCAGTTCGCGGCCGACGCGTCGCACGAGCTTCGTACCCCGCTTACCGTAATCGGCGGATACATCGATGTGCTGCGCCGTGGCGCGATTGAAGAACCGCGAATTGCGCGCCAGATTCTCGGTACCATGTCGATCGAGAAAGAGCATATGCGCGGGCTCATCGATCGCCTGATGCGCTTGGCGCGTCTCGATTCGGAAGCGCCGCCCCACATTGAGAAAGTCGACGTCGCGGAGCTTCTGCGCAGCCAGTGCGAAGCCGCCCGGCGGCTAGACGATCGGCGCGTGATCGATTACAGCGTCGACGGCATCGAGAGCGTGCAAGCGGATCGAGGCGAGCTGGCCGAAGCGGTCTGGAACGTCATCGAGAACGCACTAAAGTATGCGCCCGACGCCCCGATTCATCTCCGAGCAACGCGCAACAACGGTCACTCGGTCATCCGCGTAAGCGACCAGGGTCCGGGGATGTCGGAAGCTGAGCGGCTCCATGCGTTCGAGCGTTTTTACCGCGGCGACCAGCGTGGTGAAATCGCCGGCACCGGGCTGGGCCTGGCCATTGCAAAGCGCGCGGTCGAACGGGTTGGCGGCGACATCGTGATCGACAGCGCTCCGGGTCAGGGTACGGCAGTAACCATTACACTTTAATCCCGTTCTGACGTTGAGAGAGTTTTTCACAGCGTTGTTCAAGGCGCGGCGCTTCGCTCATCGCTTATAATCGCTGCGTCATGCTCCGATGCAGTGCTGCGGTGGCCGTGTACTTGCTTCTGCTGTTCGGCTTTGTCGGGGCGCAAGCGCGCGCGCAGTCCGAGTCGGCCGAGATCGACATCGTCGTCGTGGATGCTGCCACCAAGCAACCGGTCGAACTTGCGCGTGTGTTGTTGGACGGGCCCGTCATTACCTCAGAAGTGACCGGAAAGAATGGCAAGGTCGTTTTCTCCGACGTCCCCGACGGCATCTATCGCGCGCGCATCGTTCGGCGTGGTTACCAAAGCCTGACGTCGTCGTCGTTTGAAGTGTTAGACGGCCGGCTCGTCACGGTCAACTTCGCGCTCGCCTTGGAAAGTGGCGGCTTGAAAGTCATCGGTGAGGTTACTGCCAAAGCGGCGGCGACGATTTCCGCCACCAGCATCGATCAGAACTCACCGCAGCGGCGGCTCTCCACGGATTTGGCCGATGCGCTTAACAAGCTTTCCGGGGTCACCGTGTCGACGTCGAGCGACGACAGCAACGCGACGCAGACGATTTCTCTGGAAGGGCACGACCCGACTCAGACCCAGTTGACGCTGGATGGAATTCCGCTCAACGCGCCGGGATCGGCCGGAAATCTCGCGGCATTCGCGACCGATCTTTTCCAAGGCGCCTCGGCGCACATGGGGCCGACACTCGGTGGCTTGGGCGGATCGGTGAACTTCAGCACGCTGCAGCCGACGTTGAGTTGGATATCGCAACTACAGATGTCCGTCGGAAGCTACGGGCGCGACAACTATTCCATCGGGGAAACGGGGTCCGTCGGCAAACTCGGAGTGGCCGTTCAGACGGTCAGCCGGCTCAATCCGAGCCTCGCCGACGGCGACTTCTATGAGGACGCGAGCGGCTTATCGTACATGCACGACGGCGACAGCACGATTTCCGGCAATCTCTTTAGCGGCCGGTACGAGTTTGGCGACTCCAACTCGCTTAGTGCGACGTTCATGAACTCCACCCGCAATACGAACTTGGTGTGTCTTCGCTACAACGGCGATCTGGCGACGACATTACCTTGCGGTTACGGTCCAAATAACAGTGACGCCACCAATAACCAGATGTATTCGGCGACTGACAATGCCTTGGTCGGAGCGACGCAGCTGCAAGCCTCAGTCTTTTCGCTCGATGCGACGGGCGTGTTGAATCAACTGGCGCGCTATGTGAACGGTCTTCCGTCGCCGACGGGATATTCAACCGAGGCGAAATCGAGTGGCTACGTTGTCAATGCGACGCTCCCGGCGCAACAGCGGCACACGATTTCCATTCAGGCATACGGCACCTCTTCACAGTTCAACACGACGCCGCTCGTGCCACAGGCGCTCCCATTCTACAGCGGCGCGGAATCGACGCACTATTCAGTGCTGCAGGCGACCGACACGATTCATTCCAACGACAAGCTGACGCTCGCGGGATCGGCCGGTCTGAGCACCGCCACCGGCAGCAGCGGTGTTTCGGAACTAGCGAGCCTGGCGGCGACGTGGCACCCGACAGCGCGTGACGCCTACAGCGCGTCTTTTTCCTTGGGTGGAGCGGCGGCGACCCAAGGCCGCCTGCAAATTCTCAGCGATCCGGCTTCGCTGCGGTTCGATTGTAACGGAAAGGTTGCGTACGGGAGCGCGCCGGGGCAACAACCGCAGAACAGCTCGTCTAACTCGGTGCGTCTGTCGTACACGCACCAGCTGCACGGCGGGAACGTTGCCCTGACGCTCTATCGGCAGTTGCAAAGCGGGGTGCTGTTGCCGGTCTATGTTGACGGCGTGATCCTCAACCAACTCGGGCAGCTTCCGCCGGGTTATCTTGCGCAGGTTGCTCAGCTGTATAACTCCCCGGCGGGATGTAGCACACCACCGAGCACGCCGTTCACCGCGCAGCAGCTCTACTTCATGACGCCGATCGCCGGCGTGCACCGACTGTATCAGGGTGCCGAGCTAACGGGCTACATTACGCTGGGCGATCTGGTCGTGCAGGCCTACTACAACGTCACCGGGGCGCAGGCGAACTCGAACAGCTATATCTTCGACAATCCGTGGTCGATCACGATTCCCGGCCAACAGCTTCCCAACGTGCCGCTCCTGAAGTCGGGCGTCGTGCTCGACTACAAGGCGCCGCACTCGATCCTCGAATGGCTTGCAGACGCCCAGCACGTGGGCTCGAACAATCCGAACAACCTGCCGCCATATACCACGTTCGACGCCGGCGTCACCGCTCAGCTGACACGGGGCACGCTGACGTTTGCCGCCAGCAATTTCACGAACACCTACTCCGGCGTGTTTGCCAGTCCGGCGAATGCCGTGCCCTTCACGACCGTCGGCGGATACGTGATTCCAAACATCGCACGACCGCTCGTTCCGCGCACGTATTCGCTGACGTATTCGGTGAAGTTTGGTCAAGGCGCGCTGTCGTCGCAGACCGGAACGGCGTTTCGCGCGCGAGGTTTTGGCGAAGGTCCCGGCGCGGCGGGTGGGGCTCCCTCTACGCCTGGACCGGGGGGACCGGGCGGCGGGCGCGGGTTGCAATCGTTGTTCACGACCTTGCCCCAAACGCCGCCCGCCGATCCGTTCGCGGTCGGTGCGAATCCGACGACGTGCAGCGCAGACAACGGTGCGAAAGCGCGGCAGCTTTCGGCGGAGCTCAAAGCGTTCGTCACGCGCATCGAAGCGGCTCGCACCGTGGCCGGTTATCCCGCAACGATGGCGGCACCCGCGCTAAGCGATGCCACGGTTACGTACCATGGGATGGAGTTCACCTATGCGCTCGCGATTATCCCCAAGGGCTCCGGGATGCTGCGGGTCGTCGCCGGGTGCATGTCGCTGCACATTGCGCGCAGCGACGATGTGACGCAGCGCAAGCTCTTTGCGCCGTCAAGCCCGCTATTTTTTGTGCCGCAGGTGACCTTCATGCCGGCTGTCGGCTTGTACTTTGTTGCACGTCAGCCGCGCGCGGGACAGGAGACGTTCCGGGTCTACAAGCTTCCGGCGGCGCCGCCGAAAGATCCGTTCGAACTGCGCGCGTCGACGTCTTGCACCGCTGAAGTCAAGAATCTCGCAACGCAGGCGCTCGACGAGTTGCGCAAGCACTTTGCGAGCGGAACGGCCGCGCCGAGTTGGACGATCACGGCGCACGCCGGCAAGGCCGGGTCGTGGTACGAACTCGATCCCGGCGACGTCACCGCGATGCCAGCGCTGGTCGCCTGCGGACGGATCGCGGCGACGACGACGGACGAGCTGGAACAGCGGGGCTTCGGCGGGAAACCCGTGCCCGAGCTCAACTACGCGCCAGCCCTAGGCATTTACTTGATCCGACCGAACAATCGGCCAGTGATTCCAGGCGGCTCGCCGTCACCGTCACCAACGTGACGCAGGAGCGAGTCATAATCGTCGGCGCGGGTCCAACGGGCCTGGTGCTGGCGTTGAGTTTGGCGCGGCGCGGTGTGGCGTTTCGGATAATCGACGACGGCGCCGGCCCCGGCGAACACTCGCGCGCGATGGTCGTACAGGCGCGTACGCTCGAGTTCTACCGGCAGTTCGGCTTTGCCGGCGAGATGATCGATGAGGGAATCGTCGTCCAGCAAGTGCATCTGCGCGAGGCGGGGCGCGACGGGCGCTTGCAAGAGATCATCCAACTAAAGCTGAGCGATATCGGAAAGGGCATCAGCCCTTACCCATTTGCAGTCACCTATCCGCAAGACGATCACGAGAAGTTTCTCGTAAAGAAGCTCGTTGAGGCCGGCGCGGCGGTGGAGTGGGAAACGAGCTTGGTGGGTTTCAACGCGCGCGAAGACGGCGTGACGGCGACGCTCGCCGGTCCTCATGGCAGCAAGGAAATCACGGCCGATTATCTTTGCGGTTGCGATGGCGCACATTCGAGAGTGCGCGAAACCTTAGGGATCGGCTTTGCGGGCAAGACGTACGAACAGCTCTTCTTTGTGTGCGACGCTAAGGTGGCAGCGGCGTTCGAGCCGGATGTCTACGCAACCCTCGGCGAGCACGCGTTGGTGCTTATGTTCCCAGTCCGCTCGAGTGGGATGCAGCGATTGATCGGGTTGGTTCCGAATGGCCTCACGGAAGCCCATAACGTTACGTTCGATACGATCCGCGATCGCATCGAACCGCTCCTGAACACGACGGTAAGCGAGGTCAACTGGTTTGCGACCTACCGCGTCCATCATCGGGTCGCGGAACGATTTCGAGTTGGACGCGTCTTTATTCTGGGTGACGCGGCTCACATTCACAGCCCCGCCGGCGGCCAGGGGATGAACACCGGCATCGGCGATGCGGTGAACTTGGGATGGAAACTTGCCGACGTGGTTCGCGGGCACGCAGCAGAACAAATCCTCGAGACGTTCGAAGCGGAGCGTATCGGCTTTGCACGAGCGCTCGTCGTGACAACCGATCGAGCGTTTACACTTATGGTCGCGCCCGGTGTGTTCGGTCGGCTGATGCGACGCGCGCTCCCACCCCTGGTCTTTCTCGGCGCGAGTCGCTTTACGTCCGCTCGCCGGGCGCTCTTCCGGACCGTTTCACAGACTCAGATCCATTACCCCGATTCGAGCCTCAGTTCGGGCAAAGCCGGCGGCGTGCGCGGCGGCGATCGCCTGCCGTGGGTGCAAAGCCTCGACAACTTCGCGGCCCTTCGCTCGCTCGATTGGCAGATGCACGTGTATGGGGAGGCGCGCGCCGCGGTCACGACGCTGTGCTCGCGCATTGGAGTCCCCGTGCATACTTTTGCATGGAATAGTGACGCGCAACGAGCCGGATTTGCGTGCAACGCGAGCTACCTCGTGCGCCCCGACGGCTACGTGGCCATCGCATTTGAAGGTGACGACGTTTCAGGCTTCGAGGCTTACGTCAAGCGGATTGGACTTCGGGTGAGCAATCGGCTAATCGAGCCCGCTCGACCATCTCGCGCATCCGGGGGTGCTCGCCACGAATCGTCGCGACCCATGATTCAAATCGGGGAACCGGTTCTCCGGTTCGAAAGAGCAGGTACCAAATGTTCATGTCACCCATGAAGGTGAAGCGCTTCTTAAAGTCTTTTACCAGCGCGGCGTAAGATTCGAACGAGCGCAGATAATTGAGAAAGGTGCCGTGATCGCGGTCCACCTGCAGCAAAGCATTCGCGTTCCGAATCGTCGCGTGCACTTTGCGCGGCATGCGGAGGATCCCGGGGATGGCAAGCACTCGCGCGACGTCAAGGTCGTCATACGCGGCAACTGTGGCCGGATCGAAGGCTTCGAACGCTTCGCGGTAGGCGTCCCAGTGCTGCGCGATCTGCTTCCAGCTCACGCCGGCCTGAAAGACCGCCCGCGTCATCACTTCCAAATAGTCGGCCAATGAGGCGGGCTCGATCACGTCGGGAATCGTTTCGGCCATATTAAAAAGCTATGCTCTTCCAGTCCTTCGACAAGCTCAGGACAAAGCTTGTCCCGAGCTTGTCGAAGGGCGTAGGTGATAAGGGCGACGGCGCATCGCTAGGGTGACACCTCGAATGGGCTGGACAGGCGGCAGGGACGGGGAAGCCAGAGGTCGCAGGAAGCGGGCACAAATGCTGCTCTCGTCACGTGGTTGGATTCTCGGTCGGTTTCGCTTGGAAGTCCGCACGGTAGGCAGAGTCTAAGGAGTTTCTGGTTTCGTGTACGTCGATGAAATGCTCAACTGTGTGGACTGCGGGCGCCAGTTTGTCTTCAGTTCGGGCGAACAACGGTTTTACGAGCAAAAAGGGTTCCAAAATAAACCGAACCGCTGCCCGGACTGCCGGCAAGCGCGCAAACAGATGCGCTCGAGCGGCGCGGGCGGCGAACGCACCGGACGCCCCCGCGAGATGTTTACGGCAACGTGTAGTCAGTGTGGCGGCGTGGCGGAAGTTCCGTTCAGCCCGCGCGGCGATAAGCCCGTCTATTGCCGCGACTGCTTCGCGTCGCGGCCATCTTATCGCTGACCACCGGCACTTCTCCGCGGCCTAAGCCTTCCTACGACGCGGTCGTCATCGGGGCCGGCCACAACGGTTTGGCGTGCGCCGCGCTTCTAGCGCGCGCCGGTCTATCGGTTGCGGTGTTCGAACGCAGTGGGAGAATCGGCGGCGTGGCGGTCAGCGAAAACGACATCTGGCCGGGCTACACGCTTTCGACGGCTTCGTACGTGTGCAGTCTGCTCGATCCATGGCTAGTTGAAGAGCTAGACCTGCGCTCGCACGGCTTATCGTACTATCGCAAGGACCCGTTCGCGTTTACGCCCTTGCCGGATGGCCGTTCGCTGCTGCTGGGGGCCGATCGCGAAAGCAATGCGCGAGAAATCGCCGCTTTCGATCGGCGCGACGTCGCTGGTCTCGACGCGTACATCGAGCGCACCGATCGTTTGGGCAAAGCGCTGTTCGATTCGTTTTCGGACGAGAATCCGCGCTTCGATCGTTTTGACCGTGAAACTCAAAGGTTGTTGCGCGGGTCGGCCGCCGACTTGGTGGAGCGCTATGTTAGCACGCCGGTGCTCCGAGCCGAGCTCGTCAACGATGGCCTGATCGGGACGTACCTGGGTCCGCGCGATCCGGGCACGGCCTACGTTCTCGCGCATCATCTCGCCGGACGCTTACTAGGCAGTCAAGGCGCGTGGGCGTTCGTGCGCGGCGGGATGGGCTCCGTTTCGAGCGCGTTGGCTTCGGCGGCGGTTGCGCACGGTGCCGAGATCTTCCCGGATGCGCCGGTAGCGAAGATCGTCATCGACGACGATGGCAGCGCGTGCGGGGTCGAGGTGAACGACGAGGAGCCGATGATGGTGCAGGCGCGGGCGGTAGCATCGAACGCGCATCCGCGCTCGACGTTTCTCGACCTGCTCGAGCCATCGGTGCTCGAACCATCCTTCATTGCGAAGGTCAACGCCTGGAAGAGCGTCGGGCCATCGTTGAAAGTGAATCTCGCGCTGGGTGAGCTGCCGAACTTTACGTGCCGCCCCGGCATCAATCCGCAGCCGCACCATCGGGCCACGATTCACGTCGCGCCGTCGGTGGAATATTTGCAAAAAGCCTACGATGATGCGCGTTCCGCGGGCGAGAGTGAAGAGCCGCTGATCGAGTGCTTCCTACAGACGCCGACGGATCCGTCGTTAGCGCCGCCCGGCAAGCACATTCTCTCGATCTTTGCGCAGTATTTTCCCTACGATCGGGCAGATGGCTGGTCGGAGAAGAAGCGCGAAGCGGCCGCCGACAAAATCATCGCGATCCTGGCGCGTTACGCGCCGAATCTTCCCAACGTCATCGAGCATCGCCAGGTACTGGCGCCAACCGATCTTGAGTCGCGTTTCGGATTGGTCGGCGGCCACATCTTTCATGGGGAACTTTTGCCGGGCCAGATCTACGAAGACCGTTTCGCCACTCGGACCACGGTACGGAACCTTTTTCTGTGCGGTTCCGGCGCGCATCCGGGCGGATGCGTCAGCGGCTTCCCGGGCAAGCGTGCCGCCGCCGCGATACTGCGGTGCCGCTCATGACAAGATTATATTCCGGCAATGCCGCGTTCATACGCATTCGCTACGATAGTGCGATGCATATTACGTGGAGGCCGGTGAACGATCGCGCAAACACCCCTCGCGCTAGGTTGCCCGACAGCGCTTTCGCGTTCCCAAAAGAGCGAAAGGAGCCGCTTACCGATGCGGCTCACGTCCGCAGCGCAATCGCGCGGTTCGCCGAAGTGAGCGGTGTGAGCCAGGCCGAACGCGCGCAGGCCTTCGCCAACATTAGAGCCGCGGCCGACTACTTCGGCATTACCGTCAAAGCGACGAGCTGGCACGAGCTCGTGGGCTGAGCGAGCGGCTTCTCAGTAACTTTTACGAGGAACGGTTGTAGAGTTACATCATGAATAGAACTTTACTCGCGCTGGCGCTTGCGCTCAGCGTAATTCCAATTGCGGCGCTAGCCGACGACCAGAACGCGCCGACCCAACCTACCGCCGAGCAGCGGCAGGCGATGCAGCAGACAATGCAACGCTTCATGGCCCAAGAAGCGCAGCTTCATCAGCAGATGCGCGCGCAGATTCTTTCCGCGCTGACCCCGGTTCATCGGCGTGCCGTCGCGGCGACGATCGGCGAGCTGGCTATTGAGCCTAACCCGGATACAGCGGCCGCGGCGAAACGGCTCGACGCAATGCTCTCTCCCGGCGAGCGTCAACGGATTCTCACCGCGCATTCATCCTTTTTCGACCAGAGCCGTCAGCTTCACGAGCAAATGCGCACCGAACTCCGCAGCGAGATGCCGGCAGATGGCCATCCATCGTCCATGAACCACGAAAAAATGGAAGGGACGGCGCACGTGCAGCTGGACGCCGGAACGGTCTTGTTGACCGCGCTCTCGCCCCGTCCAATGATGGAAATGGCCGGGCACGGGGCCTTCATGATGCACATGGAGGGCGGACCGCCACCGCAGTAGCAAAACAGTGAGCGTGTGAAGCCTCAATGGCAGCGCACGCTCTGGCTGATGGTAACGGTGCAGGCGTTGATGTCCTTCGCCTTCTCCGTTTCCGGCCCGTTTCTGCCGTTGTTCATCATTCAGCTGGGTGTTTCGCCGATCGCGAAGGTTTCGGTTTGGGCCGGGGTCATTGCATCGGCGAACTTTTTCTTCGCCGCGATCTTCTCGCCGTTTTGGGGCGGCATCGCGGATCGCATCGGGCGAAAAACAATGGTCATTCGTTGCTGCGTGGCGATCGCAGTATTCACCGCTCTTATGGGCGCCGTGCAGAACGTCTGGCAGCTCTTCGCGGCGCGCGCCTGCATGGGCATTTTCAGCGGCTTTTCCGGGGCGGCGATTGCCCTCGTCGGGACCCAAGTGCCGGAAGAAAGCCTTGGGTTTTCGCTGGGGTGGATGGCCACCGGGCAACTCATCGGCGGGTTGTGCGGTCCGCTGTTCGGCGGCTTCTTAGCTGACCGGTTCCGTGACTACCGACTGGTCTTTTTCGTCACGTCGGCGTTCGCGCTGGTCGCGACGCTGGTATGCGGGTTGCTCGTGCGCGAGCACGTCAAACCGACCAGGTCGCTGGAGGACCGTACGTCATTTTGGGAGAGCCTGCACGAGATCGTCCGCCATCGGCAACTTGCGCCGATGTTTCTGGTCGTGTTGCTCGCGCAGGTCGTGGCCTTTGGCGTACAACCGATCGTGCCGCTCTTCGTGCGCGCGCTCGTCGGCAACGTTCCGTGGCTGGCGACTGCGGCGGGGCTTGCGTTTGCCGTGACCGGGCTGGCCGATCTGATTGCGTCGCCGTTTTTAGGGAAGCGCAGCGATCGACTCGGCTATCGGCGCGTGCTGCTCGTTGCACTCTGTGGCGTCGCGGCGTTTACCATTCCGCAGGCATTCGTTCGCAGCATCGCAGCATTCGTCGCCTTGCGTTTCGGCGTCGGATTGTTTTTGGGCGGCGTGCTGCCGACGGCAAACGCGCTCATCGGTCGCCTTTTCCCGCTCGAGCGGCGCGCTCAGGTCTTCGGGATTACGTCGAGCGCGACGTTTCTCGGGATGTTTTTGGGGCCGCTGCTCGGCGGGACGATTGCCGCTCGTTTCGGCTTCGAGGCCGTCTTCCTGACGATCGGCACGCTGACACTGGCGAATTTCGCGTGGGTTTTGCTCAGCGTTCGGACGGCGCCGGCAGGCGCATCGATTCGCTAAAGACGCGCACGAGGCGCTCGATGCCGCTGCGATCGGATTCGGTAAAACGCGCCAACTCCGGGCTATCGCAGTCGAAGACGCCGGCGAGCGTTTCTCCCACCAGCAAGGGGACGACGATCTCTGAGCGCGATGCGGTGTCGCAGACAATGTGATCGGCAAAGGCGTCGACGTCGTCGACGACGAGGGTGGCACGGCGGGCCGCCGCCACTCCGCAGACGCCGCGGCCTTGAGGGAGTCGCGTGCAAGCTGGACGGCCTGCGAACGGTCCGAGCACGAGCTCGCCCGAGGCTGTCGCGAGATAGAACCCGGCCCAGTTGACATTGGGCAGCTCATGGAAGACGAAGGCTGCAAAGTTTCCGGCGTTCGCGACAAAATCAGTTTCGTCTCCGATCAGCTCGCGCAGTTGGCGTTCGAGCTGATCGTACGATGGGGTCTTCATGGCTGATACGGATTGGGGCTGTAGATCGGCGCGCGTGAGCCGTCGATCGTGACCGTATACCACGCGTCGATTGTCTTCTTTCGGATCAAATCGAACTGCGCGCCGGTGCGCGCGATGTGCGATACTTCAACGACGTAGCGCAGCGGCGCGCCGGGCGTTAGCGCCGGAATTGTCGACGCGCGTACGAGATAGGCGCCGCGGCCCCCGGGAGCGTTCAGTACGGTCGCCGTGCCGTCGGGATCGACGACGACCGAGCTGGCTTCATCGATGCCTAACGCGTAGGCGACCGTTGCGCCGGGGAGCAAACGGTCGCGTAGAATTCGTGCGAGAAAGGCCACCATGCGGCCGAAGCGATCGCGCACCACGAGGTGCGTGTCGGTGATCGTGCCGGCCAAAGCCGGCCACGCAAAGAGGCCCGTAGTGAAGCTAATTTGCGGCTCGAGTGGGTTTGCTACGGCGTCGCGTGTGTGCGTTTCCGCGTTTAAGCGGTCGCCCGCGACCGAGTCGTATACCACAGCGCCTTGAATCGCCAGGCCGGCGCTTCCGCCGCCGACGACTCCGCCGCGGGCATAGACGCGCTTCACCGCCGCCATCAACGCGGAGCCTTTCCACGCAACATAATGGGCTTGATCTCCGCCCGCGAAGTACACGGCATCGGCGCGGTCGACGATCGACGCAACGGAGTCGACTTGCGCGCGCGACGCGCACGGCGGAATGAGGACCGTCTGCACCGACGCAAAGTGTCCCTCACGGAAGAACATGCGGTCGTAAATGTTCGTATCCGAGGCCCGCAATACGACCACGTTGCCGCCGCGCGCCATCGTGCTTCCGACGAGCCGCCGATGCAGCCACGCCAACGTCGAGCTCGGTGCTTCCAAAGCCCCTCCGCCGTCGAGCAGCAAACCCGGGCCGTGCAGTCGTGCGGTCGCCGCGTAACTGCCGTAGCGAGGAAAGACGGTCACGGAACAGCCACGCGCGGGCGCGGGTGACGCTAACGCGGCTAATGTAAGGGCGAAAAGCACGAGGGTGCCCATCCTTCGCCCTCGGTACCTAGTCCTTGCGGGAGGGTGGCGAGGTTCGGTGAAGAGCGCTAGCAAGGAGGCCGTGCCATGCGACGTGTCATGACGCTGATTCTCACCGCCTCAATGCTGGCTTCATGCGGACAAGCCAGTGTGCCGGGTGCCGTGCAGCTCGGGGCGACCGGCGCAGCGCGGGTCAGTCCGGCCGTTCCGGTCGTCGGTGGTTGTCAAATTTTTCCATCCGACAACTGGTGGAACACCGACATCTCTAACTATCCGCTCGATCCGCTGTCGGACCAATACATTGCCGCGCTACCCGGAAACCTCCATCCCGACTTCGGCCAAAATCCGAACTACGGCATTCCTTTTAACATTGTGCCGCAGACGCAGAAGAAGGTTCCGGTCACCTTTTATTACAAGTCGCAAAGCGATCCGGGACCGTATCCGATTCCGCGCAATGCCCAAATCGAAGGCGGCCCGCACTCCACCGGAGATCGTCACGTCTTGGTGCTGCAGCAAGGAGTTTGCAAACTCTACGAAATGTGGGACGCGTTTCCGCACAATCACGGCAAACGCTGGACCGCCGGTTCTGGCGCGATCTTTCCTTTAAATACGAACAAATTGCGCCCCAATGGGTGGACTTCCGCCGATGCTGCCGGGCTGCCGATTCTTCCGGCCTTGGTGAAATGCGATGAAGTGAAGGCGGGCGCGATCGACCACGCACTGCGCGTGACGTTCAGCCAGACCCAACAAGGCTACATTCATCCCGCGACACACTTCGCAAGCAACAGCCGCGACAAGACGCTTCCACCGATGGGGCTGCGGATTCGCTTGAAGGCATCGTACAACATCTCCGGCATCACCGGCCAAGCGTACGTCATCGCCGTTGCGATGAAAACGTACGGCATGTTCGTCGCGGACAACGGATCGAATTGGTATTTTCAAGGTGAAGGCGGCAAAACGTCGTCGTGCTGGAGCGACAACGATCTCGATCAACTCAAGAACGTTCCGAATACAGCATTTGAGGTCGTAAAGACCGGGAAGATTCTGCGCAAGGGAGGCCCGTGAAAGGTTCTGTAGCTGTATTGGTACGTGAAATTCGGATACGCGTAGACGTCGACTGAGTCGTTGTCGTAGTCGGTTACCTGAACGTTCTGAAGTGCTCTCACGATTTAGCTCCCCGCGGTGGTACGAACGTACCATGCTGGCAACGGCTTTCATGCCATCGCAAAAAAAATGCCGAAATTACGCAAAGGTCGCCCGTGAAGGTCCCCGAACCGCGACAGGGCTCCTATGTTACTCCTAACGCTTGGGGGCTCTGGAGCGAAGGATCGCCCCTGGTGGGCGATCCTTCTTTTTCACGTCCACCTTAATAAGGATTAAGGCGCCTTATCAGGCGTATGCTTTCAATTACAGAAGTCTTGAAGGTAAACCGACCCGTGCATGTAGCATTTTATACGGGTCGAAGCCCCCTTGTAGAGTCCAATGGAGCAATCGTTGATGGAACATGTCACCGACCGCGATAGCTTTCCGGCACCGCGTTGGTACGGTCGCCGCGCAGCACAGTTGACGTTCGTTTTCGGTGCCTTAGCAATTACAATCACTGTTGCACTGGTCATTCAGTTATTCGCGCGTTACCAATACGTGGTCAATAACGGAACGGTGTGGCGAATAGACCGTATCACCCAGCAAGCGTGCCGCGTCATCCAGGGACGGGTAGATTGCAACCCTCCTCCGAGCAGCACGAGCGTAAGCACGAGCGTGAGCCCTAGCTTAAGCACAAGCGTCAGCAGCCGCGCAAAGGCGCACGGCCAACCGAAGAAGACCTAGGGGTATCGGGCGTCCAGCGAATATCTTGGGGCAAGGTGTAGACCGTTTTGGTCGAGTCGCAGACAGCCACGCTTGTCTCTGACTTCAAGCGCTTGGTCAGTGCTCGGTCAGTAAAAGACTAGACCCTGGACGGGCGTGCAATCTCATCGGCGTCTGCCTTAGCGCGACAGTCTTCGCCGCGTGTTCGAGCTCGGGATCTCCCGGAAACATAACGCTGTCCGGCATAGCTGGCGATTCGCGGACGCGGCAGGCCCGAGGCGCGGCGCGCTCCGACGACGCGCACGTTGAGTTCGTCTATGTCGCTAATGAGGGCTCCTTCGACGTTTCCGCTTATAA
>DAIMCN010000022.1:32362-39049 GCA_036726365.1 Candidatus Cybelea sp.
GTTTCCGCTTATAAAATCGAGAGCAATGGCGCCCTGTCGCCGGTGGCAGGCTCCCCGTTTAGAGCGGGCGGCGGTCCATTTAGCGTGGCAATCGATCCTAACGGCAAGTTTGCCTATGTGACGAGCGGGACCGACAACGATGTTTGGGGCTATACCATCGACGCGACTAGCGGCAAGCTGACCCCGCTATCGGGGTCGCCGTTCGCAGCGGCCAGCAGCCCCTTCGGCGTGGGGATCGATCCAGCGGGCAAGTTCGCTTATGCGGCCGACGTTAACTCCGGCAATGTTTCTGCATACGTTATCGACGCGACGAGCGGCGCGCTAAAGAAGGCGAAGAAGTCGCCGTTTGCCGCGGGCAGCGGCTCCTTTGACGTCGCAATCGATCCTACCGACACGTTTGCCTATGTGGTCAATGACGGATCCAACAACGTTTCCGCTTATGAGATCCGGAGCAACGGAGCGCTGACGCAAGTAGCGGGGTCACCGTTTTCGACGGACACCGGTCCGGAAGGCGTGGCCACGTGCCGCGTCACGGCCGGCACATGCAAGCCGCCGCCCTTGTAAGCGGTTCAAGGACCGGAGCTGCACGCGCGTAGGCGACGTTCAATATCGTTGAGATTAGCCTCCTTTCTCAACGTGCTAGTGCTCTAGCACCTGTACGTTGTTGTTATTGTCGTCGTTGAAATATACTTTGGCGTCGGAAATACTGGTACCGGTTGCGATCATACCGAAGATCGATCCCGCCGCGCCCTTGTCGACGTTACGCACGTCGAGGAGCTTGCCCGCCGAGGAGATCTCGAGAATGAGATTCTTGCCAGTGGGATCCAACGTGTTGCCCACAACCAGGTTGCCGTTGGGGAGCAGCGCGGTGCTGATCGGTCCGTTGAGGGGCTTACCCGAGAAGACGATCCGCGCGTCACCGGCGGAGGGGCCGCTAAACTTCATGCCGTTATCGATCGCCTTGATCCCGCCTTTGGGAATCTTCGACACGTTTTTGAACGCCACGATCGTGTTATTCTTGCCATCCGCGAAATACAGCGTATCGACGCTCGCATCGTAGGCGAGGCCGGATGGCGCCAACACGGTTCCCGGCTTCCCGTGATTGACCGGGAAGCCCGTCGCGATGACATCGTAGGTGAACTTCGCTCCGAGATTGATGCGAACGACGCTTCCCGTCCCGGCGTTGGTTTCATAAAAGGCTGAGCGGGACTTATGCCGGGCGAGAACCTGTCCCCACGGTTGGTCGAATGGCTTGCCCTTGATATTGCTGAGCAGCTTGCCCGTCGACGCGATCACGGGGTTGTCGTTAGCAACCATTGCCGCGGCCCAGATCGTGCCGTCAATGTCAAGCGCCAATGCGTCGCAACCAATCAGCGCCTCAATCGAAGAGACGTGAATCGGGTCCGCATTGGGAACCGGGTGCAGGGCGACGATCGATTCGCCCGTACCTTGCACGTTGGAGCTTGCGTTGAAGTTGCAGACGACCAGGTCGCCTTTCGTGAGTTTTCCGATGGTCAAGGGCGCTACCGTCAAGCCATACGGGTTCTGAGCGCCGTTAGCCGGATCGACGGTCGTGCCGATCACAACTTGCTTGTCGAGCTGCTTGAGCACCGAGACGTCGGGCGAGAGATCCGTCCCGAGCGTCTGGCCCATTGGAAGAGAGGTTTGGGGACCAGCTGGCGACGTGCCGTAGCCGGCGCTGCAGCCGCTCGCTACTATCATTACCGCCACCGCAGTTGCAGCGATTCGCACGGTTCCGGTTCGGGTCTTAAACATCCAAAGTACCTAGCCTACAATAGAGATGAGCAGTTCACCACATATTGAGGCGGCGAGATGAAGAAACCCTGAAAGCTAGATCATGCGGCTAAAAAAAGAAACGGCGATTCATACATTCTTCATCTTCGTAAAATGCTAAGCACCAAGAAAAACACTTCCTGGATGCTTTTGAGCGACCAGTCTTAGATTTTGGTTCGGAGCTTTTGGAAGCGTCGCGATTGTAAGAGATCGCAGCTAATATAAGAGCGTTTGGCGTTTCGCCGTTACGCGCGTAATGCTTTCAGTGACAGCGGCCGCGTTGTCTCATAACTCCAGAGGCTGAATGCCTTACACCCTACACCAGGCCGAACATTGCGCGAGCCGCTTTCTGTTCGGGAGTGTCAGTGGAATCGAGGTTGACGATCGGGCCGCGCCTTAAAATCTGTGCTTCTAGGATCGAAGCGCGGGCAGGGTCTACTATGCGACAGAGCATCATTTCCGCTATCGCGTCTTTGAGCTTCATGAGGGCCTTTCGGGGGTAGTTTGAGGGGCTATGTGCAGTTGCATGCGCTGATGCGAAAAGCCTCTATCACAGTCAAACCCTCCGTACTGACCATAATAGCTGCACCTTTACCGGCTATTCCACGGTAACTGCACGAAGCCGCGCTGCGTTGCGCTAGGTTGCCGGATAGCTCTCGGAAACCGAGCGCTCGCGGAAAGTCAAGAAACCACTCTTTTCACTATCGCCTCTCCGCAGGTTGGTGTGCTACGCTAAGGGCCTCAGCTAATACGCTTTGACCGCAGGTTTCAGAGGCGGTCCAATCCGCATTTCCGCGAGAGAAAGGCCGCAATGACCGCGATGGAACGTGTCTGGAAGCGTATGAAGACCAAGGCAATCCGATTTGCCGAGCGCAAAACCTTCATCAGCGAACCCGAGGCCCAGAGAGCTGTACTTACAATTTGCCGTGGAGAACGGGTGGCAGATCCACCGCCGGATGCGCTAGCGTATCTGACCTCAGAGCTGGTACGGCTGAGCCTGGAGGGGTGCAACGCCGACGAGCGCAGCCACTATGCTACACCACGTTGACGTCCACGTTCGAGATCTTGCCGCAGGGCGCGCACTGTTACACGGATTGGCCGAACACGTTGGCTACAGCAGGCTTGTGGACGAGCCGAACTTCGTTGGTTACGAGACCGCGGGCGGAGGACGACCTCGGATCGGCCTTATTCTCGATCCGGATCATCGGCCTGGCTCGACGCGGTTGGCTTTTGCCGTCGCAACGCGAGCCCAAGTAGACGTCGCTGCCCGCATCGCGACCGATCGAGGCGCACGGGCCATTGAAGGTCCAGCTGTGCATACCGAATACGGTGCCTACTACGCGGTCTTTTTCGAGGACGCCGATGGCAACCGTTACGAGGTCATGGCCGACGAAGCAGCCACGCGACTCATTTGAGGCAAGAGTTAAGCGTGGCCCGCAGGTCTCGGAGGGTTGCCTGCGATTGGGAATCGCCCCCGAGCTTGGTGTAAAGATCGAGCGCTCGCATGTGCAAGAGTGGACCACCGGCTACGCGCGCGAGCTCAACAGCCTCCTCACTATACGCACGCGCCTCGCTTGTGCGATTCAGGGCGGTAAGCGCGGTCGCTTCTGCAAACTTAGCGCGGCCTAGGAGCCGCGGCCAGTTACGAACACGGACACCTAATGAGTGCGCCATCTCCGCCGCGCGACCGGGTTGCTCGAGCAAGACCAAGGCTTCGGCTTCCGAAATTGCGAGTGCCTGAGAAATCGAAAAGGGATCGCAGGGAAGCGCGCGTGCCGTGTTGATCCATGCCAACGCCGCGCTGCCGTCTCGACGATGGATTTCGATGCGCGCGAGATTGGAAAGCACGATGAGGCGGTCGAGCGTGCTCCCGAACAAGTCAATGAGCGCCCAAGCCTCCAATGCGAAGTGTTTAGCCTCTTCGAACCGGCCCAACGTCAAGAGGTGAGCCGACATCATCTGCATTCCGACTCGCAGGCCTCGCACATCTCCGCTGCCGCTCGCAGCCTCGACGATGTCGCTTGTCTCCTCGAGACCTCTGGAAACTTGGTCGGCGCGGATCGCGCGGATTCCCGAGGCGCGTATTGCGACATCGACCGACAAACGCGTGCCGCCGATCCGCTCGCGTAAAACGATTGACAGAGCTTCCTCAATGACCGCGAGTGCACGCGTATCATCGCCTTGCTCGAACAGGATAGAAGCCTCTTCGATCAAAGCGTTGATGAGCGTTTTTGTGTAGCTGCGATCGCGCGAGTACTCGAAACGTAATCGTTCGATCAGAAGGCTTCGCGAAGATGCTGATACCGGCGTTCCTTGGCAATGCGCCGCCTCGAACTCGACGAGATCGCAGTTGGCACGAAGGATGTCCTTCAAGCGCATATCGGCGATAGCCTCAAGCAAGGCCCGAGCCTGCACTATGGTGCGACGAGCTTCGGCAAACGCGCCGAGCTCCGTTTGCACCTCTGCGGATAGGCAAAGCGCGCGAATCGCCGGCACGGGATCATCGCTGTCGCGTGCGATTGCCAGCGCCGCGGCGAATGCGCGCTGGAACTGGCCACTGTCGCGAAGCGCATCGATCGCAATGAACCGCGCTTCGTCTGTGACGATCCCATCGAAGCCTTGGAGGGCGCGCGTCCGCTGGGTGAGGCGATCTTCGAGCGCTTGCGTGAATCGTTCTCGCGCTTCGCTGAGGTCTCGGTAGAACTGGCTGCGGGAGAGACCCATCTCCGAGGCAATTGCAGCGTGACTTTCACGTTCAATGTCGCTTCGACGCAAGACGCTAAAGCGGCGCTGTTGCTGATCGGACTCTGAGCCGAGCTCCTCTACGAGCAAGGTGATGATATCGGGCAATCGGTCGGCAAGTTCCACTCGCCGCCGTGAATCTTGGCTCGGCGTCGTACTGCGACAAGACTCCCTTACTAGAGGATGCCGTGCTAGGGCATGGCGATTGCGAACGTTCTGCAGTAGCGTTACGGCTGCGCGCCGCCGAATATCCCTTGCTCGCATCGTTTGCTCGCCTTCCATAAAGACCGCTTAACAAACGGCCAGTTTCTTGGTACTCGTCACAGCAACCCGCCGAATTTGAGACTAACGCGAGACTTCGGCGGCTGGATAGTGCGCCGCCCGCGTTTAACAACCAGAACGCATTATCCGCGACTGTCTTTTCGAGGAGCCTCGCATGTTTGTACGTTTGCCAATCGCGATGAGGTTTGCCCTAGGCGCCGCCATTCTAACTACCTCAGCTACTGCTTGCACTGGCGACCAGCCAACGAACGCATATGTAGCGAATCAGGCCATCCGGCGGCAAGGCATGGGGCGCTACCAGCCGCTGACCACGATCGACGGCAGCCGGTCGGTGCTGCCGGAAGGCTTCAGACCAGACACCATTCGGCCTGGTTGGATGAAGTCGCCACCTTTCCAGGGTCAAGCAACAAGCGGCGCTCACATCGCTGTTGCTCAGTTCGGCGGCTCGAGCGTGCTGTGGTTCCCCCTTAACGATAAAAAGAACCGGCCTCCCACCGATTGCGAGCCGGCATCGTCGACCAACGGCATTGCCATCGATCGGGCCGGAAACCTTTGGGTCCCCGACGGACGCGCGAATACGACCACCGAATACGCACCGAACTGCGGCAGCGCAAAACTGACGATTCCGGACTCGACGGGCGAACCAGCCGATATTGGATTCGCCGGCAAGAACCGCGTCTACATTCTGAACCTGAATAACGTGAGCGGGCCGCCTACCGTTGAGTTTTACAACAGCACGAACGGCGCTCAAGTTGGCACGCTCGGCGATGCATCGTTCAAGGACCTCTTCGGCATCGGCACAGACCGCCTAGGTAACGTCTTCGTATCAAACCTCACGACAAAAAACGTCGGCATTGTCGTTGAGTTTCGGCACGGAAAAATGCCCGGCTCGCAGCTCTCCGGGATAAGCTTGGGACTGCCCGGAGCGCCGACGTTCGATCGCAAGAATAACCTAATCATTACCGATTGGCTGCATGAAACCATCGACGTGTTTTCGCCGCCATACACCGGATCACCAACGACTGCGCCGCTTATGGGATCGTCAATCTGGTGCAAGCTCAATCACAAGGAGAATTACCTCTACTGTGGTGACGCCGACCACGGATCGATCGACGTTTACGCCTATCCGGGAAATGCGTACAAATATAGCTATACGGCGGGCCTGTCGCCGAGCGCGCTCGTTACCGGAGTAGCGCCCGCACCCGCTGCTGCCTACGGACCGTAACGCTTGGCCCGCGCGGGACGTGAGCGGCCTGCAACGCCGAGCCTAGCTAGCGCGCCTCGTTTAGAAGTCGAAGCGCGAGCTCGGCCGCGGGCATCATCCCGACGATCGCGCGCCGATGCGGCCACCCCATGGCCGGGACGCCAGTGGCGCCGGCCACGTGGGCCTCTTCGATGAACGCGTCGACCGTGGAAGAAAACCGGCGATCTTGCCATGCGGCGTCCACGTCTGATGCGGAGATGCCGAAGCGTTCGGCGATCGGAACGATGATCTCGCGTTTCGAGATATCGGCTTGTTCGGCGAAGAATGCTCGCGAAACGACGTGATAAAAGGCGCCCGCTGGGTCGTCCCCCTCTTGAACGCGCACGAGTTCTGCCGTCTCGAGAGCGAAACGCGAGTTGACGTTACGTTGCGGCGGATCGATTGGAAGCCCGACTTCTCGCGCCAAATGCTCGAGCCTCGCCCGAACCTGCGGCCAGTCCTCCGGCGGAAACGGCTTCGGAGCTCCTTCGGGCGGCGTATCTGGATGGATCTCAAAGGGAAGCCAACGCAGGTCAGCCTGCAGTTCTCCCGCCGCCCCTTCGGCCCAAGACTGAGCCGAGATAGCAAAACGGTCAAATAACGTCGGCCCAGATGTTGATGACGCG
>DAIMCN010000023.1:0-26741 GCA_036726365.1 Candidatus Cybelea sp.
GTCCGGCCTTCGCGTCCCAAACGCGACGCTCTAACCAAGCTGAGCTACGCCCCGAGGCTGCGCCACCAACCTAACTGATCAACGGTTTTGCGACGGTGGCAGTTCGCGCAGCGAATTTCACATTTCGCGATTTCCGCCTCTATCCTTCGCCAGCTGACTACTTGCCCGCATAGCTCAGTGATATTTCCTGCTTTCTGACCCCGAACGTGGCAACCAATACATGCACTTCGGGCAACGCTTCATGCCTGCATCGTTGCACGCTACTGTGCCAACAGTATTGCACTCTGCCAGGCTGCATCAAAGTTTTTTCTAAAAGAGCAGCGCGTGGTAGCCGATGTAGGTTGACATAGTTGAGACCGAAGAATCGCCCGCAATGAGATTCGCTTCCTCGATGCGCAAGCCGGCGCGCAACGCGGCGCGGGCGATTCGAAGATTCGATCCAGGAACGAGCGCGGTACACCAGGAGGCCTGATGGCGGCGCTGCAGCGTGACGAGCGCGTAGGCAAAAATCTGGACGAGGTAGGCTTGCGATGTGCAAGCCAGAGGACCAATGCGGCCGTCGGGCCAGACGTAGGCATAGGCGACGAACTCGCCGTTGAGAAAAAACGCCTGGCCGGTCGCGTGGCGCGCGAAAAAGGCGTGGTCTGAGGGTCGAGTGGTGCCGCGTACGTCACGATCGAGCGAGTTCAGGCCAAACTCGTGCGTCGCTGGATCTAGCGCATCAACGTGAAACCGGTATTGGCCGGCAGCCATTTTCGCGAGCTCTTCTTCCCGAGGAATCGCTCCGGCCATTCGTGTGAGTGATTCCGTCGGCGCGAGGCCGTTCCGAAATCCTAACGCCATGCTGGCGGCATCATTGGGATCAAGCAGCGCTCTGCGCGCGGCGTCATCCGCGTCGAGAAAGGTGGCGCGCAGCAACTCTGCGCCAATGCCCTGGCCGCGATAGGACGGCTCGACGAAAAGCTCGCCGACATAGCGTTCCGCTTCCGACGCGTGAGCGATCGCAATCCCGACGACCTCACTCTGGTCGCGCGCAGCCCAAACCGTTCCGCGCTCCGCAAGCTCGAGGGCAAGACGAAACGCCGTGTCGTCAAAACCGCGGCGACGTGCAATCGCGCGGACGTCGTCGAGCGACGCGAGCGCGGTCGTAATCTCATTCACTGTCGCGCAGTGCTTCCAGCAGCGCATCGGCCGCGCGTCGGCGGTGACTCACCACATTCTTTTCGTCCTCGGTGATCTCGGCGAACGTCCGGTCTAACGGTGGACAATAGAAGAGCGAGTCGTATCCAAATCCGCCCGTTCCCTGCTCTGCCGTGAGCAGACGCCCTTCAACTTCGCCGGTCGCGATAAACGCGTCGCCGTCGGGTTTGACGAGCGCCATCGTGCAGAGAAAGCGCGCGGTTCGAGCGGCCTCCGGCACGCCGTCCAGCTCCGCCAGCAAGGCCGCACGACGTTGCGGCCACCCGATCTCATCGCCGCCGTATCGCGCGGAGTGTATTCCCGGCCGATTCTCCAGCTCGTCGACCTCCAGCCCGCTGTCATCCGCGAGAGTCGAGGCGGTAATTCCCGCATCAAGAAGCTGGCGCGCCAATGCCCGTGCCTTCAGCAGCGCATTGCCCACATAGCTGTCCGCATCTTCGACGACCTCGGCATAAGCCTCATAAGGTTCGATCTGAAGTGCCGATCCAACGAAGATGGCCTTCAGTTCACGCAGCTTTCCGGGATTGCGCGTCGCGACGAAAGCCCTCAGTGGTTCGAGACCTCCTCAGTTGTCGAGTCGCAGGACGGCCATGAAGGCTTCCTGTGGCAGCTCCACTTTGCCGACGCGCTTCATGCGCTCTTTTCCGACCTTCTGCTTCTCCAGCAACTTCCGCTTGCGCGTGATGTCGCCGCCGTAGCACTTCGAGAGCACGTTTTTACGCATCGCGTTGACCGTCTCGCGCGCGACGATCTTCCCGCCGATCGCAGCTTGAATGGGCACGTCGAACATCTGGCGTGGAATCAGCTCCTTGAGCTTCTCGACTAGCGCGCGCCCGCGCGCAACGGCCTTGTCGCGCGCAACGATAAAGGAAAGCGCGTCGACTGGCTCCGCGTTGAGCAGAATCTCGAGCTTCGCCAAATCTCCCTCTCGATAGCCGATGACCTCGTAGTCGAGTGAGGCATAGCCCTTCGTGCGCGATTTCAACGCGTCGAAGAAATCCACGATTACCTCGATCAACGGCATTTCGTAGGTCATAATGACGCGGCCATCGTGAAGATACTCCATATTGTTGAGCGCACCGCGGCGGCTCTGAGTGAGCTCCATGATCGCGCCGACATACTCCGGTGGAGAGATGATCGTTGCCTTCACATATGGCTCCTCGATCAAGTGAACCAGGTTGGGTGCCGGCAGCTTCGAGGGGTTGTCGATGGTCTCGACCGTCCCATCCGTCCGAGTGACGCGAAAGACGACGGAGGGCGACGTAGCGATCAAATCTAAGGCGTAATCGCGTTCGAGTCGCTCTTGCACGATCTCCATGTGGAGCAAGCCTAAGAAACCACAGCGAAATCCAAAACCCAGCGCGACCGAACTCTCAGGCTCGTAGACGAGCGCCGCGTCGTTGAGTTTCAGCTTTTCGAGCGCGTCGCGAAGGCCGTCGTATTCGCCTTCATTTGGATAGAGGCCGCAGTAGACCATCGGCACGGCCTTGCGATAGCCGGCGAGCGAAACGTGCGCCGGATCCCGCGCAGACGTGATCGTATCGCCCACGTCGATTTCGCCCAGCGACTTGATGTTCGCGATGACGTAACCGACGTCTCCGATCTCCAGAGATTCGGTGCGCACCATCTGCGGGGTGAAGATGCCGACCTCAGTGCATTCGAAGACCCGCTCGTGCGCCATCGACATGAACCGCGTGCCCGCAGTTAGCCGGCCGTCAACGACGCGTACGTAGCTCACGACGCCCCGATACGGATCGAACTGCGCATTGAAGACGAGGCCCCGAAGATGATCGGTGCGCCCCTTGGGTGGCGGGATGCGATGAACGATCGCTTCCACGATCTCCTCGATCCCGATGCCGTTCTTGGCGCTGGCCAAAATGCACTCGCTCTTCTCCATGACCAGGAGCTCCTCGACTTCACCCATCACGCGATCTGGGTCGGCGGCGGGCAGATCGATTTTGTTGATCACGGGGATAATCGTGAGCTCGTGCTCCAACGCGAGATGGTAGTTCGCCAGTGTCTGAGCCTCGATGCCTTGCGCCGCGTCGATAATCAGCACGGCGCCCTCGCAGGCGGCGAGCGAACGCGAGACTTCGTACGAAAAATCCACGTGGCCGGGCGTGTCGATGAGGTTTAGCCGGTAGAGCTCTCCGTTGCGCGCGCGGTAGTTCAGCGTGACCGGATGCATCCGGATCGTGATGCCGCGCTCGCGTTCGAGGTCCATCGCGTCGAGGGCCTGATCTTCGAGATCGCGCCCGCCAACGGTCCGGGTGATTTCCATCAGCCGATCCGAGAGAGTCGTCTTACCGTGGTCGATGTGAGCGATAATGCAAAAGTTGCGGACGTTGCTCGCAACGTCGACCCGGTGCGGACGATCGGATTTCAGCACCAAGTCGGCGGCTAGAAGATCGGTATGCAGCTCTTGAAGACCAGCGTGGCAAGCGCGGGCCGAATCAACAGCTGCAGCACGAGAATCACAATGAGGAATGCGAGATCTAGCCCACCGATTGGGGGAATAATTCGGCGAATCGGCAAGAGAACCGGCTCGATGACCGAGGCGAGCATGTACACCCAGCGGCCGCGCCGCAGATCTGGAATCCACGAAAGGACCGCGTACACGAAGAGCAGCAGCGTGTAGGCGTTGACAACGTAGTACAAGACCTTCGCGAGATCGCACAAGAGCAGGTTCATGACGTGCGCGCCCGGTCGATAGCTTCGAGCTCTTCCGACGACGCGTGGACCGTCGGCTTGAAACTCGCCACCGGCTTGCCGAAAGTGCGGGTGTCGGTGCGCGAATAGATGCTCGTAAGCACGACCCCGTCGCCCTCGCGGTTTAGCAATGCGAGCGCATACGACAAACCCGATTCGGCGTCCGTAAACGCGTCATAGCGCACGAAGCCGGCCCGGGACACGTCGGTTCGAGCCAAGGTTTCGAGCGCGCCTAGGCGATCGCCGAGTTCCTTTATGGACGCGTCCGTACCGGCGTGGGCTTCTTCGAGCGAGCCAAAGCGGTCGGCTGCCCCGCCCTCGCCACCGGCGATGAGCCCGTCGTGCAGTCCGAGCATGCGGCTCATCCAGGCCTGCGTGGGTCGCACGACGGCAAGATGGTAGATGAGGAGCGCGATGAGCGCTCCTACAAACGCGGCGACGGCAGCGTAAATCGTTTCTTGCGGCATAATTTAAATCAATAAGGTCCCGACCGCGACGAGAGTCAGGTGGATCACGGCGCCCGTAAGGGCTCGCTTACCGTTGCTACCTTCCGGTCCTGGCGGGGTTCACGAGGTTACGCCGCGTGAAGCCCAACTCCCATCGTGGCTTGGCCATGATACCATAAGCTCATGGTTCGTGCTTTCGCGCTTGCCGGCATTGTCGCGGCAGTCACCTCCGCGCCGATGCAGCTGCGAAGCCCCGACTTCTCCGCCGGTGGTCCGCTCCCGCGGGCGCTGATGGCTGGGGAGTGCGGCGGCGAGAACCGTTCGCCCGCGTTGACGTGGACAAACGCGCCGAAAGGGACGAAATCGTTTGCTCTGGTGCTGCACGATGCCGATGCGCCGATTCCCGGCGGCTTCTATCATTGGATTGTCTACAATCTGCCGTCTGGAACGCAGCGCCTTTCGGCAAACGAGCGGCCTGCGCCTGACCAGCTTGGCGATACGTCACTCGGCAAGCCAGGATATTACGGGCCGTGTCCGCCACCAGGACCGGCACATCATTACACGTTGACGCTCTACGCGTTAGACGTTAGCAGGCTTTCAGATCGCGGCGGGATGACGGGTGCACAAATTGAAGGTCGCATCGCAGGACACATGCTTGCGCGCGCAACCCTCCAAGGGACCGCATCTCGGCCGTAACGAACCGGTATAATAACATGGACGACGTCATTATTAAAGTCCGCGAAAGCGGCCCGTACCTGGTCCGGGGTATGGTGACGCTCACCGACGCAGACGGGAATCGTTACACCGTCGAGGGCGACAACATCGCGCTCTGTCGTTGTGGCGGCTCGCAAACGAAGCCTTTCTGCGATGGCTCGCATCGCGAGAACGGCTTCGCGGCGAACGAGCGCGCGACGCTCGCGAACGAGCCCTTGTAATGCCATCCTACGTACGCGCAGGGTCCGTTCCTCATAAGCGGCACATTCAATTCCGCCGTCCCGACGGCGGCTTGTACGCCGAGGAGCTTTTCTCGACGAAAGGATTCGACAGCGTCTACTCGCTGCTGTACCACCTTCGCCCACCAACAGCGACGCTCGACGTACGGCCGTGGACGCGTCCAGCGATAGAGCTGATGCCGAACGAGCCGTTGCGCAACCGCCATCTTAAAACGCAGTCGCTGCGTCTGACGGGAACGGACCCAGTCGAGTCGCGTACGCCGCTGCTCGGTAACGACGACGTCCTTATATCCGTTGCACAGGCCAAGCAGCCGATGGAGTATTTCTATCGCAACACCGGCGGTGACGAGCTGCTGTTCATTCATCACGGCGCGGGCGTGATCGAAACGCAGTTCGGAGAACTTGCGTATAGAGACCACGACTACGTGGTCATTCCGACCGGAACGATCTATCGCGTCACGCCGGCGACGCTCACGCAGATGTTGGTCTACCATTGCTCCGGTGCCGTGACGGTTCCGCGTAGATACCGCAACGACTTCGGTCAGCTCGAAGAACATGCACCCTATTACGAACGCGACTTTCGCGTTCCGGTTCTGAAAGCTGCGATTGCCGAGCAGGGCGAATACGAAATACGCGTCACTAACGCCGGGCGTAACGCCGTCTATATCGTTCAGAACCACCCGTACGACGTCATCGGTTGGGACGGCTATTGCCACCCGTACGCCTTTAACCTCGAGGAGTTCGCCCCGATCACCGGCAAGCTGCACCAGCCGCCACCCGCGCATGCGACCTTTGAAGCGCCGGGCGCGGCCTTCTGCGCGTTTGTGCCTCGGATGTTCGACTATCACCCGCTTGCCATTCCGGTACCGTACAACCATTCGAGCGTTGACTGCGATGAGGTACTGTACTATGTCAGCGGCAACTTCATGAGCCGCCGCGGCGTTGAGGAAGGCTCGATCACGCTGCATGCGGCGGGTGCGCCGCACGGCCCTCAGCCCGGCGCGGTTGAGGCAAGCCTTGGCAAAACGTCGACCGACGAGATCGCAGTCATGATCGATACGTTTAAGCCGCTGTTGCTGGCGCAGGCGGCGCTCGCCTGCGAAGATCCGGAGTACTTTCGTTCTTGGATCGAGCAGCCGACGAGCGTTTAGATTGACTCGATTGCGGGCTCGATGCGCCCGCGAGCCGTACCGAAACCGATCCGGCGCGCGCCCGGTTTTTCGCACCAGCCCCGCAGGGTAACCTCATCGCCGTCCTCTAAGAAGCGACGCGATTCGCCGTCGGGGAGTCCGAGGGGGCGTTCGCCGTTCCAAGTCAGCTCGATCAGACTGCCTTGCGTGTCGGGTGCCGATCCGCTGATCGTGCCGGACGCAAATAGGTCGCCCGGACGAGTAACCGCACCGTTGACGGTCGCATGCGCGAGCTGCTGTGCTACGTTCCAATACATATCGCGGAACGTCGTTTGAGAAATCGTCTTCGGCGCGAGCCCGCGGTCGCGCATCAGGTCCGTTTGAAGGTCGACGGCGAGTGCGATCGCGTAGGCGCATGACTCTTCGCAACGCAGATACGGTAGCGGCTGCGGATCCTGGATGGGGCCTTGAACGCGAAAGGGTTCGAGCGCGTCGAGAGTTACGATCCAGGGTGAGATCGTCGTCGCGAAGGATTTCCCTAGAAACGGCCCGAGCGGTTGATACTCCCACGCTTGGATATCCCGTGCGCTCCAATCGTTGACCAGGAGCAGGCCGAAGGTGTGCTCGGGCGCGTCTTGCACCGGGATCGGCATTCCCAGTTGATTGCCTGGCCCGACCACAAAGCCCATCTCCAGCTCGATATCGAGGCGTTCGCTCGGCCCGAACTCGGGCGCCGTTGCGCTAGGCTTTTTTCTCTGCCCGCATGGACGGCGTATCGGCGTTCCGTCGATCACGATGGTTGCGGAACGTCCGTGATATCCGACCGGAATCCAACGCCAGTTGGGCAACAACGCCTCGCCATCCGGCCGAAAAAGCCGGCCCAAGTTGGTCGCGTGTTCGATCGAGGAATAGAAGTCGACGTAGTCGCCGATCTCCATTGGGAGGTGCATCGTAACCTCGTTGCGGGAGACGACGAATTGATTTGCGTTGCGTGCGCGCAGCGCGTCGTCACCATCAGCACGAAGCAACCACGAAATCCGCTGGCGAAGCGGAAGCCAGACCGAACGCCCCGCGGCGAGCAAGGGATTGAGCTGCGGCGCCTCCAGGAGCTCCGGCTCGCAGCAATCTTCGAAGAGTCGGGCTTGCGCAACGGCGTACAGGTCTAGCACGTTTTCCCCAATCGCAACGCCGATTCGCGGCAGCGTGCCGTCTCGGCTGAAAACGCCGAAAGGTAGATTCTGAATCGGGAAATCGCTCTGCGGCCCTACGGGCAACCAAGATTCCAGGCGCGCATCGGTCGTGTCGGCCGGCGCGATCATGATACCGGGAGCACCGCGAGGGCGCGCAAATCCTCGACCGGCTCGGCAAAGCTGCAGCTCCCGTAGGCGACGAATCCAGTGCTGCGAACCGCCGTCAGACCGGCAACCGCGACGCGTTCGCGGCGCCATGCGAATGATTCGTCGTCGAACTCAAACGCGGCCGGTTCTTCTTCTGCGACGATCCGTCGTAAGGTTTCGCGGTCAACCCGCGATGCGAGTGCGGACGCCGCAAGCAGATTGAGAAAACCGTGCATCGTAAAACCGCTCGATGGATCGAGGTGGCGCACCGGATGGTGCAACCCGGCTGTCGCTTTGAAGGGCACGCGCGCTTCGTGCGCCGCACCGATAAAATCGACGACTTCGTCGACGCTGGGAAAAGCTTCCGCGGTCACGCCACCGCACCGTAGTTTGGCGGCAAGCCCGGTGCGCGCGAGCGCGCTCATCGTTTCGGCGAACATTCCGTGCCAGGGCTCGTCGCGTGGGATTTCGACGAACGCTGGGAGATCGCGAAGGCCGGCAAGCGTAAGATCGGCCTCTAACGCTCCGACAACGTCGAGGACTTCGTCCCGCGAGAGATGCTTTCGGAACGGTGACATGGTTTTTCCGAGCGGAATCTCGAGCGCTTCAATCTTTAGGGCGCTTTCACGGACTGCGGCGACCGCGTTCATTGCGTCGACGTTTGGGTCTAAGATCACGGAAAGCGGCGCGCTCGAGGTCATTGCCGACGATTCCGTCAGGAGCGCAGCGGGAATGATAAACCGGCCCAGCATCCAGGCATGTGGGCCGCGACCGGCCGCGTCGTACTCGCGCTGCGCTTGTGCGAGCGAAAGCTCTGCGGGCGGGAAAAGCCCTGCGTAGTCGATTAGTGCATGGAGTGCAACGCGCGCGGAAGGTCGCAGCGCCGTCGATGTGGTCATGGACGGCTGCTTTGACAGGGCCCCCCGCGAGCCTTCGCCAAGTCCGTTGACCATGAGCACCGCGACCGAGGCACGCAGCAATCCGCTGGCACAAATCGATTGGGACCACGTGGAGTTTTACGTCGGAAATGCAAAGCAGGCGGCGCACTACTACATGTCGGCTTTCGGCTTCGATCAGGTTGCCTACGCGGGTCCCGAGACCGGCGTTCGCAACCGCGTCAGCTATTTGCTGGAGCAGAACAAGCTGCGTTTCGTCTTGACCGGCAGCTTGCTACCCGACGACGAAATCGCTCGCCACGTCATGCTGCACGGCGACGGCATCAAGGATGTCGCGATTTTGGTGGAAAACGCAAATGCGGCCTTCGAGATGGCCCTGCGCGGCGGCGCCCGTGTCGTGCTCGAGCCGACCGTGTTCGCAGATCAGACCGGCCGAATCGTCAAGGCGACGATCGCGACGTATGGTGATACGGTGCATTCATTCATTCAGCGCGACGGTTATGCCGGAATCTTTGCGCCGGGGTTCGTCGAATCGTACCGGACGATCCCGCATGCATCCAAGCCGGGCCTTCAGTTCATCGATCACTGCGTGGGCAACGTCGGCTGGGGCGAAATGGACGTGTGGGGCGATTTTTACGCGCGCGTTTTTGGTTTCTCGCAGCTCGTTTCGTTCGACGACAAAGACATCTCGACCGAATACACGGCCCTGCGCTCCAAAGTGATGACGGACCCGCGCCACCAGGTGAAGTTTCCGATCAATGAGCCGGCTCAGGGCAAGAAGAAATCGCAGATCGAGGAGTACCTCGAGTTCTATCGGGGGGCGGGCGTCCAGCACATGGCCATTCGCACCGACGACATCGCGGCGACGATTCGCTCCCTGAAGGCCAACGGCGTCGAGTTTCTCGACACACCGGACTCGTACTACGACTTGCTCGAGGAGCGCGTGGGCGAGATCGATGAGGCGATGGAAACCTTGCGCGAGCTACGGATTCTCGTCGATCGCGACGACATGGGCTACATGCTGCAGATTTTTACCAAACCGCTGCAAGACCGCCCCACGGTCTTTTTCGAGATCATCCAGCGCAAGGGCAGCCTCTCGTTCGGCAAGGGGAACTTCAAGGCGCTGTTTGTTTCAATCGAACGCGAGCAGGAAAAGAGAGGAACGCTATAGTCTCCGCACTTCGCCCTAACCTCGTGGCTTGGTATCGCCGGAATCGCGAACGATCGGCGACGCTCTTTGCGTTGATCGACCGCGACGCGTTCTACGATCGGCCTATTCCGCTGCGTCACCCCTTCGCATTTTATGAAGGGCACATTCCGGCATTCAGCTTTACGACCCTCAACGAACGAGGGCTCGGCCAGGCGCCGATCGATCCTGCGTTTGCGCGGCTCTTTGAACGTGGCATCGATCCGGCAAGCCTCGACGAGGCGCGTCGGCACCAGCGAACGGATTGGCCTTCGCGCGAAGCGGTTGCCGCGTTCGCCGCGCGGTGCGACGATTGCGTCGAGCAGGCGCTCGAGTTCGGGCGTATCGAGGACGCCAGTGTTCCGCGGCTCGTCCGCGGTCAGGCGGCCTATACGATTCTTGAGCATGAAGCGATGCACCAGGAGACGCTGATGTACATCGTTCACCAGCTCCCCAACGATCGCAAGCGGCGCATCGTTGGCCGGCACGAAGACCACGCGGTTCTCGCGCGAGAGTTTCGGAGCATCGCTTCAGGAACCGCAACGTTGGGCGCCGAGCCCGACGAGCTTCTGTTCGGCTGGGATAACGAGTTTCGTCGCACGGAGATCGCCGTGCCGAGCTTCGATATCGCCGCATACCCCGTGACCAACGGCGACTGGTTGAAGTTCGTTGCCGACGGCGGGCCGGTTCCGGTGTTCTGGGAAGAGCGCGATGGGGAGTGGCGGCTGCGCACGCAGTTCGAAGAGATTCCGCTTCCGCGTTCGTGGCCCGTTTACGTGACGCACCTGCAGGCCCAAGGCTACGCGCGATGGGCAAAAATGCGCCTGCCCAGTGAAGCGGAGTATCATCGCGCCGCATTCGGGACCCGTAGCGGAGAGGAGCGCGCCTTCCCGTGGGGTGCCGAGCCCCCCAGCAAGCTGCACGGCAACTTCGGTTTCGAACGCTACGATCCGGAACCGGTCGACGCGCATCCCGCCGGTACGAGCGCCTGGGGCGTCGCCGACTTGATCGGCAACGGTTGGGAGTGGACGTCGACCCCGTTTGGGCCGCTGCCTGGCTTCGAGCCGATGGCGTCGTATCCGCGGTACTCGGCAGACTTCTTCGACGGCAAGCATTACGTGATGAAGGGTGCGTCGCCGGTTACTCCTGTCGAGTTGATTCGCCGGTCGTTTCGAAACTGGTTCTACGGCGACTATCCTTACATGTACGCGAAGTTCCGTTGCGTAGCAGCGTAGCGACAAAAACGCCCGTAACGGTCGCGTTCGGCGACGGCATCGGACCCGAGATTATGGCTGCGACGCTGCGCGTTCTGGACGCCGCGGGTGCAAGTTTGGACCTCGAGCCGATCGAGATTGGGGAGCCCGTTTACAAGAAGGGCCTTACGAACGGGATCGAACCGGCGTCCTGGGAATCACTTCGCCGAACGAAAGTTTTCCTCAAGGCGCCTATCACGACGCCCCAGGGCGGCGGCTTCAAGAGCCTCAATGTCACCGTGCGAAAAACCTTGGGCATGTATGCAAACGTGCGCCCCTGCATGTCGCTGCACCCCTACGTTGCAACGAAGCATCCGCGCATGGACATCGTCATCGTTCGGGAGAACGAAGAGGACGTGTACGGCGGCATCGAGCACCGCCAGACAAACCAGGTTGCGCAGTGTCTTAAGTTGATCTCCCGTCCGGGCAGCAAGCGCATCATCCGGTACGCGTTCGAATACGCGAATGCGAACAAGCGCAAAAAAGTCACGTGCTTTACTAAAGACAACATCATGAAGATCACGGACGGCTTGTTCCATCGGACGTTCACCGAGATTGCCGCGGAATATCCCGACATCGAGCACGAGCACTGGATCGTGGACATCGGGGCGGCCAAAATGGCCGATACGCCGGAAGCCTTCGACGTGATCGTGATGCCGAACCTGTACGGCGACGTGCTCTCCGACGTCGCAGCCCAGATCACCGGGTCGGTGGGTTTGGCTGGCTCGGCCAACATCGGCGACCATTGCTCGATGTTCGAAGCGATCCACGGCTCGGCGCCGCGGCGTGCCGGTCAAAATATGGCCAACCCGTCGGGCTTGTTGCACGGCGCGATTCTCATGCTCGTTCACATCGGGCAATCGGACGTCGCGGAACACGTGCACAACGGCTGGCTTCGCACGATGGAGGACGGCGTTCACACCTACGATATTTTCAAGGAGGGCATTTCGCGCAAGAAGGTCGGCACAAGGGAGTTTGCGGATGCCGTCATCGCGCGCCTCGACAAGAAGCCCGAACACCTCAAGCCGGTGGAATACAATAAGGAAGCGACGATGAACCTCGCTATCCGGCCGGCCGGAAAGCCGCCGATGAAACTGCGCGCGGGCGTCGACCTCTTCATCGATCGACGGGATGGTAATCCGGACCAGATTGCGGCCGTCATGCAGCTGCTAAGCGTGCCCGGCGCGAAACTCACGACGATCAGCAATCGCGGCACGAAAGTCTGGCCCAATGGCAACCCCGACACGTACTGGAGCGACCATTGGTGCTGCCGCTTTGAAGCCGACGGCGAGCCCTTTAGCGGCGAGCACGTGGTGAAACTCTTGTTAGCCGCCAATCACGCCGGATTCGACGTGATCAAAACTGAAGGCCTCTACACGTTCAACGGCGAGCGCGGCTACTCACTCGCGCAAGGGGAGTAAGAGCGGCGCGCATCGCGAGTTTGCTGCCGAGCGCCACGGAGATCTTATTTGCGATCGGCGCCGGCGACGATGTCGTGGCGGTAACGCACGAGTGTGATTATCCGCCCGAAGTGCTTGGGCTGCCGCGGGTCACGGCTTCAACGGGACCTGAAGTACACGATCCGGGGGAAATCGATCGGCACGTGCGGGCTTCGGTACATGCGGGATCCAGTCTCTACACGTTAGACGTTGCGTTGCTGGAACGTCTGCTGCCGGACATCATCGTCACGCAAGAGCTGTGCGCCGTATGCGCGGTTTCCTACGATTTCGTCGAGCGCGCCGCCAAGCGCTTGCGTTCGGATCCGCGTATCGTCTCCTTAGAGCCGTCGTCGCTGGACGACGTACTTGCGAACATCCAGTTTCTTGGGCAGATTACCGGCCGGTCGAAAGATACGGAGCAGTTGCTCGGGTCGCTGCGTTTACGCGCCGAAGCCCTGCGACGGCGCCCTGAAAATAGACGACCGCGCACGCTGCTGTTGGAGTGGACCGATCCGCCGATGAGTGCGGGGCATTGGATTCCGGGACTGATCGAACTCGCTGGAGGCACGCCGATTTTGGCCGATCCCGGAGCAAACTCACGGCGTCTCGAGTGGGATGCAATTGCGGCGACCGATTCGGATGCCGTAATCGTGGCGCCATGCGGCTTCGATCTCGCGAAGACGAGGAGCGCAATCGAACGGCTCGCCAGCGTCCCGCAGTGGCGAACGCTACGCGCGGTGCGTGAGGGCAGAGTGCTGGCGCTTGACGGCAATGCATATGTAAGCCGGCCAGGGCCTCGGCTCGTTGATACTGCGGAAACGATCGCGCAATGGTATACTAGCGTCGCGGAGTACGCCGGGTGACCGCGCCCCAAAAGTGCTTGCGTTTTTGGGGTGAGGAAAGTCCGGGCTTCATATGGGCAAGGTGCAGGATAACGTCCTGTCGGGGCAACTCGAAGGAAAGTGCCACAGAAACATACCGCGGGGTGGCTCGCCATCCCGCAAGGGTGAAATTGTGAGGTAAGAGCTCACAGAGCGCTGCGGTGACGCAGGCTCGGGCAAACCCCACCTGAAGCAAGACTGCTCGATTGATAGTGGACGGCCCGTCCCAACGAGCTATGTCGCATTGAGGCGTTCGGTAACGAGCGTCCCAGAGAGATGGTCATCGCCCACCCCGTGGGAACAGAATCCGGCTTACAGGCGTGCTCCGCCCTGGATGACGGGTAGTGCAACCGGTGGGGCGATGTGTGCGTTGTAGCGAAAGAAGTATTATTAATGAGCCAACACTATTTCAATCCCGAGATGACGGTCGACGAGGCGTTCAAGCTGCACGCCGGTGCCCGGCGGGTCTTTGCCCGCTTTCACCTTGGCGGCTGCTCGAACTGCGCGATCAGCGAATCCCACACGATCGGCGCAATTAGCGTCGACTACGGCATCCCGCTGCCGATGCTGCTCGACAGTCTCAATGCGCTCTTCGACCAGAACACGTTGGCAGTTGGTGCGCGCGTTCGCATTCCCGAAGAGATTCGCTCGAAGATTCCGCAGCTGGCCAGCGTGCCGGAGGTCGGGGAGATTACCGGAGTTGAGAGCGGAGCATATACCGCCGACTTCGGTGAGGTGCGCTTGCAGGGTCTCGCTGAAGACTTTATCGTCGAAAAGGCAGAGGCTGCGGCCGGCTAACGGCTTAGCTCGCGGCGCGAGCTAAAACCCTCATCGATGCCGTGCCAGTAGGCGACTTTTGGCTCGCCCAGCTTCCAGCACAGATAGATCGGCTCGTCCTGCAACATTGCCGGAAAATCCACAAGCCCAAGGTCGATATCTTTAACCACGCACCCGTACGATTCGATCCGGTAAATCAACCGCCCAATTTCGTGCTTCAGTTCGGCAAATCGTGGCGCCGGCAGCGGTGAGCGTATGCCGGCGAGGCGCGGGCGGCGCGTTGGTTCGGCGTGATGCAGCGCCGGATCCGTCTCCAGCAGCTTGATGGCAAGCTCCCGGCGACGGCCCAAGAGCTCTTCGATGAGCGGCTCGAGCTTCGAAATGAGGGCGTTGGCGCGTTCGGGCGAAAAGAGTTTCATATGAGTTCGCTGCGCATCGTCTTCGTGACAGGTCTCTCCGGGGCGGGCTTGAGCCAGGCGATCAAGTCGTTTGAGGATTTGGGCTTTTACTGTATCGAACACCTTCCTCCCGGCGTGCTCGACGCGGCCGTCGAGGCCTTAGAAAACTCGGAGGTACGGGACGTTGCCATCGCGCTCGACGTCCGCAGCGATGCGCGCCTCGGGGACGCGCGAACCGCGATCGATCGCGTTATCCGTACCCACTATGCAAAAGTGCTGTTCCTGGATGCCGCAGACGAGTTGCTGGTGCGGCGCTTCAGCCAAACGCGTCGCCGTCATCCCTTGGCACAAGGTGGTTCCGTGCGCGAAGCGATCGAGGCCGACCGGCGCGTGCTCGCTCGGCTACGCGAACGGGCCGACGTCGTAATCGATACAACCAACCTAACGCACGGCGGACTCAAAGACCGGATCGCTGGCGCATTCCGGGCCGATGGACCCGTGCCGCTGGCGGTAACCTTTGTTTCGTTCGGCTTCAAGTTCGGATTGCCGACAGATTTGGATCTGCTCTTCGACGTGCGCTTTTTGAGAAACCCGAACTATGAGGAACCGCTCGCCGAGCAGACGGGGGAGGACCCGGCGGTCGGCGCATTTATCGAGGATGATCCTTCGCTCGATCCGTTCCTCGCGAAGGTCGCCGATCTGCTCGACTATTTACTGCCTCGGTACCTTGCCGAAGGCAAGACGCAACTCACGATCGGAATCGGCTGCACCGGCGGGCGCCACCGCTCCGTTTACGTCGCGCGCCGCTTGATCCAGCACTTCGCGGGCGACCCCCGACTAGATTTGTCCTTCGAGGCGCGCGATATGGCGCGGGCCGCATAATGCGCCAACGATTCGCGCGTTCGCTGCATTGGCTCTTTCCAGGACTCGGCGTCAAACGATGGCTCATCGTATCGATTATTGGCATCGTGCTGCTGGTAGACGCCGTTACGCGCTGGTTCATCGCCGAGGGGACGGGCATTCACGTCAACGAGATTCTCGACAACATCGTCGACGATTATTTTCCGCCCGCGTATCTGACGTGGATTCTCGGCGTCGGCGGCCTCGCTGCCCTTATCCTCGGCACGTGGATGTGGCTGCGCTCGGTGGTACGCCTTGCGCGCGACCGCACGGCGAAGGGCTTTGGTGACGTGCTCGTCGGGCGGCGCCTGCAGCAAGGCTATAAGGTCGTCGCAATTGGCGGAGGCACCGGCCTTTCAACGTTGCTGCGTGGGCTCAAGCGAAGCACGAGCAATTTAACCGCCGTCGTCACCGTCAGCGATGACGGCGGTTCTTCCGGTCGTTTGCAAAAAGAACTGGGCGTACTTCCGCCCGGCGACATTCGCAACTGTTTGGTAGCGCTCGCCGACGACGAAGCCTTGGTCACGGATCTCTTCCGCTATCGTTTTACCGAAGGCGAGGGCCTGAGCGGACACTCTTTCGGGAACCTCTTCTTGGCCGCCATGAGCGGCATCACCGGTAACTTCGATCAAGCCATCAAGGAGTCGAGCCGCGTGCTCAACGTCGTCGGCCGCGTTTTGCCCGCGACCCTCGGCGTCGTGCGTCTGTGCGCGGAACTCGACGACGGCACGATCCTCGAGGGCGAGTCCAACATTTCTAACGCCAAACACCCAATCAAGCGCGTGTTTTTCGATCCGCCTGCGGCCGCGCCGCTGGAAGAGGTGATTGCGGCGATCCGCGAGGCCGACGCGATCGTGCTCGGACCCGGATCGCTCTTCACCTCGGTCGCCCCGAACTTCTTGGTCAGCCGGATTGCACGGGAAGTCGCCGACGCGCAGGCAGTAAAAATGTACGTCTGCAACGTCATGACGCAGCCGGGAGAAACTGACGGGATGAGCGCGGCCGATCACGTGAAAGCGTTGCTGACGAATGCCGGCGAACGCGTCTGCGATTACGTGATCGTCAACGATCAGCCACCGTCACGACTGCTTGCTGCGTACGCGCAGGAGGGGCAGGTCCCCGTCGAACCAGATGTGGAGCGCATCGCAGCACTAGGTTTGGAACCGGTTCGCGCGGCTGTCATCGGTGAAACGGAAACCGTGCGTCACGATCCCGACAAGCTTGCCGCAGTAGTGTTGGGCATTGTGGACCGCACCGTTGTCGATCGCGCGACGTTAATGAAGCCGGCCAGCGCTTATCGCCGCTCCACGGCGTTTGGTTAGGGAGGCCTTCCTCGTCGTTAATGTGATGCTTGTTGGGCTAAGGTCAGATTGAGGGCAAACGGCTTGCCGGGTTCGATGTTCGTGGTAGACGCGAGCGGCTGATAGCCTTTGGCTTGCACTGAGTAGTCGGCGATTCCACTTGGAACCTTGTCGATTGAAAAGCGGCCCGCTGCATCGGTCGTCGCGGTTAGCACGGTATCGATCGTAATGACCGCTCCCGCGATCGGTGCGTTCGTTGCCGAGTCGAGGATCGTGCCGGTTACGGAGGCGTAGCCGGAGGCCGGCGGAAGCGCATCGTTATTACACGCTTGCGTGCCCAACAGCAGCAGCGCGATCACTACGCAGAGGCGGCCGAAGAGCGCATTCATAGGTGAAGTTCTTCGCCGTGCTGAAGCCGCCGCTCCTATGGCAAGCACGGTTCCGTCGTCCCGCACGGCCGGCCTCGCCTATTGCGAAAACGCGCTCGAGGCGATCGGTCACACGCCGCTTGTGAAGCTCAACAAGGTCGTCGACGACGCGCCTTGTCTGGTGCTAGCCAAGGTCGAGTACGTCAACCCGGGCGGCAGCGTGAAGGATCGCCCCGCCGTGGCGATGCTGGAAGCGGCAGAACGCCAAGGATTGCTCAAGCCCAGCGGCACGATCGTCGAGCCCACCAGCGGCAATACCGGAACCGGATTGGCGATGGCGGCTGCGATTCGGGGATATCGCTGTATCCTCGTCATGCCCGATAAGATGTCGCGCGAAAAGATCGACCTGTTGCGTGCCTATGGCGCCGAAGTCGTCATCACGCCCACTAACGTTCCGCCGGATTCACCCGAGTCGTACTACGCCGTAGCGAACCGCCTTGCGTCCGAGATACCCGGGGCATTCCAGCCCAATCAGTTTCACAATCACTTTAATCCGGACGCACACTACCACACTACCGGTCCGGAGATTTGGGAGCAAACGGACGGCACGATCACGCACTTCGTCGCCGGGATTGGAACCGGTGGCACGATCTCAGGCACGGCGCGCTTCCTTAAAGAGAAGAATCCTGCCGTACACGTCGTCGGGGCCGATCCGGAAGGGTCGATTTACTCCGGTGATATCCCCCGATCGTACGCGGTCGAAGGAATCGGCATGAACTATCTGCCGGAAACCGTCGACCTGCGCGTGATTGACGAAATGGTACGAGTTTCAGACCGGGATTCGTTTTTGATGGCGCGGAGAATCGCACGCGAAGAAGGTCTGTTGGTCGGGGGTTCGTCGGGAACTGCCGCGGTCGCCGCCGTCAAGCTCGCGAAAACGCTGTCACCCGACGCTATCGTCGTCGTGATCCTTCCCGACTCCGGCCGCGGATACATGTCCAAGATCTTCAACGATGACTGGATGATCGCCAACGGTTTTCTAGCCGACTCAAAGCGCCGCGCGACGGTCGGCGACGTGCTGCGGAGCAAGACGCCCATCCCGCCGTTGATCACCGTGCAGCAAGACGATACCGTGAAGACCGCGCTCGACCTCTTGCGCCGATACGAAATCTCGCAACTGCCGGTCATGCACGAACAGGAGCAAGTCGGAAGTGTCAATGACGTCGGTGTGATGCAAAGCGTCTTCGATCACTCCGACATCATCCACCAGCCGGTAAGCGAGGTTATGGGCCGGCCCTTCCCCGCTCTCGAACAATCCGACGAAATCGATCGTGCCTATAAGCTCTTGACGCTTGCCAATCCGGCCATCGTCGTCACCGACGACGGCGAGCTAATCGGCGTGCTCACCCGCCAGGACATTATCACGTTTCTTTCCACCAGCTCGAACGTCGTGCTCTAGTGAAATTTGCGACCAAGGCGATCCATGTCGGTCAGGACCCGGATCCCGCGACTGGCGCGACCATCGTTCCCATCTATCAAACCTCGACCTACACGCAGGCGCGCGTCGGCGAGCACAAAGGCTTCGACTATAGCCGCACGATCAACCCGACGCGGCTCGCCCTCGAGCGGCAGCTGGCCTCGCTGGAAGGCGCGCGGTTCGGCAGCGCCTTTGCCAGCGGCATGGCGGCAACGACCGCGGTATTGGGGCTGCTCTCCAGCGGCGATCACGTCGTCGTCACCGACGATCTTTATGGCGGAACGTACCGGCTCTTTGCGCGCGTCCTGGAGCGCCACGGCCTCGAGTTCTCGTACGTAGACATGAGCGATCTCGGCGCCGTCCGTGCGGCAATTCGGCCGAATACGAAACTCTTCTGGGTCGAAACGCCTACGAACCCTTTGCTGAAGATCGTGGACATCGCTGCGGTGGCGGCGCTGCGCCGCGACTCGCAGATTGTCGCCGTGGATAATACTTTTGCGACCCCGTATTTCCAACAACCGCTCGCGCTGAACGCGCAGATCGTGGTCCATTCAACCACTAAGTACATCGGGGGGCACAGCGACGTCGTCGGCGGCATCGCGATCACAGACGATCCCGAGCTCCACGAACAAATCAAGTTTCAGCAGAACGCCGCGGGTGCAGTACCAGGGCCGCACGACGCCTGGCTAACGATGCGCGGAGCAAAAACGCTGGCGCTGCGCATGCGCGAACACGCGCATAACGCGCAGATCGTAGCCGAGTTTCTCGAGTCGCGTGAGGATGTCGCGCGCGTCTACTACCCCGGACTACGTTCCCATGCGCAATACGAGCTCGCCAAACGGCAGATGAGCGGCTTCGGCGGCATGCTTTCGATCGTCATCGACGATGCAGACCGTGCCTTGGATTTCGCGAGCCGCTTGAAATACTTCAGCCTGGCGGAGAGTCTGGGTGGAGTGGAATCGCTCATCTCGCATCCGGGTCGCATGACGCACGGCTCGATTCCGAAAGAGGAGCGAGAACGTCGCGGCGTTCACGATGGGCTCCTCCGCCTCTCGGTTGGGATCGAGGATATCGCCGATTTGCTCGACGATCTTCGGGAAGCTCTCGACGCTACGGTTGGTACAAGGGGTAACGCACGGCCGTTGCCTGCATGAGGACGCGCTTGGCTTCCTCGGAGGTCGTATCGCCGATGCGGCTGATTTCCGAGAGTACGACGCCGCGTTGGCCATCCGCCCACACGATCGCGTACTCCTTTCGCGCATCGAATCCGCTGCCGAAGGCGATTTCCACGAAATAGGCAGGCATGCCGTTGAGCAGCGACATCGCCGTCTTGTTGCGAATCAGCGTGCCGTCTTGAGAGCCGTGCGTTTGACTTTCGAACTGCCCTTCCCACTGATCCGGAGCGCCGGTGTACGCCTCCATCGCGAGTTGAATCGTGCGCGCATTTTCTTTACCGGGGTATAACACCCACGCCGCGACCGTTTGCAGGTCTTGAGTGAGCTGCTCGAGCGGCATCTCTTGCCGCCCGACGAGATACGCGTCCGCGGGCGCGGTGTAGGTCATCGCGCGATCTACATAGGTGTGCGGATCCGGCGGTGGAGTCGCTTCAGGCGTTTGCGCCGACGCTGGCCGCGCGCTGGCGACGGCCAACAGTGAAATCAAGAAAATCGATAGCCGTTTCATTCTAAATCCAGTACGCCGGCGAGTGCCGGGAGTGAGACCTCGTAGCGGTATGCAATGTTGCGATGGTCGTCGGCGAATTCCTCGTGACGCACGTCGAGTCCGAGATCGCGGATCCGTCGGGCGACGGCGCGTGCGCCGATGTCGAGGTTGTATTCGTCGCTCCTGCCGCAGTCGAGATAGCGCAGGCGCAGCCGGGCCAACGCCGCACGCCGTTCGCCCACGCGTTCCGCCGGATCAAAGGCTAGCCAGCGCGCGAAAACCTCGGGTTTCAGCTCGCCGGTGGCCTCTTCAAAGGGCAACTCCAGATCGAAGGCGCGAGCGCTGCGAGGCGAGTAGGCGGCCGCGTATGCGAGCATTTCCATCGTGGTGTATTCCGCGGTGCTGCGTTTGTTCTTGCGTTCGAACGCATTGACGTAGGCCGCGATGTTGAAATCGTGCGCTTCCAACGTGCGCTGGACCGTTGCAAACGCGGGCAAATGCGCATACTGAAAGTACGAATCACCGCTGTGCGAGGCGAATGCCGAGTATACGCCGGGATGTTCGAGGACGAGGTGCATCGCGCCGAAGCCGCCCGATGATTTTCCCAAGACCGCCCGGCCGCCTTCGGCCGCGATCGTCCGATAGTTCGCATCGACATGGTTGACGACGTCGCACACGGTGTAAGTGGCGTACCGGCCGTTGTGCACTGAATCGACGTATTGCGATCCGCCCAGCCGCGTGAAGCCGTCGACGAGCACCACCAGCGCGGGAGGCATGCGCCGCTCGCGAATCAGGCGGTCCGCCCATTGGACGACGTTGGTCTCCCAGGGACGTGTCGAGATCAGTGCCGCCGCGTCGCCCGTGTATCCGTGCAGCACGTAGAGTGCCGGATAGCGACGGGAGCCTTGCGGGTCGTAGCTTGGCGGCAGGTACGCGACTACTGGACGCTCTGCCGGATCCCCAAGCGGATTTTCCGCGAGCGCGTCACTGCGCACGAAATCGATGCGAATTTCGCCATCGAGCCCGAGTAAGCGCGCGAGCCCGGAACGTTCCAGCATGGCGACGTGCTTCGTCGCGCGAAGAAGCGATGCCTAGATGAAGCGCGCGATCGATTTACGTAGCGCGATTTCGATCAACGTGATCACGATGATCGGAATCGGCCCACTGGTAACAATCCCGTTGGTCATAGCGGCACTCGGAGGTCCGCTCGCGCTCGTCGGCTGGATCGCGGGCGCCGTGGTTGCGTTGTGCGACGGACTGGTATGGGCCGAGCTTTCGTCGCGTTTTCCCGGGTCCGGCGGAACGTACGTCTATCTTCGCGAGGTGTTTGGGGCGCGGCGTCTCGGCAAGGCGCTGGCCTTTCTTTTCAACTGGCAGTTTCTGCTTTACGCGCCGTGTCTACTGGCCAGCGGGTACATCGGCTTCGCGAACTATGCTGCGTATCTTTATCCGCCACTAGCCAACAACGCGCTCGCACACGACGCCGCAGCCGTCGGCATCGGAATTCTGACGATCGTATTGCTCTATCGCCGCACGGCGCAGGTCGCCTCTGTGGGCACGCTGCTTGCAGTCGCGGCCACGCTCACGGTTGCGATCGTTGCGTTGGCGGGGCTTTCCCACGCAAACTTCTCTCGTGCGTTCGACTTGACACAGCCGGTTGGCTTCGGCGTAGGATTCTTGGCCGGTTTCGGCAGCGCGCTCGTCATCACGCTCTACGACTACGTGGGCTATTCCGACGTGGCGCTGCTGGGAGACGAAGTTGTGCGCCCCCAACGCACTATTCCGGTGTCAATCGTGCTTTCGGTGCTGCTCGTGGCGATACTCTACGTGCTGCTGCAGCTTGGCGTACTCGGCGCCGTGCCCTGGCGCTCACTGCTCGATGCACACGGCGTACCGACGGCCCAGGCCCAGTATGTCGGCGCGGTTGTGGTCGAACGGGCGTGGGGACGCGTCGCCGCAGTCACGGTGACTTTGCTGGTTCTCGTCACGGCGTTTGCATCGCTCTACGGAAACCTGCTGGGATTCTCCCGAATCGCGTTTGCGGCGGCACGCGATGGGGCGTTTCTCTCCGCCTTCGGCAGGTTGCATCCGCGTAAAGAGATTCCGCACGTCGCATTGCTCGTCGTCGGCGCTTTGTCGTTGATCGCGAGCCTTTTTACGCTCGATCAGGTGATCGCGTTTCTCACGGCCGGGATCGTCTTGATCCAGGGCATCGCGCAGATCATTGCCTTGGGTTTACTGCGCGCCCGACGAAGCCCGAGCCCGTTTCGGATGCCGCTTTATCCCTTGCCGGCGCTGATTGCGCTTGCCGGGTGGAGCATTGCGTTCGTCAGCTCGGGGGCAGGCGCGATTGCACTCGGCGTCGGCTGGCTCGTCCTCGGTGCGGTGGTTTTCTTGATCGCCGCTCGACGACAACGATGGTGGCCGTTTGCGCTCGCCGTTGTCGTCGCGTTACTGATGCCGCCGTGGCGCACGGATGCCGCAACCGCGAGCTGGTCGCAGTGGAACACGTCGCGAGTTACGCGGGAGCATGGCTACCCGGTCTTTACCGTTGATGGGCGGCCCTTCTTCGTCTACGGCGCGGCCTTCTTTTACGAGCGCATTCCACGCGAGCGCTGGTCTTCGTCACTCCAGGCATACAGACAAATGGGCATCAATACCATCGATCTCTACGTCATCTGGAACTGGCATGCACCGTCAGCGGATGTGCTCGATTTTACGGGCGCAACGGATCCCCGGCGCGATCTAGTAGGTTTGCTGAACCTCACGCACGAGCTCGGGTTCAAGGTCATTCTACGGCCGGGTCCGGTCATCCGCAACGAATGGCGTAACGGCGGATATCCGGCCTGGCTGCTGGAGCGGCCCGAATATCGTATGCCGCTTCACGATGTTTTGGAAGGACGGTATCCCGCAACTGCGACGCTGCAGAATGCGCACGCGGATGCAGCGGCCGCGGAGTGGCTTGCCAACGACACGCACCTGAGCGCCGCCGGCCAGTGGCTGCACAATGTGCTGCGCACCGTAGAGCCATATTCACGCGACATTATCGCGATTGCGCTCGACGACGATCAAGGAGCATACCTCGACAACGACACCTGGCCGGCGCCACATTGGCACGCCTATCTGGGTTGGCTGCGCGCCACGGTTGCGTCGGTCGTCGGCGGCAAGGTCCCACTCTTCGTTAACACCTACGAGATGAAAGTGCCAAGCGAATCGCCGGCCTGGGCGTGGGGCGACTGGTATCAAAGCGGCTCGTATCGCCTGACGCAACACGATCTCGCCGATCTCGACTTCGCGACCGGCTTACTGCAAACGCAAGGACGCTTTCCGGTGATGCAATCCGAGTTTCAAGCCGGATGGCTGCAGGGCGCCGATGAAGCCGCGCCGCGGCCCAGCGATCAGTCAAACACTGCGCTAGCGCTGGGCGAGCTGCTTCGCGACGGTGCCCATGGAATCGTGAATTTTCCGGTGCAGGACACGATTTATCCCCACGGCTGGGAGGCGCCGTGGGCGAACTGGTCCTACGCCTGGGATGCGGCACTGACCGTAGATCTGCGCGCGTCGCCGCGCTATGCTCCCACGCGCGCGCTTGGCGATGTCCTTCGACGCTATGGAGCGCTGCTCGCGCGGACCCATATCGCTTCAGACGCGTCGATCATTTGGCCCGCCAGCCTCTTTCCGCCGGGAAGCCTGAGCAACGACGATTTCGCCGCCCTCGCGGGCGCCACGGTGACGATGCAACGTGCGTGCAACGCTCGCGGTTTGAGCTGCACGCTTCTCGATCTGGCGACCAACAGCGATCGCTCACTGCGCGGTAAGATACTTCTTCTTCCGCTGCTGCCATCTACGATTGCGATGCATCGCATGCAGCCATGGGCGGTCGAGCGGCTACGAACGTTGCAAGCGGCGCACCGGCTCGCTTCCAGCCCCGCAGCGGTACGCCGTGCGAAGGATTTTCCGGGGACGCAAAATGTAACGTTGCTGCTCGCTGACGATTCCTCATACGGCTTTATCGTCGCGATCAATCCGAACGTACGGAGGCGTGAAGTTGGCCTCCTTAAAGTCCGACTAGCTCATAGCACCGTTACAGTTCCAGCCTTCTACGTGCCGCCAGGCGGCGCACGAGTGGTCCCTGTCGGCGTCAGCGGTCCGGCGCCGACCGAGGCTCCTCGCCCGCCCGTCGCAAGTCCGCCGCCGTTTCGCGATCCGGACGGCACCCGCATCGCCAACGCGCATCTGCAGGTCGTCTTCGCGCCGTTCGCCGGTGCACGGATTGCGGAACTCGACGACGGACGACCTAATGGCGCAACCAGCATCGGCCTGTTCAGGGACGCGACCGATCCACAGCCTGCAATCTCCGCGCGGGATTACATCGCCACGTATACGCATCCGCTGCCGGCCGGAACGTTTAACCGTTCGTACACGTGCAGCCAGCTCGACGTGCTCACCACGGAGCGCGTCACGTGCTCGTACGATGCACCCGACCTGCCCAGTGGCGGTGCGCTCTTTAAGCGGACGCTCACCTTGACTGGTGGAAGTCGGGAGCTAATCGTGGGCGAGCAGTTCCAGCCGCATGACGCGCGATCGATGGCGCGTCTTGAGAGTATCTCCGGCTTTGCGTTTGCTCCAGGCGACAAACGCATCGCCGCTTCGAATAACGAGGCAATTGGACTTCTGCATGGCGAACGCTTGGTCATATTGCGCTGGCGCCGAGAGGAGGTGTTGCGCGTCGACTTGCGAGAGACGCGTGGCGCCGAAATCGTGACACTTATCTTTGCACGGCGCTCGATCGAGATGCGTGTCGGAGTTTACTTCGCTCGAACGCTTGCCGAGGCGCGAGTCCTCATCGACGCGAAGCAGCCGTAGCCCCTGGGGAAGTGGCGGAATGGCAGACGCAGCCGCCTCAAAAGCGGCCGAGGCAACTCATGTGGGTTCGACTCCCACCTTCCCCATGAGATTTGAGCGCGAAAATGGGTTAGAAACGACGCGACTGATGACGAACTGATGACGTGCCGATCGTCCCATCGCTTTATGCGGACGTAGCGCCCTCCTCTGACTTCGGCGCGGCGGAATCCGGATCGACGGCCAACAGAGTTGTTCCCGGAATGTAATGCATTGGAGAGTCGAGTTCCAGCCGGAGCAACCAGCCAGCCTCGTAGCGCCTCCCCAGGACATCAGCAAAACTTAATAGCATCGTCCCGCGATCCAAGAACTCTTCGTCGCTCTTGGAAATAATCGGTGTTATCTCGCACTCGGCCTAGCTGGAGAGATTGGCGCGATCGTGCCGCACGCAGTTGGGAAAGAACGCACGGTCGCGCGCGCCCGCGGGAGAAGGGGGTGGGGGTGCCCTCAGATGAGGCGGCGTTGAGTGATCCCCGGCGACCGCGCACTCCAAAAGGGGGAACGGGTTTTACGCTTCGCTAGCGCCGCCGCGCGAATCGCGCTTGCCTAGGATGGAAGCTGTACGCGCGCAGCCGCGAGAGTCGGGGGAGGGTCTCCGATTTTCAGTAGCGGCGCTCCCGACCGCATTAGAGGTGAGGTCCGGGACGAATCTCATCGACTCTTAGCCGTTTTACGACGAACTACGCGGGGCAGCGCCGACGGAGTTGCGGAAGAGCCAGAGTGACGATGAAGATCTTTCTGCGAGTGCTCGCCGGCTTTTCCGCAATCCTGTGCCTCCGGCCGGGAGCAGCGTGGCCGGACACGTCCTCGCGGGAGGAGAGCTGGGAAACCCAGTTCGGCCAGCAGCGCTACATGGAGTACATGCAGCGCGGCGAGATCGTCCCGCCGCAGTCGCCGCTCTATCGGACGCTCGACCTGATCGGAGACGCCATCGCCGCGGTTGCTAACCGGCAGTACTTTGCGCCATTTCATTTCGTATTACTCAACGAGCAGACCCCCAACGCATTTTCGATGCCGGGCGGCAACGTCTACGTGACGACCGCATTGCTGTCGTTTCTCAAGAATAGAGACGAGCTCGCGGGCGTGATCTGCCACGAGGTCAATCACGACATCCACCACGACATGTATGCAGTCTTCCAAGCGATGCAGCGCGGTCGATCGCCGCAAGATCCCAACGCGATAGCCTACGAACGCGCTGCCGAGACGAACGCGGATCGCGCCGGCGCTTACATGTGCGCGAAGGCCGGATTTAATCCGTGGGGGATGGTGTGGAACTTCAGGCAGTACCGTCAAGCGATGGGCGTCAGCAACAACGGCGGCGCCGATCACCCGAGCGACGAGCGGCGCGAAGCCGATCTCGTCGCGCTGTTCCAAAGCGACAAAGGGACGTTTGGAAAATTCAATGACGGTGTCGCGAGCGCAACCCCGCTAGCGCTGCCTCAGATGGCGCAACGTCAATATTCGCCGTACCCGCAATATCCGCAGCAGCAGTCGCAATATCCGCAGCAGCAGTCGCAATATCCGCA
>DAIMCN010000023.1:26841-38358 GCA_036726365.1 Candidatus Cybelea sp.
AATATCCGCAGCAGCAGTCGCAATATCCGCAGCAGCAGTCGCAATATCCGCAGCAGCAGTCGCAATATCCGCAGCAACAGTATCCGCCCTATCCGCCGCCACCGCCCCCTACCTGTTATCCGGGCTGCTAGCCTCGCCGTCTGGAACTCGATGTCGCCGCGTTACGGCGATCACGCTCCCAACTCGGAACCAGCGTGAAGAAAGGGGCGTCAAGCACCCGGAGAGGTGGGGAAAATCGTTGATTCGCCCGCCAGCGATGTTACGCATCAGGCCATAATGGGAAGTTGAGACGCGTGTTTCGTCAAGCAAGCTGATGGATAGACGTTTTTTTGCTCGCTTTCTTTACGGCACGTCGGCTTGGAATGCCGCGGCGCTGCTTCTGCTGCTCCTTTTTTATGCAGCGCTAAGTCGATGGCTGTTCGTTGCGAAAGTGGGTTCCGGCGCGCGCGGCGTTCTATTGACGGGCTTTGTCGGTCTGCTGATCGTTGGAGTGATTCTGTATTACGGCTCACGCCAAGCCACCATGTCTCGGCTCCTGGATGCCGAGACTAAACGCGCTGAATCCGAGAAGCAGCTGGCGCACAAGCTGCAAGGAGCGTTTCTGCAGCAGCGCCTTCCGGTGGCTTCCAATCTTGGCTTTAGCGCGACCTATTTGCCCGCGACGCTCGGCACACTGGTCGGCGGCGACTGGTACGATGCATTTGAACTCTCACGCGGGCGCATCATGTTCTCGATCGGCGATGTTGCTGGGCACGGAATCGAAGCGGCGGTAACGATGAGCCGTGCGCGACAGGCCATTATCGCCGCCGCCCTGCAGGACATCGATCCTGGATCGATTCTCGCGCGCGCAAATACGGCGCTGCTGCTCCAGGATACAAAGTTCGCCACCGCAATTTGCGGCTACGTCGACACCGCTACGTTGGAAGTCACGTACGCCACGGCAGGTCATCCGCCCGGGATCATGATCGATAAAGACGGCTCGGCACAACTTTTAGAATATCACGGGCTACCTCTGGGCGTCGCCCAAAATGCTGTATATCCGACGTTCCGCTTAGACGCCAGGCTCGATTCTATGCTGGTGCTCTATACCGACGGTGCGTTGGAGTATGATCGTGATTTGCTCGAGGGCGAACGACGGATGCTACAGACGGCAAGCGCCATTGCCATGCGCCGCGTTAAAAACCCCGCCGGCGCCATTCAAGACGCGATATTTGCCCAATACGAGCCGCTGGACGACGTGGCGATCTTAACGATCTCATTTCACGAACAAACGCAAGACGACGACGCACGAGGCGATTCAGAGGGAGTGTCTATCGATCTGCGGGGCGAGCGCGCGCCGTTCTCAGACAAGTAAAACGTGGCGGACTCTAGCAACTTGTCGCCAGTCCGTCGACAGTCACCCGGTCTAAAGTCTTGCGGGCTAAGAGCGCAGTCACTCTGAATATGGTTCGAGCCGGAACGATCTTTGGGGCGAAAGCCCGACGATAACGATGAACGATTTGAGAATGAGCGCCACACCCGGCAATCTCAAGTCGCGTGAACTGTGGCATTGCGTTGGGGGAACGGGTTCCACGCAAAACCTTCGTTAGTTGTTCTTTCGAGTTACGCAGGACGTTGTGAGAACGCGGTGCACCAGCCGTTTGGACTGATCGCGCCCGTAATCACTTTGCACGTACCGTCCGCGGTCGCGGTCTTTCCCGGAACGAATAGCGAGCATCCCGAGCACTTTTGATTGCCCTTCGGCGTCGATTGATACTGCAGCTGAGTTCTGCTGTCGGCTTGAGCGATCGTCGTCGCTCCGACTGCCAATGCTACCGCAAGTGCCGGAAGCACGAGCAGATCTGTCAGTGCTTCCTTCCGAGTCACGCCCTTTGAAAAGCCATTCACGTTGTCGATACCTCCAGATCATTTCGGCGGATTGCCCGTAGGGTCACTCTTAAAACCGAACGAGGGCACGTCGTTCGAGTGACAGGTTGCTAACTTTAGGTTGAAGTCGCTCCGAGAGGCACCTTTGCTCCGTTCGATGCCAACGACGTAGCCTTCGCATGGTTCTGCATAATCTGCAGGAATGGCTTAATAAGGTCGATCGGCATCGGGAAGACAATCGTCGAATTCTGCTCGCTACCGACTTCGGTAAGTGTTTGCAGGTAGCGCAATTGCATGGCTGCGGGGTCTTCGGCGAGGATTCGCGCCGCATTGAGTAGGGTCTGCGCAGCTTGAAACTCGGCCTCTGCGTGAATGACCTTTGCTCGCCGGTCGCGTTCTGCTTCGGCTTGCTTGGCGATGGCGCGAATCATGTTTTCGGTGAGCGTCACTTCTCGAATCTCGACGCTAATGACTTTAATCCCCCAGGATTCCGTCTGAACATCCAGCGTGCTTTGGACCGCGGCGTTAATCTCGGTGCGCTTGGCAAGCACCTCGTCCAGTTCGTGTTCTCCCAGCACGGAGCGCAGCGTCGTTTGCGCTAGCATATTGGTCGCGCTTAAGAAGTTCTCAACTTGAATGATTGCCCTTTGCGCATCTACAACGCGAAAGTACAGAATCGCATCAACTTTCAGGGAGACGTTGTCTCGCGAGATCACGTCCTGTCCGGGCACCTCCATGACCACCGTGCGCAAGTCAACTCGGACGATCTGCTGGACAAAGGGAAGGATCAGAATGAGCCCCGGACCCTTGACGGCTTGAAAGCGTCCCAGACGAAAGACAACGGCGCGCTCGTATTCGCGCAAAATCTTGACGCTGGAGAACAGCGCTATTAGCGCTATAAGGTAGATGGGGAGGAATGCTAGCGACAGGAACACTGGGCCCCCTCTCCGCAGCCGGCGCGCCGGTCAACGACTCGGGCGGAGCTTGCGTTATCAGCAATCGTAGCATTTCGGGCGGGACAGCACTATCGTGGAATTGACGGTTAGTGCCTCATTTCGCGCCCTTGGACCGATAGAAAGGAGGCGTTCAGACGAGAAGCCCCAGTAACCGGGCGCCGCGCACGACTGTGCTTCGTCGAGCCCTTTTTATAGACAGATGAGCCTTTTATAGGCAGGCGACAGTCGCGTGGGACGCGGCATCGTGTTGGGGGGATCGGGTTAGCGCGGCTTCGGGAGTCAACGGCCGGGTCTGCTCCTTACATTGCGCGCTGGCTAGTGCGCCCGGTGCATAAGCGCTAGTCGGTGCGGCCAATGCGATGTAATGGCTATTTCTCCCGCTCGGTTCGGTGCGTTTACCGTAACGGGCGACAAGCTCGCACAAGTGCTTACGCAAGCCGGAGTAGCAATCGCGCTGCACGCAACGTGAGACAGATGCGCTCTTACGCGCCCGCGCGCGCACGCGCGAAGGGGGAGGGGTACCCTCAAATGAGTCCGAGGGCATTGGAGATGGTCTTAAGGCCAATGCCCGCCTCAATCGCCATCGAAGCAAGATCCAGGTCGATCATTTGCTCAGGGCGTTTTCCGGGCCCCGATCACATGGTTCACCTTCGATTCGAGCGTTTGCACGACGTCGATGCGATCGTCGATCTTCAGTAAGCTCTCCACCCGCGGTGCCCCGAGCTCATGGCAACGCTTATGGATCGCGGCGAGTGCGTCGCAAATCGTTTGGACGTCACCTTCTACATTCGTCGCCATCGCCGTAAGCTCGTAGTGAATCCCCAGCTCATCGAGAACGTCGAGCGCGGCCGCGACGTACTCACGGACACCTCCTCCCGTGTCCGCGCCGACCGTAATACTTGCCGTTGCCATTTCTTAGATCGCTCCTTTGTGCCAGAAAACATCGGTACGCACCAAGGCAGACGATCCCTTCGCCGCGCTGCGTTGACGCCCGTACTATCAGAGGACGCTTTCTTGACCTGACGAGAAGTTGGGCGCGAAAAGCGTGCCAGTATTCTCGGTTGACTAGCGCCTGCCTGTGGTATAACCTCGGCATGGGAAACTATCGGAGTGGCATAATGGAAAAACACCAGTTGAAGCCTACGCTTCTGGTCGTGCTCGTGACTGCTTTGGTGACCGCGTGCAGCGCAGGCAACTCGACTCCGGCGGTGCCCGGCCCAGGTCCAGCCGCATTTGGCAGTTCTGCGTCTCTGGGGCGCTCAGCGTTTCCAATCCAGCCGGCAACGGCATTTGTAGATCTCCGGAGTGCAGCTCCCTTCGCAATCCTCGCGGGCTCTATCGTGACGAACACCGGGCCTACCAAGGTCGTCGGTAATGTGGGACTCTCTCCCGGGAGTGCAATAACCGGGTTTCCCCCTGGAGTGATTCACGGACACTTGTACATCGCAGATCGGATCGCGCGGCAAGCCAAACTGGATTTGACGAGGGCATATAACGACGCGATGGGCCGGACCCACCACCCTATTAAGGTGCACGGTAATCTCGGCGGCCAGACGCTTTACCCCGGTCTCTACAAGTCCACTTCTTCGCTTGCCATATCATCGGGCGATCTGACGCTCGATGCCCGTGGGGACTCCGATGCGGTATTCATCTTCCAGATAGCGTCCAAGTTTGTTATGACAACAGGTCGCAGGGTCATCTTGACCAACGGCGCGAGGGCGACGAACGTGTTTTGGGCGGTTGGCAGCTCGGCGACGTTCGGAACGAGCTGTTCCTTTTATGGCAATCTCCTCGTCCACCAATCGATAAGTATGGCGACCGGCACCGTCATGGTCGGCAGAGCGCTTGCCCGAGTGGGGGCGGTGACGATGCAAAGGAATACCATAGTGAGGCCCGGTCGCTAAAATATCGGGTCAATCACCCCGATACGCAGACGAGAAGCGTCCCAAGTAATCCGCAAAGGGCATTGGTCGCCGGTTCTCTCAAAACTTGGGGATTTAGCGACGGTTCGAACACGGCGATCAGGCTCTCCCGATGCAGGTAACGCGAGTGAGCCTCGAGGCTTGCTGTTAACGCAGCGAGGGGTGGCACATTGCCCGGGATCTTTTGCTAGCTGTAATCACCACGCCGCCAATCTGGTCGGCCAGCGGAACACGTCGGCCCATGCGACATTAGCGCAATTATCTCGCGTCTGGCCTGCTACAGGTTAGCATGACAAGGCGACAGCGACGCGCAGCCGCTGCCCTATGTCAGACTCGGCGATCATAGTATTACGCAGAAACACCGACGCGCTGTTGCGAGCCTTGCGCGCGCACGCGCGCAAGAGGGGGTGGGTACCCCTCGCGTGAGTCACGTGAGCCGTGGCATCGTTTTCGGGGGAACAGGTTGCCGTGATCTTCGCGAGCGTCGGCGTCATGCGACCGCGCCTCCTCCCGCACGCTCGGAACTCTTCCCGCCGGCAGCCTGCTGGGCGCCATCGTCGAGCGGGCGGCGCCGTTGCCGCAAACGGTGACCGCATAAGCAATGGGTGCCAAGGTCTGCGAGAAGGCTGCCGCGAATTGCTCATCGCGCACTTTCGCTCAAGAAAGGGGCCTAAACCGCATGCGCTACTTCTGTCTGCTCCTTGGCGCGATCATTGTTTCAAGTTGTTCACAGAGCGTGGGATCATTGCCGTCGTCCGGCAGTTCCCAGAATCAGGTTACCCATGCTACCGGGACAAACCCGGTCATTACAAAGGTCAGCCGTATCAAGCCTCAGCAATACCAGAAGATCGTCATTTCGGGAAGCGGCTTCGGCACGATGCAGCCCTATAACGGTGACTCGGCCTATATCAGGATTCGAGACAAGACAGGTGCTTGGGACGCCGGGCATGTGAGCGCCTCGGAGACCGACTCCGTGTGGCTGGACGTGACCCAGTGGAGTGATAGTAAGATCGTTATTACCGGCTTCACGAACGACTACGGCCAACAAAATTGGGTTCTCCACACGGGTGACAAGCTCGAGGTCTATGTCTGGAACGCGCAAGATGGTAACGGCCCCGCGACTAAGAACGAGAAGGTAAAATAGGGGCTGCGTTCGGGGCTCGCGCCTTGACCTAGGGTCGCTGCTGCGTCACCCTTCGACTCCGCTCAGGGTGACACTGAGGTGCGTTCAGCGTGACACATAATACACAGTGCCGTCGGGTTTGCCGTTGCCGGCGTAGCAACGATATGCGAATACTCGATGTCAGTGCGCGCATGCGCGCGTGCCGCATGCGGAGGGGTGCCCCCGGAATCAAGTCGCGTGCAATCGCCCACCTCGTTGGGGGATCGGGTTGAGCGCGAAACCCTACGCAAGCCCGCGTCGCGAGGAGCGTTTGCTTTCGCAAGTGTTCTCCTGTGCGCCCGATAGTGGTGGGGCGCAGCATGAGCGTCGGGGGAGGGTCTCCGATTTTGAGACAGCGCTGCTCCCCTGTTACTCCTGAAACGCTTGGGCCAAAGAATCCAGCGACGCGCGATCCTGTATCGACTAAAAGCCAATTCGAACGCTCACGACAACATCGGCAAAAACTCGCTTCCGGGATTAGCCGCCACTATCTGCAATTGCAGTAATCGATGGACGAAGTACAAGTCGAATAGAACGGCTATCAGATGTCACCGCGCGCGCCATTCACTCCGCAAGCGCCTTTGCCGCGACTATGGCCGCCGCCATCGCAAGCTTGTGATCCTTGTTCCATGGCGGCCCGATGGCCCTCCGTACATGGAGAAAGTGAGCCTCGAAGCTCTCGACGCACAACGCCTTGCCCGCCGCAGCTAGCACCTTCTTCGCGTCGTACCAGTGGACTGGCCAACCGCACGCCTCGGCAGCGGAGGCCAGGGCCGTACGGTACATCACCCAGTCGGCGACGTTCCGTGCACGGTAGTCCCTGATTCGTTCGGGAATTGTAGGCGGAAGATGTGGGCAGTTACGAAGAGCGACGCCGAGGATAGGCCGCACTGCTATCGAGACAGCTTCCAGCGCAAGTACTGCGTGCCTCTCCGCAGAGACGCGGACGCGCTCGACCAAAGCCACGGCCTCGTCCAGCGGGAGCCCCTGGCCTTCGTGGTGATGGGGAAGCGCCGCCAGGAACTCGTCAACAAGTTCTACGCGGCGGCGGTCGAGGAGCGTCCCATCGCGCGCCACCGTCACTAGCACCGCCCAACCGCCGTGATCCGATACCCCGATGATGCCGCCGTCCGACATGATGCCTCCCATTTCACGTCGCAGCCCTCAGGGCTGGGAGTTAGTGGATTGATACTACATAAGGGCTTCGGAACTTCCGGTTGGAGCTGAAGTGCTCTAGGTGATCGCGCAGATCCCTCCCGCTACGGCGTCAACGCAAACACTACCCCGCAATGATCGCGTCTGATGCATCCTCTGCCCCCGGAAGTCGTGGTGCCGTAAAGCGTGCCATTTACGTTCAGCAAGCGCATCCACGGTTTCATGCCATCGGGTTCGTAAGTAAACGAATGTAACACCGTCTCCGCGCCGCTTGTGCTTACGCCGAAGACGGCTCCGCAGTAGAGATTCGGGTAGGTGCAGCCCGAGCCGCCGCCGTTGATCGTCGTCCCATAGAGCGTGCCGTTTACGTCGATCAACCCCGTGGTCGGGTGCTCCCCGTCGGAGCCGCCGGCGAAGCTGTATAGCACCTTCTCCGTCCCGGTCGTTGTAACGGTGTAAACCGTTCCGCACCCGAAGCCGAGCTCGCACCCGGAACCGCCGCCTGCGCCGGTCGTGCCGTAGAGCGTCCCATTGACATCGACCAAGGTCCCGTTAGGCTGCTCTCCATCGGAGCCGGCGGCAAAACTGTACAGCACCTTTTCTGCGCCGCTCGCGCTGATGCTAAAGACGGTTCCGCAGCCAGCGCCGCCGCATCCCGTCCCGCCGCCATAAACCGTAGTGCCGTACAGTGCGCCGTTCACGGCGATCAAACCAGCCTGCGGCTCTAGGCCATCGGAACTGTTGGGACCGAAATCATGCAGCAGCTTGTGTTTCCCCGCCGTGCTGATGCTGAAGACGGTTCCGCAAGCGCAGTTCGAAACGCCGCCGTACTGCGTCGTGCCATAGAGCGTGCCGTTCGCGTCGATCAACTCCGCCCTCGGGTTCTCCCCATCGGTCCCGGCCGTGAACCTGTACAGTACCTTCTCGCCGCCGCTCGTGCTGATGCTGTAAACGGTTCCGGCGCCAGAACCTCCATAATAGGTCGTACCGTACAATGTGCCGTTCACGTTGACCAACTCCGCTTCCGGAGTCGCCCCATCGGAGCCGCCGACGAAGCTGTACAGTACCTTCTCGCTACCGCTCGGGCTGATGCTATAAACGGTTCCGAGGCCTGACGACCCTCCGTCAACTGTCGTGCCGTACAGCGTTCCGTTCACGTCGATCAAACCTGCTTGCGGGTGCGCCCCATTCACGTCCCCTTTGTGGAAGCGGTACAACACCGTGTAGGACGGCGACGTCAAGGGATGTCCGAGCTTGGGAGCTGGGGCGAGCCGGCCGCTCTGCGGGATCGCGCCCGGCGCGCCGATCGGTTGCGATCCCAAGCAGCCCGCGAGCAGTGCCGCCATGGCGCCGCTGTAAAGCCCCAACGCTAAGATCCTCATCGCATTGCTCCTTCTCGGGGAAAGTACACTGCCAGCGCTCGCCTTCGTTCGACTGCGCGCGGCCTACATCGTAGCACCCACGCCGCGATCTCAAAAGCCTCCTCGGCCTACGGTCGCCGACGTTCTGACCGGGTCATGAACTCGCGCTTTTTGACATCCGACCGCAACCGAGAGCCCCGGCGTCTGCGTTCCGATATGGCGAGCCACCGCGTCTACCGCGGTTTCATTGACTCGTGCCATTGAGGGATGCGTTATGACGAGTTACGACACTCCAGAGCTGCTCTTTCCGTTGCGCGCGCGCCGCGCCCCTGCCCTTGTGGGAATCGGCATGCTTGTCGCGATCGCCGCGTGCGATCGGGTGTCGGTTACGCGGGCGCCGGAGGTCGCGGCGGCCAGTCGCATCACCTGGAACCCTTGCTACGAGCCCGCGAAGCGCCTCGAGTGCGCGCGCGTTGCGGTGCCGTTAGATTGGACGCACCCAGACGCCCGCAAGATCGAGCTCTCGGTCATCCGCCACCGCGCCACCCGCCGCGGCGAGCGAATCGGCTCGTTGTTCTTCAACTGGGGTGGTCCCGGTGTCGCAGGCGTCTCAAAAGTGAGGGATATGACGGCACAATTGGATGCAATCGGCCGGGGCCGTTTTGATGTCATCAGCTGGGATCCGCGCGGTACCGGCGGCAGCGATCGCGTCGTTTGCTTCGACGATGAACGGAGCCGGAAACAATTTTGGGGGCGCAGCTGGTCGATTCCAATCACGCCGAGCGAATCGTTGAACTACTTGCCCAAAACCGTTGCTTTCGTCAACGCGTGTACGTCGCGCAGCGGTACGTTGCTCGCTCATATCTCGACGGCCGACACCGTCCGCGACCTCGACTACCTGCGGCAGCTCGCGGGCGATCCTGGGCTCAACTACCGGGGAATCTCGTATGGCACGTTCATTGGCCAGACTTACGCCAACATGTTCCCACGGCGAGTCCGCGCGATGGTGCTGGACGGCGTCGTCGACCCGGTCGCCCTTACCGACGGAACCGCAGAGAACATTGCCAAGAGCATCGCCGATGCAGATCTGGTCTTCGACAACTTCGGATCGCTCTGCCAGCGCGTCGGGCGCGCTCGCTGCGCGCTCGCCGGCGACGGCCCGGTCGCACCGCGGGTGCGGCAGCTCCTAGCGCGGTTGCGACGCACCCCGCTCGGCAAGCTGACTTACGGCGACGCGTTGATCGTCCTGTGGGTGAGGCTCGGCGCCCCGAGTCAGTGGCCGGAACTCGCGATCGATCTTGACAAGGCTGCGCGCGACGATGGATCCGCACTTGAGAATAGCGCCCGTCAGGTAAAAGCCTTCATCCTTCCCGCGCTCGATTCCGCCGTCGCGCTTCAATGCGCGGACAAACCGTTTCCACCCCGCCCCGGTCCGCGCGCGTGGCCGGAAGTCATCCGCCGACTGAGTGATGTGAGTTTTATCAGCGGACCAGTTAATGGGTGGCTACTTTGGGCGACGTGCGCCTCTTGGCACGTGCGCAGCACGAACCGTTATAGCGGACCTTGGAATGTGCATACCCAGAAGCCGATTCTGGTGATCGGTACCCGGTTCGACCCAAACACTTCACTCGACAACGCCGTCCGCGCCGCGGCGCGGCTCGGCAACGCAGTTTTGTTGAAGCACGAGGGTTATGGTCACACCAGCGATGCGGACCCCAGCACCTGCGTCGAACGCGCGACCAGCAAATACCTCGTCGATCTCGTTACACCGTCGCCGGGAACGATCTGCCCTTCGAACAGACGCCCGTTCGACCCGAACTTCAAATAGCTGAGACGTTTGGCGGGCGGATCGTGCTAGGATTCAATATGTGCGCCCTTTGCGGCGCTTCAAAAAGGAGATCATTATGCGCGCGACGCTCGTCACGTTGTTGCTCGCGTTTCTCGCCGCTACATCGGCGTCGGCGGCCGGCAATGCCGCCACGAACGATACTCCCCCAATTTATCCGGGCGCCGTGGCCGGTGTTCGCCCGGAGGGCGTCGGCATGAAGGCGCCGCCACCGCAAGTCAAGGCGTACTCCACTGCGGATGACTTCGCCACCGTAAAAGCATGGTATCAATCGCACCTTAAAGGTGCCTCCGAAATGCAGCAGCCGGGAATTGAAAAGACAGAGGATGCATTTCTTGTGGGGCACGGCGCGAGTGGAGCGGTCGTATTGATCCAGAGCTACAAAGGCAAGACGTGGATTCTGATTGGACCACCTATGTAAAATACGCGTGGGCTATGACTTCGTGCACGTCTCCTTGACGGTGACGACGCGGCCGTTGGTTTCCGTGAATGAGGTCGTCATCGTCTTCTTGGTGTCGCTCACCTTCACAAACACTTCGGGAGCGTACGAATCGATATCCGGCGCCTTCGTTTGGATCACGTACGTATAGGTCTTCTTGCTATTGATGGGCATCGGAGCCGTCGCTACGGCGTAAGTACCTTCTTCGCCGATCGCTATCCGGACCCAGCGTTTTGCGAATGCGTCCCACGTATACTTCGTTTGACTGCGAAATTCGCGAGGAATCCAGGACGCCTTGTGCGTCGTGGAGTCGCGAACTATCCAGTATCCGTTAGGATCCATCGTGTAGACTTCGGTGATCGCGAATGGGCCGGGACGGCGCGAACTGACGTCGGTACAGGTCCAGGTGCCGATGAGAAAGAGCATCGACGAAAAATCGGGCTTGGGGCGCATCGGAACCGGCGTTCCTTCGACCTTCGGGGCGGCGGCCAAGACGATCAGGCTGCTAGCCAGTAGGAGCAAAGCCAGCGCGCCCAAGAAACGATGAAATGGTTTCATTGCTGAAACCTCCTTCCGAGGGAGCACACTTCGAAAGCAAGCGGCGCCCTCCTTTTGCTGAGCGCTACGTGGCTTCGGACTCAATCAGTTTACGGTTAGACCGTTTATCAACTACCTGCTCGCTCACGGCACGAAATGGCCGCCACGAAAACGATCGCGGCGGCCAATGAGTGCTGAGCCTTCGTCACCGGATTGGGTTTAGTTTATCGTTACGCTCACCGGCGACGAAGCGATCCCGTTAGTGACGACGTA
>DAIMCN010000024.1:0-36484 GCA_036726365.1 Candidatus Cybelea sp.
AAGAACTGGGCATCATGCCCCTCAAGTTCGAAAACAGCTTCTACTGCCGGCGCTGTCAATCGATGGGTACAAAGAAGACCTGCAGCCACGACTCCGCTAATCACGTTTCGCTCAGCGGTACTGCCGTGCGCGCGATGCTGCGCGCGGGAGAGCTGCCACCGCCGGAGTTCTCGCGGCCGGAGGTTGCCCAAATCCTGATCGACGCGTCGCGCGAGGCTGCCTCCGCCTAACTTGGCATCGGGCTAACGCATACGCTTTATTGGGAATTATGAGCATGACTGCGGATTGTCGATTGAGTATCGCGCGGGCAGGGAGCGGGCCGGACCGGTCGTCGAAGAGGTGACCCATCCATGAGCGGGCACAACATCAGCTTCGTCATCATCGGCTTCATCGTGGGAGCCTGCACCGCGTATAGCGGGGTCGGCGCCGGAGCAATAACAACGCCGCTCTTAGTGCTGTTCCTGGGCGTCGGCACAGATACCGCGATCGGATCCGACTTGCTCTTTGCGCTGGGCACGAGGCTGGTTGCCGTGATCGCACATTTGCAACGGCGCACCGTGCAGTTTTCGGTTTTGTGGCGACTCTCGATGGGTGGTTTGCCCGGCGCGATCATCGGGGTCACCGTAAGCGCGAATTTGCACCACTCCCTCGACCTTCACCAGCTCGAGCACGTCCTGCGCATCGCCGTGGCAGCGGCGTTATTGGTTTCTGCAGCCGGCATCATCTTCAATCGGCGACTCGCCGGCGATCTTCACCAAACCGCGGCCAACCAGTTGCCTACCGGGCGCCTTGCCGCGATCGGCTTCTTCGTCGGACTGACCGTCAGTATCACGTCGATCGGCGCCGGCTCGTTGACGCTTCCGCTCCTATTGCTCGTGGCGCCCGTGGTTGCACTGCGGCGGTTGGTCGGTACGGATCTCGCGTTCGCGGTCGTCGTGCTCGTGCCGTCGCTGCTTGGCCACTGGCGTATCGGAGACGTCAATCCCAGCATCGCAGGGTTTTTGTTGCTGGGCTCGATCCCAGGCGTTTTCGTTGGATCCCACTTCGTCACGCGTCTTCCGGAACGGTGGTTCCGTGGCGCGCTTGCGAGCGTGCTCGTTATCGTAGCGTTGGCTTTACTGCCGATCGGCTTCCCCCACTCGTAGAAATCAGGGCTTTCCTGCTTGCGGGGTCTGCGAGCGCTCCTGGGCGATGAGTTCGCCCGCGCGGAAGAGACTCTCGAAGGTTCCCGCGTCGCTCCACCAGCCCTCGAGGACGTCATAGCAGAGTTCGCCTTCGCTTATATAGCGATTGTTGACATCGGCGATTTCATACTCACCTCGCGCTGACGGCGTGAGCGTTCGGATAAAATCGAAGACACGCGCGTCGTACATGTAGACGCCGGTAACCGCATAGCGGCTCTTCGGCTGCGCCGGCTTCTCCTCGATCTCGACAATCCGATCGCCATCGAAGATAGGCACGCCGAAGCGCTTCAAATCGTCGGATTCCTTCAAGAGAATTCGTGCGCCGGACGGTTGCTCGGCGAATCTGCGCACGTAGGGCTCGATGCTTTGCTGGAAGATGTTGTCGCCCAGGATCACGACGATGCGCTGGCCATCGGCAAAGGGCTCGCAGAGTCGCAGCGCGTCGGCGATGCCGCCCTCTCCCTGTTGGTAGGCGTAGTAGATTCCGCGCAAGCCGAAGTCGGCGCCATTACCGAGCAGTCGCAGAAACTCTCCGGCCGAACTGCCTCCCGTGACGATCATGATCTCGCGAATACCCGCGCGGCAAAGGGTTTCAAGCGGATAGTAAATCATCGGGCGGTCGTAGACCGGCAGCAGATGCTTGTTCGTGACCTTCGTCAGCGGCCGCAAGCGCGTGCCCAGGCCGCCCGCTAAAATGACGCCTTTCATTGTAAGAGCCTCGGCACTTCGCGCCTCGACTGGCGCTTCGCTGCGTTTTCGGCACGTGCTTCGCAGCGCCGAAAGCTGCGCTGCGCGCCCCCACGCGGACTGACGCCGCGCGGGTCCCCTAACCGCTTAGGCACTTTGCGTCTCGGCTGGCGCTTTTAGCGGGCGCCACCAGGATTCGTTGGCGCGATACCACTCCACGGTTTGGGCGATACCTTTTTCGAAAGGGACTTTTGGAGTCCATCCTAACGCGCAGAGTTTTGCCGCGTTGACGGCATAGCGGCGGTCGTGACCGGGGCGATCGGCAACGTGCGTGACGTGCGTGTTGACCGCCCGGCCGCATAACTCGATTAACGTGCGCGTCAGCGCGAGGTTGGTTTGATGAGTCCCGCCGGCGACGTTGTAGACGTTGCCGACAACGCCGTGCTCGAGAACGTGCAGAATGGCGCGCGCGTGATCCTCGACGTAGAGCCAATCGCGAGTTTGCAGGCCGTCGCCATATACGGGGACCGGGCGATCGTCGATCAGGTTCGTTACAAACAGAGGAACTATTTTCTCGGGATATTGATTTGGCCCATACGTATTGCTGCTGCGTGTGATCAGCACGGGAGAACCGTACGTGGCATGGTAGGCCAAAGCCAGCAAGTCCGCCCCGGCTTTGCTGGCGGCATACGGGCTACGCGGACGCAACGGATCGCTCTCGAGGGATTCGCCGTCGGCGACGTTCCCGTAGACTTCGTCGGTCGATACCTGCAGAAATCGCGGGATCGCAAGCTCCCTCGCCGCATCCAGCAGCATCAGCGTGCCCAGGGTGTCGGTCCGCAGAAAGGCTCGCGGCTCGCGGATGGAGCGGTCGACGTGGGTTTCGGCAGCGAAGTTCAGGACGGCGGCGGCCCCGCCGCCGATCGCCTCGCGGACGGCCGCGGGATCACAGATGTCCCCCTTGACGAAGCGGTACCGGGGATTCTGTGCGACGTCGCTTAGGTTGGCCGGGTTGCCGGCATAGGTGACGGCATCGAGGTTGACGATCTCCACTGCCGGGCGCTCTCGCAAAGCGAGGCGAACGAAGTGCGAGCCGATGAAGCCCAGTCCCCCGGTAACGAGCCAGCGCATGGCGCGCGGCTTTCGGCAGAGCCTTGGAGGCATCCGGCTCTCGTGCTATAATCGCGCGGCTGTCTAACTTCACCCCGCAGGAGGCGGGGTGTCGATGGCTCTTCGACGCGGTTGCAACTTCAGGATGGGCAGCAACCGAGAGCCAGAAAGGTATATCATGACCGTCGTTACCATGCGCGAGCTCTTGGAAGCGGGCGTCCACTTCGGCCATCAAACGCGCCGATGGAACCCGAAGATGAAGCCCTTCATCTTTCAAGAGCGCAACGGCATCTACATCATCGATTTGGCGCTAACGGTGCAGCGGCTGCGGGAGACCTACGAGGTGGTCAAGCAGCTCGCTCGGGAGGGCCGGGTCATCTTATTCGTCGGGACGAAGAAACAGGCGCAAGACGTCGTCCGGGAAGAGGCCGAACGCGCGGGCACTTTCTTCATAAACCAACGCTGGCTGGGGGGCACGCTCACCAATTTCGCGACGATTCAAAAGCGAATCGCGCGCTTGCGCGAGCTCGAGAACATGAAACTCCAGGGCGACTTCGAACGGCTTCCAAAGAAAGAAGTTGCAAAGCTGCAGGACGAGATGAATCGACTGGAGCGCTTCCTGGGCGGGATCAAAGACATGCATCGCCTGCCCGATGCGCTTTTCATCGTCGATCCGAAGAAGGAAAGAATCGCCGTCTTGGAAGCGCGTAAATTGAAGATTCCGATCATCGCCGTTATCGACACGAACTGCGATCCCGACGAGATCGATTATCCGATCCCGGGCAACGACGACGCGATTCGCGCCGTCAAGCTCATGGTCGGGAAGATTGCCGATGCGATCATCGAGGGCAGAACCGAGAGCGAGAGCTCGTACGATCAAGAGAGCTACGATTCTTCACCGCAGGAGTACCCGCAAGAAGCTCCAGCAACCGTGGCGGAGGCGGGGCGTTGATTTCATACCAACCAAGGCCGGAAGAGATCAAAGCGCTGCGTGAAGAGACGAGCGCGCCGATGATGGATTGCCGCAAAGCGCTGCTCGACGCCGCCGGCGACGTCGAACGCGCGAAAGCGCTCCTGCTCGAGCGCGGCGCGGCGCAAGCGGCAAAGAAAGCCGAGCGCAAGGCCGATGAAGGGCTCGTCACGAGTTACATCCACGCCGGCGGCAAGATCGGCGTGCTGGTCGAGGTGAATAGCGAAACCGATTTCGTCGCACGAAATCCGAAGTTTGCAGAGCTTTCCCGCGACATCGCGATGCACGTTGCCGCAATGTCGCCGCAGTATCTGGATCGGGATAGCGTGCCCGCAGAAGTGGTCGATCGACTGCGCAGCGAGTTCCGCGCGGGCGTACCGGCGGGGAAGAGTCCCGAGGTCGCCGAGAAAATCGTTCAAGGCAAATTGAATAAGTGGTTTGAGGAGCGCTGCCTGCTCGATCAGCCCTTCGTCAAGGATGACACAGTGACCGTCGGCGATCTGATTAATCGTTCGATTGGAGCGCTGGGCGAACGGCTTCGCGTGCGGCGCTTCGCGCGGTACGCCCTTGGTGAGTGACGGAACGCCGATCGGGCCGCGCTTTTCGCGCGTCTTGTTGAAAATCTCTGGCGAAGCCTTTGCCGGGCACGGCACGGGCGTCGACGTCAATACGACGGAAGCGATGGCCAACGAAATCGCGGAGGTCAGCCGGGCCGGCGTTTCTGTCGCGATCGTCGTCGGGGGCGGAAACATCTGGCGCGGAAAGGTGCACGAAGAAGCGGGCATGGATCGCGCGACCGCCGATTACATGGGAATGCTCGCAACGGTCATCAACGCCTTGGCGCTGCAGGACGCCTTGGAGCGTATCGGTGTGGCATCGCGCGTCCAAACCGCAATTGCGATGCATCAAATCGCCGAGCCGTATATTCGACGCCGTGCAATTCGCCATCTCGAGAAAGGGCGCATCGTCATCTTTGCAGCCGGAACCGGCAACCCCTACTTCACGACGGACACGACGGCGGCGCTGCGCGCGGTGGAAGTCAATGCGGAAGCCATTCTGAAGGCGACGAAAGTGGACGGTATTTATTCTGCCGATCCCAAGAAGGATCCGCAAGCGACGCGCTTCGAGCGTCTCGAGTATATGGATGTGCTGCAGCTGGGATTGCAAGTCATGGATTCGACCTCAATGGCGCTCTGCATGGATAATGCGCTGCCCGTCATCGTATTCGACATGTCGGTTCCAGGAAACATACGGCGAGTGATTTGGGGCGAGCCGATCGGGACGTATGTTGGCCGGCGGGACTCGGCTATCGTCGCAGCAAGGAACGTGTAAATGAGCGACGCGTATTTCAAAGAGATCGAATCCCGGATGCACAAGTGCGTGGAAGCTACGCGCGGCGAATTCGCCTCAATTCGCACCGGTCGCGCGGCGCCCGCGTTGCTCGACCGGATCGTCGTCGAGGCCTATGGGCAAGCTGTCCCCATCAAGCAAGTCGCGGGTATCTCGACGCCGGATTCGCGCACGCTGTTGATCGCGGCCTGGGACAAAGGCGTCGTTCCGGCTATTAAAAAGGCAATCGAGAAAAGCGAGCTGGGGTTAACACCCAACGTGGACGGCTCCGCCATTCGGCTCGTCATTCCTCCGCTGAATGAAGAGCGACGCAAAGAGCTCGCCAAAATTGTCAAAAAGAAAGCGGAAGACGGCCGCGTTGCGGTCCGCAACGTCCGGCACAAGGCGCACGACGAACTGCGAGCGCAGTTGAAGTCGGCGCAGATCACCGAGGACGACAGCAAGCGTATGCAAGAGTCGTTGCAGCGATTGACCGACAAGTACGTCAAGGAGATCGACTCCCTGGTGGCCGCCAAAGAAAAAGAGATCATGGAAGTGTGAGTGACGATTTGGTACTAGTGCCGGAGGTGCAGGCGCGGCGCACGTTAGGGAACAGGCCGCTTCGCCTGCAAATGCTCGTTCCTTTCGGCGCATGGATCGGTTGCGGCACGCTGCGAGTGTTGCGTTTAAAGATTGACGATACTCGGGATGGCAAGGAAGTGGAGCTGATGGTCGGCTACGAGTCTTACCGGAGTTTATGAGCCTCTCGCTTGCGGCGGGCGCTCGCCTTGCGCTCGAGACGAGAGTCGTGCCTCGGCACGTGGCGATTATCATGGATGGCAATCGCCGCTGGGCGCGAGAACGCGCAGTGCCGGCCATCGAGGGCCATCGGCGCGGCATGATCGCGCTGCGCCGCGTGACCCGCGCGGCAAGCGACCTAGGGATCGAGGTCCTCACTGTGTACGGTTTTTCGACGGAAAACTGGAACCGCGACGCCCGCGAGATTTCGCTGCTCTTCGACCTTTGCGTTCACTTCGCACGTAACGAGCTCATCGAGCTTCGCCGCAACAACGTTCGCGTTCGGATAATCGGTGACTGGCAGTCGCTCCCGGCGGCCCCGCGGCGCGCCTTGGCCGACCTGCAAGCCGAGACCGCCGGCAACACCGGATTGATTCTGAATCTCGCCGTGAACTATAGTTCGCGCGCCGAGCTCGAGAGAGCCGTCCGCGCCATCGCCGCAGATGTTGCTCGAGGAAGGATTGAACCAAACGCGATCGACGAGCGCATCATCGAAAGCTATCTCTACACGGCAGATCTGCCCGAGCTCGATCTGTTGATTCGCCCAGGCGGCGAGCACCGGCTCTCGAACTTCCTGCTGTACCAGGCCGCTTATGCCGAGCTCGTCATGGTTGACGTTTACTGGCCCGACTTCTCAAAGGATGATTTGCTACGAGCGCTGATCGAGTTTCAACAGCGGGAACGGCGTTTCGGCGGGACTTGACCGAACGGCGGGTCGTCGTGGGTCTGATCGTTGCGGCGATCGGGCTGTTTTGCGTGGTTTTTCCATGGGCCTTTTATGCGCTTCTGCTAGCGATCGGGCTGGCAAGCATCTACGAGTTCAACTATCTTTGCACTATCAAAGGGCAGCCCCTGGAGTATCCGGTCGCCGTCCTTGGGGTCTGCGCCTACGTTGCGATGGCGGTCTTTGGCGCGCTGCACAAGTGGGAGGGCGTGCTGCTCGCGGCAATCGTGATCGTGGCCTTCTCGATCGGGATGTACGGCGAGCAAAAAGGCTACTTCGCCCGGACCGCCTACACGCTGCTCGCCGTGCTCTACATCGGCAAACTGCTCACCTATTTCGTGTTTATTCGCCAGCTGCCCGGCAACGGTATGTGGTTGACCTTCTACGTTATTGTGCTGATTGCACTCACCGACACGTTTGGCATGCTAGTCGGAACGAGTCTGGGCCGCCACCGGTGGACTCGAATCTCTCCCAAGAAAACCGTGGAGGGATCGGCCGGCTCGCTGGTGATCGTCACCGTTGTTGCGATCGGTGCGACGTGGTTTCCCCCGCTGCACCTGCAGTGGTGGCAGGGAGCGGTGCTGGGAGTCTTTACGAGCGTTGCGGCCCAGGTTGGTGACCTGATCGAGTCTGCTTTCAAACGCGATGCGGGCGTGAAAGATGCCGGAGATATGATCCAGGGCCACGGCGGCGTGCTCGACCGCTTTGATTCCTACCTCTTGGGGGGTGTGGCGTTTTTTGCAACGCTCCATTTGCTCGGAATTCTCCAGGTCCAGTAGTCGATGCGAAAACGGGTCGCCATACTCGGCTCGACGGGATCGATTGGCACGCAGGCGCTCGACGTGATCGCAAATCATCCCGACGAGTTCCAAGTCGTGGGCCTTGCGGCGGGACGCAACGTCGAGCTGCTGCGTCAACAGGCCTCGCGCTTTGACGTAAAGATTACTACGACGGCAGAAGATGGCGCACAGGGATTGTTTCGCGTCGCGGTCGAGAGCGATCCGCAGATAGTGCTTGCCGCGACGGATGGCTCGGTGGCCTTCGAGGCCGTCTTTGCAGCCGTCGAGCGCGGCATCGACATCGCGGTCGCCAATAAAGAGCTGATCGTTGCGGCCGGTGCTTTGCTCGTAGAATTGGGACGCACCACCGGTTCGCAGCTGCTGCCGGTCGACAGCGAGCACAGCGCAATTTTCCAATGTTTGGTCGGAGAGGATCCGTCGAACGTCGCGGCGATCGTACTGACCGCTTCCGGCGGACCGTTTTGGCGGACGCCGCGCGAAGCGATGGAGCAAGCCGACGTTGCTGCCGCGCTCGCGCACCCGACGTGGCGAATGGGGACGAAGAACACGATCGATTCGGCCACGATGATGAACAAAGGCCTCGAGGTCATCGAAGCCAGCCGGCTCTTCGGAATGCCGGGGGAACGAATCCAGATTGTCGTGCATCCGCAATCGGTCGCACACGGCTTCGTCGTCTTCAAGGACGCCAGCGTGAAATCGCAGCTCGCGGCGCCGGACATGCGCCTCCCCATCGGCTACGCCCTGAGCTACCCCAAACGACTGGCGTCGGTCGGGGAGCCCGACCTGATGCGGGCGCTGGGGGCAAAGCAAGGCGAGCTCGCTTTGCGGTACGATTTCGAGGTACCCGACCCGGTCCGGTTTCCGTGCGTTGGACTAGCCTACGAAGCGCTAGCTGGCGGAGGTACGCTGCCCGCCGTTCTCTCGGCCGCAAACGAAGTCGCCGTTGACGCGTTTGTTAAGGGGAGAATCGCCTTTGGGCGCATTTCGCACGTGATCGAAGAGGCGATGAGCCGCGCGAAACCGGTGGAACCCACACTTAAGGGGATTCGATCGGCCGATCGGAACGCTCGAACCATCGCCGGAGAGATCGTGGGCGCCATCGAAAGTAACATGAGGAACCCGTGAACTTGATCGCCGTCGTTACCCTAATCGGATTCGAAAAAGTCGCCACGTTTATCGTGATGCTGTCGGTTTTGATCGTGCTTCACGAGTTCGGTCACTTCGTGCTGGCGCGGCGGAACGGGGTGAGGGTTAACGAGTTCGCCGTTGGATTTGGGCCCAAGCTCGCCAGTTGGACGAGTCCGCGCAGCGGCACGCAATATTCCATACGCGCGCTGCCGATCGGTGGCTTTTGCGCGATGGAGGGCGAGGACAATCGCGTTTCTGAAGCAGAACAGCAACGCGAGTTTCTGACGCAGCCCCTAACCGCGGACAACAACTTCCAAGCTAAGTCCCCCTGGCGTCGCTTGGCCATTATCTTGGCCGGACCGATTGCCAATTTTCTGCTCTGCTACCTTATTTTGCTCACGGCCGCGCTGGCGTTTGGCGTTGTCAGCGATAAAGCGAAGCAGCCGGTCGTCGGTGTAGTCGTGCCGGCATCGCCCGCGGCAATCGCGGGTATCCGTTCCGGCGATCGCATCGTTGCGATCAACAACGTTGCGATCGCGAACGGTAAGAGCCTGGTCGACACGATTCACGCGGCGTTGGGCGAGAAGCTGGATCTCGTCTACGAGCGTAACGGCATCCGGACCGAGGTGTATGTCACGCCCCACGCTTGTCCGGCAGAAGTCGGAAGAAACTTTGGGTGCATCGGCTTTTCGCCCGTTCCGGCCTACGATCGAGTCGGCTTCGCGCGCGCGGTGCGCGAGAGCGGTCAGGAATTCGTGGCCATCGCGAATCAAACGTTCGCGGGCCTAGCGCTCCTCGCAACGCAGTTCGCCAAGTACGCTCCGCAAATCGCGGGCCCGATCGGGATGGGTCAAGTTGCGGCGACCGTGCAGGACTGGGGTTGGGGACCGTATTTTTCGCTCGCCGCGACGATCTCGTTCGCGTTGGGACTCTTCAACCTGCTTCCGATTCCCGCGCTCGACGGCGGACGCGCTGCGTTCATCATCGCCGAGCTGATCCGCGGACGTCCCGTCGATCCGGAGAAGGAGGCGATGGTTCACATCGCCGGCTTTGCTGCGTTGATGGCCCTGATCATGCTCGTGGCCTTTCACGACATCGCCCGGATCGTCAACGGACAAGGAGTAATGTAGTGCGCTTATGTTGAGAATCCGGCGTAAGAGCAAGCCGATCTTCTTGCAGAACAAGACCGGAAAGTCCGATGCGAAGAGCGCTTGGATCGGCGGTAACCATCCGATCGTCGTGCAATCGATGACGACCACGGATACTGCCGACGCCGATAAGACGCTGGAGCAAATCTACGGTCTGGCAATGGAAGGCTGCGAAGTCGTTCGCGTGACGGTCAAAGACCCGCCCGACGCGGCGGGCTTGCCGGCGATCGTACATCGTTCACCGGTGCCGATCGTTGCGGACATCCACTTCGATCACAAGATGGCCTTGGCGGCGATCGAGGCAGGCGTCGCAAAACTGCGCCTCAATCCGGGCAACATTCGGGACCCCAAGAAGGTGGCCGAGGTGGTGACGGCTGCCAAAGCCCGCGGCATTCCAATTCGCGTTGGCGTCAACATGGGATCGCTTGCGCCGGACCTGGAGAAATCGCTCGGCCATACGGCGGAGGCGATGGTTCTTTCGGCGTTGCGTCACGTCGATATCCTCGAGGAACACGGACATACCGAGATCGCCATTTCCTTGAAGGCTCACGACGTTGCTACGACGGTGCAGGCTTACCGCTTAATGGACGAGCGCTTGCGCGAGCGAGAGACGCCCTACGCGTTGCACCTCGGGATTACAGAAGCAGGGCTGCTGCGCGACGGCACGATCAAGTCGTCGATCGGACTCGGCATCTTGCTCTGGGAAGGAATCGGCGACACGATTCGCGTCTCGCTGGCGGACGATCCGATCGAAGAAGTGCCGGTCTGCTGGGGTATCCTCAAATCGCTCGGCCTGCGCGAAAAAGGCTTTGAGATCACCGCATGTCCTTCGTGCGGGCGCGCCGAGATTTCGGTGCTGGAGCTGGGGCGTGCGGTCGAAGCGATCGCGAAATCGTACAGCGCTCCGGTCAAGGTGGCCGTCATGGGCTGCGTTGTGAACGGACCCGGCGAATCGAAGATGGCCGATGTCGGCGTCGCCGGCGGAAAAGGCAAGGGCGCCATTTACCGCGCCGGCGAGCTGGTCGGTACCTATCCGGAAAGCGAGCTGCTCGGCATGCTGCGCCGGGAGATCGAGAAAGTCATCGCTGAGAAATATCCAGCCTACCTGGAAGAGATCGGCGGATCGGTGGAGACCGCGGAGCCGGTGGGATGATCGCTCGTGCGCAGTCCCTGTATGCAAACTTTAACTGGCGTGCGCTAGCGCTGATCGCGATCCTCGCGTTCGTGACCTCCGCGGCCCTCGCGTTCTCCCGACCCACGGTGATGCTCGTCAATGGTCAACGCGTTGATAGTGACGTACCGCCGGTGACGACGGCAAGCGCGCGAGCCTTCGTGCCGCTGCGTTCGATTGCCGATGCGCTGGGTGCGGAAACGCAAGTCGACGGTAAGAACGGGAACATCGCGGTGGTGCTTGGCGGTCAATCGCTCCGGTTGCGCGTTGGCGATACTCACGCGACTCTCAACGGTATGCCGCTGACGCTCAAGCACGCGCCATTTCGCGTTCGTGGTCGTGTCATGGTCTCGCTCGATGCCGTCGCCCGAGCGCTCAACGTCCGCGCACGTTACGATTCCCGAAACGCGCGTATCGAGGTCGTAACCCCCGGAATCGGCGAAACGCTCTAAATCCGGCTTAGCCCAACGCGGCTAGGCAATTTCCGACAGTCCCTCGGGTTCTTCGACCGGGACGACGTCTTTCGGGTTTGAGTGCCGGAAGCCATAAGCGAAGAAGAAGACGAGGCCGCAGAGCAGCGCGATGACAAACCAGGTCCAGGTTGCGCGCGAAAGCCCGAAGATGGCGAGAAATAGCGAGCAGACGATGCCCAAGATCGGGAAGAGCGGTACGAACGGAACGCGGAAACTGCGCGGCAGCTCGGGGCGGCGCTTGCGAAGGTAGAGCACTCCCGCGCAAACGACGGAAAACGCGATGAGCGTTCCGATGTTGACGAGATTGAGCAAATTATTGAGGGGAACGATAAGGGCGAGAATCGCGACGGCGGCGCCGGTAGTTAACGTGGTGACGAGCGGAGTTTTGAAACGTGGATGCACCTTTGCAACCGCTGGGGGCAGCATGCCGTCGCGCGCCATGACGTAAAATATGCGGGACTGGCCGAGCAGCGACGCGAGCGCGACGCTGGTTGTGCCGGCAAGCACGCCTATTGTAATCACCCAATTCAGCGCCGGCATGTGAAGCGGCGCGAGCGCATAAACCAACGGGTTTTTGATCGGCACTTGGTTCCAAGGCACCGCCCCGACGAGGACGATCGCGGTAGCACAATAGATGATCGTCCCGATAGCGAGTGCGCCGATCACGCCGACGGGCACGTCGTACTGCGGGTTCTTGCATTCCTCCGCGGTCGTCGTCGCAGTATCGAAGCCAATATAGCTGAAGAAGACGTAGGCGCCGATTGCAATGATGCCGTAGGGCTGCGCGGACGAAGAATAGTCGGCGAGTCCACCAAAGGGACGCAGCGAGCCCCAGCCGACGGGATTGAAATTATGGAGATTGGCGGCGTGCACGAGGAAGGCTCCGGCGATGACGAAGACGACGAGCGCCGAGATTTTCAGGACGACAAAGACGTTGTTCACGGTTGCGGATTCGCGAATCCCAACGGAAAGCAAGAGGCTCAGCCCTACGACGAATACCGCCGCGACGAGATCGTACTGGGAATGGATGAGATCCCAACTCGACGGCACCCACCACGCGCCATGAATCAGAAGGTTGGACTGTGAAGCCCACGACGGCACTGAAAGCCCGATGGTTTTGAAGACGTCTTGAATGGCGGCCGAAAATTGCTGAGCGACCGGCGCCGCGCTGATGCCGTATTCAAAGATCAGCGCAAAACCGATGATCCAGGCGAACAGCTTGCCCATCGTGGCGTACGCATACGTGTAAGCACTGCCGGCTACCGGAACCATCGCGCCGAGCTCCGCGTAACAGAGCGCCGCAAAGAACGAGGTGAGGCCCGCCAGCAAATATGAGATGATGACCGCCGGACCGGCACCCTTGACGCCGGTACCGATGGTCGTAAAAATTCCGCCGCCGATCATGGTTCCCAGGCCGATGGCGATCAAATCCCTTGCCGTTAGTGCTCGGCGCAGAATCTTGCGCGTGCCGAGTTCACGGAGCTTCGTAGCATCGGTGGTCTCGAAGAGCTCGGAAACGAACGACATTTCGGCGTCGGTTCGCACTACCTCACGGCTGGACCTACGCTTCAGGAGCCTTGCTCGATGGATTCCAAAGATGCTCGGGAATACCGAGCGTCTCGTTGATCCAGCGCGACCAGGTGAAGAGCGCATCGGAAAGTCGATTCAGAAACCGAAGGATCTCCTCTGAGATGCGCCCTTCGCAATCCGCCAGCGCGACGGCGAGACGCTCTGCACGTCGACAAACCGTTCGCGCGAACTGCAGGTGCGCGCCCGGAGTAGAACCGCCCGGATGGATAAAGTTCGACAGTGGAGGAAGATCGCGTTCTGCCGCATCGATTGCGCGCTCGAGGGCGGCAACGTCGTCGGCGGCGATTCGAGGTCCATTCTCGCTCCGATCTTGGAGCGTTGCCAGTTCGCAGCCCAAGTTGAACAGCGCGTCTTGCGTCCACGCAAGCCACGCATCCAGGCGAGCAGCGCGCGCCTCACCCACGGCCAAGCTGCGCAGGTCGGCGCGCGCGACCCCGATTGCGCTCGAGAGCTCGTCGACGGTGCCGTACGTCTCGATTCGAAGCGCGCTTTTCTTGATGCGTGATCCGCCGATCAACCCCGTCGTTCCGTCGTCACCCGTGCGGGTATAGATGCGCGTACGTTTCGGCATTGCTCCTTCCTATGCGACCGACGGCATCAGATCCCCGGCAAGGGATGGCGCGGGTACCGCGCAAGCGCCCGGCGAAGCGGGGCCGGTCATGTCCGAAGCGCTCGCCCGGGACGTCGTCAAGGAGATTCCTCCGAAGGCGGCCGACCTCTCTGCGTGGTATACGGCGGCCTGCCTCAAGGCGCAGCTGGTTTCGTACTCTCCCGTTCGGGGATGCGTCGTGCTGCGTCCGTACGGGTTTGCGCTTTGGGAGAACCTTCAGAAGCACCTCGACGTGCGGTTCAAAGCAACGGGCCACGAAAACGCCTATTTTCCCCTGTTCATTCCGGAGAGCTTGCTCGTGAGGGAGGCCGAACATGTGGAAGGCTTTGCTCCTGAAGTTGCCTGGGTAACGCAGGGCGGGAATGAAAAGCTTACCGAGCGTTTAGCCGTGCGCCCGACCTCCGAAGCGATGATCGGAACGATGTACGCTCAGTGGATCGAGTCCTACCGAGATCTGCCGATCCTGATCAATCAATGGGCCAACGTCGTGCGCTGGGAGAAGGCCACCCGGCCGTTTCTGCGGACGATGGAGTTTCTGTGGCAAGAAGGCCACACGGCGCACGCTACCGGCGAGGAAGCGCGCGAAGAGACGCTGCGGATTCTGGATCTCTATCGCGATTTTGCGGAGAACGTCGCGGCCGTTCCCGTGTACTCCGGTCGAAAGAGTCCCGGCGAGCGATTTCCAGGTGCCGTTGAAACGTTCTCGATCGAAGCATTGATGCCCGACGGTAAAGCGCTGCAATCCGGGACGTCGCACGATCTCGGGCAAAATTTTGCCAAAGCCTACGATATCAAATTCGTCGACGCAGACCAAACGGTCAAGTTCGTACACACGACCTCGTGGGGAGTTTCTTGGAGAATGCTCGGCGCTCTGATCATGGTGCACGGCGACGACCGAGGGTTACGGATTCCGCCGAAGATGGCGCCGCTGGAAGCGGTGCTGGTGCCGATAGTGCGTTCCGGCGACGAGCGCGCGGTGGAGCTCTGCAATATTACCGGGCAACGCTTGAGCCATGCTGGTTTTCGGGTGCGCGTCGATGCGCGCGACGCGAAGCCCGGTTGGAAGTACAGCGAGTGGGATTTGCGGGGTGTGCCGGTGCGAATCGAGATCGGACCTCGCGACGTTGATTCGCAGACGGCAGTCCTGGCGCGGCGAGACCGCGGCAGAGAAGACGGGGGGCAGCGGCGGAGCGTGGCGCTGGCGGAGCTTCCCGATACGCTTCGCGATTTGCTCGAAGATATTCAGGGCGCGCTGTTCGCCCAAGCGAAGGCGTTCTTAACCGATCATACGTTTGTAACGACCGACCGCGCCGAGTTCTTCGAGCGGTGCAAGAATCGTTCGGGGATGATCGATATCGCGTGGTGCGAACGACCCGAGTGCGAGGCGCGCGTCAAGGCTGAGACCGCGGCGACGAGCAGGGTCTTACGTGAGCTCGAGGAGTGCGGACTCGCGTGCACCGCATGCGGCGAACCGGCGAAAGTCAGGGCTTACTTTGCGCAGTCGTACTAGAGTGATCGGCGCCGCGGCGCTGGCATTTCTCGTCGCGGGGAGCGCTGCTGCGGCATATGCCCCGACCGTTGCCGATCTCGATGCGGCCGCACGGGCCGTCGGCAATCGCCGCGACATCGCGCAACGCATCGGGCTTGCCGTTTTTGGCACGCGTTGGTCCGCCCAGGTCACGCAGATCTCCGCCAATCAGCTGGGAAGCCATCTGATCGTGGGCATTCGGATGTGGGGCGTCAACTTTCATCACCCGATAACGCGAGAGGAGTTCATCGGTGAAGTCGTCGCCTTGGCGCAAAAGGCGTTCGCGGCGGCCCCGGCAACGGAAGAGGTCGATCTCTGGGCGAGCGTCCCGATTACCGTCGCAAAGGGAGCGATCGTGAGCGGCGACCTTGCAAAGCCAACATCGCGCACGGTGTTCAGCCTTACCGTTCGCGGCTCGGAGAGCGCTTTGGCGTTGCGCGCGCGCGCGAGCCGGGGCGGCGACGGCGTCTTTTGGGATCCGCTGTGGGCTCAGAGCGCGTTTAAGCAGCCATCGTGAGCTATCGCAAGACAACGCTTCCGAACGGCCTGCGCATCTTGACAGAGGCGATGCCGGGCGTACGCTCTGCGTCGGTCGGGATTTGGGCCGACGTCGGGTCTTCGGTAGAACGCCACGAGCAACGGGGCATCTCGCACCTCGTCGAGCACATGCTGTTCAAGGGAACGCAGCGCCGGAGCGCGCGGCAGATCGCTGAAACGATGGACGGCGTCGGCGGAAACCTTAATGCCTTTACCGATAAAGAGACGACCTGCTACTACGCGAAGGTTATCGATCGCCACGTCCCGCTTGCGCTCGACGTTCTCGCCGATATGTTCTTGCACTCCACGTTCGATCCGCAAGAGCTCGGCAAAGAGCAGAAGGTCATCCTCGAAGAGATCAAGATGTATGACGACTCGCCGGACGAGCTGATCCACGACGTGTTCCTCCAAACGATGTGGAGCGGGTCTGGATTGGGCGAGCCTACCATTGGCTTTGCGGAGACGGTTTTGCGGATCACGCCCGATGACTTGCGCGCCCACATGCGCGGGCATTACGCGCCTAACTCCGTCATCGTTGCCGCGGCCGGAAACGTGGAGCACGATCGTTTCGTCGAAATGGCTTGCGAGCAGTTTGCAACCTTCAAAGGAGCTTGCACCTTACCGGATCCGGAAGGTCCAACCACCACGCCCTCCGCGCTCGTTCGTTACAAGGATAGCGAACAGGCCCACGTCATCGTCGGGACGCGCGGCGTTGACGTGCGGGACGATCGGCGCTACGCGCTCTCGCTGCTGGATACGATTCTCGGCGGCGGAATGTCGAGCCGGCTCTTTCAGGAAATCCGGGAACAACGCGGGCTCGTCTATAGCGTCTATACTTTTCAAGCCGCGTACCGACGTGCGGGGCTCTTCGGCGTCTACGCCGGAACGTCGCCGGAGAACGTGCAGCCCTGCATCGACGTGGTTCTCGAACAGTTCGAGCGCGTACGGAACATTGCGATCGATCAAAAAGAGCTGCATCTGGCAAAGGAGCATATCAAGGGCAGTCTGACGCTCTCGCTGGAGTCTAGTTCGAGCCGGATGATTCGGCTCGGCCGCAACGAATTCGCGCTGGGCCGCCACGTTACCGCCGAAGAAATCGAGCACCGCATCGATGCGGTTACGCCGGAGGACGTGCAACAGCTCGCCGGCGAGCTGTTGCTCGACGAGAACCTGGGCCTATGCATTATCGGCCCGGTAGACGAATCCGCGATCGCTTGGCAACGCGACGCGGCGTGACGCGCTCACCTGCGGATCGTCACGTGTGCGCGTGACATGACGCTCCCCGCCGCGGCATATAGTTCGCGATGTACGTCTTAATGGGCGTTGCGGCAGTGCCGCATGTTTGGTCGGGGAAGCTGATCGGAGCGATGGTCATCACCTTTATCGTCCAGGGTGTGACCATCGGAGCGTATGCGGCGCGGCTGGCGGGCGTTCAGACGAAGCGCATTGCGACGTCGATCTCGCTGTTTAACCTGTTCGTGACCACGGGGCGCTTGGCGAACTTGTTCATGGCATTTTTCGTGGGCCCGCTGGCCGATGAGGCTGGAAATGCGACCGTCGCGGTTGGCACCTGGCAACACGTTTTCGAGTTGCAGCTGCGCTTGATCGTCCTCGCGGGAACCGCAGGCATGATCGTCTTTGCGCTCTTCTTGCCGATGTTTACCTATTTGTTTCGCCGGGGCGTCCATTCGTTTGAATCGCGCGGCTCGGTCCCGCACTCGCTGTTTCGCTTGTCCGCGCCCTCCGTAATCGCCGACGTGATTCGGTCCCAGCGGCTTCCGTCGTTGGCCGAGCTGCGAGCGTTCGATTGGCGCGTCCTTCCGAAGCGGCTGCTGATTTTCAACGTCGTCGTAATGTGCGTCTATGCCATCGGCGTCCAGGCTTCATATCTAGCGTCGGTGCTGGACGCCGGAGTCGCGCGGACCGCAATTGGACTTTCCGGCGTCATCAACGGTATCGGAACGATTGCGTTTACGTTGTTCGTCGACCCGACCTCGTCGATGATCAGCGATCAAGCCATTCACGGGAGGCGTAGCGTCGAGGAAGTTCGCTCGATGGTGTTCTATCTATCATTAACGGCCATTCTGGGCTCGCTGCTTTCGCAGGCGGTCCTCTACCCGGCCGCTGTGATTATTGAAGTTGTTGCACGATTTGCCGCGCATGTTCATCTGTAGAGTCCTTGCGTTGATTTGGGCCGTCGCACTCCTCGGCGGGTGCGCCGGTCCGATCGAGCGTTGGATCGTCCACACGCGGGCCCACCAAGGCGACGTAGCGCTCGAACGAGGGGATGCGCGAGATGCCGCGCTTTCCTATCGTTTGGCGTTGCGGGTCGATCCGAGCGACCCACAGGCTAGAGCCGGTTATGTCGAAGCTGCGGCGGAGCTGGCGCGGCTGGAGTATAGCAAAGGAAACTTTGACGACGCGCTGGCTACGGTAACGCAAGGCCTGGCAGTCGATCCGCAGAGCGCTCCACTGGCGGCTCTGAAGGCGACGGTCGAACAGGCCAAGCTGAAGCGAGAGATCGTCCTGACCAACTATCCGACCTATCGCGCGGCCGGCGCGGAGATACAACGTGCCTACGCTCAGCTCAACGCAACCAATGCGTTGCTGCTGCACAGCTTGAAGCGCTTTAGTTACACTCTTGATTCGGAGGATCTCACCGCCGCGATCAAGCGAAGCTACGAGCTGCAGCTCGAGATCGCCAAGGAGACCAATCGTTTGATCGTGTACCGGCAACTCGTCACGTCGGGCGTGCCCGAAGCACCCTCCGAGGCGACAACCTTCGGAGCCGCCTCGCTCCTACCGTTACCATGATCGCCTGGCTTGAATCGTTACCGACCTTTCTTGCCGGCATCGTGATCGTCGGCGGGTTCGTAGCATCAACCCTCGTGTTCGGATATATCGTCGAACATTTCACGTCGGTGGAAATTCGCTCCGCCCACAATGACCGAGCCGGATTCATTCTCGCGGTAATCGGGGTCATCTATGCGGTGTTGCTAGCGTTCGTCGCGATCGGCGTTTGGGAGCGCTTCCAGTTGGCCGAAGCGCGAACGTACGAAGAGGCGGGATCGCTGACGACGATTTACCGCGACGCCGGGTCCTTCCCGAAGCCGGAACGATTGCGAGGCACCATCCGGGCGTACGTCCATTCCGTGATCTACCACGAATGGCCACGCATGCGTCGCGGTGAGCGCTCGTCCATCTCGGATGCACTGCTGGAATCAGCCGACCGCGCCATACGCGCACTTCCGGTGGACTCGGCACGTCTACAGGACATTCAGACTCAAATGCTCGCTGCAATGGACACCGCGCTGACTGATCGCCAGACGCGTCTTACGATCGATTTCATAGGCATCAGCAGCATACTTTGGACGGTGCTCATCGTCGGAGCTTATCTGACGGTCGCGTTTACGTATCTCTTCGGCTTCGATCGCCCGATCATGCAGCAGCTGATGATCGGCGGCTTGAGTTTGATGATAGGCTTGGTCTTGTTTCTCGTGATCGCGATGGACTATCCATACCGCGGTAGCATCTCGGTTGAGCCTGAGGCTTTTCGCGTACTGCTGGAAAACCTGAACGCTATCGGTTCGTAAGACGGCACAGGCCATGACGCTCTAGGAAAGCCTTGCCATTCCGCGCGCGCTCGGCCCTGCGAAAGGCTTGCCAAAGCAACTCGGCGTCGGGCGATACCCGCGCCGGATCGGTCTGGTAAACCGGCCATCCCGAGAGTTCGTCGTGCATCGGAAAGCGTTGGAGCCAAACGCAGAGATCGAGATTTTGCCGCAGGCGTCGATCCTCGATCGAAATGAAATAGCGCGCTCCCTTACGGATCGCGCTCTCCTGATCGAACGGCGTCCAGAGCAGGGGGTCTTCCTCCCAGCCGAAGCGATCGAGGTAGTACTGGACGTTAGGGCCGTAGTGGCCAATCACTACCAGGGCGTCCTTGGGCAGCGCCGCATCGAGCTGTGCGGCATTGCGAAAAACTTGCTTGTTATAACGGTAATAGGCCTCAACCGGCGCCCGGCTCTGCAGCAGGGCCGCCACCGCGATCAAGGGGACTACACCGAGCAGCGCATACCGAGCCGCCGGCGCCGCATCGACGTCGCGAATTAGCGCGACAAAGCGTGCTAGTGCGCCTCCTATGACCAGGGCGCACAGCGGTAGGATCGGATACAGGTAGTAATCGACCCGTTCGACCGTAACGACGAGATACGTGTAGATCAAGCCGCCTGCCAGCCAACCCGAAACCAGGGCTTTGCTTCGCACCGTGCGCCACAGAACTGTAGCGAAACCCGCAACCGAAAGCCAGAAGGCCATTTTCCCCAGCATGGTGGCGGGCAGCATTTCAATCGCAGCGCCGAATTGTGAAAGCTTCGCGGCGAAGGCATTCGAACTGGTGAAAGCCGACCACAATGACGGCAGAACGTGTAACTGCGTGATTCCACTCGCCCAGTGCCATTCCGCATAGGATGCGACGCGGCGGTCGTAGAGCCAAAGAATCAACAGCGGAGCGAGGAGCAGCAGCGCGATCGGAGACCAAGGCATCGCGCGTTTAGCACGCCAGCGTTCCCACACCATGCCAAGCACCGGCACTACGGCGAGTATTGCTACCGGCTTGGCGAGATACGCGAGCGTCAGGAGTGCTGTTGGCCACGCCAGCCTCCGCCACGAAGGGCTGTCGTCCTCGACGAGATGACCAGCGACGGAATATAGCGCCGCGGTCAGAAAGAAAACCATGGCGGCATCGGGCATGAACGTGCGTCCATAATAGACGCTCCCGGGAAACACCGCATAAAAAAAGGCTGCGAGCAGGCCCGCGACCGCGCTACGGAAGAGCCAGCGCCCAAAGTATGCGATCGTCGCTACCGTCGCCAGGCTAAATGCGAGGCTGACCAGGCGTCCGAAAATTTCGTGAATTCCGAAAACCTTGTAGAACGCCGCCACGATGAATGGTACGATCTGGAGCTCCAGCTCCACGTAGTTTGGTGGCGGCCCGTTGTACATCGTTTGCGGATACATGATGTTGAACTGCAAGCGCGCAAAGTTGCGCGCGATCGCCGCGGTGTCGCCTTGCCGCCACCCGGGATGATCGAGAATCGGGTTGTGAATGCCGTGTAACCTCAACGCCAGTCCAATCAGCAGCACCACGCCCAACCCGGCACGCCAATAAAGGGCGCGTTTGTCGGCCGTGGAGTTCCCGGGCCGATAAGCCGTCCTCAATTGATGTGCCGAAACGTCCAATACTTGTTGAGGAAGAAGTTCACGAAGATGCCGGCTAGCGTCGCGACGAACCACGTGCGGTGCCCATGCCCAAGCCACGGGCTTACGAGCGAGGAAACGACCAATCCCACCGCGAGGGCCACGGTCGAGACGCTCAAGAATTGCGCGCCTTCACGCATGGCGTGACCGCTCGAACGAAAGGTCCAGACGCGATTCAGATAATAGTTCGAAACGCCACCGGCAAGAAAGGCGATTGAGTATATCACGTTATACTGTAACGGCCGGGTATGGTTGGGTACCAAGCGCTGCAGCAGCGTGAAGATGACGAGGTTGACGAGAAATCCAGAAGCTCCAACGATACCGAATTTGACGAATTGTCGCACGCCACGCCGTCGGCTCAAATCGCGCACGATGGCCTGCGCCGAGGAGCTACGCAACCCAGTACCAATCGGCGAAGAGCACGGTGAACAAGCCGAGCAGCGGCAGCGAGAAAGCCAAGATCAGGTTGTTGACCCACGGACGCTCGCCCCAGCGCGCTAAAATCGCGAACATCGGAAAAAGCACCAGCGCAAAGCGCGGCATGGACATCAGGTTCGAGGTGGACATCGGAACCAGGATGGAAAGCGCCATGTAAGCGATATACGATGGGCGCAAACTTTTCCAACCCGCGAGCAACACGCCGATCATGAGCAGCGTGAAAGCGATCTCGAGCGATTGGTTTGCGACGATTTGCGCTCCGGCGGCGTGCGTGAGCTTCCAGAAAGCGTTTACGAGACTGACCCAAGGCAACGCCAGATGTCGATTCCAATGGATCTGCACGTGCGAGAAGTACAACGGATCGGCGCGCAGCACCCAGAGATACGCCATGTAGACGGCAAGGCCCAAAGGAATGAGCAGGCCCGCTGCCAGACCGTAGAGCGAACGCGCGGAAATCGGCCGCTGTTGGGTGACCCACTCAATGATGAAGGGCACCAGCAACAGTACCCCCTCGACGCGCGTGAGCGCCGCAAAGAATCCAAGGAGACCGGCGACCCACCACAACCGTTCTCGCATGTAGTAAAATGACGCGACGGTCAGCATGAAGAAGAGCGATTCGGTGTAGACAGCGGTGAAGTACACCGCCGTCGGAAAGATCGATACGTAGAAAATGGCTCGCCGCGCGACGGCTCGATCGTACTCGTGCTCGAGCAGCTTATAGAGGTAGAGCAGACCGAAGAAGAGCGATGCGCTCGAAATCAGCATTCCCGCGATCAAATGGTTGCCGGCGAGAGCTCCGACGATGCGGATCAGGAGCGGATAGAGAGGGAAAAACGCCATGTCCGTGCCCTGATAGCCGAGCGACGCGATATTCAGGTAATGGACGGCGTCCCAGCGTCCCCACACCGCGAGCAGTATATGCGAGGATTCCTGGACGTGGCTGCCGGCGCGCTGTCCGATGATGACGGCCGCGAGTTCGGCGATAAGGATGATTGCGATGCGGGTGACGGCGAAGTCCGTCAGAACCTCGCGCACGGTCTGATTGAAACGGGCCGCGACCAGCACCTTGCCGACGCAACAGAGTGCGAGAGCGACGAGAAAAAGGCGGGCGCCGTGAGTTAGCTGCGCCGGAAGCACGAACGTTAACCACAGCAGGAAGAACGGCAGCCACGTCAGCGCATCGTACTGGAGCGATCGTACGAGCGTGATCCCCCCGCGCTGCGAGAAGTATCGCGCATACGCAAACCAGGCTGCAACGGTTAGCGCAGCTCCGCCAACCGTGCCGGTCAATAGCCCGAGTTCGCTGATCGCGCCGTGATGACGTGGAACGATCAATGCGTACCAACCGAAGAAGCCCAGCGTCAGGCCCGCGAGCGCGACCGTCAGCAGCGCTGACCAGCCCGCGATCAGCAGATCGCTCAGGCGGAAGAAGCGCGGAGACAAAGGTCGCGAGAGATGGGTACCGGCCGACACGCGATAACGTCTTTAACAGGAAATAAGCCGCATCCCTTTGTAGCCAGTAGTGATGGCACGGTCAGTCACGCGCGCGGTGCTGGATCACCCGGTCCACTCACTCGATTTCGTGAAGGTAACGGAAAGTGCTGCGCTGGCGGCGTCGCGTTGGATGGGACGTGGCGAACGGGACGCGGCGGACGGCGCCGCGGTGGCTCGAATGCGAGAATCGCTTGCCGAGATGGAGATCTCGGGCCGCATCGTTATCGGAGAAGGCGAACGCGACGAAGCGCCGATGCTCTATATCGGCGAGGAAGTCGGAAGCGGCGGCAAAGAGGTCGACATCGCCGTTGACCCGGTCGAGGGGACGAACCTCGTGGCAAACGGGCTTCCTAATGCGATTGCCGTCATGGCCATCTCTGAGCGCGATAGTCTGCTGCACGCGCCGGACACGTACATGAAGAAACTCGCCGTCGGACCGAGGGCGGCGCCGTACGTGCACATAGATGCGCCGGTGCGCGATAATCTCGAAGCGGTCGCTAACGCGCTCGACAAACCGATCAACGACGTTTGCGTCATAATTCTGGATCGTCCTCGCCACGCCGAGCTGATCAAAGAGGTTCGGTCCGCGGGTGCGCGCATCCGACTGATTTCCGACGGCGACGTGGATTCGTGTATCGCGACCGCGATTGAATCGACGGGCGTGCACGTTGCAATGGGCACCGGTGGGGCGCCCGAAGGTGTCCTAGCGGCGGCTGCGATCAAGTGTCTCGGTGGAAATTTTATGGGTCGCCTGCAGCCGCGCAACCCTCAAGAGGCGCAACGCGCGATCGACATGGGTTTCGGCGACTTGGAACGCGTCCTGGAGCTCGACGACCTCGTTCGCAGCAACGACGTGATTTTCTGTGCGACGGGAATCACGGACGGCGACCTCGTTCGCGGAGTCCGTTTCTTTGGCAATCAGGCGCGAACCCACTCGATACTGGTCCATTCCAGCGGCACGGTCCGCTTCATCGAATCGACTCACCGGCTCGGTGCGCGCCCGGTCGGGCGTTAGGAACTCGATGCAAAGCGGTGCTCGACGCCATGACGTGATCGTCGTCGGCGCCGGATCGGGCGGGTATGCCGCGGCCCGCACCGCACGGGAAATCGATTGCGACGTTGCGCTTGTCGACGTGGGCCCGCTCGGCGGACTCTGCATTCTACGCGGCTGCATGCCGAGCAAGGCGCTCTTGGCCTCCAGCGATGCGCTCCAAGATGCGCGTGATGCTCGGGCGTTGGGAATCTACGTCGAAACGGTCTCAGTTGACATGCCGTTCATTGCGGCCCGCAAACGGGCGTTGGTCAAAGGCTTCGCCGATTTTCGGATCGAGGGAATCGAAGGGTTTTCGCTCTACCGCGGTTCAGCAAGCTTCATTTCTCCGACTCAGATTCTCGTCAACGGCGACGTCTTAGAAGCGTCGAAGTTCATCCTCGCGACGGGAAGCGTCGTGGCTCCCAGCGTGCTTCCGGGTTTGGAGGACGTCGGGTTTGTCGACAGCGATGCCGTACTGGATATCGAGGAGGTGCCAAAGTCCGTTATCGTGCTCGGTGGCGGCTACACGGCCTGCGAGCTCGGGCAGTTCCTCGCCCGCATGGGCGCCCGCACGACGATCCTGATCCGGAGCCGGCATCTGCTCACGCACAGCGACGATGACGTTGGCAACGCGCTAACGGAGTACTTTCGAGACGAAGGCATTGAGGTCGTCACGCAGTCCACGTTGCTCGAGGCCAACCGCCGTGGGCGCGAAAAAATCGTCCGCTACGTATGCGACGGCGAAGAGCGCGAAGCCGTGGGGGAGGAAATATTCTACGCTCTCGGACGCGTTCCGAACGTCGCGGGCCTCGCCCTAGAGAACGCCGAGGTTGCCTATGGACTGGTCCGGGGCATCGACGTAGACGAGACCTTACGCACGACCAATCCGAATGTGTACGCGGTCGGCGACGTAACAGGAGAGTACATGTTGGTCCACGTCGCGATTTACCAAGGCGAAGTTGCGGCACGTAACGCCTGCATGCACCTGAATGAAAACGTCAATTACCATCTGGTCGGCGCGCATACGATCTTCACCGATCCGCAGGTTGCCGTGGCGGGAAAGACTGAGAAACAGCTCCGCAGCGATGGAACTCCGTATGTTTTCGGGCGTTACGACTTCGCCGAACACGGCAAGGCCCAGTGCCTGGCGAAGACCAAGGGCTTCGTGAAGATGATGGCCGAGAAGCGGACCGGGCTTATTCTAGGAGCATCGGTGATCGGGCCGATAGCCTCCGAGCTCATTCACGAAGTTATCGTGGGGATGAGCTTTGCGGCAACGGTCGATCAGTTCATGCGGATTCCGCACCTCCATCCAACGCTGGCCGAGATCTGGACCTATCCGGCGGAGATATGCGCGGCACAGCTGGGCATGAAGATTCCAGGTGACGAACAGGTGGAACTGGCGACGAGCGTGGCGGGTGACTGAGATTCCCGTCCGCCTGCGCACGGCGATCTTGCAAACCAAGCCGATGAAAGGTCAGTACGCGCGCAACCTGCAAAATGCGGGTGAGGCTTTCGTGCAGCTCGCGAAAGATCCGCCGGATCTGGTGGTTCTCCCCGAAGCGGCCCTCACCGGATACTTCCTGGAAGGTGCAGTCTACGACCTGGCGCTGCCGGCGGCGCGTTTTGCGCACGATCTGGCGGAAACGTGGCGCGATGCCAGCGGAGGAATCGCGGTAGATCTTACCGCCGGATTTTATGAAAACGACTCCGGAACATTTTACAATAGCGCAATCTATCTTCACGTCGAGCGCGGTGCGGAGTCGATCGTGCACCTTCATCGCAAGATGTTCTTGCCGACGTACGGTGTCTTCGATGAAGAGCGATTCCTATCGCGTGGGCACAAGCTCGGCGTTTTCGAAACTCGATTCGGGCGCATGGCGATCTTGATCTGCGAGGATGCGTGGCATGCGATCGTCCCTACGTTTGCAGCGATCAAGGGCGCCCGCGTGCTCATCGTGCCGAGTGCGTCGCCGGGACGCGGAATCGAGAATCACGGCGAGCTCGGCAGCATCGCGCAATGGCGTGAGATGCTGCGGTTCGTCGCGCTGGAGCATGGCATCTATGTGATCTACGCTGGGCTCACCGGATTTGAAGGTGGGAAGGGCATGACCGGCTCCTCGTGCGTCATCGATCCGCGAGGTCTCGTCATCGTGCAGGCGCCGGCGTCGGAAGCCTGTATCGTGCGCGCCGACCTCGACTTACGGGAAATCGATCTCGCACGCGCGAGTCTGCCGCTGCTCGGCGATTTGGGATCGGTTTTGCCCGATCTTCTTCTAGACGAGGAACTGCCGTTGCCACGAGGCGGACGTGACCCTGCCGGTCGTTGAGCAGCCGGTCGTCGCGCCCGCCCCGCCGGGCATCGACGCTGCGGTTACGGCGGACTGGCTCGTCGCCTTTCTGCGTGACGAGCTCGTCGGGCGGCGTGGCATTCCGCGAGCCGTCCTAGGCCTTTCGGGCGGCGTCGATTCCGCGGTCACTGCGTTTTTGTGTGTGCGCGCGCTGCGCCCCGAGAACGTGCGTGCGATCCGCATGCCGTACGAGACCTCGAATCAATCCAGCCTGAGCGACGCTCAGCTCGTGATCGACGCGCTAAAGATCCCGGCGTCTACAATCGATATCAGCGCAGCGGTGGATGGGTATCTGCAGTATGAACCGGAAGCCGACGCGCGACGACGCGGCAACGTAATGGCGCGAACGCGAATGGTCGTGCTATTCGATCAATCGGCGAAGTGGGATGCGCTGCCGATCGGCACGGGAAACAAGACAGAGCGTTTGCTCGGATACTTTACCTGGCATGCGGACGATACGCCACCGGTTAACCCTATCGGCGATCTTCTCAAGAGCCAGGTGTGGGAACTGGCTAGGTATCTCGGGGTGCCGAAGGCGTTGATCGATAAAGCGCCTAGCGCCGACTTGCAGACCGATCAAACCGACGAAGCCGATCTCGGCATCAGTTACGCGCGCGCCGACGCGATGCTGAACCAAATCCTATTAGGGTATTCGGATGCGCAGCTCGTCGAGCACGGATTCACTGCCGAAGAAGTTTCGCTCGTGCGGCGTCGCGTGGATGCAACGCATTGGAAGCGGCATTTGCCGACCACCGCAATGCTGACAAACACCGCGATCAACGAGTTTTACCTGCGCCCCGTGGACTATTAACGATGTGTCGTAGACCTTTTTTTCCGGTGGGACTCAATCTCGAAGGCCGGCTCTGCGTCGTCATCGGCGCAATGGACGATCGCGAGGCCATCGAAAAAGCAGCGGCGCTTCGAGAATCCGGCGCACAGGTCCGGTGCGTGTACGATCCGCAAACACTGCGCGATCAAGACGTGATTGAGGCGTTCCTCGTCATCTCCACGCCCCAAGATGCGTCGCTCTCCGCGCGGTTGCGGCAGCTCGCCGATCGTCACCGCTTCTTACTCTGTTGCATCGACCAGCCCCGATACGGCTTCGTGGCGATGGCGGCTATTGCCAAAGCCGGACCCGTGCGCGTCGCGATCTCCACCGCGGGCCTCGCACCGCGCGTCGGAAAGGCGCTTAAGAGCGGCCTGCAAAAGGCGATGGATGAGAGATTCACTCGCTTCATCGCGCACTTGGCGCAACGCCGGCAACAAGTGCACGAAGCCCATCCAGAACCGGAAAGCTCCAAGCTGCGGCGGGAGGCCATGATCGCGGCGGCGCGAGGCTTTCGAGCCGAGGTGCATTTTTCGTATCCGCCATGGTTTGAAGAGGATGCCGAGCGTTGAAATAGTCGCCGTTGGAACGGAGCTGCTGCTCGGCCAGCTGGTCGATACGAACACCGCATTCGTCGCGCAGCGCTTCGCCGAAAACGGCATCGACGTCCACGCGACGCATGCAGTCGGCGACAACCGCGAGCGAATCGCAGCGAGCGTTCGCGGATCGTTGGCGCGTGCCGACGGCGTTGTCATGACCGGCGGACTTGGGCCGACGATCGACGACCTGACGAAGGAGGCCGTCTGCGAGGCACTCGAGCTCGACACGGAACTCTACGCGCCTGCGCTGCTGCAGATGGAGCAAACCTTCGCGCGATTCGGGCGCCCGATGCAGCCGAACAACCGCAAACAGGCCGAGCTGCCGCGCGGAAGCCTTCCACTGGATAATCCCAACGGCACCGCGCCGGGGTTCATCGCCTTTGCGCGCGACGGTAAGTTCGTTGTTTGCATGCCCGGCGTGCCGCGCGAAATGCAACCGATGCTGGTGGAAAAAGTGGTGCCCTTCTTGCGCGAGCGTTTCGACGCCACCGAGGCAATCTATACTCGAGTACTGCATACGATCGCGATCGGCGAGTCGGAGATCGATCATCGTATCGCCGAATTGTTTTGCAGCGGCGAGAATCCCAAGATCGCGGTCCTCGCGCACGATTTTCGCGCTGACGTGAAGATTATGGCGAAGGCGACGTCCGCAGAAGAGGCTCAGGCAATGATCGCGCCGTTACAGGATGAAATAGAACGGCGCTTGCACGGTCACGTTTTTGGTCGCGACGAAGCGACTCCGGCGAGCGCGGTTCACGCGCTGCTCCAAAGCCGGGGGCAAAAAGTCGCCGTCGCGGAGTCGTGCACCGGCGGACGAATTGCGGCCGCGCTGACCAGCGTTCCGGGGTCGTCGCTGAGTTTCGTCGGCGCCGTGGTGGCCTATGACGATCGGGTGAAGATCGCGCAACTCGGAGTCGATCCGGCTGCAATCGCTTCCGTGGGTGCGGTTAGCGCCGAAGTCGCGGAGCAAATGGCTCGCGGCGCTCGAGCTCGCCTCGGCGCCGACGTCGCGGTATCGACCACGGGTATCGCGGGGCCCGGCGGCGGCAGCTTGGAGAAGCCGGTCGGCCTGGTTTGGATTGGCTTGGACGACGCTGAAACCGGCGCGCGAACCTGGAGATTTCAACTCAGCGGCGATCGCGAGGCGATTGCACAGCGCGGCGCGACGGCCGCGCTAGGCGTGCTCTGGCGACACCTCAATCGGTCGCTCGATCCATAGCCTCGCTCAAAAGATCGATCGCGCGTTCCAACTGACGCTCGCCGATTACCAGCGGAGGCGCGATCGTAATGGTTTCTCCGTCCACTCCCGACTGCAACACGATGACACCAAGCGCAAGCGCACGCTTTACCGCGGCAGCAGCCGCACGTGCATCGGTCATCTGGACGCCCCAGAGTAACCCGCGCCCGCGGATCTCCACCACGCTGGGTTGCGACAGCAAGCTTTCTAAGCGCGGCGCGAATCGCGCGCCCAACTGGTCCGCGCGCGCAGGAAGGTCGAGACGCTCGAGCTCCGCGATCGTTGCCAGCGCTGCCGCGCAGCCGAGTGGACTGCCGAGGTACGTAGACGTGTGCAGCGCCTCGCCGGTCGATGACGGCCAGGCATCCATAACCTCTTCGCGCCCGATTGCGGCGCTGATCGGAAAGCCCCCCGCCATTGCCTTGCCGATGCACAGGATGTCGGGCACGACTTCCTCATGATCCAGCGCGAACCAGGAGCCCGTCCTTCCGAATCCGGTGTATATTTCATCGAAGATCAGAATGATTCGCAGCTCGTCGCAGACTGCGCGGAGGGCCCTAAGATATCCGTTCGGCGGAACGACGCACCCGGCGCGGCCTTGAATTGGCTCGATCACCAACGCCGCAACGTCGTCGTGAGCGGCCAGCAGCGCGCGCGCATCGCGCGCCGCTTCGCGCGCACCAATCCGTCCTGCCTGCGGGAAATCGAGCATAAGTGGGGCGGCGGCAAGCGCGTCAGCAAACGGTTCGCGAAATCGCTCGATTCCGGCGACCGCGAGCGCACCCAACGAGAGGCCATGGTAGCCGTTGCGATACGCAGCAAAGCGCGCCTTCCCACTCGCGAGGATCGCGGTCTTGAGCGCTGCTTCGATCGCTTCGGAACCCGTCGTGGCGAGAATGGTCTTGCGCAACTCGCGTGGGATGACTTGAGCGATTCGCTCGAACAGCCGTACGCGAAGTGCGGTTGGATGAACGTCCCCCATGCCATGAATCAGCCGGCGCGCTTGCGCGGCGATCGCCTCGACGACGCGCGGGTTGCAATGCCCAACGTTGGCAACACCGAAGGCCGAAGTACAATCGATAAACCGATTGCCGTCGACGTCCGTCACCGTTGCGCCGCTGGCCGTCTCCCAAAATACCGGAAAATCGGGGGCGAGATACGTCACGTTGCGCGATTCGTATCTATTGAGCAGCTTACCGAGCGCCGCCGTGCGTGGACCGGGAACGTCGCCCGTAAGCCGCTCCAGTTCGCCGGCACACGTTTCGTCGGCGATCCATCGCACGAACTCGGCTATTCGCGCGCGTCCACCGTGAAACGCGCCTAACGGCGGCCGTTGGAGTTGGCCGAAACTCGTAATGCGCGAGGCGCCTGTCATGGATGCCGCCTCCAGCAGTGCGGGCCGCGGATGTTCTACCGCAATCGCCTCCAAACTGATCCCGTGATGTTGCAAATACGTGACCGCATCGGAGGGGCCGTCGACCGAGCGAATTGCAAGCGCGCGCGGGAGAAAGAGAGGAGGCTCTTCGAATGGCGGGTCGACCAGCAGAAGGGATGTCAATGCGGGGTCGGAGCGCGTGCGGTCTTTCGACGCCGCGCGAAACACGGCGAGGTCGCGGATCATGGCTAGCTGCGCAGTCGCATGCGGATCGCGCAAGCCGATCGGGAAATCGGCTGCGGCATCGCGGATCGCGGTCGCCAGCAGTTCCCCAAAACGTGGCACCGAGACGGCTGCGCCGCGCTCGACGAAGAGCGCATGCAGCGAGAGACATCCTTCGCCGTCGTAAAGGACGAGGTCGCGAGCGGCTCGACGCGCGACCTCCCTTGCGGCGACGTCATCCGTCAACGCCTCGCGTGAGACGTATCCGGCACTCGCCTTCGGTCCGTATGGAATGAACCGTGTCGCAGCGTCTAGACCCGTTCGGATTGCTGCCAGCGCTTCATCGCCGCCGAATGCGACGACAACCTCGTAGCCGGCGAGCTTCATCGCATCCTCCGCGCCCTTCCAGGTCTCCGCACGCACGATGCTCGTCGGGTCACGGAGCTCGTCGGCCACCGTGGCGAAAAAATCCGCCGCCAGCCGATCCTCGCGATCCTTGATCGACACATGGCATTTTGCGCAGAGCGCAAACACCGCCGGAACGATCGCAACCCCGATGGTCGTGCGACTCGAGATGACGCAGACGCTACCGATCGGAAGCGCACGGGCTCTCGGTCTTGCGACGCGGTCGCTGAAGCCATCCAAAACCTCGAGGCAGCCAAGCTCGTCGGTGACGATCGATTCGATCGCATCGCGTCGCAACGAGCTAAAAAGAGAATCGAATGCGTAGTCGACGACGGGAAGCGAGTAACCCGTACGCGCACTGACCGCCTCCCTGGCGCGGAGACGAGGCGCAAAGGCGGCGTCGCTCCAGAGCTCGGCTGCGTCTGCGATGGCGTCGACAATTGCGCGAACCGGCTTCTTAACCATCATTTCATCTTTCAGGAGGCTGCCGATGGACTCCCCGAGGTTCTCAGGTACGGCGCGGCAAAGGGATTGACCGATGCTCAGCGCGTGGCTTTCCCGTTTCTTTTTTGCGGTTGTGGCGGCGATGGCGATTGCTGGAATCGTCAGCGGCACGGCGTGCACGCGCTGGGGACAACCAGGCCCGGTGACACCAACCGTAGCGCCTCTCACGTCGCTCTATGTTGATCCAAGCACGGGCAGCGATACCGCTGGGAATGGCAGCTCCGCCAAACCGTACAAATCGATTACGAAGGCCGTGGCGGTGCTCGCCGCGGCGAAATCGATTTCCTCAAATGGCGTAACGATCTTTCTGGCGAGCGGAGACTACAACGCCGCGAACGGTGAGAAGTTTCCGATTGTCGTGCCGACCAAAGTGTCGATCATGGGCAGCAACTACGGCACCGGACCGAAAAGCGGCACGTTCATCGACGGCATAGGGGAGGACAGGATCTTCGAGAGCCTCGTTCACGCGCCGGCCCACACGGCGTACGCGACGCTCGAGGTCGTACCACCCGCGAGCATCAATTTTACCGACGTTTACGTTGGCGCTTCCAAGCTTAGCCTGCCCAGCTCGCACGCTGCCTATTTCTCCCTTGACCTCATCGGAGCAATGAACGCTTCGAACTCCAGCTTCGGCGCGGGCATCGTCACGTCGTTGCGAAACGTCAACGGCGTGTTGGTCGCCAGTGGTTCGTTCACTTGCGGTTCGTGTGCGATCCGCGGCAACGATTTTGGAGTTGCTGCGCTCACGGTGCCCCTTCCGACGACTTCGCCCTCATCCGGCGTTCCGTCGATTACGCTGATGCGTGCGACGGCAGATAGCACGATCGCCGCAAAGATCGTCGACATCATCACGGACGGCAGTGCAAACGTGACGGCCTCGGGCGAGGCGTTCGAACTATCCAAGTACGCTTTCGAGGATTCGCTGGCGCCGATCGTCCCCGTACCGGTCCGCGGAACCGTGGATTTTGGCGGCGGCGCTGTACACTCCGGCGGATTGAACGCCTTCATCGGAGCCAGGAATAGCGAGATCGCGATCGTGCGGGGATCGGAAACGATCGTCGCGCTGGACGATTTCTGGAATCCGAATCAGCAACGCGCCAACCGGAATGGTCAGTACACCAATGAGATCATCTTCGGCTCGGGCGCTTCGGGCAAGAATGTGACGATACTGGGCAACGCCGCTGGGTCTACGGTGACCGTCGGTCCGGCGGCCGTACCAACACCGACGCCATCGGGCTCGCCAGGTCCGACGCCCACGCCGACGCCGACTTAGCTTAGAGGCCTCGATGTCGGACATGCTGCAGAAAATCTACGCCGCAAAGGCGGCGGCGCTGGAACTGGAACAGCAGCGTGAAACCTACGATGCGTTGCGTACTCGCGCGCTCGTCCGAATGGGCGGCCGTCGCAGCTTTCTCGCCGCCCTGCAGCGTGCTGACGGCGCCGCCATCATCGCGGAGGTCAAACGCGCGTCTCCTTCGGCCGGCTTGATCGCGCGCAGTTTCGATGCCGTCGCGATTGGGCGCGCCTACGACGCAGCGGGCAGCGACGCGATCAGTGTATTGACGGAGCGTGACCACTTCCTGGGAGAGCTTTCATACCTGGATGCGATCCGCACCGTCACCGCGTGCCCGTTGTTGCGCAAGGATTTCATGTGGACGCCTTATCAGGTGGCCCAATCTGCCGCCTACGGCGCGGACTGTATCCTACTTATTGTCGGCGGGATCGACGACGACGCGCTTGCCGCGTGCATCGATGAGGCGCGCCGCTACGCGCTCGACGTCCTCATGGAGGTACACGATGAGACGGAGCTATCGCGCGCCGTGGAGGCCGACGCAAATCTCGTCGGTATCAACAACCGGAACCTGCGTACGCTCGAGACCGATCTCGCCGTGAGCGAGCATTTGTTGCCGAAAGTACCCCGCGGCGTTTTCCCTGTTAGCGAGAGCGGCATGCGGGACGCCTCAGACGTCGCTCGTTTACGGGCATCGGGTGCGCGCGGCTTTCTGATTGGCGAGGCGCTGATGCAGTGCCAAGATCCAAGGACGCTGATTGCGTCGTTACGCCACGGCGCGATCCGTCAGGCGTTGCTACAATAAGAAGAAGAGGCTAGCGCCGACAACCGTGCCGAGCACGGCGACGGCTGCGGGGGCCGTACGGCGACCGAAAGATGAAGCCGCGAGGCCTCCCAGGCCAAGCCCGACGATTCCCGTACCGGGGTAGATCTCGCCGTGCTGGAGATCGCATGTCAGCAAGACGCCGGCGAGCGCGAACAGGAAGATAATCAGCGGCGAGGCGCGTGCTTCGAGCGCGACGGCGAAAAGCAACAGCAATGCCAGGGCGAGCAGTGCATGCAACGGCGCAAAGGGCTCCCCGCTCATTCCAATGCCGAGGAAGAACGCCGCGATCGCCACGGCGCGCAGCTGCGTCATCGCGGCGGTTTTTCGCGTCCCAGCAAGCGGGGGCCTGGAGTAGCAAGGCCCGGACCAGCTTCTCTGGTACTATAGCCGCATGACGACGATTGCAACGCACGCACCCGATTCGGTTTCCCCTTTTACCAACGAACCTGTCATCGACTTTACCGACCCGGCCGACGTTGCGGCGATGAAGGCGGCTTTGGCTTCAGTGAAGCGCGATTTCGGCAAGTCGTATCCCCTCGTCATCGGCGGCAAGAGAATCGAAACGCCCAAAAAGATCGAATCGCGCAACCCGGCTGATCCCGACCAAGTGATTGGGCAGATCAGCTCCGCTTCGAAGGATCAGGCAGTCGAGGCAATCGAGGCGGCGAGGCGCGCGTTCGAATCGTGGAGGCACCTAACCCTTCCGGAACGAGCCGATTATTTGTTCAAGGCGGCGGCGTTGCTACGCGAGCGCCGTTTTGAGTACGATGCGCTGCTGGTATACGAAGTCGGAAAGAGTTGGATCGAAGCCGAAGGTGATATCGCCGAGGCGATTGACTTTCTGGAGTTTTACGCGCGCGAAGCCCTGCGCTATGCGCGTCCTCAGCCGGTCGTTCCGCTCGAGGGTGAACGCAACGAACTGATCTACATCCCCTTAGGGGTCGGTGCGGTCATTCCACCCTGGAACTTCGCCGGCGCAATCATGATGGGCATGACGGGAGCGGCGATCGTGACCGGCAACACGGTCGTGCTGAAGCCGTCCAGCGATTCCGCTGTGATCGCAGCCTGGTTCGTCGATCTTTTGCGCGAAGTCGGCGTCCCCGAGGGCGTCGTGAACTTCCTGCCGGGTTCCGGCGGCGAGATCGGCGACGTCATCGTGACGAATCCGGAGATTCGTTTTATTTCGTTTACCGGATCCAAAGAAGTAGGATTGCGCATCAACGAACTTGCCGCCAAACCGCAGCGTGGCCAGAAATGGATCAAGCGCGTCATCGCCGAGATGGGCGGCAAAGACTCCATCGTCGTTGCAGCCGATGCCGACGTGGATGCCGCGGTGGAAGGCGTCACCGTTTCGGCGTTTGGTTTTCAAGGACAAAAATGCTCGGCATGCTCGCGAGCGATCGTGGATGAGAAGATCTACGACGAGTTTGTCAACAAACTCGAGCAACGAGTCCGGAAGATCGCCGTTGGCGATCCGGCGGATCCCGGCAACTATATGGGGCCCGTCGTGAATGACGGCGCGTTGCGTTCGATCGAAGACTACATCGCGAAGGGCCTCGCCGAGGGACGTCTGGTCTCGGGCGGCAAGCGCGTCGGTGAGCGCGGATACTTCCTGGAGCCGACGGTCATCGCGGACGTTGCGCCCGACGCAACGATCGCGCAAGAAGAAATCTTTGGCCCCGTGCTCGCGGTCATCAAGGCCAAGGATTTCGATGACGCGATGAGGATCGCCAATAACACCGAGTTCGGGCTGACCGGCTCCCTCTACACGACCGATGAAAAAAAGATCGAGCGCGCGCGTGAAGACTTCTTCGTCGGTAACTTATACTTCAATCGGAAAAGCACGGGAGCGATGGTAGGCGTGCATCCCTTCGGCGGCTTTAACATGTCGGGCACGGACAGCAAGGCCGGCGGGCACGACTACCTGCTGCTCTTCATGCAAGGCAAATCGATCTCGAGAAAAGTCTAGATTACCCGTCATTCGAAGGGCGGAGCTTCCCGAAAGCAGATCTCGAGTTTGTTGCCGTCACGATCCTCAAAGAACGCAGCGTAATAGAGCGGCGTGTATTCTTCGCAGAGCTGAGGCGGTTCGAATGCGATGGCTTGGGCGTCGCGCGCGATCGCGGCGAGGCGATCGACTTCGCTCCGGCTGGGAGCGGCTAAGGCGAGCCGCGTGAGGTTCGGCTGGTGGCCGGGGTCGCAGTCGAGGCAGAAAAAGGGGGCCGTCCGGTCTCCGGTGGGTTCGTAGTAGCAGATCGACTCGGCGTCTTCCACGATCCGGCCGAACCCCATTGCAGGGAGGAGGGCGTCGTAGAGAGCTCTGACTTTGGGCAGGCTTGTGACCCGCAGATCCACGTGGTCGAACAGCATCGGTAGTTCCTTTCCGGTCGCTTGCCGATAGGGTATCCTTGCGGGCGCAACTAAATGACCCGCCCGCCCGTTATAGAGGAGGAAAGCAGGCCGCGCGACGCGGCCGAAAACAAATCCGCCCTTTCCTTGACAGCGCTATAGGCCGGCGATATGATAGCCGTCGTGTCCTGTTCGGCGACGCCGATCAGGTAATCCGTAGCGTTCAAAGGCGTTCGGCGCCCAGCGCGGTCGGTCGACTCGCTTTTGGGAAGCCGCGGATTCGGTTCGCTCCTTGAAAACTGAACAGTGCAGCAGCGCATAAGTCTGTGGGTCTCCGACGTATTAAGACAGCGTCGTAAGGCAATGTCTTTTGGGTCGCGAGATTTCGTATTACAGAACAACAAAAATTGAGGGCCATTATCAGAGGCTCCATATTTTATTATGGAGAGTTTGATCCTGGCTCAGGACTAACGCTGGCGGCGTGCCTA
>DAIMCN010000025.1:0-36227 GCA_036726365.1 Candidatus Cybelea sp.
CGATAGGCACGAGCCAGTACTGGAAATCGTCGGCGATCTTCATCATGTGGGACGATTGGGGAGGTTGGTTCGATCCGGTTCAGCCCGTGCACGAAGATTACGCCGGCCTAGGCTTTCGCGTACCGCTGCTCATGGTGTCACCATACGCGAAACGGAATCACGTGACCCACGTTCAGTATGAAACGGCCAGCGTTTTGAAATTTATGGAGAGCACGTTCGGCCTTGCTCCGTTGGCCCACAGCGATGCGCGCGCCAACGATCCGAGCAACGACGCCTTTGACTACACGCAAAAACCGCGCGCCTTCAAAAAGTTCGCCGGAGCCAAATTGCCGGCGTTTTGGATCTTGCAGGATCGAGCCGGCCGTGGCCGCCCAAAACCGAAGAACATTATGGGGGACGACTAGGCAACGGGGTTCCCGGCCATTTACCGCGAAAGCTGATTTAATGAACGTCCGCTGGCAATTTGGCGTCTTGTTACTACTGACCGCGAGTGCGGCCGGCTGCGGCGCCGACACTTCTTCACACTCGCCGTTTCTCGCGGCATCGCAGCGTGTCCATCGCGGCAATCTCCACCGTGTCGCGACGACGCCAATCCAACACGTGATTTTTATCATTCAGGAGAACCGCTCGTTCAACAATCTTTTTATGGGATATCCCGGAGCGAAGACCCAGAGCTACGGCTACGATACCACGGGCGCTAAGATCGCACTGCACGCGCAGGGTCTCGCCACCACGTGGGATATCGGCCCATTTTCGCCCTCATTCTTCGCCGCCTGCGATGGCCAAGGAAAACTGCCGGGAACGCATTGCAAGATGGACGGCTGGAACAACGAGCACACCACTCTGGGCGCTCCGGCAAACTTCGCCTTTGCCTACGTGCCGGAAACCGAAGTCGATCCGTATTGGAAGATGGCGCAGCAATACGTACTCGCCGACAACCTCTTTTCGTCCAACTTCGACGGCAGTTTTATCGCGCACCAGTTCTCGGTCGCCGCGTACGCGTCCCGAGCCGCAGACGAACCGGACGGACCGTGGGGCTGCGAGGGCGGGCGACCCGACACCGTCCCTACAATCACCGCTAAAAGAACGCCTGGCAAGCGAATCATTGCCTGTTTCGACAATCCGACGATCGGCACGGAGGCCGACGCTGCCGGCATCGGTTGGCGCTTTTACACCGGCAGCGTCACTGGCGATGGCGGTCTGTGGTCGTCGTACCAGGCGATTAAAAGCGTTTACAAAGGTCCGGACTGGTCCGCTGACGTCATCAATCCGCAGTCGCAGTTCCTTAAGGACATCGCCGCCGGAAGGCTCGCCAACATTACCTGGATCACGCCGACATACGAGAACTCGGACCACCCCGGCGTCAACTCGAGCAACGGGCCAAACTGGGTGACGTCGTTGGTCAATGCAGTTGGTACGAGCCAGTACTGGAATTCGTCGGTGATCTTCATCATGTGGGACGACTGGGGCGGCTGGTTCGATCCGGTACAACCGCTCTATAAGGATTACACCGGCCTCGGCTTTCGAGTGCCCTTGATCGTGATTTCGCCATACGCGAAGAGCGGCTACGTGACGCACGTTCAATACGAAACTGCGAGCGTGCTGAAATTTATCGAAGATAACTTCGGGCTACCCCCACTCGCGGCGGCCGATGCACGCGCGAAAGATCCCGCCGGCGATGCCTTCGATTTTGCTCAGCAGCCTCGCAAATTTAAGATATTCGGCGGCGGAAAATCGTCAGCGTACTGGATTTTGCAGGATCGGTTTCCGCGCTGGCACGCAAGACCGGCGAGCTTCTTCGGCGACGACTAAGAACGCGACGCCAGCGCGGAAGAAAACGGAGGTTACTTCTTCGAGGACGGGCTGTATGCTGCGCCTTCGATATCGCCGCTGCCCAGACCGTTGTTGAAGCTGTAGTAGTAGGTCAGCGTCGTCGGGGTGTACGCGTAGATGTCCACCTGACTGAAGAGATACGCGCCGACTACGAACCGTTGGCCTTGTTTGCCGATGTGGCCGAAGATCGCCGTGTCATTAGTCAACGGATTGTCACTAACCGACGTCAACGTCGTTCCACTCAGCGAGTATACCCAGAGGTCGGTACCCGCGGAGCCATGCCAGTTGAGGGTGGCGATGTTCCCCTTGTTGTCGATGTCGACGCCACCGTAGCCGGTGTTCAGAAAACCCGCAAGCGCCGTTCCGGTACCGCCGCAGCCGGCCCAGTAGGTCAGCTCGACGGCCGTAAACGCAGCGTTGTATGAGTCGGCGTAACAATTGCCCGCCGCATCCATCGCAACGCCGGCAACTTCGCCGATGCCGGCGGAGCTAGGTGTCAGCTGCGTGCACGAAAGGCTGGACACAGTGCACACCACCACGAAGCCGGGGCCGAGGATGTTCGCGACCACGATGTTTCCGGTCGCAGCATTGACCGCGGCGGCATCCGACGCCTGACCGTACGAATCCGCGATCGTTGCCATCAGGGGTCCGCACATGCTGGGACCTGTGTAGACGTTAACGCCGTTGAAGGCGACCGGAACGATGAGATTGCCCACGGTGTCGGTAGCAACGTTATTCACGCTGGAAACGCCGGTTATTTGACAAATGGCCGGATTGTTGCCGCTGTTGTTCTTCATATAGCCGTTGATGGTGCTGCCAAGGAAATTGGCTACGTAGATACCTTTGATTGCCGCGGTCGGCGCCCGGCGTCCGTGCAGTTTCACCGGCCCCTTCGGCAGATCCGAGCGGGGAATGATGCTGACGGGCGCACCGTGATGCATCGAGCTGCTCGTTGCGCCGCCGCCGTTGCTCGGTACCGAGGAAATCGCCGATGACGGGATGCCGCCCGAGCAGCCGGTAAGAAGCGCTATCGCGATGCAGACCGTGATTGCTGTTGATGCTAAACGCATAGTGATTCCGCTCCCTTTGTCGATTTTGAAAAGAAAAGGGGCAACCGGCGTAACCGGCCACCCCCTTTTGTTTCTGGGTAACTAGGTATGTTTGAGTTGTTGTTACTTCTTCGAGGACGGGCTGTACGCGGCGGCTTCGACGAGCCCCGAGGCGGTCAGACCGTTGTTGAAGCTGTAGTAGTAGGTGAGCGTGGTCGGGGTGTACGCATAGATGTCGGCTTGGCCCGCCAGATACGCGCCGACGATCAGGCGCTCGCCCTGTCTGCCGATGTGGCCGAAGAGCGCGCTGTTGTTGGTCAGCGAGTTGTCGCTAACCGACGTGCAGGCAGGGTTGCAGCCCGAGTAGACCCAGAGGTCTGTGCCGGCCGAACCGTGCCAGTTGAAGGTGACGATGTTGCCCTTGTTGTCGACGTCAACGCCGCCGTAGCCGGTGTTCAGGAAGCCGGTCGTGACGGTGCCGGTGCCGGTGCAGCCGGCCCACCAGGTCAGCTCAACGGCCGTAAACGCCGCGTTGAATGAGTCGGCCCAGCAGTCGCCGGCCGCGTTCATTCCAACGCCGGCAACTTCGCCGATGCCGGCCGAGCCGGGCGTCAGCTGGGTGCAGGTTAGGCTGGACACGGTGCAGTTAACCACGAAGCCCGGGCCGAGGATGTTGCCGACCACGATCGGGCCGGTCATCGCGTTGACCGAAGAGGCATCCGAGGCTTGACCGTACGAGTCGGTAATGGTGGCCGCCAGCGATCCGCACATGCCGGGGCTGTAGACGTTGACGCCCGAGAAGGCGGCCGGAATGATCAAGCTGCCTTGGCCGTCGACGCCGAAGTTGTTGACGCTACTAACGCTCTCGGTGCAGATCGACGGGTTGTTGCCGCTGTTGTTCTTGGTGTAGCCGTTAACGAAACCGCCGTAGAACTCTGAGGCGTAGCTGCCCTTGATCGCTGAGGCTGGGGCCTGGCGTCCCTTGAGCTTCACGGGGCCTTTCGGCAGATCCGCGCGGGGAATGAAGGCCATCGCTGCATGGTGGTGCAGCGAGCTGACCTTACTGGCGCCGCCCGATGTACCCGGGATCGCCGAGCTCGGCGAGGACATGTTGCCTCCCGAGCAGCTGGCGAGAAGCGCTGCGCCGATGGTCGTACACAGCGCTGCTGATAACAAACGCATAGGGAGAATTCTCCTTACTGTAGTTAGGGAAGTGCTAGGTCGCCGTGAGTTTCCGCCGCGGCGGTTAAGCGGGCATCCGGTAGTTGAACAGGGGTGTACTCCAGTTGGGACATCCACAAAACTCCTACAACGGACCTAGGGACGATTGTCCTTGGGTTTAACCCCGCGGAATCCTGCATCCCGGTCAATTTTTCAGCCGGGCCTGGGGAGCGGCTGAGAGCGCTTCACCGGGCCAAAAGCTACCCCCGGCTAGCGCGGATCGTAAGCGATCCCTTCGACCAGCGCGCTGGCATTCAGTCCGTTATTGAAACTATAGGCGAACTTGACTTTGGTAGGCGCGTACTTGTAGACGTCGATTTGACCGTATTGAAAATCCCCGGTCGCGAACTGGGTCGAGCTCGCGTTTAAATGACCGAACGTGGCTTGGCCTTTCAAGACGAACGGCCCGCCGACCCGCGCGCAGGCCGGGTTGCATCCCTTGTATACGTACAGCTTTTTGTCCATGTAGCTGAGCGATACAAGATTGCCGCTGCCGTCGATATCGAGTCCGCCGTAGTAAGCGTTTCGATACCCGGTGGTTTTTTTGCCCGGTCCCGAACAACCCTTGAAGTATGTTAGCGTCGCTTTACCGCTCGAGTTATTAGCCGAAGCCCAGCAGTCGCCGTTGGTGGCAAGGGCGACGCCGGCGACCTCGTACATGTTGGGATTTTTCAAGTTGGCCTTGCATCCGCCGGCAAGCGTGCAGCGCGAAACGCTGCCCGGCTTCCTGTTATTGTCGAAGATGTTGGCAACGACGATCGTTCCGGTCGCTGCGTTTGCGCTTGCCGCATCGGACGGTTGACCGAATGGATCTTTCACCGATCCAAGCTCGGGTCCGCACATTTGCGGGCCCTTGAAGACGATGATCGCGCTCGTGCCGCCGTCCGGATCGATGAGGTCGCCGTTGCCGTCAACCGCGATGCCGTTGAGACCGCTCACCGGCGTTACCGTGCAGATTGCCTTGCCGTTGTGCGAATTGTTGATTGGATATCCCCAGATGTCGATGCCATAGACTTCACTCGCGTAGATGCCGGTGGCCGAGCTGGTGTTTGAGTCGACATCGAAGCGCAAGGGCAGCGGTATCGTGCCGGGCAGCGGACGGAGCTGCGGCGGCACGAGCGTGGCGAGGTTCGACCACTGCGGCATTTCGTTGATGACGGCAGGTGAAGAGCTCGGCAAGAATGGTTTGTTGCTTGAACAAGCCGTGAGAAGCCCCACGGCGACCGCAACGGAAAATGCAGTCGCGGCAAAGCGGTTCGCGTAACGCGTCATAACGTCGGATGACCTCCTCCGACGATTATGCCATCGATTGAGGCGTTAACGCGTCAACGCGATCGATACGTTGAGTTAAAAATAGTCCTTCTCGCCAAGCGTTTCAGCGTTCCCGAAGCATGATCGCGCCCGTCGCCGTTGCGAGGCGGATGTGGGCGCTGCCCGATCCGATCTCGCCGCCGGCGCGGGCGCCGACGATATTTTCGCGGCTTTGCACGACGTCGGGGATGTCGCTCGAAAAGGCTCCGACCGTGCTGTGCGCCTCGATGCGCGCATTACTATCGGGCGCGATCGAAAGCTGAATCGCGCCGGTCGTCGCCTGAAGATCGATCGACCGATTCTCCGAGACCGTCCCGAGATCGGCGACGATCTCGCCGGCTTGCGTTTCGACGGTGACGTTGCCTCGAACGCCCGCAGCCTCTATGGCGCCGGCGACGTTAGAGATCTTCAGCGATGCGCCGGCCGGAACGAAGATGCGATACCGTACGCCGCCGCGATGCATGCCGCTGCCGTAGGTCGTCGTGACGAAGATTGCATCGCCTTCCTTGCGCACGCCGATCGTGATCGAGCGGAGCTCCTGCGCATCGTAGCCGTATTTGGTCGCCTGCACGTCAACGCTGGGCTTGTTCCAACCCTCGACCCGAACGCTTCCGGCAATATTCGTGACGTGCACGACCGCGGTAGCACTCGCGGGCGTCGCTTGGTGAAACTCTTCGCGAACGCGCTCGTCGTACGAACCGCTGCACGCGGCCAGCGCGGCTAAGGCCACAACGGAAAACAGGCGAGTCATTGGCGCTTCAAAGATGCAAGACCGCGGCGCCACGCAGTTCGTCGTGCTTGAGCATGGAAAGCGCACGGTTCGCCTCCTCCAACGGCATTCCCACCGTCACGGTCTTTAGTGGAATTTCGCCCGCGATCTTCAGGAACTCGTCACCGTCGGCGCGCGTGTTTGCCGTAACGCTGCGAATCTCTTTCTCGTCGAACAAGTGGCGCTCGTAATCGAGCGGCGGAATCGGCGAGAGGTAGATTCCCGCGATTGCCAGCACGCCGCCGCGCGCGAGCGACTCCATAATGACCGGCACCAATTCTCCGGCCGGCGCGAAAAGAATCGCCGCGTCGAGTTGGGCGGGCGGCGCCACGGACGCGTCACCGATCCAATCGGCGCCGAGCTCCGCCGCGAGCTCGCGATGAATCCCCCCACGGCTCATCACAAAGACTCGGCATTCCCAATGCTTGAGCACTTGTATCGCAAGATGCGCGGAGCCGCCGAACCCGTAGAGTCCGACGGTAGCACCAGGCACGATCGCCGCGCGTTTGATCGCACGAAATCCGATGATGCCGGCGCAGAGCAACGGCGCCGCGTGTTCGTCATCGATCGCTTCCGGAATCGAGTAAGCAAAATCTTCGCGGACGACGACATATTGCGCGTATCCGCCGTCGCGATCCCATCCGGTAAAGAGCGCGTTCGGACAGAGGTTTTCGCGGTTGCTGCGGCAGTAGCGGCACGTTCCGTCCGTTTGCCGTAACCACGCCACGCCCACGCGATCCCCGGCGCCGAAGCGCGCGTTGCCCGCAAGCGGCTGTTCGACGATGCCGACGATTTCGTGCCCCGGAACGATTCCGGCGTGTTTGAACGCGAGGTCGCCCTCGGTGACGTGCAGGTCGGTGCGGCAAACCCCACACGCCTTTACGCGCACCAAGATCTCTCCTAAAGCCGGAACCGGCTGCGGCTTGTCGCTCAAGCGCAGCGGATTCGTTTCGATCGGCGCTGGTCTTTCGAGGGTCATCGCGCGCACGGTGCGTTTTCTTTCGCCGCAGGAGTGCCGCGCGCTGCTTGAGAGTTACGGCGCCAAGAAGAGGTGCTCGATCTTCTGGCTGCAGTTGCCGGACGGGGCCAAGCAGCGCAGCGACAGATTCGGACTTGCGTGACCCGGCATTGGTAAGCGGTAGACGTTGAGCGCGCCGTCGCCCGCGTCGAGCGTGTAGAGGCTCGCGCGTGGCGGATCCGCTACCAGCGCCCCCACGATCGTGTTGACGTGGGCGCCCGGAAAGAGCCCAAACTGCGGATTGAGAGGTTCGGCAAACTGGCTAAGAACGTCGACCGGCGGTGATGGCGGCGAGCCGGGCTTCGGCGAGTGCAGCGGTCCGAAGTACTGTCCCAGCAGCAGCGATGGCTGCACCGGCGCCTGCGGCGGCCACTGGCTCGAATCCACGAAATCGGCTTGACCAATGTTCAGGCCAATTGACGAGGGCGGCTTCGCGTAGGGAAAGCCTACTTTAAAGACTCGCGCGCGCTGCGACGAGGCTGCATAGACGTAGAGCGCCGCGTTCACGTCGAAGCGGGCCTGGATCAGGGTCGAAAACCCCGCCGTCTTCGAGCCCGGCGCACCAAACTCGATCGTGACGGCTGCGACGCTCGATTTCGAGATCGGCGCGCGCAGCTCCGAAACCTCGCCGCCAAGGTTGTTGAGCAGCCACAAGTTTTGATTCGGATCGTACTCGATGTCGACGAGATCGGCGCCTGAAACTCCGATCTCCGTGATTGCGGGCGTCAGCGTGATCTGGAGTTTGGCGTGCGACGGCGCAAGCGAAACGATCGGCGGCGCAAAGATCCGAATGCTCTCCGAACTTGCAAGCGCGAGATTTCCGAAGGGATCGACGGCAATCTGCGGGGCCGAGGGAAGACCCGGCCATTCCTGCAGAGCGCGCACCGGCTTCGATGCCGGCGTCAACGGCAACGCGTATTCGTAGAACAATCCGTTATGGTCGACGTACAGCCGGTGCGAGGCCGGCGTCGCGGTGGGCTGCGGAGGGTTGGAGATTCCCACCGGAGCCGGACCGACGCTACCGCCGCAACCCGAGATCGCAACCACGGCGCCCGCGACGGCCATGACGATTGCAAAGAATGACGACGTTTTCACGGATCGATGCTTCCAAAGACGGGCCCGTTGCTGCCGGGTTTCGGATCGAAGAGAAAGAGCGATAATCGCGCGGCGCGATGAAACGGCAAGGCGTTTCGCGAGTCGAAGGAGTCGATTTGCGCCAACGTCAACGCGCCAATCTGGTTGCTGCCGACCGCGACGTAGCCGCCGAAGTCCGAAACGCTTTTTCCAAGCGATACCGTCGCGACGCTGCCCAAATGCGCGCTGCCGAGTTTACGGAAGTTCGAATGACTCGACGCGCTAAAGCTGCCGAAGTCGGCGGCGGCAACGGACGGCGACGCCTCATATAGGGAGAGCTGCGCGCCGGCGCCGGTGGGCTCCTCAAACGCCAAAACGCGATAGTTTGGATACGTTCCGACGACAATCAGCGTATAGCGCTTCCCAGAGGCCAGCGCCGGCGTTTTTAAGGGCCCCACAAAATATCCGGTAGTATCCAGCGCCTTCAACGAGCGCACGCCGGGCGGGAGCGTTGTTGTAAACGACGACATCGTGCCGTAGGAGAATGACGACGTCACCGTCTGCCCGTCCGCTTGAAGGTAGGCCGCGCCGATATCGGTCGGCACGCCGTTGACGAGTGCCTCGAGAACCGGTGCGCCGTCAACAAATCGCACCGTGACGGTCTGCGCCTTGGTGGGTGGCACGGCGGAGTACGACGAGCCGGAGCCGCCGCATCCCGCGCTCGCGACCGCACAGGCGAGAGCGGTGATCTGGATTACGCGCGCCGCATTGCTGCGGCGCGCGTAAACGGGGTGAACCACGCTATTGGAGGCAGGCCGGCTGACTGCCGCCGTTTCCGTTGAGCGCGTTGAGGATCGCGGTGTGGATCGAGGACGACAAGGGCGTGTACTCGAGCTTATCGACGATCTTGTTCGCTTTACCCGAGACAAGATAGTTGATCAAAGCCTTCTTGTCGGAAACGTGGACGCCGTTGTTGTTACCGTAGAACAGCCAGTAGCTGAGGCCCACGATGGGATACGTCTTGGCCGGCGGAGAGACGAAGTTCTTCGGATCGACGTATAGGATGCACCACGGAGTACTCGTACCCAGCGGCTGTTCGTCGCTGCCTCCACCGTAGGTGATGGCGCGTGCGGTCACCTTTTTGAGCGCTCCCACGTACTCTTTCTTGACGGTCGGATCGGTGAAGATGGCTTTGCCATTGGAGAAGCCGTTTTGCAGCAAGGCTTGGCCGACCGGCGGGCTAGCCGCCTTGGCATACGCGCCTTCGACGTATCCCGTGCCGAATGCCGTCGTTTGGATCGCCGCGAGCACGCCGGGGTTGCCGCTCTCACCGATGAAGTTCGGATTCGGATTGCCCGAGGATCCCGGCCCCGGCCACACGCTGTTGACTCCATAGGACCATGCAGCGCTGCGGTTGGAGCTGCCGTAGGGCGGCGCGTTGTATGGCGCCTTGAAGTTGATATTGCACGCGGCATTCAAATGGTTGGTGAACAGGTAGCTCGTACCGCTGCTGTCGGAGCGGAAGTAGAAGGTGATCGTGTGCGAAACGCCGCCGGTTACCGACTTGCCGTTGTCAGCCGTAATTGCGGCGTCATTCCAGTCGCTCACCGTTCCGTTGACAATCGCGCAATACGTCCAAGCCGAGAGCTTGAGCGCCGAGACTTTATAGTCTTGCGGTCGGAAACCAAAAACGATCGGTCCGCCGATCGTCGGAATCTCGAAGGGCTCGCCCCATTGCACGGTGCCGGACTCGCGGTTCGATTTGTAGGTCGTGTACTCGGTCGACTTCAATGCGACGTCGCTGCCGACGAAATCGAGCGGGTCCTTGCGGCCGCCGAATCCGGTTGGGGATTGGCCAAGCGGAGCGCACGCGCTCGTCGCGGTACCGTTATTCGTGGTGAATTCGGCGCGGCCGTATCCACTGCCGGTGAGGCAGTAATAGACCGTGCCTTTGGTGGGCGCCGAATAGAACAGCGAGCCGACTCCCGGCGGCGGCTGCGCCTGATTGTACGTACCGACGGGCTGGCTTGCGAGATTATACGCATAAGCGGGGAACGTCGCGCCGCCGGCGTGCAGATCTCCTGGGCCGCTGTCGGCCCCATGAATGCGAGTGCTATGAGTGATTTGCGCGGAGTTCGGCAGCGGGGCGATTCCCGAGCTGCCTCCGCCGGTCGTGCCGTTGCAGGCGCTGAATGCCAGCACCGGAACGGCCGCCAAGGCCAATGCGGCCAGGCTTTTTTTCATGTGAACTATCCTCATCGAGCGTGTGGTGCTTCAAAGGGGGAATTAGCCGGCCGGGCCGTAGCCCGACCGGAAAGTATGGTGACGACCAGCGCGACGGGCGCATTGAGTTGCGTCGCCGAGCCGCTAATCGTCAGGGTCGGCTCGACGTTGCCGCTGGCCGACGCCGGATATGCATCGATGGCGTTGTTGAAGTCGTCGGCGACGAAGAGCGTGGTGCCGTACATCGAGATCGTCGGGAAGAGCGCGGCTAGCGGGTTGCGCGACGAGTTGCATTGCGGGTTCCGCGTCAAGACGCCGCCGAGCGTGAGAATGCGCAGCGGCGGAACGTCGGTCGTGCCGCCGCTCGGACCAGCCGCGTAGACGTTCGCGCGCCCCTGGCAGGACGGCGAACCGCTCGGGCCTTGCACCAATGAATTTCCCACGAAGATCTCGCCGCTGGTATCGAGTGCGACGTCGGTCGTGAGGCCGAACGTTAACTCCGTCGTCGGGTCCCAAGGAATCGTGCGCGTAGGCGTGCTCAGCGGATTGCCGACATCCGATGCGGGCGCGACGAAGACGCCGTAGGCGGGGCCCAGCGACGTGTGCAGCGCGCCGTTGACGTAAAAGTTTCCCGCCGAGTCGAGCACGAGTCCCGTGGGACCGGCGTAGCGAATCTGCGGCGTTGCGAAGTTCCACCCGTGTGCCGGAGCGGCCGCTCCGGAGCTTCCCGGCGGGTACGTTAGAACGGCATCGCCGATGTTGCCGTCAACGCTCGTCGCGCCATACGTGACGAGATCGCCCGACGCATCAAAACTCATGAAGAGCGGGAAGAGCGCCGTGTTCGTCGTGCTGTCGGCGCTGAGCGTCGCTTTGGGCGGCGTGTTTCCGCTCGCGCCCGGCGCGTAGATCGCGACGACGTTGCCGGCATCCGGCAGCCCGCTCGACGGCGAGAAGCCGAGCTGGTTGTCGAAGAAACCGACGTATAGATTCCCGCTCGAATCGACGGCAATCCCGCGAGCGTAGAGTTTAGAACCCAGCTGCAGCGTACGCTTTGGTGCGGCGTTGCCTTTGGCTTTGCCGTCGTATTCGGTCACGGTCGCGGCGAGGCCGTCGTTGCTTCCAAAATTCAGCGCGTAGATCGTGCCGACCGGCGGGGGCGGTTGTCTTCCTTTTAAGGTAAAGCGCGCGCTCGCGCTGATCGAGCTTGGTCCGTTGACTGCCGCTTGCACCGTCACGGTCGACGCTTGCCGGTTGCCGTCGTACGTCAGCGTAATTCCCGACGTTGGTTTCAGGATCGAAAGCGCCGCGCCGGATTTGCCGCGCGCGTGCAATGTAAATGCACCCTGGGCGTCACCCTGGACCGCGAGCGCGATCGGCAAAACGAAGAAGCTCGGCCCGACGATCTGCGCGCCCGTCGCATCGAATGGCGTAAGCTCAACCGAGGCCGTTGCCGTTTTTCCGCGCTTCGCAGCGTTCGGAGACAGCCGTAAATGGAGCGACGCGATGAGGCCGTTGAGCGTCAGCGAAAGCCGATCGCTGATTGCGACTCCGCCCCCGCCTTTGGCGATCTGTGCCTGCACGGTACCGACGGACAAGACCGCGCCGGTTGCGGCGGCACCGGCGTAGGTGGTGACGGAGAAGACGTCGTCGCCCGGCGAACCCGAGGTTACGCCGGTGCACACCGTCCCGCCGGACTGCGCTTTGCATCCGTGCGAATCGGGCGCCGTTTCGATCGTCGTCGCGTTGACGCCGGTGACGCCTTCGCCGTCGACCGACGCAAGTTGAATCACGAGCGATCGCGTATTGGGCGAGACGTAGCCGGGCCGCGCGCCGCCCGCGCGTTGCGTCGTCGGAATGGTGACGCTGACCTTCACGTTCACCAGTTGCGTCGGCGGCGACGACGGGCCGCCCGGCGAACCCACCTGCGGACCGTTAGGCGTGCTGAGCCCGCCGCCGCACGCAGTGACTAGCGAAAGGACGAGGAACCCCGCGAGCGCAAGACGCGTCACGGATATTGGCCGTTGAGCAAATCCGAGGTCGTCACGTCGGCTTGACCGGTGGGCCCTTTGATCAACGGCAGCTGCGAGAGACTGTTCGGGTACGACGCCTCAAACGCCGGATAGTCGGTACCCGCGGCATAGACTTGGTAGCTGCTCTTGGGACAGAGCGTTGGCGTTTTTTTACCGGATTGCGTGAGCGGACCAAGGTTATCGGGCAGCAAGAGCGCCGCGGAGCCACTATGGTGCGCCACGACGGTATAAAAACTGTCGCTCTGATGCGATTGCACGCAGATGCCGACGCCGCTGCCGCCGATCGCGCGCACGAAGACCATCGCTTCGGTCACGCCGCTCGGAACGCGAACGTCAATCGTGCCGCCGCCCTTGCGATCCGGTCGAAATGCCGGCGTGGGAAACGCCGGCAACGGCGTCAGCCGCGTTAGTTGTGCCGCCGCAGCGAGAATGCCGGGCGGCGGCGTCGGCGTTCCGTTGGGATTGGGGCTTGGCGTCGGATTCTCCGGCGTGTCGTAGGCCGGCGGAACGGCGGCATATAAATGATAGGCGCCCAACACCGGCGCGACGGCGAAATCCGTGAACCCGGCAGACCAACCTAACCAGCCGAGTGCGACCAACGACGGGCCCGCGCCGGGAAACGCCGGGGGTCCACCGTAAAAGCGCTCCTCGTTGTTTCCGTACACCGGGAGATTGAAGGCCTGGTAGAGCGGCGTGAAGCCGTTGCCGGGTCCCGAATCGGAGTTGCAGGGACACAAGCCGTAACCAAACGCGCCGGTACTCGACGCTTTCGGGCCGCGCGGCGGACCCGTCCATAGCGATTGATTCAGCGTCGACCACGTAATGTGGTTGGTGCCGAGATCCGCTCCCGCCGATTGCACCTCATTTCCGGTTTGCGTCGAGATCAGCACGTCGAAGCTCGAGGGCCCGATGATCTGCGGCTGATTGTACAGCGTTCCCGAAAGGCCGTTTTGCTGGCGCAGCGTTTCGACGGTGTTCAGTCCGTACGCGATGCTTTGGCCGCCGTTGAACGCTATCGTCGCGACACCGACCGCAAACTGCAGTTTGCTCGTTGCCGCCGGATCGAACGACGTTACCGTTGGTTCCGACGCGCCGCCGTTGCCGCATCCCGCGAGTGCCGCGCACGCCGAGAGCGCGACGACGAAAAGGCCGCCATGCATGCGTTCGATCATATCGTCACCTGATAGTAGAAGCGGAATGAGATGGGCGGTTCGTTCGGGTACGTCAAATACGGCGAACTACTGTGCGCCGCAACATCCGGGGGTGCGTAGGGAGCCGTAGAATAGGTGCACGGCGCGGTGCCGCTTTGTAATCCGCTGGTGACCGGCGCTCCATAACACCCGTTGAGGACCGGAACGTTGTAGAGTTGGTTCAACAAGTTTTGAACCTGCAATCCGAAGACCGATTGCGCCAGAATGCCTTTGGTCGGCGGCCGGTACTCGACGGTAAGATCCGCATCGACGCGCGGCGTCGTCATAAAACCGCCAGCTAAACCCGCTTCGTGAATGCCGCGCGTTGCCGCGATATTCGGCTTCGTGCACGTGCCCGGATAGAGCGGGTCGATGTAACCCGGACTCTGCGAGTAGATCAGGGCAAGACTGGTGCTCGGAACGATTACCGGGATGCCGTTGCAGTACACGGCCGTGTAGTAACCGGCACCGTACGGATACCCGACGTTGAAACCGATTACCGGATCGATGCGCCAGCCGTGGGCGCTCCGGTAGTCGAATGCGGCATTCATTTGGAAGGGCGACAGGTCGGGCGACCGGTACTGCACGCCGAGCGCCAGCGCCGCGGGTTGTAAGAACGCCCCGGGGGGCTCGTTACCAAACTGACTGATGTAGGTGGCGCCGATTTGCATCGAGATGCCCAGTGGAATCTGTCTGGTGTATAGTCCCTCGATGCCGGTCGCCTTTTGGATTCCCAGATTCGAGTACTGCACGTCGCCGTAGACTGGCGACCCCGTTTGATAGTTGAATCCGATGATTTGGGCCGTCTGCTCGATGACGTTGTAGCCGCGCCGGTAGAACGGCGTAAACTTCATCGCCGACCCGTCGCGAAATTCGTGCGCCCATGAGAAGTCGATGTTGGTGAACGATGCGCCGACGAGCGGTGCTTCGAGCGTCGAGCTCCCGAACCGATAGTCGCGCGTGAGCCAGTAGAGCTGGTCGGCGTAGCTGCCGCACAACTGATTCGCATGCGGACCGCAGTATTGTGCCGGCTTTCCGGTCGAGTTATCGTACGACGGTATTCCTTGGAACGCCGCATACGGCGCGCTGCTGACGTCTGCGCCAAGCAGGCTCGGCAGCGGCATCGACAGCGTGTGGCCGAAGCCAATCCGAAAGGTATCTCGCTGATCGGGCAAATACGACGCGTCAAAGTGCGGCTCGTAGAGCCGTTGATGTTCGACTGCCGGAATCGAGGCCGGAGCGCCGACTTGCGTCGGGATCTGAAAGTTATAGCCATCGAGCCGTAGACCGAGCTCGCCTTTCCAGCGGCTTGACATTTCGACGGTGTCTTGCAAATAGGCACCGTACTGCTGCTGCCCGACGGTCGCGACGTCTTCTTCAAACGGGAACCGCACGCCGCCGGGAAAGTACGAACTCAGGTATCCGCAGTTTGAATGAAGGTTTACTTGCGCGCAAAACGACGGCGAAAAGAAATCCTGCTCTAAACCCTGTTGTGCGGTCGGATTATTGTTGGGCAGCAGACCTTGATACGTGTAGGGCAGCGGTAGGGGCTGCAGCGGATGTGTAATCGCGTAGGTCACGATGAATGGTGGGGTAGTAAACGGGGTGTACGAGGTGAAGTCGTATCGATTGCCATAGGGCACGACGTATTCGTAAATCGCCCCGTATTTGAGCAGATTCTTACCGCCCAGCTGCGTCGTTACGTCGATCTGCCCGGCGGTGCGCTTTCCTCCGTAGGGATCGGCGAAAATGCCCTGCGCCGGCATGTCCTGCGACTGCTGGTTGAAGGTGCGAAAATAGCGCGCCGTCAGCAACGACGTCGAGCCGAGGTTGATTCCGTACTCCAGTTTATAGGCTAAAAATGGGCTCTTGAGCTGATCGGGCTGCGAGACGAACGCGTACGTGTTGGGCTGCCCGGGAAAGAGTGGAATCAACGAATCACACGCGTGGTTCTGCTGCGCCGTATTGATCGGACCAAATGGCCCGATTACGGGATAAGGCGCGCACTTGCCGGCCGTCGTGCCGCCCGAGATGTACGGCAGATACTGAAAGCCGCCGTAGTCTAAAGTCTGCGTGATGGCCTGGTCTTGGATGAAGAACTGCAGCCGCTGGCCTTGGTTGCGTCCGAACCTGTAAATCAAGTTGTCGACGAAGTCGTTGGACTTCAAGAACGACGGCGCGTAATAGACCAGGTTCGGGTCGATCGTGCTGCCCAACGTCGCGGCGTTGGTGCCGAGCGTTCCCAGCGTGTTGGCGGCGGTGCCGGGAATGCCGTATTGGAACGCGCGCCGAACCGCGATGAAGCCGGCGTAGTTCGAAAGCCGTTGCGAGGGGTCGGCCCACCCCCATTCGAGCCCCAGCTGATGCAGATACGGAAAAAGCTGCGCCTCTGCATCGGCATGAAAATACGTCGGGTACGTACCGTTTTTGGCGGTGAAGAGGACTAGACCGGTACCGGTGTCACCGTGGGTGGCATCACCGGCGCCTGGGATCAGCTGCACGCCACCCACGCCGTTAAGCAGCCCGAAGTTTGAAATGTTCTGCAGCGTGTTCTGCAAGTTGGCCGACGGCGTCGTGTAGTCGATGCCCTCGAACTCATAGGCCGCCTCGAACGCAAAACCTCCGCGGATCGAGACCGTTCCGGTTTTGTCGATCGTTACGCTTGGAATGCTGCGCAGCAGTTGGTTTTCATTGGTATTAAAGGCCTTGCCCTGTACGGTAAGGATCTGCGAACCGGTCACGGTGTAGGTGTCGATCGTCATGCCACGCTGAAAGGCGCTCCCCGAAGAGCGCGCATGCGTCGACGCGATCGTCTTCAGCGTCCGCGAAAGCGGGACGTTGACGATCTGCTGCGACCCGTTGAGCACGACGAAGGCGACCGAATACGCCGCGTAGCCCTTGTACGCTACCGAAAGCGAGTACGTATCGGGCAGCATGCTGAGGAACCGGTAGCGGCCCTGGGCGTCGGTCACCGTGCGATAGGTCGCGCTGGGAGACTTCGCCACGAGCTGCGCTCCTGAAATCGGTGAATGCGTCCGGTCGTCGGAAACGGTTCCGGAAACGATTCCCGCGGTCTCGGCCAACGCCGCGACCGGCGCCAGTACCAGGCAGCAGAATCCGAAGAAAAAGGCGAGCTTCTCGATACGAACGAGGTTTCCGATCAACTTTCACTCCGAGCAGCAACAAAAAGAGGGCGGCAAATGAGCCGGCTTCTTCCGAATTGATGCTAGGGGATGGCGGCGAAGAATCGCATCCCGGAATTGGGATCAATCGTTAAAGAACATTCACCCGGCTTAATGTTCGTTCTGTTTTCGCATGTCGACGATTTGCCAGCGTGAGCGAAGACCGAGGCGTCCCAAAATAGAGCTGACGTGGCGCTCGACGGTGTGCTCGCTGATCTGAAGCGTCACCGCCACTTCACGGTTTCGCGCACCGCGCCGAATCAAATCCGCAACCTGCTGCTCCCGTTCCGTGAGCGTCGAGCTGCCGGAGCGGCCGGGAGCGCGTGCAGCGCTGCCAACCTGACGAACGAGGAGCAGCATCGCCTCGTTCGTCCAGCGCCGCAGCCCCATCGCGTTGAACGCGCGCGCGGCGTCGCTCGCATGGTCGGTCCACGCCGCGTGTTTTCCGATGCGAAACGAAAGGTAGGCTCGCGCCAGCAAATAGTGCGCTTTGAGATAACGGCGGTTCGGTGCGAACGTTGCGGCCAGCGCGCGCGCGGCCAGGCGTGCCTCGTCGCGCTGGCCGTGGCTAGCGGCCAGCGAGAAAAGCTCCGGCGCGATCGCGGCATTGTCGGCCCCAAAGAGCGCGCGCCGCAATGCAACCGCGGCAGGGAGATCGATCTTCGTGCTGTCGCTTCCAATTAGCAGCGCGATGGACGCGGCGATGGCGGCTTCCGGTTCTTCGGACCGGAGCGCCGTCTCGATGATCTCGGCGGACGTCCAGATGCTTAGCGCCATGTCGTCGCCCCGTTCGACCGCAAGCTGCGCGCCGCAAGGCGCGCAGAGCGCCCGCAGCGCCGGCGAGCGTGCGTCGGCGGCCGCGCGATCGAGTAGCCGCGCGCTGCCGTCGAGATCGCCGGTATCGAAAGCGAGCCGGGCCGCGCCGGCCAGACATCGCACCAGCCATGCCGGCAAGCGATGCTCGGCGGCAAATTGTGATGCCTGATCGAGCTCGGCGCGAGCTATCTCGACGTCGCCGAAGAGCAGCGCATGATGCGCCAGCCGCTCGCGCGCGGCGACCGCGAAATGAAAGTACCGTTCCGAAACCGCCCGTTCGTGCGCTTGTCGCAACAAACGGTACGCACCCTCGGCGTCGGCCGACCATGCAAGCACGGTGCCGCCGATCAGATCGTCGTGAAATCCGGCGCCGTTGATGCTTTCCCGATACGCATCCATTTCGGCCGCCGTTCGGCATGCGAGCAGATCGGGTTCGATGCTTCGCGCCAACGCACGATCGTTACCCGCGATCGCAGAGACGATGTTGCGCAGATGCCGCAGATGCGCCGCCGCCTGTACGTTCTCGGCCCGCGATACGGCGAGCGCCGCCGCCGCCTCGGCGAAGCGGCACTGTGAAATTAATTGTTCGATCTTCTGGTCGTCGAAGATCACCATGCCGGGATTATGCTAGCAACCGATTCTTAAGCTGCTATTACGAAATCCCTAAGCTACGCAGCTAGCGTGGTGTGCTCGCTTGATCCCGATCACTCCCGATCACTATGGATAGTAACTCGACCTTACCGTTGGACTGGTCGTCGGTTTGCTGGTCGGCGGCGCCGTTGCTTGCGGTCCCGGCGCGGCGTTTCGCTGAACGACGAGAACGTCGTGCATTCCCTCATGATAGTGGAACGCGCAGCCGATCAGATAGAAGCCTGCTTTCGCGAGCGTCATCGTGATGGATTTCCCAGGTTTGATCGGGCCACTCGCATACCCCCCTTCCAACTTGCCGCCGCCGTGCGCCTGCACCGATAAATTGGGGTTTTTGGGGAAAATCGCCGGAGGTCCGGAGATTACCTTGACGACGTCCAGCGTGTGCTCAGTCGACCGCGAGAGATTGCGAATCGTGATCTTCGTGCCGGGCGGAAAACCGAGCGCCTGCGAGTAGCGCTGCTGCGTGTATCCGCCGAGCATCGCCTTCCACTTCACGGACTTTATCGAGCCGAGCCCCTCGTTGGGACGCTCCTCGCCGATGGTGTCCTTTGGAAGCGTCGCGATCATGACGAGATCCGAATCGATCGGAGGAAGCACGTACGAGGTTGCGGCGGACGACGAGGCATTGCCGCCCATCATTCGGCCGCCGCATGCGCTCACCACGAGTCCGACGAGCGCGATAGCGATTGCGATGAATTTTTTAACCATGGGGCCCCCGAAAAGAAGAATTTCTTCCCTGCACTCTAGGGGCGGGGGGTTAAGAAAGTCTAAAGCGTCTCGCGGCCACCCCGGCTCACTGGTTCAAGCGCAGCTGAAGCGTCGTCTCGGTACTCTGCGACGTCACCGGATCGGTCGCCCGAATCCGCACCGAGGCGGCTTGCTGCCCAGGCATGGTGGTCAACGATACGGTGATCCTGAAGTTGCCCTTCGGCCCGGCCTCCGTCGTGCCGTTGAACTGTCCGGTGAACGACGGTGTCGCGCCCGCGGTAACGCGCACGGTCGCGTTGGGGACGGTGTTGCCGATGATCGTAAAGTTTCGTCCTACCGCAGCGTTGGGAACCGGCTGCGTAATCGTCAAGCGCATCACCGGCGGGGGCTGAGAGCGAGTCACCGTGAACGACCAGGAACGATCGAACGGTGTGCCGTCCAAGCTGCGCCCCGTCACGCGAACGGTGTGGGAGCCGAAATCGAGCGGAGCCGGCGGTTTATAGGAAAAGCCGGTGGATGACGTACCGCTGCGGGAGGTGACGTTATTGCCGTCGAGCAGAACGCGCACGCTGTCCGCGTTGACCCGAAGCGTGAACTCCGCCGAAATAACCGCGAACCGGTCGCGCATGTTGGAATCCGGCGGCGGCTGCTGCAATCGCAAACGCACGATGCTCGTGGGCGGGGGATTCGGCGGCGGGTACGGGGGCCGCGGAGGCCGCGGTGGGGGCATGGGCGGCAACGGTTGCGCTACATCGATCGCCACGACCCGCGTGTTTGCATCGTAGCCGACTTGTGCACCCAGCGACTGCGCGACGAAACGCAGCGGTACGTAGGTCGTGGCGCCCACGATGAAGGGCGCCACGTCGAGGGTCTGTGGCTGGCCGTTAACCGTCGCTTGCGTGGAACCGATGTGAAGCGAAATGGTCGTGGGACCCTTGGTGGCATTGATTGTGCCGGCGACATAAACCACCGTGGCACCAAGGCGCTCGAAGATGGCGCGCAGCGGTACGAACACGCGACCGGCGCGCTCGATCGGCCCCGGGCTGAGATAAAGCGGTTGGCCGTTGACGTTGACCGTTACGCCTTGTGCAATCGCCGCCTGTGGCGCGCTGGTGATGACAAGCCCCGCGACCAAGGCCATGGTGAGCACACGAAAAGAGGTTGAAAACACCGCCAAATCCCTCCTATTACGACGTTTGGAGCCGAAACGCAGGCGTTCCTTTCCGAGCGCTCGCCGTTTTTGCCGACCTGGTAATCAACGGTGCGCCGAAGTTCTCCGCTGTTCCGTCGAGTAGCAACGGTAGCGGGAAAGCGCCGCTCGCCTTCGAATGGCACTCACGCTATCGAGAGCGACTTGTCCCCCCAGCTCCTTGCTCGCTCTTTCCTTAAACGTCTTGGAGGTTCACGCGTGCTTCGTATTTGCATCAGATCAGCTGTTATTGCATGTGCTTCCGTCGTCGCCATCGGGGTCGCCGGATGCTCCGGGGGACGGTCACTTCTCCCCGGCGTCGGCTCGCAATCCTTGAATCCCACGCGGGTCGGACGGGCGGAACGCTTTACGGCAATCAAAAATCAGGCGCCGACGGGAATGCAACTCGCATTCTTGATGACGGACGGCTCGGTCCTGACTCAGGCTTACAACAATTCAAGCTGGTATCGTTACACGCCCGACTCTTCGGGCAACTATGCCAACGGAACGTGGACGCAAACCGCGTCGCTGTACGCCGGATACGCTCCCAGCGCCTTCGCTTCCGCCACACAGATCGATGGCCGGTTTGTTATCACCGGCGGTGAGTACAACTATCCCGGCAACGGGTACGATCTTCAGCTCGTCAATCTCGGCGCGGCCTACGATCCGGTCGCCGGTACGTGGAAGAAGCTCGGGCACCCGAAGGGTTGGGGATGGATCGGAGATTCGCCCTCGGCCGTCCTACCCAATGGAAAGTATCTGTTGGGTCAAAAACTCACGACGTTCGATGCGGAACTCAATCCGAAAACGCTGCGTTGGAGGACTGTCGGTCACTCGGGGAAAGCCGATTTCAACGCCGAGGAGGGTTGGACGTTGCTGCCCGACGGCACCGTTCTCACCGCCGACGTGAAGAATGCACCCAACTCCGAAATCTACAATCCGGCAACCGGGCAATGGAAGAGCGCGGGCTCCACGATCGTAGATTTGCATTCACCCTCGCCGTATGGGTGCTTGCTGTATGGTAAGGGCCTCTGCTACTACCCGCCGGGTGAGATTGGTCCAGCGATGCTGCGGCCGGATGGAACGGTTTTTTACACCGGTTCGGCGCCAAACGGTACCGGGACTGGACATACGTCGATTTATAACACTAAGACAGGCACTTGGAAGGTTGGACCGGATTTTCCCAACGGCGACAACGCGGGCGATTCGTGGGCGACCCTGTTGCCGAGCGGAAACGTTTTGGTCTTTGGCGTGAGCGGCGAGATGTACGAGTTCAACGGCACGTCGTGGTCGCAGGATGGCTCCGCGGCCGGGCCGCCGCTCTTATTGCCGTCGGGGCAGGTGATGATGCTCAACTACTCGAGCGTCGTATTGTTCAACCCGTCCGGACAACCCCAGGCCGGCTGGGCGCCGACGATCCAGACAGTCGCCAAGACGCTGACGCGTGGACAAACCTATAAGATCACCGGAACGCAGTTCAACGGTTTGTCGATGGCAATGGCGTTCGGCGATGAATATGAAAACGCGACCAACTACCCGCTGGTGCGGATCACTAACAAGGCTAGTGGCCATGTGTTCTATGCGAGGACGCACGATCACAGCACGATGGGCGTCGCAACGGGATCGACGACCGTTTCTACCAACTTCGACGTTCCCACGGGCGCCGCTACGGGCGCAAGCACGCTCGTCGTGGTCGCAAACGGCATCCCATCGAAGCCGGTTAACGTTACCCTAAAGTAAAAGCAAGTCGGGCCGGCGTGATTCTCTTTGTAGAGCATTGCGCCGGCCCGAAGCTGCGAACGCTAGTTAAGGTTGCGTCGGGGGCGGCGGCTGGCCGCCCGTGATGGCGGTGGCGTAAAAGTTATCGCCCTGCCAGTAGCCGTGTGCGACGATCTGCCGACCGACCGCAACTCTTCCGCTCGTTTGATTATTCAACGCCGCGCTGTCGTCGATGACGACCGAGCGGTTAGTTTGCTGAAGCGTGACGAGATGTCCCTTCACCGCAGTGATCGTGCCCGCGACGACCTCGTGCCGATAGGTCGCTGCCGCACAGCTCCCGTTGGGGACCCACGTATCGCCTTGCCACGCCCCGCATGCGGTATCGACGTAGGGCGGCGCGCCGGGTGGTGGCGGCGCTCCTTGAGCGCTTGCGACGCCGGCAAGGGCCGTCATCGCTATCACCGTTGTAAGAAGTGTAAAGAGTGCTCTCATGGCTGCTCTAATTCCCAATCTCCGGCCATCTAAGCACTAATCAATCCTAATCGATTAAACGAGGGCGCGCGTTTGGCTGCTTCCGCGTAAGGATCTGCCGACGACCTCACCGTCGCCCGGTCAGTGGCCGAGGTAGTGTTGCTGCACCCACGTCGCCCACGCGGAGGACGGGGTGCCCTGGTAGTCTTTGATGAGGACGCCGCAGCCGCCCCACGTGTCCCACGTCCAGGCCTCGTAACCAACGCCGTGGGCGTCGGCCCAGTTTAAGAACGTGGAAATGTAGCTCGAGCCGCAATCCGAGCCGTCATAGGTTTCGCCGGTTTCACCAAAGATCATCGGGACGACTTTTGTGATCGGCCGCATACTCGAATTGAAGCACGTTACCGTATCGCAAAGATTCTTGCCGTAGACGTGAGCCTCCGCGATCAGCTGCTTGTTCGGATCCTTCGGACGCGATCTCAACCAGGTCGAGCCGTTGTACTTCGACCCGTTGATTTTGCCGCAAGCGTTGGCATAGTCGATGCAGGGGATCGAAATCACACCGTTATATCCCGTCGCACGCATCCGGTCTACGGCCTGCTGCATGGCTGCCGTAAGATAGAACTTGTTCTGCGGCCCGTACGTCGCTTCGTTGTCGCAGCCTTTTTTCATGAAGCATTTCCAACCGACGGTCGTCTCGCCCCAGGGCGCCAAAATGACGTTCGGATCGTTCTTGAACGTGGCGGCCATGCTGCTCCACATCGCCGGAGAGTGATCCTCGTCGGGCGCGTCCGGCTGATAGGTGGCTTGGTATGTTCCAGGTGCACCCCAAATCAGGGAGACCTCGGCATACATCCCATACTGATGAAGCAGGTTCACGTAATTGACGATCGCGTTGATGTAGTTGGTACCGGCGTACTGCTGGTTCATTCCGTTGATGTTGAGCCAGCAGTCTTCGTTGAGCAAAACGCGGACGACGTTGACGTGCCACGACGCGATCGCCTTGATTGAGGCGGCGTCACTTGGCCCGTCGAAGATGCCCCACCCCTGCACGCAGGCGTACTCCGTTCCCGAGCGATTGACGCCTTGCAAATGCACGACGTTGTTGTTGCCGTCGAGGAGCTGATTGCCCGAGACGCGTATGCCGGTGAGGCCCGTTTTAAACTTGAGCGGCGCAACGCCGTGAGCGGGTACCACTCCTGTCGGGGAAGATCCCGAACAGGCCGCAGTTAGCAGCGCTGCCATGAGGATTGCCGGAGTGAGAAGCTTCATGGCCCGGTATTCCCGCCCCGCAGCGCAGAATACCCCGGCATGGCGCAGAAATATCGCTACGGTGAGATGACGTGGCCCGAAGTCAAGGAGGCCGCGCTGCGTCCGTGCGTAGCAATCGTGCCGATCGCCACGCTCGAAGACCACGGACGCCATCTTCCGATCGATACCGACCTGCTGCTATGCGCGAGCGTGTGCGAGCTGGCCGCTTCCCGCGCGCACGACCGCGCCGTACTCGTTCCCGCGATCAATCACGGGTATAGCCCGCATCACATGGACTTTCCCGGGGCGATAACGATTGGGCCGCACACGCTGATCGATTACGGATTGGACGTCTGCAAGAGCCTCGCGCACCACGGGTTCACGCGGATTCTGATCGTGAACGGGCATGGCAGCAACACCCCCTTCGCGGACATCATCGCGCGCCTCTGCGTCGTGCACACCGGCGCACTCGCTGCGGCGGTAAACTACTGGTCCGCGCCGGGCGTGCGCGAGGTGGCGGAAGCGTTGCGCGAGTCCGAGCCGGTCGGCGGCATGAACCATGCGTGCGAGTTCGAGACGTCGCTCTATTTAGCGATCCGCCCGGAGCTCGTCAACATGCAACAGGCAGTGCACGAGCTCTCCCATCGACCTTCGAAAAATTATTGGACCGACTTAGTCGCCGGTGACGGCCCGCTCGCGATGATGGAACACTGGAGCCAGCTCAGCGAGAGCGGCGTGATGGGTGATCCGACGAAAGCTTCCGCCGAAAAGGGGCGTGCATTGCTGGATGCCGCCGCGAACGGCATCGTGGAACTCGTCGACGAAATGCTGGCGCGCGAGCTTCGACCACGCAAAGACCACCATTAAGCGTCGTACTGCAGCATACCGTCGCCCAAGGCGCGGACGCCGGGCGTCAACCGATGCGCTTGCGTGACGCCGGTATGCATGATGTGCTGCACGTCAAACCCGTGCAGTAAGACGAGCGCGTCGGCGATTAGGCGACGATGACAACGCCACCAGAGTGTCTCTGAACACATGATCGCGGTCGGTTGCCGGACGGCCGTTTCAATAAGCCCGGCAAGGGCCGCGTGAAACGGCGGCGTCTGCATATAGTCGGCGTACCCGCGAAACGATGGATGATGTAACGCGGTGTTCGGGCTGTCGGGGCGGCTCTTTCGGAATCCGCCGAGCTGCGGGCACCATTCGTAGGCGGCACCCGAGAGATCCGGCACCCATTGCGCCAATCGCTGCGCCCACACGTGCGGATGTGCTCGACTTTTCGGAACGCTCCTCACGTCGACCACGGCCTTCAGCCCGGCCCCTCGAATCAGACTCGAAAGTGCGGCTTCATCGGCCGTGCCGTGTCCGAGCGTGAAGATCGCGGCATGCTCCACCATCAATGAATAATCAAATCGCGGCGAATTGAGGACACTTGAGGTGGCTTGCTGGTAGACTTTATGAGCTTTGCTCCGTTTCACGATTTGTACCGCGGTGGCGTTTATGCTGCTGCCGGCGCCCGTGAACGCGGCCGTGAACGGCAACTATTCTCTCACGGCAGTGCGGGCACCGCATCCGCTGAGCCTCGACCCCACGCTGGCGGACCCGGCATGGGCAGCCGGACAGATTGCCAGTGGCAATGGCCCGTGGCAAAACGTCACGACCCGCTCCCCGGCTAGGCTTGCGACGACCGCGTACCTGCTTTACGACGACACTAACTTGTATGTGGGCTTCAAAGCCGTGCAAACCGGCGTGCCGATCGTCGCGTCGCAGACGACGAACGACGTCGGCTTCGGCCTCGACGACTTCGTTGGGATCGGCCTCGATACGAGCGGAGCCGGCAGTCAAGCCTACTACTTCGAAGCGACGCCGCGCGGCGTGCGGTATCAACAGGCTAACGAAAACGTCCGATTTCGTCCGCGCTGGAGCGCGGCCGGCAACATCGCCAACGGCGCGTGGAGCGCGGTCCTGATCATTCCACTCAACGTCCTGCGCGTACCGCACGGCGGCAATCAAATCTGGCGCTTTAACTTCGTTCGCGGCATGGCCGCGAACGGCGAGCATATCTCGTGGGTGTGGGATCCGATCATGCAGGACGCCCCATCCGGGACCTGGCCGACCTTTGCCGACACGCGTTTTTGGGCAGCCGGCAGCCTGGCGCTCGGCGCTTCAGCGGCGACGCGCCCCAAGCCCCGCGCCGACATTTATGGCCTCGCAAGCATCGGACAAGATCGGAATCTCTTCCAGCAAGCCAACGGGACGTTTTTGCCGGAGCACGTTCGAATGATCGGCGGCGACGTCAGTTACCCCTTGACTCCAACGATCCGGTTCGTCGGAACGCTCAATCCCGACTTTTCAAACGTGGAAATCGATCAACAAACGATCGTGCCTCAAGAGTTCGCACGCCAGCTCATCGAGTACCGCCCGTTCTTCTCGCAAGGCGCCGCGTTCATCAACGCGGCTTCGGGCCCGCGCACGGCGACGGGAACGAACGTGAACCCGCCTTACCTCGTCTTTTACTCCCCTTCGGTCGGCCCGTTCGACAGCGGCGCCAAAGTCGAGGGGACGTTCGGGAATCAAAGCTTTGGCGCTCTGACCTTCCACGGTTACGACGAGACGAACAACAACACGTTCAGCGATCAGGCCTACGGATACGAGCACGCCGTGCAAGGTGGATCGTTCATTTACTGGAGCGACGGAGTCTTCGCCAAGCACAGCATTGCCGGAACCGACGACACGGTCGAGGCCGGCGCCGAAGCCCGTGACCTCGCCAATGGAATGATCTATTTCTTCGACCACTCCTTCGAGAACGGTTCGTGGGTTCCGCAGGGCCACGCCGATTTCACCGAGTTTTTCGTCGACCGGCACAAGAACAATTTCGAGATCAACGGCGGCTATCTGGACGTTTCGCCCAACTACAATCCGATCGATGGCTATACGCCGAACTCAGACATCCGAGGACCGCAATTTGAAACCGATTTTCAAGGCGGTACTCCGGCCATTAAAAATTACTCGGTCTTTTTTACGATGGACCGTTTTCTCGACGAATCCGGCGCGGTCCATCAAGCGGACACACAGCTTTTCGTCAACGCAACGTTCAAGAATTTATTCTCGCTGGACGGCATCGGCGAAGCGGTTGGGCAGCTCCGTTCGTACGCCATCCCGGCGGGTCCGGGCTGCAGCGGGCCGACCCTCTTCGAGTCCAGCTTCACCGGTTATCCGTGCTATCGCGACGGCGTAACGCAGCCGTTCAATCTTTATCAGATTCCGATCGGCTACCGCGACGGCACGCCTACTCCGGTGGACGTCAGCTATTCGTGGGGACCGTTCGGCGATAACTACTTGCATTTGTTTAGTATCGTGACGAGCCGGCCGGTCGGCAGACGCATCAGCCTCGGCTTGGAGTACGACGGAACGTACGAGCGCGCGTTCTCCAACGGCGAACTCAACTCTCAGTGGCTACGCCGCATCTCCCTCGGCTACAATCTCGGCGACGAAAGCTCGGTGACGCTGGAGCTGCGCGACATCAACGGTTACGGCGGGTTCGCGACGCAGATCGGCAACAACCTCGCGGTTGGGTTCCACAAGCGCTTTGTCAACGGCAACCAGCTCTACGTGAACTTTGGAAGCCCCGCATCGGGCGCGACGCTAAACCGCTTGATCGTGAAGTACGTCTTTCACGCGGGCGCGGACGAAGGGACCTAGGCCGGCGTTTCTTCTTTCACCGCGGAACGCAACATCGTCCGCAGCTCGGGGGCATCGGCGTGTTTGTGGACGTAGATCGCGTGTTGCGCCGCAGCTTCGACCAGCTCGTCGTCGCTGTCAGCAGAAATTGCGATAGTGCAACTCGTCTCACTGGGGTAATCGCGGCAATCGATGAACTTCCGAGCCATGGTTATCCTCCTCACCTCGTCCGATCGGGCAGCTACCGTTCGACGAAGGCACGGCTTTCCCGGCCGAGAAGCCTCATTCAGTCTCACGTCCCTGAATGAGGGGGAATGCCATGTGCTTTTTCCACGATCCCCTCAGCGATCCGATAACACGCCGCGAGGCCGTGATGCGGATCGCCGCACTCGGCGCGCTGCCGATCATGCCGACAACGAGCGTCGCGAACCCTCTGTATCCGCGCAACGCCGAACGTGATTTCACCGCCATAACCGGCTCGACGGCGCTGGTCGGGAGCCAGCTGACCCCGTTGCGCAACGCCGTAATTCTGCTTCACGGAAACAGGATCGAGGCCGTAGGTGCTGCCGGTAGGTTCGCCATTCCCGACTCCGCCTACCGCGTCCACGCGCCCGGAACGTTCACCATTCCCGGACTCATCGATAGCCACGTGCACTTTTTTCAGTCCGGCGGACTCTACACGCGCCCCGACGTGCTCGATCTACGCGCAGTGCGGCCGTATACCGAAGAGCTGCGGTGGATCAAAAGCAACTTTGACGACACCTTCGCTCGCTATCTGCGCGCCGGCATCACTTCAGTCGTTGACGTTGGAGGGCCGTTCTGGAACTACGACGTGCGCGCGCTCGCGCTACAGACGATGGCGAGCCCGCGAGTGATGGCCGCCGGCCCGTTGATCTCGAGTATCGATCGATCAATTCTGAACCCGGATAACGATCCGCCGATCGTCAAGATCGACTCGGTCGAAGCCGCGCGAGCGTTGATCGACCGGGAGCTCGCGGCGCGTACCGACTTTGTCAAGTTTTGGTGGATCGTGACCTCGACGCATCCGGCCGTGGCCTTCCAGCCTGTGGCGCGCGCGGCGATCGACTACGCGCACGAACGCGGGGCGCGTGTCATCGTTCACGCAACGGAGCTCGAAACGGCGCGCCTCGCGGTGGAATCCGGAACAGATATCTTGGCGCACAGCGTTTTTGATTCCGACGTCGACGAGGCGTTTATCGGCCTTCTGCAGGAACGCAACGTCATCTACTGCCCGACGTTGGTCGTGTTGGGAAACTACGCGGCCACTTTCCACGGCATGCCAAACCTGACCGCCGTGGATTTGCGTGTGGCCAACCCGGACGTCGTCGGAACGCTATTCAACCTGCAAGACGTCGAAGGTGCGCTGGCGCCCGATGATCTCAAGTGGATTCGATCGCGTGGAGCACCCAAACCGCCGTACGCTGCGATGCGCAACCTCAAACGAGTCCACGACGCGGGCATTCGCATTGCTGCGGGAACCGACGCGGGAAACATCGGTACCCAGCACGGCTCGTCCCTCTACGAGGAGGCGTTAGAGATGGCCGCTTCAGGGCTCACCCCAAAGCAGATACTGCAAACCGCGACGAGCGGCGGCGCAGAAATGATGGGGCGGCCTCACGAGCTGGGCGCTATCGAACGGTACAAGCTCGCCGACCTTGTGGTTCTCAAGGAGGATCCGCTCCAAGACGTCCGCGCGATCGCATCCGTGCAGCAAGTGATCAAAGACGGCCACGTTTTCGAAGCGGCCTCGATCCTCAGCGAGCGGCCGGAACAGATCGTCCAACGTCAAGTCAACGCCTACAACTACCACGATGCTGAAATCCTCGCGGAGGCGTACCGCACCGATGCGATAGTCACGCGCAACGGCGCGCCGACGATGCGATCCCGCGCTGCGATTTGGTCCGCCTTCCGCGACACGTTTGCCGAGAACCCGCAGCTGCACGTAGAGATCGTCGATCGAATCGTCGACGGAGGCATCATCAGAGACAAAGCACACATAAGCGGGTTTTCGGACGGTAGCGCGTTGGATGCGACCGTTACCTATCGCGTCGCGGCCGGCGCGATCGAGCGCGTTGATATCAGCTCTTAGCGGTGCGTAAACAACGGCGACTGGTCAAAGCTACCCGCACCAAGGTCCCGTCGACCTCCGGCAGAATCGCCTTCAGCATGGAACGCTCTTACGCAGGTGTACCGCAAACTCCGTTTGCAATTGACGGCATCGATCACGTTCTCGTGATCGTCGAGGGAATGTTGGGCGCACTAACCTTTTACGAGGGCGTTCTGGGCTGCATTGTGGAGACGCGCCTACCGCAATACGGCATGATCGAGTTGCGCGCCGGCGGGTCGCACATCGATTTGGTCGATGCGAGCGCACCGGAAGGAAGTTGGGCGAAACCGGCCGTAGCGGGCGGCCGCAACGTCCACCACGTAGCGTTGCGGCTTAGGCAGAGCGGCGAAAAGGCGCTGCGTGAATACCTCGAAGCGCAAGGCGTTTCGATCGACGAAGAGCGTATCGAAGACGATGGCAGCGTTTCGTTCTACGTTGCCGACCCTTCCGGCAATACGATCGAACTGATCGCGGCCAAAGAGTCCTCAGCGGCCGTTTAGCGCGGATTCGGCTCGGGCGTCGGGGAGACCAGATACGGATTGCGATTCGCAGAGCGCCTTCCCGCCCCGGGCGCGCCCACCGGCACCGTCGACGGAGAGCACATCGCATCGCCAATCCGTACCAGACACGCCTGTTCGGTAACGCGATCGATCCGCCATAGCTGAGCTCCGGCATGGACGTACCGATAGCGAAAGAACAGTTCAAAAATTATTAGGACGATCGCTACGACGATCAAAGCGTACCAGGCAGACTTATACTGCATGCCTGGGTTCCTTTCCCGATCAGGGCGGCCGACCTTCTCTGATTGCGCCGCGGAAGACCGTTATCGAGCACTCGTTCGTCTTCTTCCCCTGCGAACGTCACGGGCGCCAAGGAGCGCAGCGGTGCCGGCGATAACGGCCTGCTTGCATGAAGCTGCGGCCCTTTGCGTTAGAGCGCTACTTCGCGCGGTACGAGTTCACGGCGCGGTATCTCCTGTGTTCCAGCGATCCCGAGTCACTTTCAATTCGTGAACTGCTCTTTCTGGAACCGGAATCCGAGGAACGCCTGCTCGAGCTCCGGCTAGGATACACGGAATCCCGCGGAAGCCCGTATCTGCGCCAAACGATTGCGTCGTTATATCAACACGCCAATGCCGATCAGATTTTAGTACACTGCGGCGCTCAAGAACCGATTTTTACGTTTATGAACGCGGTCTTGGAGCCCGGCGACCACGTCGTTGCTCAGTTCCCGACTTACCAGTCGCATTATTCGATCGCCGAGGCGATCGGCGCCGAAGTCACCCGGTGGGACTCCGATCTCGCGCGAGAGGGCGCGCCGGATTTCGACGCGCTCGAGCGTCTCATCCGGCCATCCACGCGGCTGATCGTGCTCACGACGCCGAACAACCCCACCGGTTATTCGCTCGACCGCGCCGAGATGGATGCGGTCGTTGAGATCGCCCGCCGGCGTGGGCTCTGGCTCTTTGTGGATGAAGTCTATCGCGGCTTGGAACGCGAGGCCGAGCGTTTGCCCGCGGTGTGCGATCTCTACGAGCGGGGCGTCTCGCTCGGCGCGCTGGCGAAGGCTTACGGTCTGGCCGGCCTGCGAATCGGTTGGATATCGACGCGCGATCGAGCGCTCTACGAACAAATAGCAACCCTGAAGGATTACCTAACGATCTGCAGCAGCGCGCCGAGTGAGTTTCTCGCCGACCTCGCGCTGCGCCACGGCGAGGCGCTAATCGAACGCGTGCGAGCGATTACCGCACGGAATCTCGATTACCTCGACGAATTCTTTTCGCATCGTACCGACCTTTTCGAATGGGCGCGACCGCGAGCCGGAACGACCGCGTTTCCGCGTTACCTGGCAGGAAGCAGTGAGGCCTTCTGTCTGCGTCTCGCCGAACAGGCAGGAGTGCTCCTCTTACCCAGCGTCGCCTTCGACGTTGGCGACGAACGCTTCCGCATCGGCTACGGTCGCGCGAACCTTCCCGAGGCTCTTAACGCGTTGGACTCGTTTATTGCGACGTCACCAAGAACGTGACGACGTCCCAGGCGTTGCGAATGCCGATGAAGATTAGTAACACGACGCCGGCGGCGACGACGAAGAGCGCCTCGCCTGGCGCCGCGAGAAGCGCAATCGCGCCACCCAAAATCGCGCCGTAGGCACCGAATGGAAGAATCGAGTACCATATCCAGTCCTCGACGTCCGGGGTGTAGGCGGTCAATCGCTTCGTCCGATACATCACGCGGAGCACGTACACGACGCCGTAGAGGCCGGCTAGGCCGATCAGCACCGCCGGCAATATAGCCGAGCGCCACGGAGCGTTGAGAATTGCCGAGACGAGCAAGGCCCAGCAAAAGTGCAACACCGTGGGCGTGCTAAACGTGGCGAGACCATCCTGAGTGCGAACCGGTCGTTCTGACCGCGTTACGAGCGTAATCACGACGAACATCAGTCCGATGAGCGCCGCCGCCGAGGAGCCCGTCATCACGTAGAAGCCCGACCACGGTACTAGAAACGACGCCGCGTTCTGTGCCACGTTACTTGGCTCGCAAGGCTGCTGCTGCTTCTGTAGCGGCGCGCTCTCCGGTTTGGAGTGCACCGTTAACAGTGCCGCCTTGGCCATCGGTTGAGGTTGCCTCCCCCGCAAAGAACAGGGTCTTATTGAGAGGCTTGGCGAGCGCGGCACGCGCGTTGCCCGCTCCAACCGCGACGTAGCTGTACGCACCTCCAGAAAAAATGTCGTGATTCCAGTCGTGCATGACTCCGCGCTCGAACTCTTTGCGCACGAGCTCCGGTTCGCGTAACAGCGTCGCAAGACCACTGCGTGCGCGCTCGATGAGTTCCGTTTGGGATGCGCCGCCGAGCGCCACTGCCTTGGGACCGCCGGCCCACGCGACGATGAGCGGGCAGCGCACCGGGAACTGCGTCCAATAGGCCGGGAACGACTGGCGTTCGCAACGGAAGAATGCGGCGTCGCGGTAACGCCCATCCTCAATGTGTTCCCAAAATGGGGTGCGAAACCATAGGGCGACCTTCACCACACGGCCCATTTCGATGCCGGCGAGCGCCGCGCGCTTCGCGGCCGGCAACTCAGGTTCGAAGACGACCGCCGCGTCGTCATCGGTGTGCCGCAAAACGCCAATCGGCAGCGTCACGATCGCGGCCCGCGCGCGAATCGTTTGCAGGTCGGCGGCACCGGTTTCGCGCGCTTCTACCGTAACTCCCCCGCGGCGCCACGCAATGCGTCGCACGATGGTCGACGGTTGGATCAAAACGCCTTCGGCGATGCAAGCCTCGCGCAGCCGTTCGAACATCGGCGCATACCCTCCGCGCGGCCGCGCGATCGTCGAATCGACGCCGCTTCGCCACTCCTGCGCAATCGCTCGCGCACTGGCGATCGCGGGATCGGCGGCTTCGAAGCCTTCGACAAATGCGCGTGCCGTCGTGACGGTCTCACGCATCCCCGGATCGCTTTCGAATCGTTGCAGAAACCGTTCGACGCTTTCATCGTCGCGGAGCGACAGGGCGACGTCAAAGACGCCTGGAGCCGAGCCGAATTGGTCGTTCGCGCGCTGCAGATCGCCGTTTTCGTCGAGCGTCCACGCATCGCCGCCGCTGGGAATGACGCTCGTGCCGGCTTCGCGCAGGAGTCCCATCGTTTCACGGGCGCGTCCATGAATGAACTCCGCGCCAAGCTCCGCGGGTGTCGCCGTTCGCGGCGCCGACCGCGACCACACGCGGCCGCCCACTCGTTCGCGTGCCTCGACGAGAATCACGCGAAACGCCCGTTGGGCAAGGCTGCGCGCGGCAGCCAAACCCGCCGCACCAGCGCCGATCACGATCACGTCACCGTCCATTGCGAGCTCTCACCGTCCGATTCTCGTTCGGGCGCTTCACTCGTTCGCCTTGTCGTGATACTATTTCGGTCTTCGGAGGTACCGGCATGCGGATTTTTGTCGTCGGCGCGACGGGTTACATCGGGTCGGCAATCGCGCGGGCACTGATCGAACGCGGCCACACCGTAACTGGGTCGGCGCGCTCGGAAAGCAGCGCCGAAAAGTTGCGCCTTGCAGGCGTGGAACCGCTTACCGCTGACGTTTCCGAGGCGAGTACCCTCGAGACGCCGGCGCGAAGCAGCGAGGGCGCCGTGTATGCGGTGCAATATAACGGCGCTAATGTCGCGCAGCTCGAAAGCGCGGCGCTAAACGCGATCGCCGATGCGCTCGCCGGCAGCGGCAAACCGCTTCTCTACACCAGCGGCATATGGATCTATGGAAACACCTGGCCCCGCGTTGCCGATGAGAATTTTCCCTTGAATCCTACGCCATTGGCAGCGCACCGTCCGCACTTGGAGCGGATCGTGCTCGATTCCGCCGGCCGCAACGTGCGCGCGATCGTCATTCGACCCGGTGTTGTATTCGGAAGCGGCGGCGGCTTACCGGCGATGTGGGTACAGTCCGCTAAGGAAAACAGCGCCGCCCGTTTTGTCGGCGACGGCGCCAATCATTGGCCCGTCGTTCATCACGATGACTTAGCGGAATTATACGTTCTGGCGGTCGAGAAGGCCGCAGCCGCCGGGGTTTATAATGCCGGCGATGATACCTCGTTCACGGTTTACCAAATGGCCGAAGCTGCCAGTACAGGCGCGGGGCGAAACGGTGCAACCGTTTCGTGGCCGCTTGAAGACGCGCGCCGCGAGCTCGGCGCTTTCGCCGACGCGCTCGCTTTGGACTCGCAGATCAGTTCCCAACGCGCACGCGACGGGCTCCGCTGGCGGACCCGCGAGACGACGATCGTGCAGGATCTAAGGCAAGGCTCGTACGCGGCGTTTTAGGGATCGATACTAGGGCCCGACCGCTTGCAGAATCTCTTTGAACTCGGGACGTCCAGAAATCCGGCGGAACCACGGCAGGCTCTTCAGGAATAGCAGCGACGGCTCGCGGTCTTTACAGGCTCGCTGGAGGTGAGCGATGGCCTCATTGCAACGACCCAACGCCACGGCCACGACTGCGAGATTCCACGACACAACGTACTCGCTCTCGGCCATACTCTGGAGGTTCGCGTAGATTTGCTCGGCACGATCCCTTTCCCCGCAATCCATGAACGCTCTCGCTAAAAGCGGTAGGCGGAATGACGGATCGTCGGAGCGTTCCTGCGGCAATAAGAGCAGCTCCGCGAGCGCTTCTTCGCATTGTCCGTTCAGCAGCAATGCCTGCGCTCGATAACGCTTCGCAACGTAGAAGTCGCCGTCGCTTTTGACGACGCTCGAAAGGCAGGCGATGCCACGGCGATAGTGGCCGGCGTGAACCAAGGTCAGGCCGAGCAGCAGTTGACGCGACAGGGAAGACGGCTCCAGCATCAGAGCGCGTTTCGCATCGAAAAGCGCTTTGTCGAAATCCCCCGCGCAAATGTAATAATAGACGGCATTATTATGCACGACGGACGAATTGGGATTGAAGCGCAGCGCCGTGTCGAGTTCCGACTTCGCTTCGGCCCAATCCCAGTCCGCAAAAACGAGCAGGTTGGACAACACCGCGTGCGCAGAAGCTGAGGCCGGCGCAAGCGATAGTGCGCGTTCGACGGCCTGCCTGGCTTTGTTGAATGCGCCCGCCGCTGGGACGTGCCAATATTCCGCCAGCAGAGCGTACGCACGTGCAATGCCGATGAGTGCCGGGACGTAGTCAGGATCGCTCTGAAGGGCCGACTCGAAGACGTCAATGGCCCGCCGGAGGTCAGACGCAGTTCTACGCTCAAGCAGATAACTTGCCTGACCGAAATCGCAAAACGACTCGATGTCTGCGTTTTTGTCGTCTAAGCCGGCGTCGCTCATTTCGGGCGGTGCCTCCACCCGTACGGGCACCGTTAGCCGGTAGCCCCTACGATTTGCGGTCATGATCATGGCGCGGTCGTGCGCGTGCTCTCCCAGGAGGCGACGGAGACAGTATACGTGTTGGGCGATGTTGCCATCGCTGACGGCCGCGTCCGGCCAAACCCGCGACGCGATCGTTTCCCTCTGTACGAGCTCGCCGTTTGCCTCGATGAGGATCAGGAGAAGCTGAAAGATCCGTTCGGGAATCGGTATGACTTGCGAGCCTCGAGAGAGTAGCCGTCGCTGCGGATCCAAGCGAAAGGGTCCAAAAACATATGTCGCGGCTCTGCTGCCTGCGTCTTGCCAATCCAGCGCGTTCACGAGCAGAGTAACGATATCACGGCAGTTCAAGAAAAATCATAAAAAGAAATAAAGAATCCCTCAATTTCGCGGAAAAGAAAGGCGCGAGTTCGTGAACTCGCGCCTTTTCTCCAGGGATCTGCGCAGATTGCTTCTTAGATCTTTACCTGCGCGTTGAAGTAGAGGTTGATCGGTGGCGGGCCGCCGCCAATCGCGCCGTTATTAACCGGCGTTGGATAGTAGCTCTGAGTGAAGGCCGGATGCACCTTATTGGCTGCGAAGTCGTTGATCCCGGTTCCATTGTAGAAGTTGCTTGGATACACGGTATTGTTAAGCGAGGCACCTGCCGGCAGATATCCGCAGACTGCGGAGCCCGGTGGGTTGGCCTTAGTCCACGGCTCCGACGAACCGCCGAAGCAGGTGTGAAACAGATCTGCGCCCAGCACGGTCAGCTTGATTCGCGGGCTGACGTCGTACGAGATCTGGAGATTACCCGCGATCACCGATGGATTCTGATAGGAACCCAGCGCCGAGAACACGCCGGTTTGCGGATCGG
>DAIMCN010000026.1:0-36016 GCA_036726365.1 Candidatus Cybelea sp.
TGATCGAGCTGATCGTGCGATCCGGATTGGTGATCGCTTGACGCTTCGCAAGCTGCCCCACGAGACGCTCACCGGTCTTCGTAAATGCGACAACCGAAGGTGTCGTGCGCGAACCTTCGGCGTTGGGAATTACAATGGGCTGCGAGCCCTCCATTACAGCAACGACCGAATTGGTCGTGCCGAGGTCGATGCCAACCGTCTTAGCCATGAAACCTTATACCTCGTTCTAGTAAGTTTTACCCGACTGCTCTGGACCAGCTATTCCGGGCGATCGCGCCCTAGGCCGAGGTGAAAGCCATGCGCCGGACCGCCGGTGACGCCTTGCCGCTTACGAACAGGTCGGATGGGGATACCGCATTATCATACACGATGCGCGGTCGGAGTTGTTTCACCTCAGACACGGCATAGGGGCCCGCAGTTGCAGGCCCCTCCTGCAAATCGCTGACGATTGTTAGGGCTGTTGTTGCTCCGGCGGCTGCTGCTGTTGCTCGGGGGCTTGTTGTTGCGAAACGGGCTGCTCGGCCGGTGTTTCGCCTAGCTTGATGGCGACGAACTTTTTCATGCCCTGCGACCAAACGTTCAGTCGGATCGAGTCGCCCGGCTTTTTCGCGCCTATGTAGTCGTGGAGTGCCTTGACGCTGTCGAAGGTTCTTCCGTCGGCTTGAAGGATAACGTCGCCCGGCTGGATCCCGGCCTGATCGGCCGGAGAGCCGGAGAAGACCTGTTGGACCGCGACGCCGCCGCTGCCGTTGAAGCCGATTTGGTTCTTCACTCCGGCCGTCAAGTTCGCCATGTAAATCCCGAGGAAGCCGGTGTCGGTTCCTTGGTGCGCGCCAGGATTCTTCACCAATGCGGCCGCGACGGTGCGCACCGTATTGGACGGAATGGCGAAACCGATGCCTTGCGCGTAGGCCGACTTGACCGTTGATTGGTTCATTCCGATGACGCGTCCGTCGATGTCGATGAGCGGGCCACCCGAGTTACCGGGATTGATCGGGGCTGACGTTTGCAGCAGCCCTTTGAAGTCGATCTCGCCGCCGTTCTCCGTCGGGATCGGTTCGGATCGATTGAACGCCGAAACGACCCCTACCGTTACGGTCTGCTGCAACTGCAGCGGTTCGCCGATAGCGATTGCCCATTGACCTTGTTCGAGCCGGCTGGAGTCGCCGAGTTCCAACGGCGGCGGCAGCTTGGCATAGTGGTCGACGCGCAAGATTCCGACGTCCGCCGCGAGATTGTAGGCGAGCACGCGCGCCGGCACACGATCGCCGTTGGCGAACACGACGGTCAGCTTGGTGACCTTTCCGCCGGAAGGCGGTTGCAGGACGTGCGCGTTGGTTACTATGTCGCCCTGCGAGTCGATCACGAATCCCGAGCCCGAGGCCTCACCGCGATAGGGTTGGACGATGCCGGGGCCCTGGCCGCCGAAAAACTGCTGGAAGAACGGGTCGGCGGGAATGACTTCCTGTCCGTTCACCTGTTCTGTGATCGCGACGACCGACGACTTCGTCCGCTTTACCGCGCTCACGATTCGATCTTGATCGCTGACGCCGCTGAGCGGAACCGCGGCGATGGCCGGCGGGGTGCGATCCGGCCCGGTCGCGCCACCAAAGTGGCTGCTCGCGTAGAGCATCATAAGGAAGCTGCCGATAACGGCACCTACAAGTCCCACAATCACGGTGGGAAGTATACGATTATTCACCATCTCAAACGCATTCCGTTAGGCTTAGGGGGTTTTCTTCAGACATCTACCCCGCAAACGAAAAAAAGTCGCAGATGGTGTCACCCAATCTCGTCACCCCGACCGAAGTCGAACGGTCGGGCAACCGACCGGCGTGTTGCCGCTGCCGCTCCAAGTCGTCGGTTCCTGCGGGCGAAGCGCCGGCGGGAGCTGCCGCAGCAGGGCCGCTCGTACGCACTCCAAGCGCTCCTCCCGAAACTGCATCATCCGCATCTGAATGAGCAACCGAGCCCGTCGGAGGGCGCGGCGCGAAAAAAGCGCGTCGGGCGAGAGCGGCGCCGGCGATGCCGCGGCCCTGGCGGGCGTGGCCGGTCCAGGCTGAGCCGTGGGTGGGGACGAGTTTAATAGAACTGCAACGAGCGCCAAAATCGTCATCGTGCATACCTCCTCGGGGCAATTCACTACGAAGGCGCGGGGGAGCAAGGATACGGAGCAAAAACCACCGCGGGTGACTTCAGACGCTCTGACCGTCCCCGCGCCCCCGTCCGAACCGTACCTGCGCATCGTGCCGCTGGGGGGCTGCGGCGAAATCGGCCGCAACATGACCGTGATCGAGACCAACGACGATCTGGTCGTGGTGGATTGCGGCTTGATGTTTCCCGACGACGAAATGTACGGGGTCGACATCGTCATCAACGATTTTACGTACGTGCGCGAGCACGCCCACAAACTGCGGGCGCTGCTAGTTACGCACGGCCACGAAGATCACATCGGCGGTATTCCCTATTTCGCCAAAGAGTTTACCGGCGTGCCGATCGTGGCGACACCGCTGACGATCGCGTTGATCAAAGCGAAGTCGCGCGAACAGCACCTCGGCGATGTCGAGTTCACGCAAGTGAAACCGGGCGATAGCAGGATGTACGGCTCTATAGAAGCCGAGTTCATCCACGTCAATCACTCCGTCGCGGACGCGTGCGCCTTGGCCTTGCGCACTCCTGTCGGAACGATTTTTCACACGGGCGACTTTAAGTTCGATCAAACCCCGATCGACGGAAAGCCGGCGGACTTTCCGCGCATCGCGCGCGTCGGAGACGAGGGCGTGCTGTGCATGCTTTCGGATTCTACCAACGCCGAGCGCCCGGGCCACACCCTCTCGGAACGTATTGTGGGCGAAGCGTTTACCTCGATCTTTTCTCACGCAAAAGGGCGGATTGTGGTTGCATCGTTCGCGTCAAACGTGCCGCGGATTCAGCAAACCGTCGATCACGCCGTCCGGTTCAATCGTAAGATCGCGTTTTTAGGCCGCTCGATGCGTAACGTCGTGCACTTCGCCGGTTCGCTCGGGCATTTGCGGATTCCAGCCGATACGGCGATTAAGATCGAAGAGATCGATAACTATCCCCCGGAGCAAGTCGTCGTCATGACGACCGGTTCGCAGGGCGAACCGATGAGCGGCCTCGCTCGGATGTCGGTCCGCGATCACAAGCAGTTCCGCGTTGTTCCCGGCGACACGGTGGTCATCAGCGCGACGCCCATTCCCGGAAACGAGAAGAGCGTGCACAAAACGATCAACAACCTTTGCAAGCTTGGCGCGATCGTGATCCACGGAACCGACGGTCGTTCGCACGTGTCGGGGCACGCCTCGCAAGAAGAGCTGCTTCTAATGCTCAACCTCGTGCGCCCCGAGTTCTTCATTCCCGTGCACGGTGAATATCGAATGCTGGCCAAGCATGGGGAGCTCGCAGTCCAGACGGGCGTCGAGCCTGGTAACGTTTTCGTTGTGGAAAACGGCGACGTGCTGGAGTTCACCCACGAATATGGCGATAAGATCGGCAAGACCTACGGAGGACACGTCTTTGTCGACGGGTCAGGGATCGGCGACGTCGGCGAAGCGGTACTGCGCGATCGGAAGGCGCTCTCAAACGACGGCATCATTATGGTAGTCGTCGCGATTGACAGCGAGGAGGCGCGCGTCATCGCCGGTCCGGATTTGATTTCGAAAGGCGTCTTTTACCTGCCCGAAGCCGATGGCGTACTCGACGAGCTTCGGGCCGAGTTAAAGGCCGTGATCGAAGGCGTTTCGGTTGACGCAAGGCGCGACGTCAACGCAATGAAAGAGCACATTCGTAGCGCCTTGGCGTCTGCCGTGCATAGCCGCACGAAACGCCGCCCAGTCGTCATCCCCGTCGTAATGGAAGTCTAACCCGCAAGTCTTGACAAGCGTAGTCGTGCGAGGACTGCGTCGGTGAATTCGGCGGTGGTGGCGTGGCCGCCGAGGTCGGCCGTGGCGACGCCGTCGTGAAGCGCCGCAAATGCTGCATGGTAGATGGCGCGCGAGGCCGTGCCGGCGCGAGGATCGTCGACGTACGAAAGCACTGCGGCCGCGGCTAAAATCATTGCCAATGGATTGGCAACGTTCTTGCCGCGCAAGCGCGGTGCGGTCCCGTGCGGCGCTTCGGCCATTACCGTTGCGGGCCGTAATGCGTCGTCGAAGGCCAAGACTATGGATTCCGCGCCCGCAATCGAGCCGAAGAGCTGCATGACCAAGTCGGAGAGGCAGTCTCCGTCGCGATTGAGCGACGGAATGGCCAGCGGCGTATCACCGGCCGTTGAGAGTAGCAGCGCGTAGGTCGCGTCGATGAGCTGAGGATCGTACGGAATGCCGGGATGGCGCCGTGCGGCGGCATCCATCTCTTCTTTAAGCATGCCCTCGTAAATCGGGCTGACGGTGTACTTGGGGCCTCCGAAGACGGTCGCGCCTGTCTTCGCGGCATGCACGAACGCGTATTCCGCAACGTGCCGGCAGACGCGTCGCGAAATCGTTTCGGTGCGGCTGGCGATTTGGTCTAGACCTTCGCCCTCACGCCATTCCTTTGCGCCGTAGGCGTCACCGACGGCCATGCGCACGACCGAGATCGGCGCGTGAATGCCGCCGACGGGGCGCACGCGCGGGATCTTTCGACCGGTGCGAACGATCACGCTGGCTCCGATCGCTTCTCGAAGAATGCGATTGGGAGAACCCACGTCGCCGTGCTCTTCCGGAGTGATGGTTGCGGCCTTGAGGCCGAGGTGGTGCCGCTTCATTGCCTCCGCCGCGTCGTAAACGACGCGATTTGCCGTGGCGCGACGGTTCTGCAGCGAAAGGTCGTAACGCTCGAGGGCGAGTGCTATGCCAATGACGCTGGGATCGAGGACGCGCAGCGCTTCGAGCAACAACTCTTGTCCGGTCTGATCGCCTTCGAGGACGACGAGCGTAGCCAAAATGAACTCCCGGTGTGACGAAGAACAGGTAGATTCCATGGCACGCGCTCAGGACAAGCGTCGCAGGGCGAATGCAAGGGCGAGGCTCAACCTCGAGATCGTTGGGATTACCGCGATCGCACTCGCCGTCCTGTGCGGCATCGCCTTGGCGTTTCCGCATCATGCCGGCGCAATCGGCATTTGGACTGCGGGCCTGCTGCGCCACCTCTTCGGAGCGGCCACGCCGCTCTTTCCGATTCTCGTTGCGCTGGTCGGCGCGATCGTCTTCCTTGAAGTCAACGTACCGCGCATGATCGCGAGCCTGGGCAGCAGCGCGCTTGCGTACTTCCTGATCGTCGACGCGATGTTTGGCGCGCGTGGACTACGCAACGGCGGCGTCGTCGGTTCAAACATCTGGTGGGCGCTGCACGCGCTCGTCGGGGTCGCCGGCGCCTGGATTCTCCTCGGTCTTGCGGCGCTCTCGCTGACGCTCTGGCTGAGCAATGCCAGCATGAAGCAGCTTATCGGCCGCATCATTCTATTCTTCGGAGGATTGCGGCCCCCGCCACTTCCCAAGGCTGCACGACTGCGCGAAGCGTTTGCGCTGCCGATGCACCCAAGCGTCGAGGTGCCGGCCGTCGACGGAGAAATCGCTCGCGCCCCCTCGACCAGCATCGTGCAAGCCGAACCCATTCCGGTCGAAGCGGCGCCGCTCATCGTCAAAGAAGCTCCCCGTCGCCCCGTCTCGCACCTCGATGCTGTGTCTCCCAACGCTTACCGCCTGCCCGACTTGTCGTTGTTCGACGTGCCGCCGAACCAAACGGTGGACGATTCGAACCGAACCCATATCCTCGAAGACACGCTCGCGAGTTTCGGCGTCGGCGCGAAGGTGGCGCATATCGAGCGCGGCCCATCGATTACGCGCTACGAACTCAAGCCCGAGCGCGGCGTGAAGATTTCCCGCATCGCGTCGCTCGCCGACGACCTGGCGTTGGCGCTGGCCGCGACCAGCGTTCGGATCGAGGCGCCGATTCCCGGAAAGTCGGCGGTTGGAATCGAGGTCCCGAATCAAACGGTCGCGGTTGTCGCGATTCGTGAAATCCTCGACGCCTTGCCGAATCGCGGACAGGTGCCGCCGCTTTGGATGGCGCTCGGCAAAGACATCACGGGCCGGCCGGTCTTCAGCGATCTGTGCAAGATGCCGCACATCCTCGTTGCGGGCGCGACGGGCGCCGGCAAATCCGTCTGCCTCAACACCATTATCGCTTCGTTACTCGTGAGCGCGACGCCCGATCAGGTGCAGATGCTAATGATCGATCCCAAGCGCGTCGAGCTAGCCGTTTTCAACGGCATCCCACATCTCATTAAAGAGGTTATCTCGGATCCGCGCCTCGCAGCCGGCGCGCTCTTCGAAATGACCAAAGAGATGGAATCGCGGTACGAGCGTTTTGCCAAGGCCGGGGTTCGCAAAATCGAGGAATACAACGCGAAGTATCCGCAGGAGCGATTGCCGTACGTTGTCATCGTCATTGACGAGCTGGCCGATCTCATGCTGGTCGCTCCGGCAAAGGTCGAGACGACGATCATGCGGCTGGCGCAGCTCGCCCGCGCGACGGGAATTCATCTCATCGTCGCGACGCAGCGACCCTCGGTCGACGTCATTACCGGCCTGATCAAGGCAAACGTTCCGTCGCGCATCGCCTTCGCGGTGAGCTCGCAAGCCGACTCTCGCGTGATTCTCGACATGAACGGCGCGGAGAGGTTGCTCGGACGGGGCGACATGCTCTATTTACCGATCGACGCACCCAAGCCGATTCGCGCACAAGGCGCGTTTATTACGGCGTCCGAGGTAAGCCGGCTCGTCGAGTTCTGGGCGCGTCAATCCCGTCCCGATAACTTGCTCGATGTTGAAGTCGTGCCGCTCGGCGAGGACGACTCCGCGCGCCGCGACGTCGATCCGCTTTGCTATGAGGCGGCAAAGTTCATCATCGAAGCGAACTATGCGTCGACGGCCGCGTTGCAATCGCAGTTTTCGATCGGCCATCCGCGCGCCGTCCGGGTGATGAAGCAGCTCGAAGATTTCAAAGTCGTCGGGCAACACGAAGGAACGAAACCTCGGAAGATCTTGATCGGACTCGGTGATTTGGAAATCATGGCGCCGCGTCTGGGTAAAGATCGAAACGCGCAGCAAGACCTGTTCACGGGCAATCCGTAGCGTGACACCCCGTTGGGTTTTCTCGTTGCGCCTCCTTGTGATCGTGCTCGCGGCGTTCGCGTGCTTCGTCGTTCTGGGACTCGACGTCGTGCGAAACGGCGAACCGGCGGGATTGTTGGCTTGGGAATCTTCGCTGGTAAATCACTCGACTCTGATCGCGTGGTGGCTCACGTGGTCGTGTTATATCTACGCGTTGGTTCCAATCGCGATCGCCTTGCTTATCCTGGCGTGGCGGTTGCCGCACTGGCGCGCGCGGATTCTGTTCAGCGTCGTGGTCTTGCTGCTCTGTTGGCGCGGGGCCGATTTCTTCCAGCACGTTTTTGCGCGGCCGCGTCAGCTCGATTGGGTGGTGAAGCACGAAACGGCGTTTTCCTATCCCAGCTCACATGCGACAATTGCCACAGGCTTCTATGCACTGTGGGCGCTTATGCTGTACGGGTCGGAGCTGCCGCGACGCGTCCGTAGCACCGCGGCCTTCTTGCTTGTGGCCTTTGCGTTGGCGATTTGCTGGGCGCGCCTTGCGCTTGGGGCGCATTACCTGACCGATCTCATTGGCGGTGCGCTGCTCGCGGTGGCAATCGCTTCGGCCGTGTTGGCGGCCGCGCCGGTGAAGCTCTTTGCTCGCGGTGCGGGGCGGCCGTAGGCGTCGGCAGAATAGACGGCTGATGGCATTCCCCGACCCGGTGCTCGTTGAGATCGAGCGAAAGCTCGACGCGAACGTATCGCTGTCCCCGGCCGACGGCCTTGCGCTCTATCGCACCTGGGATCTTCACAATCTCGGGCGGCTGGCGCGCAAGCAAAAAGAGCGCAAGAGCGGCAAGAAAGTTTTCTACGTCCTCAACCGCTACATCAACTCAACGAACGTCTGCTTTGCGGGATGCACGTTCTGCTCGTTTGCGGCCGACGAGTTCAAAGAGCCGGAGCGAGTCTTCCGGATGACGGCCGATCAAGTCTACGCCAAAGCGACCGAAACGGGAACGAATTTCAACCAACTGCACATCGTCGGCGGACACGACCCGCGGCAGTTGTCCCTCGACTACTGGCTGCCGCTGATGCGCCGTTTCAAGCAGATGCTGCCGCACGTGCAGCTGTCGCTGTTTACTGCGGCCGAACTCGAATACATGGCCAAGCGCCATCGGCTCTCATTTCCTGCGATCATCTCGATGCTCAAAGAGGCGGGGCTCGACAACGTCAACGGCGGCGCGGCGGAGATCTTCGCCGACGCGACGCGCGCAAAGATCTGCCCCAATAAAGTCTCCGCCGAGAACTGGGTGAAGATCCACGAAGAGCTGCATCGGCAAGGCATCGCGAGCAACGCAACCATGCTCTACGGCCACATCGAGTCGCTTGAAGACCGCGTCGATCATCTCGTACGGCTGCGTGAGTCGCAAGAGCGTTCTCCCGGGTACAACGCCTTCATTCCGCTCGCGTTTCACCCCGACGGAAACGAGCTTTCGTACTGCGGCTGGACGACCGGGCTCGACGATGTCCGCACCTTCGCCGTCGCTCGTCTGATGCTGAACAATTTCGACCACATCAAAGCGTATTGGATGATCCAAGGCCTAAAAGTGTGCCAAGTCGCATTGCAATTCGGGGCCGACGACATGGACGGAACGCACGGTTCGACCGACGAGGAGATGATCTATCATTCCGCCGGAACGTCTTCGGGGCAATACGTTGACGATCGCGAGTTCCGCCGGCTAATCGAAGAGGCCGGCTACGTACCCATCCGCCGCAACTCGACCTACGAAGAATTTCCCTACGACTGGACTCCCGCCCAATCTCATGCCGGAGTGTCGTCCTGAGCTTGTCGAAGGACGAAGCATGACGCTACGATGCGGCCGAATCAAGTATACCAACGATTTGCCGGTCTATGCTGCGTTCGACGCGGGGGCGATCGCGTATCCGGGATCGCTGCACGCCGACGTGCCATCGAGATTAAACGCGATGCTGCTGCAGGGCGAGCTCGATATGAGTCCGATCAGCGCGTTTACGTGGGCGGCGAACTCCCAGAAGCTCGTGCTGCTTCCGGATCTCTGCATCGGTGCTCGCGAGGAAGTCGTCTCGGTCGTGCTCGTCTCCTCGGTGCCGCCGGCGCGGCTGGATGGCGTGCCCGTTTACGTTAGTCAAGAATCCGCCAGCGGCCGCAGTTTCCTGCGCATCATCCTCGAGCGGCGGTATGCCATCCGCCCCAGCTACGTCGAGGAGCGCACGCCCTTTGCGCGCGCGCTTGGAGGCGATCCGACGCTGCTAATCGGCGACTCGGCCATCGATGCCATCGAACGATTTCCAGCCGACATCGTGTATGACTTGGGCAGGCTTTGGCACGAGTGGAGCGGCCACCAGACCGTTTTTGCCGTCTGGGCGGCGCGCCGCGAGGCGTACGAGCGCGACCCCGCGGCGGTTCACGCCTGCATGCATGCGCTGACTGACGCTTACACCTGGTCTCGTTCGCATGGCGAGCAAGTCGTTGCGCTGGCTCAGCGCGTCATCGCGCGACCGGCGGGGTTTTACGAGAGTTATTTCGGCAAACTCAATTTCATGTTTCACGTCGCCGCGCGCAACGGACTGGCGGCGTATTGTCGCGAGCTGGTCGAGATCGGAGCGATCCCGGCCGTTCCCATCGGGCTTCAGGAGAATGCCAGTGCCCTCGCTGGCTAATCTGCTGGATCGGGCGGCGTCGGGAGGCCGTCTTAGCTTCGAGGAAGGCCTGCGGCTCTACGACGAGGCCGACCTCCACGAGCTCGGAGCGGCGGCGCACGCGCGGCGCATGCAGATGCATGCGCCGGACGTCGTGACCTATGTGATCGATACCACGATCAACTATACCAACGTTTGCAACGTGCACTGTACCTTTTGCGCGTTCTTCCGGCCGGAGCATCACAAAGAAGGCTACACGATGTCGCACGATCAGGTGCTCGACCGGGTGAAGTACGCGGCGGACCAGGGCGCGACGCAAATCATGATCCAGGGCGGCGTGAATCCGGAACTCGGCATAGATTGGTTCGAGCAACTCTTTGCGCGCGTGCGGCGCGAATATCCGCACGTCGATCTTCATTCGCTTTCCGTTTCCGAGATCGTCGGCCTCGCGCACGTGGAAGGCATCTCGACCCGCGATGTATTGAGTCGTCTCAAGGACGCCGGCATGAAGTCTCTGCCCGGCGCGGGGGCCGAAATCCTCGTCGAGCGAGTGCGCAAGCGCATCTCGGCGCGCAAGGTTCAGCCGCACGAGTGGCTCGGCGTCATGCGCGAAGCGCAGGTGCTCGGCATGCCCACCACCGCGACGATGATGTTCGGCTCGATCGAAACGGCCGCCGAGCGCATCGAGCACCTTGACGTGTTGCGCGAGCTTCAAGATGAAACCGGCGGCTTCACGGCCTTTATCCCCTGGTATTACGTTCCGTTCAAGACGCCGCTCCGTGGAAAGGAAGCTACGGGGCTGGAGTACCTGCGCGTGCTGGCGATCTCACGCCTCTACCTTGATAACTTCGCGCACTTGCAAGCCTCCTGGTTGACGCCCGGGCTCAAGATGGGCCAGCTTGCGCTCTTCTACGGGTGCGACGACATGGGTGGAACGATCATCGAAGAGCGCGTCGTGCACGATGCCGGCAGCACCAATGAAGCGACGCGCCGAGATCTCGAAAACCTCATCGTCACTGCCGGCTTCAGGCCGGTCGTACGGGATACTTATTGGAATATGGTGGCCGCGGCGAGGACTTCGTCGCTGGTTGCATCGAGCAGCGCGACGAGCTGACCCGGCGAAACCGCGCGCTGGGGGCTTTCGAAGCGCAACTCGAGCGTGCCGTCGTTGCGGATCGTCGCAACGCCACGCGCCGGCGCGGAACGGTAGCGAATCATGGCGCGCACCGGCGTTTCGTTGTCACGAAATCGTTCCGGGCGAATTAAATTGAGCTCGTTAGCCTGCAGCTCGCTGGATAGCAGCTCGTCTTCGCGGCCGACGACGATCGTGTTCGTCGTGGAGTCAATCTTCGTTACATAGCACGCTCCGCTCGCCCTAGCGGGAAGCCCTGTGCGCTGGCCGACGGTATAGTTCGCGATGCCGGTGTGTTCGCCGAGCGGCTCGCCGCTGGTCGTGACGATCGTGCCGGGCGCGCTGATCTCCGGACGCAAGCGCGCCACGACGTCGCGATAGTCACCGCCTTCAACGAAGCAGACGTCTTGCGATTCCGCCTTGTCGTGGACCGGAAGCCGCATGCGCATCGCGTGTGCACGCGTCCTCGCCTTATCGAACTCGCCCAGCGGCAAGAGAGTATGCGAGAGTTGCGCGGGCGTCAGCTGCGCGAGCGCGTAGGCCTGATCTTTCGCGTGCGGATTGCGAAAAAGGTGGACGCCATCCTCGCAGCGTTCGACTCGCGCGTAGTGGCCGGTCGCGACGTAGCGCGCGCCAAGACGCTCGGCGTAGTTCAGCAACGTCCCGAGCTTGACGAAGTTGTTGCACGATACGCACGGATTGGGAGTGCGTCCGGCGGCATATTCGCTGACGAAGCGCTCGATGACGTTACGTCGGAATGCCTCTTCGAAATCGAGAACGTAGTGCGGGATTCCGAGCATCGCGGCGCTTCTCCGGGCGTCGTCGAAATCGTCGATTCCGCAACAACTCTTGGCGTGCGCGGGTCTCGACGGCGTGTACATCTTCATCGTGATTCCGACGACGTCGTAACCGTTTTCTAGCAAGAGACCGGCAGCAACGGCGGAGTCGACTCCACCGCTCATTGCCGCAACGACGCGTTCCTTAGCCATCTGACTGCGAACAGGATAACATTAAGGCGGGGCTAACTCAAAGCCTAAATGTCAAGAGCGTCTGAAGCGCTGGGTGAGCGGTTTCGCGCCGCCCGCGAGGCGCGCGGCATCTCGCTTTCAGAAGTTGCAGAGCAGATCCGAATTCGCTCCGTCTACCTGGCCGCCATCGAGGACGAAAACTGGAGCACCATCGGCGCGCCGGTTTATATCCGCGGCTTCCTTCGAACGTACGCGCGCTTTTTGGGCTTAGATCCCGAGGAGGCAGTGGCAGCCTTCAATCGCTCGCAGCCCCTGCCACCACAGAGTACCGCGTCGGACCGCGAACGGGAGGCCCCCCGCGCGGCACCGAGCCGGGCCGGTTCGTTCCTGCTTTGGACCGCTGGCACGGTGGCCGTGCTCTTGATCGCATTCGTGGTCTTCAGCGAGTTGACGATGCCCCGCAAAGCGGCATCGCCGCTGACGTCGGTCGCGAGCGCCGTTCCGGCGCCCACGCTTCCGGCCGCCTCGCCCTCACCCGCGGTCAGTCCGCCGGCCGTTGGCCCCGACGCCGCCGACAGGGCCAAGTCGCTGGCCCTCGTGCTCTCCGCCCCGTCTTGGCTGCGCGTGACGGTTGACGGAAGTGTTAGCATGGAAGGCACGTTTCCGGCCGGAACGGCGAAGACGTTCCACGGGAAGAGCGCCTTGGTGCGCATCGGCAACGCCGGTGGCGTTGAGATCTACGTCGACGGCAAAGATCTCGGCAAGCTTGGCGCGACGGGCGACGTCGTCGAACATGCGTTTACATTATGAGAGGAGCACGGTAGGGATTGGCGAGCGAATCTTCGTTCGACGTGGTGTCGCGCGTCGATGGGCAAGAACTCGACAACGCGCTCAATCAGACGCGTAAGGAAATCGAAAACCGCTTCGACTTCAAAAACAGCAAGACCAGCATCGAATTCGACGGAAAGAAAATCACGTTGATTTCCGATGACGAGCTCAAAATGCGAAACGTCGTGGACGTGCTCCAAACAAAGGCGGTTCGGCGCGGCATCGACGTCAAGGCTTTCGAATTCAGCCCAGTCGAACCGGCCGCCGGCAGTACGGTCCGTCAGGTCGTTACGCTGCGCAGCGGGATTTCTAAGGATCAGAGCCGCGCGCTGATGGCGCACATTAAGGGCCTGAAACTCAAAGTGAACGCGCAGTATCAAGACGAACAGGTACGCGTATCGGGTAAGAACAAGGACGACTTGCAAAAGGTCATTACATCGTTGCGCGCCATGGAGTTCGAGTTGCCGCTGCAGTTCGTCAACTATCGCTAGAGCCGTATGCCGAGCGTCGCATTCGTCAGTCTGGGCTGCGCAAAGAATCTCGTCGACACAGAGGTGATGATCGCCAAACTCGGCAGCGCCGGCTGGGATTTGGAGCCCGATGCGGTCCGCGCCGACACCGTGGTGATTAACACATGCGCGTTCATCGATCCGGCAAAGGAGGAATCGACGCAAACGATACTCGATCACGCATCGCGTAAGCGCCCGGGACAGCAGTTGATCGTTGCCGGCTGTCTCGCGCAACGGTACGGCGCGCAGTTGCAGAGTCTGATTCCGGAAATTGACGGCGTGGTGGGCACGGGAGCGTACGCGGGCATCGTCGAGCTCCTCGACGACGTGGAGGCGGGCCGCAGACCGGTGCGACTTGAGTTCGAGCCCGAACCCGAGCACGATTTTCTGCCCCGGCTGGTGACTACGCAAGCCGCCACCGCGTATCTAAAGATCGCGGAGGGGTGCGATCATCCATGCACCTTCTGCATCATCCCCGCGCTTCGCGGAAAATTCCGTAGCCGCAGCGCAGAGTCGATTATTGCGGAGGCCCGAGCGCTCGTCGCGGGCGGAGCCAAAGAGCTGATCTTGATCGCGCAAGATACCTCGATGTGGGGACGCGACCGCGGAATTCGCCGAGGCGGGCTCGCCGAGCTGCTGGGGCGACTGCACGACCTCGACGGCTTGGAATGGATTCGGCTCCTCTATCTCTATCCGGCGACCGTAGACGGCGAGCTCATCGATGCGATCGCAAGGCTTCCGAAGGTCTGTAAATACATGGACATGCCGCTGCAGCACGCGCATCCCGAAGTGCTGCGAGCGATGCGACGGCCCAGCAACGGCGAGCGTTATTTGGAATTGATCGACGAGTTTCGCGCAAAGGTTCCCGGCATCACGATGCGCTCGACCTTCATCGTCGGATTTCCGGGCGAGCGTGAGGAGCACGTCGAGTATCTCGAGGACTGGATCGCTCGAGCGGAGCTCGATCGCGTCGGCTTTTTTGAATACAGCGCGGAAGAAGGCACGCCGGCAGCACAGCTGGCCGGACAGATTGGCGTCCGCCAGCGTCGCCAACGACTGATCCGGCTGCGCGAAGCGCAGCGCCTCGCATCAGAGCGCGCGCGGAGTAAGCGCTGCGGCACTATGGTGCGCGTGCTGGTCGAGGAATCTCGCAAGTTGCGCGCACGCGACCAGGCCGGGGCGTACCTGAGAGAATCCCGAGCATGGTTCGGGCGCTCGGAGGGTGAAGCGCCGGCTGTCGATGGCGGCATCTACTTTACTGGCGACGCTCACGTTGGTGAGTTCGCCGACGTCAGGCTGGAAAGCCATGGTCCATTTGATTTCTTCGGCCGAGCGATACTCGCGGAGCGCTGCGCGGTTTGAATAAGCGCCTGCTCACGGTCCTGGGCGTGATTGCGGCCGGGCTGCTCTCCACGGCGGCGGGGTACGCGGTCTTCGAGCACAAGAACCCCGTTGCGACAATCGGCCAGATGTTCGTTCCCTCGCCCCAGCAGATTTTCGGCAAGCCGAATTTGCTCGTTCTGATCGAGGGGCTCGATTACGACTATACGCCCAAGGACGAAGAGTTCTCGACGAACTCGCGCAGCGACGTGATTTGGGCGGTGAATCTGGACTTCGCCAACAAGCGCATTTACCAGCTCTCGATCCCGCGCGATATGGTCGCTACGCTGCCCAACGGCACGCAGGCCAAGATCAATCAAGCGCAATCGGATGGCGGCGTGAAAGAGGCCAAGAGCGTCATATCGCAATGGCTGGGCATTCCCGGATTCGACCGGTACATGATCTTGCGTATCGACGCGACCAAAGAGTTCGTGGACGCAATCGGCGGCGTCGACATTTACGTTAAGTCTTCAAACTGCTTGCGCTATAAGACGGGCTGCACGGGCGACACGCTCGACTACGACGACAGCTGGGGGCACCTCCACATTCATTTGAAGGAGGGGATGCAGCACCTCAACGGCGAGCGTGCGGTCGCGTACATGCGCTTCAGACACGACTGGTGCAGCGATCCGTGCCGAATCATGCGGCAGCAGCAGTTACTTCGGGCTTTGGTCGACAAGGTCAAAGGCGACCGCGTAAACACCTTCTTGCACCTGGGCGATCTTCTCGGCGTTTTTCGCAGATACGTGCAGACCGATTTCGCCGACAGCGAGCTCTTCTCAATCGCATCGGCCTTCCAGGGAATGCCTCAGTCGGCCGTTATCAGCGATCAGGTTCCCTACGTTGACGACATAAATTTGCCCGGCTACGGCGACTCGCTGGTGCCGGATACCACGGCGCGCGCACACCTGGTGGCCAAGATGCTGGTCGTCCCGCCCGTGCCGGTCGCGTCGCCGGATGCGCTCGCGCTTGCGGCGATTCCGCCGAAAACGCTGCGCGTGGACGTCGAGAACGGCAGCGGCGTCAGCGGTGCGGCGCGTCGGGTGGCCGACGAATTGCGCCAAGCCGGCTTCACGATCGGCGAGATCGGCGACGCCGACCGTTCCGACTACGACAGCACCGAAGTTCACGAGCACTCGCAGGTAACGTTCGCCGGCGCAAAAGTCCGGAGCGCCTTACCGCTGGGTTTGCGCGAAGCGGTCGTGGTTCCCGACCCATCGCCGAGTAGTTCGCCGGTCGCTACCGGGGTGCTCGGCAGCGACGTCACGGTCATCGTCGGCGCCGACGTGGCGAGAAAAGCCTCGACCGTTTTGCAAGATCACTCCTAGCAATTTCGTGTCACCCCGCGTGAAGAGCATCGTCGCGATCGTCGCAGTAGTTGGGTTGGTCGTTGGCGGCTGGCGCGCGCTCGTGCACGGGAGCAGCGTCGCGCCGGCCTTGGTTACTCCGACCGATAACGTGCACCTCGAGTTTTCCAGCGGCATCGCCGCGCGGCTATACCGCGCGATGCACGAAAATCCAACCGACGACCGCTCGGGGCGGCCAAAGCTTATCGCGCTCACCTTTGACGACGGTCCGTACCCGATCTATACACCGATGCTGCTCGACGTGCTGCACGATCTCGGCGTTCCGGCGACATTTTTCCTGATCGGCGTGGACGCGCAGCAGTGGCCCGAACTGACGCGACGGATTGAAGCCGATGGCAACGAGGTCGCCGATCATACTTATTCGCATCCCAATCTCGATCAAGAGCCGGTCGACTTGGTTCGCAAAGAGATCCTCGAAGGGCGCGACGTGCTGTGGGCGCTGAGCCACGATCCGGCCGTGCGAACGTTCCTGCGCCCGCCGCACGGACGATATACGGAGCGTACGCTGCGCATCGCGCAGGATCTCGGATATTCGGTCGTCCTCTGGACCGATGACAGCGGCGACTGGCGCAGCCTGACGGTCGCGCGATTGGAGCACCACCTGCTGACCTACGCGACGGCTCCGGAGATCGTGCTCTTGCACAGCGGTAAGCTGGCCACGATCGAAGCCCTGCCGTACGTGGTGGAGCGCTTCAAGCGCGCGGGATATCGATTCGTCACGGTCGGAGAGTTACTAAGACTCGTGCAGGTCCAAGAGCTCAACCATCCCTTGCGCCGACCGGTTTAACGAGATGCCGCGTCAGATCATCGATACGGAATCGAGCCGTCCGGCCTACGCTCGACGGCGCATTCGCCGGTGGATCGTGACGCTGCTGGTGCTGGCCCTGCTGGTGGTCGCTTGCTGGCTGCTCGCTCGACGAGCGTGGGGCCAGGAAACTCGGGCTGCTGCGGGAAGCGCAGCACCGCGATACCTATTAGAAGAGAAAGGGGTCTCCAGCGCCACGCTAACGCTGGGGGAGAAGCATGCTGCCTAAGGCCACCGTCGCTTTCCTTGCGCTGACGTTCACCGCGGCAATCGTCGCGTGTAGCAACCTCTACAACACGACCGGGGTCAACGTCGGTCCAAACTTCCCATCCAAGACGCTCTACGCGTCCAACAGCAATCAAAATGCGGTGAGCATTTACAGCAACGGAACGAAGAACGGGGGCGGCCCAGCCTTCGAAATTGGCGGCTCGAGCACGGGGCTCGATGGTCCGCAATACCTCGCCTTCGACCGCCGGCAGAACCTCTGGGTTACCAACTTCAACCCCAGTACGACCAAGGCGATCCTCATTGAATTCGAGGCGCTCGCCACCGGCAACGTGCTGCCATTGGGCACCACGTCGCTCATCGGCCGGCCGCGCGGCATCGCGTTTACGCCCAAACAGCCAAAAACCGGCGCGGATGCGAAAGCCTCGGGTTCCCCGAGTCCTCCGCCGGCCCTAATGGTGATCGCGGATAACGTCCCGACGATTAAGTATCCCGATCGGATCTTTCTCTTCTTCGCCGGCAGCACGTCGCCGTTTCAGTCCATCGGCGGACCGCGTCCGCGCTTAAAGCTGCCGGGCGGCGTCGCCGTTGATCCCAATGGTAACCTTTACGTAGCCAACATCCAAGGCGCTTCCGTCGAGTCGTTCACGCTTCCAACGCCTTCGCCCACGCCCAAGCCGACGCCGACGCCGAAACCGACGCCCACGCCGACCGGCTCGCCCAGCCCGACGCCGTCGCCGTCACCGACTCCGACGCCAATCAACATCTCCCCGCGCTTCGCGATCACCGCCAAGAACCAGGTGGTCACGCCGTTCAGCGTTGCGCTCGATCAAAGTGGGAACATCTATATCGCCGACCAAGGCCGTCCCAAAGCGACCTGTAACTCGGTGGACGGACCGGCGATCCTGGTATTCCCTCCTTTTAATAAGAAGGTTCCGTACACCAAGCCGATCCGCAAGATTCAAGGATGCAACACCAAGCTTATCTCCCCCACCGACGTCAAAGTGGATCCGGCTGGGATCATTTACGTTGCGGATTCCACCGCAAGCGGGAGCGGGATCATTTACGTCTTCCCGGCCGGCGCGAACGGTAATGTCGCTCCAACTTTCTACAGTTCGCCGGGCACCGTAACCGGGATAGGAATCGTACCCTAGCAGTCCGATGGCGTTTCTCAAGACCATAATCGACGGCAACGAGCGTGAAGTCGCGCGCCTGCGACGCACCGCGCGGGCGGTCAACGCTTTCGAAGCGCAGATGAAGGCGCTCTCCGACGCCGAGCTCCAAGCCAAAACCGCGGAGTTCAAAAGTCGCTTAGAGCAAGGCGAATCGCTCGACGCGATGCTTGCCGAGACGTTCGCGGTGGTCCGCGAGGCCAGCGTCCGCACCATCGGCATGCGGCACTTCGACGTGCAGATTATGGGCGGTCAGGTTCTTTACGAGGGGCGCATCGCCGAGATGAAGACCGGCGAGGGTAAGACGCTCGTCGCGACGCTGCCGGTCTATGCGCGCGCGCTGGAAGGCCGCGGCGTTCACCTCGTTACGGTCAACGACTACCTGGCACGCCGCGACGCGGAATGGATGAGCCCGATCTACCAGTTCCTCGGGTTACAGGTCGGCATCATTCAGCACGGGCTCGACTCGGCCCAGCGCCGCGCCGCTTACACCTGCGACGTCACGTACGTCACGAATAACGAGGTCGGCTTCGACTATCTGCGCGACAACATGGCGTGGCAGGTCGAGGATTTGGTGCAGCGCGAGCTTTACTTTGCGCTGGTCGACGAGGTGGACTCGATTCTCATCGACGAAGCGCGTACGCCGCTGATCATCAGCGGGCCGTCGCAAGAGTCCGGCGAGCTCTACGAAAAATTTGCGCAGATCATTCCGCGCCTGCAGAAAGTGCAGGATTATACCGTGGATGAGAAAGCGCACGCGGTGCCGATAACGGAAGCCGGCGTTGCGCGTGTCGAGAAGATGCTCGGCATTCAAAACCTCTACGAACAGCGCAACATCGAACTGACACATCAACTCAACGCTGCGCTGAAGGCGTGGAATCTCTTCCACCGCGACCAGCAGTATATCGTCAAAGACGGCGAAGTGATCATCGTTGACGAGTTCACCGGGCGGTTGATGTACGGGCGCCGCTACTCCGACGGCATTCATCAAGCGATCGAAGCAAAGGAAGGCATAAAAGTGCGCGGCGAGGATCAGACGCTCGCGACGATCACCTTCCAGAATCTCTTCCGGCTGTACGATCACCTGGCGGGCATGACGGGCACCGCCAAAACCGAGGAGCGCGAGTTCCGCGACATCTACGGCTTGGACGTCGTCATCGTTCCGACGAACATGCCGATGGTCCGCAAAGACAACACCGACATCGTTTATAAATCGGAGAAAGCCAAGTTCGAGGCGGTGGTCGACGAAATCATTGCTGAGTATCAGAAGGGGCGTCCGGTGCTGGTCGGCACGCGCTCGATCGAGAAGAGCGAGCTGCTGGCGACGATGTTGCGGCGAAAAGGCGTCGAGTGCAACGTCCTCAACGCGAAGTACCACGAGCAAGAAGCCGAGATCATCAAAGACGCCGGCCAAACAGCGCAGGTGACGATCGCCACGAACATGGCCGGGCGCGGCACCGACATCAAACTCGGTGAGGGCGTGGCGCGCAACGGCGGGCTGCACATCATCGGCACGGAGCGCCATGAATCGCGGCGCATCGACAACCAGCTGCGGGGCCGCTCCGGCCGCCAAGGCGATCCCGGATCGTCGCGCTTCTACGTTTCGCTCGAAGACGAGGTCATGCGGTTATTCGGCGGCGAGCGCATGACCAAAATTATGGAGCGCGTCGGTTTCACCGACGAGCAGCCGATCGAATCGGGGCTGGTGACCAAGTCGATTCAACGCGCGCAGGGCAAGGTCGAGAATCACAACTACGAGATTCGGAAGCACGTTCTCGAGTACGACGACGTGATGAACAAGCAGCGCTCGGTGATTTATGCGGATCGGCGCGCGATTTTGGATGGAACCTTCGATTCGCGGACCTTCATGCTGCAGACGCTGGAAGCCAAGGTTGACGAAGCCGTTGAGGAAAACGCGCCCGAGAACGCGCATCCCAGCGAGTGGGATCTCGACGAGATGATCAACGCGCTGGAGCTGATCTTCCCGATCAAGCGCGTGGTTTCGGTTACCGATTTAGCAGGAAAGGATCGCGAGGAGATCCGACGCGTGCTGCGCGAGCAGGCGCGCGAAGCCTATGAAACCAAGGAACGCGAGGTAACGCCGGAGATTTTGCGCGTCGTCGAGCAGCGCTACCTGTTGCTGCCGATCATCGATCGCCAGTGGGTGGATCACCTCTACGTGATGGACCACCTCAAGACCGGCATCGGCTTACGCGGCTACGGTCAGAAAGATCCACGGGTCGAGTATGAAAAGGAATCGTTCGAAATTTTCGAATCGCTGAAGAACAACATTGCCGACGAGGCGATCAAGGGTGTCTTCCGCGTCGTGATCGAGCATGGGCCGCCGCCGCAAGAGATGCAGCCGTATCCCGCCGGCCCGCAGTTCGAGCAGATCCCGTCGGGTGAACTCGTTCCGCAGCCGGTTGCTGTCGGCAACGCTTTACCGCCCCACCAGGTCGAACAACTGCTCGGACCGATGCCCGGCACGGGGCGTCGCGTTCAACAATTCCACACCAACAAAGACGAAGAAGAACCTGCGAAGCCGATTCACCGCGATCAACCAAAAGTCGGGCGCAATGAGCTCTGCCCGTGCGGCAGCGGTCGCAAATACAAGAAATGCCACGGAACTGCTGCGTAGCGGGCATAGGGTTAAGCGCCAATTCGGGGCACCCCCCGGCGCACGCGCCTCGGTCGCTGGCACGCGGAAAAAGCCTGTAAAATAAGCATTTTTCATTTCTCGCGTTTTGGCGTCGCGCGCCTGCAAATTTGCAACGCCCGTTTGCAAAAACCGCTGCACGTCTAAAATGCTATATGGTATAACGTTTTTTCGCATCGCTGCCCGATGCATGGTCGAGCATGATGCATCGAGAGGCGCCTGTCCGGAGCGATCGACCGGAATCAAGTAGGCGAAGCGAGTTCCTCGTAAACTCTGAGGAGCGTCTCGGCGATTTTCTCGGGCGTGTATGCACGCCACTCGAACGTCCGACGGCGCCGCCTGTGTAGCAGCTCATCTTCTCGCGATACGAACCAGATTGCATCTCCTAGCTCCCCTGGCTCGCCGTATTCTGCCCCGCCAAAGACGAAATACCCGAGCCCAAAGTGGTCCGGATCGTTTGGGTAGGCCTCAAGCTGTGCCGCTAGCAAAGAACGGACGCGGTTGGCGCGGTCCTGATAATCCTGATGCTGGTCCATGGCAATAGGTGGTCGGGTACAAACGGTCGACCGAAAGCGCCTGAATGCCGACGGCACCGAGCCCACGACCGTGATGCACGGCGTGACTATTCCGCGACCGGTGCACGTAAAGTCGAGAACGCGTATCGGAAAAGAGATCACCGTCGATCCAACCGATACCGATGAGGACTTCACGGCTGAAATGCTTAGCGCGACCGATGTCCTGGAATATCGCACTCCCGGAGAGAAGCTCGAAGCCTTGCGTGGAGCGGTTAAGGCGGCTGGCATTAAGCGAATCGCTCGCGCTGCCGGCAGTCGCTCGCAGATTCAAGCGGTAGTCAACGAAGGGAAGACACCGCACGAGTCAACGATCGCGAAGATTGAGGCAGCACTTCCCCGACTGGATTTGTTGTCATAACAAGCGACGGCCGATATCCGCCCTGCGCATCGAACGCCCGCTTACGTAAACGGGAGGCCGTCGGAGCGGCGCCATGGTTGCTTGGAGCCTTTAAGTGGACCATTGGCTTTGCGTTTCCGGGATAGTTTGCGCAGGCCAAAGCCTGGTACACTTTTAACCTAACTAAAACGACGGCGCCGAATCACATCCGATAACGCATTTTGCGTCGACGGCGATCCCTTAAAGGACAAACATGAGTGTAGCAAACAGAAAAATCATCGATTTTCGTAATCGCCCGCCGCTGCAGCCCTATAAGGGTCTATTCGACCTCAAGAACAACATGCTTATGAAGACCCATATGAAAGTTAAGAATCGCCCGGCAAACACAGCCTCTCCCTCCATGTCGATGGTTGGGAAGCCCGGAGCGATGGAGCAATGGTGGAAAGAGATCGACGAGGCCGGGATCGATGCGGTAGTGGTCAACGGACGTTATGCCGGCGGTATGCCTGACTTCACGATGGATAACGACACGCTCGCCGGCCTGCAGAAACAGTATCCAGGGCGACTCTTTGGGCTTTCACAGATTAACCTCGATCAGGATCCAGATAAGACCGCGGCGGCGGTCGAGAGAGCCATCAAGGAGCAGGGCATGGCCGGTGCAAACCTCGAGCCTGGCTATCAGACCGTCGGCTTGGGGAAGATGGGGACGTTCACAGACGATCCCTCCTTCTGGCCCATCCTTGAAGTGTTGTCCGACGCGGGTGCGTTTCTGCTCATCCAGACTGGGCTCTTTGTCGGAACAGACATCTCGTTCAACAATCCGCAAGCGCTGGACCGCATGCTGTTTTCCTTCCCGAAACTAAACGTGGTCCTCGCCCACGGCGGATATCCGTATATTCAGGAAGTGTTAGGTTTAGCTGCCAAGTGGCCGCAGCTCCACATCTCTGCTGATGTCTATATGTTTTGGCCGAACGGCTTTCTCTATGCCATGAACTTAGAGCGGATTCCCGAGCAACTCGTCTTCGGGAGCGCTTTCCCGTTCTGCGATATGAAGACGTATGTCGAGGAGACCTTCAAACTTCAAAAGGAGCACGACGTGAGCGATGCGACGATGGAGAAGTATCTCTACTCCAATGCGGCCCGGCTGCTCAAAGTCAATGAAGCGGGAGCACGGAAGCCCGACGGATCAGTCGCCGCTTCAGTGCCTGCTTAATCGCTGAGTCACACAAGGAGTTCAAAATGGCTATCGCAGCAGACGCGGCCGCGCAACAGATTCCCGTCGGGCTTCAGGGAAAGCTGACCAAAGAAAACTTCGGACCTTCCATGCCCTCCTACGCACCGCTTTACCCCAATTTCGGCCCAGAGGGATGGTGGTGGACCGACATCGATGCGGTCCTGATCGACTATATGACAGACGCGGAGGCGGCGGCTGAGTTTCTGCCTGCTCCCTGCAACCTCGTTGGAATCCCAATGGCGCCAGGCCAGTCGGCGGTGAAGATGCTCTTCGCGAACTATCGCGGCGGTACGCTTCCTCCGTACCTCGAGGTCATCCAAAATATCCCTTGCCTCTATAAGGGTGAGCTGTACCTTTACGTGTGTCAGATTTGGGTAGACACCGACTCTGCCATGACCTCGGGCCGTGAACTGGGCGGATTTCCCAAGAAGATGGCCGACATGCGCATCGACTGGCACGGAGAACTTGGCACCGGTTACCTCGAACGCTCTCAGGGGCGTCCAATTGGAAGTGGGAACCGCATCGCCTCGTACACCTTTAAGAAGACCGGCAAAATGCTCTCGCTGCCATTGCCAGCAAACCGGAAGCCAACCTTCCCATTCCCGTACAACCTGACCCTCCCACTACCCGAGCCCGCGGCGCAACCCCAGGGATTGCCGTTTAAGACCATCACAACGCGATTCATCCCAGATATCGGTAGTGAGAAGAACCCGTGGGCGCTGTCGCAGTTAAACGGGTTGGTCTGGACCCTAGCGAAGGGCGAGTTATGGGCCGGGGAAGCCAGTCTGGCATTCCACCCGTCTGAAGACGATCCGCTCTACAAGCTCCCGGTCAACCAAATCCTTGACGCCATGGTGTTCTACGGCGACATGAACGCCAAGTCAAGCCTTTGCGAGAATTGGTAATACGGCGCTCCCTGACGCGCTGATATTCGCGGCACTGGACGTGTCGCTCATCATCATGGAAAATGGCGGCTCGACCGTCAGAGCGGAGCGCGCCTTCAACGACGTTCTTAAGGGATTGAACGTCGAAGGCGTTACGACGCTCTGGCGCTATGATTTCGTGGCAGTTGCGCAAACGGCCAACGCCGAGTCAGAGACGCTCATTCGTCCTATCCGGCCACCGGGTGCGAACCTCTTACGCGTTGCAGAAGCGTCAACGCTCGCGGAACGCATCGCGAACGGTAACTTCGATCAAGCGACCATTGCTTCTGAAATCAGCCGCATCAGGAATATTCCATCGCCCTACAATACGTGGCTGGTTATCTTGGCCGCCGCTTGCGCCGCGGGATTCTTCACGCACTTTATCGGTGGCAACTGGGGCGGATTTGGGATCGCATTTGTCGCAGGAGCAATCGGGCAGGCGGTTCGTTTTGCGCTTCAAGCTAGGAAGTTTGGGGGCGCAGTCACGACGATGGTGTGTGCGCTTTTGTCGGCGCTAATAGCTGCGTTCGGCCTACGCGCGGGTATTAGTCAAGTTGCCCCCGCGACTTTGATCGGAGCAGTCGGCTATATGATTCCGGGCCTTCCCTTGATGAACGGATTTATCGACGTCACATCTCACCGAAATATGTCGGTGGGGATTCAGCGCATCCTGAACGCGGCGTTCCTGTTTCTCGTCCTCGCTGTGGGCATCGCAGTCAGCGAAGCCGTAGTCGGAGTAAAGTGAGCGGATAACGTGGCTATCACGCCGATCCTGCTCAACGCGATTTGGGCCGGTCTCTTTGCCGCAGCGCTGGCCGTTGTCTTAACAGCCCCCCCTCAGGCCATCTTCCCCAGTCTTTTCTGCGGTTTTGCAGCTCGACTAACCCGCAACGTACTAATCGGCTGGGGTGCAAGTTCGAGCGCCGCGGTCGTCGTTGCCGCTACAGCGTGTGTGTTGCTAGCTCTTGCGTTCGCCAGTCGGCGGCGTGCGTTCTCGGTTATTGCGATAGTGACGGGCGTTTTGCCACTAGGCGCCGCTGTCGCGCTTTTCAACTCCGTCAAGGGAATACTTAGTCTCCCAGCACTAAAGGACCAGGCGCTCATCGCGGCGTCCGCGCAACTGTCGGCGAACCTCGGCACCGTGTTCACGACGACGCTGGCGATGGTGCTCGGGATTGGTGTGGGATTCTTAATCGCAGGAGTTTTGGGCCGGAAACTAACGCCTCGCGTCCAGTGATCGGCCAGGTGTGGCAGGTGAGACGCCGGCCCACGCGACCATTCCCAGAGTCTGACTGCGAGGTTACGAGGCGCGAGTTATGACACAACTTATTTTTCAATCAAACCCGTGGGTGCTTCCGACACTGATGTTGGTGGTGCTCGCCCTGTCGATCGAGGTACCGTATCGCTTTGGATGGTCGCTAGCCCGCTACATGCCAAAAACTGATCCCTTTAATACCGTTCAGGCTGGGCTTCTTACTTTGGCGGCTTTCGTGTTGGCCTTATCGTTTAATCAGGCCTCGGCGCGTTTCGATACACGGCGGGCGCTCGTCGTCAGAGAAGCCAATGCTATTGGAACGACTTGGCTTCGCGCCGATCAGCTTGAGTCAACCGAATCTAAGCCGTTTCGCCGGATATTGACTGACTACACCGCTGCAAGACTGAGGGCATATGAAACGCCCCGCGATCCGGAGCTGTATCGAAGAACGATCGATCAAAGCAAAAAAGACCAGAGCGAGCTCTGGACGATTGTTTCCTCATCGTTGCATGCACACCAAGCGAATCTGGGCGTTTCGCTGTTGATGCAGAGTCTAAACGACACGATCGACCTCTCCTTGGAGCAGCTCCAGGCGCTGACAAGTCACGTGCCAACGGCCGTGGTCGTGCTCACGCTGGCCCTAGTAACTCTTGGGACGTTGTCGCTCGGTTTGCGCTTCGCGATGGAGCAGTCTCGGCCCGCGATCTTGAGCGCGATCTACGTAATTGCTTATGTCCTTGTTATCAATATGATGGTGGACTACGATCGCCCAAATACCGGGTTCGTAAACGTGGGCTTGACTCCACTGAAATTGCAACTGGAATCGATGCAACGCTCGCCCTGACGGCTGTGAATGAGCCCCCTCCTCCATGCTCGGATTCGCGAGTGCTAGGCGGTCATTGCGCTCCGATGCATCGGCCCCGACCATGCATCGCCGGCGATCGTCCAAAAAACCTTATGCCATATAGCGTTTTCGACGCGTCGCGGTTTTTGCAAACGCGATTGCAAAGTTTGCACGAAGGCGTTGTGCTAGCGTAATAAACAGCTAGATGCTAAAAAGCCTTATTCTACAAGACTTTTTAGGTCACACGCGAGGCGCGAAGCCGAGATCCGAGGGAGCCTGGTTTTAGAGCCCTTCCCCTATGCCTGAACTGCTGCGTAGCGGGCATAGGAGCTATCCAATTCAAGACGAGACACCTGGCCTGCTAGGCTTCCCGGCGGCTCGGTCGCAACGCGTTAAAGCCGCCGCGATCTAACCTGCTATGCGCGCGGCGTTAACTGCGAGGCAGCTGCAAGCTACGCTGCCGCGGTGCGAGGCGCTCGCAGCTGCAATACGAGCGAGGCTGCAAAGCAACAACGGCCTGGCAAGCGCGAATGCCGTGCACAGAGCGGGGCGGCGCTAAGGCGTTAACGCGAAAACCGTACCACAGCCGGGAGCGCGGCGTCCGCAGTGAGTGTTGGGGCCGCCATCATAGGTCGTTCCGTATAGTGTGCCATTAACGTCGATCAAGTCGGAGGTCGGAACCGCTCCGTCGGAGCCGCCGCTAAAGGAATGCAACACCTGTTCCCCGCCGCTGCTGCTAAAACTGAAAACGGTCCCGGAACCGTATCCGGAACCGTATCCGCCGTACTGTGCGGTACCGTAAAGAACGCCGCCTACCCACAATAAACCCGCATTCGGGTTACCGCCATCGTGACTGTAGCCGCGGAAGCGGTACAGCACTTGCTCCTTCCCTTTTGTGCTTACGCTGAAAATGGTTCCGCAAGTGTCGTACGGGTAGCATCCCGAATTCCCGCCCCGCAAAGTCGTGCCATAGAGCGCTCCGTTGACATCGATCAGGCTCGAGCTCGGGGCCTGTCCGTCGGACCCGCCTTGGAAGCTGTAGAGCACTTTCTCCATGCCCGCACTGCTTATGCTGAAAACGGTTCCGCAGCCGGCGCCGCTGTAGCATGGTCCCGAGCCGCCGCGGATAGTCGTGCCGTAGAGCGTGCCGCCGACGCTGACCACGCCCGCTACGGGTCCGCAGCCATCGCCTGTGCCGCAGAAAGTATGCAACACTTTGAACGCGCCGCTCGTGCTTACGCTGTAAACGGTACCCGGCCCGCCGTAAATGCCCTGGTAAGTCGTGCCGTAGAGCGTCCCGTTCACGTTGGTCAAGCCCGCCGACGGATTCCCCCCATCGGAGTTACAGAAACTGTGCAGCACCGTTTCGGTACCGGTCGTGCTAACACTGTAGACCGTTCCGCTTGCGCACGTGCCCCCGATCGAGGTCGTTCCGTAGAGCGTGCCTTTTACATTGACCAAGCCCGCCAATGGGAAGACGCCGTCGGTGCTGCCAATATTTCGGTCGAAATTGTAGAGCGTTTTTTTCTTGCCGATTGTGCTGATGCTGAAAACGGTTCCGCCGTTTTCATTACCGCCTTCGCTCGTCGTGCCGTAAAGCGTTCCGCCCACGTCAAGCAACGCCGCCCAGGGGTACGCTCCTCCGCCCCGTTCGCTCTCTGGATTGCCGTGGAGAGTAAATCGATGCAGCACTTGGTAAGACAGCGAAGGCACACGACGCGCGGCCGTGCGAGTCGGCGCACGCTCAATGCTTTGCCACATCGCGCCCGGCGCGCCGATCGGCGGCTGCGATCCGCCGCACCCCGCAAGCAACGTTGCGACCACGCAACCGCAAAACGCACGGCGACCAAAACTAAAGCTCTTCATGTTGCTCCGCCTCACTCCCGAGCTCTTTCAGGGCGTTATCGAGAAGACCGTTCCGTTCCCGCTCGTGCCCCCGGACGACGTCGTTCCATAGAGAGTGCCGTTGACGTTGACAAGCCCCGCCTGCGGGTAAGCGCCGTCTCCCGGCTTCCCCGTGAAGCTATGGAGCAGCGTTTCCTTGCCGGACGTTGTGATCGAGAAGATCGTTCCGTAACCGCTTGTACCACCCTCAAGCGTCATGCCATAGAGGGTGCTGTTGACGTCGACCAGGGTTCCAACCGGGTACAGGCCGTCACGAATGCTTTTTCTGAAATCATGGAGTACGGTTTCGGTGCCGCCGGTGGTGATACTGAAAATCGTTCCGTGTGTGTCCTGCCCGCCGGAGCCGGTATTGCCGTAGAGTATGCCCTTGACGCTGATGAGCGGTGCTGCGGGATGTGCGCCGTCGTGAGACAATTTGAAGCTGTAGAGAACGGTCTCGGTACCGGATGGCGTGATCGTGAAGACCGTCCCTTTATGGGACGAAGGTCCGCCATAAGCTCCTCCGCCGTAAGTTGTGCTGTAGAGCTTACCGTGATCGTTTAGCAGTCGCGCCCTGGGATTTTGCCCATCAGGAGGACCTTGGAACGAGTAGAGCACGCCCTCCTTACCTTTAGTCGTGATGGTGAAGACCATGCCGTATCCTGCGCCACCGCCCGAGGCCGTGCCGTAAAGCAGGTTTTTGACGAGCACAAGCTCGGCCTGTGGGGTGTCGCCGTCCCCCTTGCCACCGAAACTATGAAGCACGCTCTCCGCGCCGGAGGTCGTGATTGCAAAGACCGTTCCAGAGTTCTGTGCACCACCGCCCGGGGTCGTGCCGTAAAGCGTTCCGTGGACGTCCACCAGGCCCGCGGTGGACTTGGCGCCGTCCGCCGGACTGCCGCGGAAGGCGTGAAGCACGGTTTCGACGCCCGAAGGCGTAATCGAGAAGACTGTGCCGCAACCTCCTGAGCTCTCACACCCGTCGCCGCCGCCCGCGGACGTCGTGCCGTAGAGTGTGCCGTTGACGTCGATGAGGGGCGCAACGGGTCCTGCGCCGTCCTTCCTCCCTTTGAAACTGTAGACTACGTTATAGGCAACGCTGGAAGGCGCGGCGGCCGATCGACTCAACGCGCCAATAGGCAGCTGCGATGCACCGCAGCCGGCAATAAGGACAGCTGCGCCCATTGTAACCGCGAAACGGGCTAAGTTCGCCATGAGCAATGCCTCCCGGCAGATGAGCGGCTAAGCTGTTCGCCACGGCCGTAAGCCATCCCAGCCGAGTAAGCATCTATGAGGACGCGAGCTCGCGCAAAGTCTCCCAATGCCTCGGATGCGGAACTCGCACTCCAGCTCGAATACGCGAGCAAGCTGCGAGCGACAACCCCGTAGCCTTGTTGATTTCCTTGAGCGAGAACGCATCGAGCTTCGGCACGATCTCGTGCACGAACCATGCACGATCGCGAACTGCGCCTTGATGCTCGCGCTTCCATCGCCGGTTCCGTCGATGATGCTCAGCGTTCGCGTCGCCACGTTTGCGCCCGGCCTGCGCGCTGGCGCGCGGATCATTGCCAGCGACGCTCTGCGCTGCGAGCGCTTTGCGAGCCGCCTCGATCGCGCGTAAGCCGTGCTCGCGGCGAGCTTTCGGCATGCAAGCCTCGCAGTGACGGCATCTGCGCTTGAGCACCGGCTCGTCGCACGATTTGCACGCAACGGGATTCGCTGTGAATGCTTCGGGTCGCGGGTTGCGCGCCGCACTGCGGCGCCATACGGCCAGCCGGCTGCAAAGGTTTGCGCGGCATCGCTTCGAGGGACGAGCGCTTTAACGCCGGGCTCGCACGCGCAGCTTGCCGTACAGCTCCCTACGGAACGCGGAACGCTACGGCGAGGAAGGCGCCGATGCCGACGGCGAGCACGATCAGCGTGACCGGGAGCACGCGAGAATGGCCTCGTTTATCGCTTAGGCCTGCAATCGGCTTGAACTCGGGACTCCACAGATAGTCGCTAACCGCACGGTAGTCTAACACCGCTAAGAGCATGGCAACGATTCCCGTGCCGATCAGGATCAAACCAAGGTCGCGCGCAGCGTGGGGGTGCAACGTTCCTTCGAATTGCGGCAGCTTTGAAAGCACCTGATAGATTGTGAAGCCGAACCCGATCAACGAGACTCCGGTCCGGACCCATGCCATCTGCGTTCGCTCTAACGCCAGGCGGGTGCGAACCCATCCGAAATGGCTGTCGGAGGTGACTCGCACTTCGAAGCGATCAGCGCCGTGCTTAGCCGTGTCGCTCATGCCGCGAAGCTCCGACCTCTGCTTGTACCCTCGCACCAACCATCTGCTAAGCGCATAGCGGCCAAGATTTAAGCCCTTCTTCTGCCTTGCGTTAGCCTTTCGTACCGCGACGCAACCTTAGGAGGCGCCGGGGTGGCGCAGTCGCTCTCGAAATTGTGCGCTGGCGGATCCAGCGGTTTCAGGCCCACTCGCCCGTGCACCGCGTCGAAGCTGATTTCATTGCGATTGTAAAACGTGATGCCGGTGTTGACTTGAGGCGTTGCGAGCGTTGCGATGAGGACTTCGTTCCAGTTCTGCGTCACGCCGGCGGCGAACTTCGTCAGCAGCGCGCCGCTCTCGCCGGGCGCGTTTGCGGCGAATAGCTTGCCCGGCTTGAGAATGAGGCCGCACTTCGTGCTCTCGGTCGGAAGTTCAGTTGGTATCGTCGTGTCGAAGGACACACCGGCTTCGGCGCCGGTATCGAAGACCGTCGTCATGCAGCCCTTGAAGATTGACCCTTTAGCGATCAAGTAACAGACGAGAACGTCGCGCTTCCAGCTCTTGGCGCCATTGGGCAGGGGCTGATTCGTCTTCGGCCCGGGCAGCATATCGAGCGTCGTGAAGCCGGTCTCCGGCGGCGACGCCAGGACCGCTTTCGGCGTCACCGCAAAACGCGTCCAATCGTTGCCCAAAGCAAAGAGCAGGTTGTACAGATCGCTCTTGTTCGCGCCATTCGACACGGGCTTCGGCTCGAGATCGGCGCCCATCGTACCCCAAAGTCCGCGCTCTTTCTCCAAAAGCAAAATAATGTTGCCTTTGCCGTACTTCTTGGTGCAGCCGCTCGTCACGCAATAGGCCTTGTCGACGCGCACGAGCGGCAGAGTTGCCGACAATCCATTTCCGAAATCGGCCGTCGTTTCGACGACCTCGCCGTCGTAGGCGACCCCGCTAGCGTAGCTATTTTGCGCTGCGATGTGAAGATCGCGCACGCGCTTTTTGGGCTTGGCGATCGTATTCGCGTAGACCCACAAGCCGCCCGAGCCCGTGTCGAAGAGGAAGCTCTTGGTGGGCGTTCCGGCAATCGAGAGCTGCACGTGGAAGCCTGACTTTCTGCCGGTGTTGACAATTAGCGGAATGCTCGTTGGCTCCGCATTCGTTAGCAGCGCCGGCCCGACGTTGCCGGCGGTCGGTAGGCCTGCAAAACCGTTGTGTGCCGTGCACGCCGCGACGCCAAGCGCGCCAAAGACGAAAACCAATTGGCTCTTGAATCTCACGAACGCACGCTTCTCGCTATGTTAAGCTGAACCTTGCGCTGCCCCCCAGGCCGTTAAGCTCCAAGCGATCGAAGCCGCCGCGATCTACGTCAAGCGCGGCTACGCGCGTAGCGGGTAGGGCGTGGCTTGCACCTCCTCGATACGTCTGATGGTGAACACTTTAAGTGATGAAACGCTGCGGCTTACGAACCACTATCCCTAGAAAGGCGCGGTGAAGCGTAGTAAGAAGGTACGGCCGTTAGCGATCTGCGTCGTATTGAAACCGTTGGCCACTTTGATCGGGTATTGGTGGTTCAAGATGTTGAGCAGTTGAAGCGAAACGCCGAGGCCCTGATCCTGCGGGCCGGATCCCGGAGTGAGTACGCGACCGAGGGCGAGGTCGAAGGTCGTATGCGCCGGTAGGGTTCCGTGTAAACTAATATTCGCATCTTCGAACTGTACAGGAAAGCCGCTGCCGTAGTTTCCTTGCAGCGTCGCAAACCAAAGCTTGCTGCCTCCGAAGCGATGCGTGTATGCAGCCGTGGAAGCGACGGTTTCGCTGTGATCCTCTAGTGCGAGCTGGGCGACGCACGGAATACCGGGCGGATTCGGCGGGAAAAGGAACGTTGATCCCGAGACGCAAGCCGCGTACGAGCCCGAAACCGTTCCGGTGAAGAACCACTGGTCACCGTCGAGCATCCGATCCTGAAGGCGAAACTCGACGCCTTTGTTGAGGCCAATGGAGTTGTTAAAGACGGCAAAAAGCGGTGTGTTGAGAAACTGTTGCGTGTCCAAAATATTGACGACGGTCTTGCTGAAGATGTTGGCTGAACCGGTGAACTGGGAATTGAACGAGTGCGTGAAGCCTATCTCGTAGTACGCGTCGCTCTCGGGCTTGAGGTCGTACACCGGATTTGTCGTGGAGCACGGCGATTGCTGTGAGAGCGCGATGCAGTCCTGGCGAACGTCCTCGAGCAGCGGGGCCGCATAGAATCTGCCATAGTAGGCGTGGGCGACGTTCTTGCCGCCGTCCCATACGCTGACGCCGATGCGCGGGCTGATCTGCCATCCACCGACATACCCGGTCGAGTGGTCGTACCGAAGGCCATAGTTCCAAACGACGTTGGATCCCATCTGCCATTTGTCTTCGGCATAGATGCCGATCTGCGAACCAGCTTGCCCTTGGGGCACTGCGAACGCAGGAAAGTACGGCACGGCGACCTTTCCCGAGCTTTTGCAATCCACGTAATAGCAGGCAAAGACCTGGTCCGCAATCGCGGTTTCGCGGTTGACGTCGATACCAACTTTCCATGCGTGATTTTTGGTTGCCCGAAAGTCTGAAAGCCTAAGGCCTACGTATTCCGCGAACGTGTTCTGCTGCAAGCCGATTCCATGGACCGTATTCGCGCACGTCGGCGGGCAGACGCTAAAGTCCGGCTCGGTCGTCAGCACGTCGCTGGGGAGGTCGCCATCATAGGCGATGCGGGTCGAGCGCCACCAGGGAATTACCTGGAAAACGCCGTTGCCGTCGCGCGAGGTCATCGTCCAATTCAAATTAGAAAACCGGTCGTACTCGCGCTGTGTATCGAGCGTACCCGGCACGTTGAGAATTGGATCGAATGGATTGTTTGGGTCGATGTTGATTGGCACCTGATATTGCGAAAACTGGTTCGAGTAGTCGAAAGCCAGCGTGCTCCGCGGACTCATCTGGGTGAGAAAGCGGACGAACTGATCGCTGCTCGAGCTCGCGTCGTTGATCGGGTTGAAGGTCGGCGCGTCCAGGCCGCGGCTGGTAGTCTGGGTGTTTGCATTAAGAAACAGTTCGCTCGATCCAAACCGGGTAGCCACGTCGAGCGTCCCGACGCCCTGATTTTGATTGCCAAAGCCTCCAGTGATCGTGCCGTACGCTCCCTGTGGAATGTCGCTGGGACGGTTGCTGATAATGTTGACGACGCCGCCCATGCGATCGCCGCCGTATTCCGCCGGAATCGCGCCCGTCAGCAGCTCGATGGAGTCGATGGCCTTCGGATCGATGATTTCAGCGAAGTTCGACGTCGTTGCCAGCGGCAAGGGCGCACCGTCGATGTTGTAGGTCACGCCATGGAAGCCGTTGATAACGGGCTCGTTGTACGAGAAGGGGATGACGCCCGGTAGCGTTTCGAGCATCTTGTCGAGGCTGTTATTGACGGGCGACGCCTGTATGGTGTTGCGGTCAAGGAGGTGCACCGACGGCGCGATGCCTTGCGCGCCAGCGACAGCCGTTACGGCAGTCCTTACAATTTCCTTGGGTTGCGTCGTGAGAGGAATATCGATGGTGGCGACCGTCTCGCTGGTGACGGTAACGAAGACGGCGAGGTCGTGGGCGCCGGCCGCATGCGCGGTAAGGCGATATCGACCGAATGGAACTTGCGAGAAGACGTACTCGCCCGACGCGTTGGTAGCGACGACGAAACGCGAGCCTTCGCCTTCGAGCGTGACGGTTGCATGAGATGCGGCTTTACCGTCGACCGTAATCGTCCCGCGGACAAGCCCGACGGTTGCGGCGAAGGCCGGCATTGCGAGCGCGTATGCTAAGAGAACGGCGGCGAGCGCCGTGAAAAAACGGGGCATGACTCTCCTTCGATTTTGGGTGAAGCGGTGCGACGAGGGAGCGTCGCGCGTGCGAGATTACGCGCGAGTGGTCGCGATAATCGGAGGAGGGCGTGCGAAGCGACGGCGCGTGCACAGCAGGCGCCGGCAAATGGGTTGTAGGCGCGGACGCCGCGTCCAGCTAGGCGTCCGGGGGGCGAATTCGAGACGTGAAACTGCGATGACGATCGTTGCCAGCGCCGCCACGATCCCGCGCGCCAACGCTCTCGCCAGGCATGCCGCGAGGAGCAGGCAGAGGACGATCGCTAGCGACGACGCGCCGGTGTGGTGCGGCTCCATGGCTTCGGCGATTCCAAACCATACCGACGCCGCCGCAACAACGAGCAAAGGACTTGGAAGAACGCTGCTCAAGCGAGCCGCCAAAATGCTGCCGTCGAGGGTCCTGCGGCCGGCGCTCCAGGCCAGCGCCCCGACGCCGACGAGCATACCGAGGGTCGCGACGATCGCGGTCTGAACGAGCAGCGCGTTGTACTCGCCGCCCATCGAGTGCTCTCCGCCGTAGATGACGGTGTGAGCGGCGAGGGAGGCGAGCAAGCCAAGAATCAGCGCCCCAGGGAACTCCCGAGAGTTCACAACGAGTGTGTCTACGGCGGGGAGGCCCGAAGACCTGGTCGCTGGTTCCTAATTCCGAGCGTTGGAGTTTTCGTTATCGTGGCCTCATCCAGTGATGCCGTGCGATGCGCCCGTTATTACTACAACATTGTCCTCGGCCACTTCTTATCCATAAGGGACCCCAGCTTTGCTTTGCCCGACTTCGATGATGTAACCGTCAGGATCGCGGATGTAGCAGCGCGTCTCACCATACTTGTCCAGAGGCTCAGTGAGAAACGTTGCTCCCCGACTCTTCCATAACTTGTAGCACGCTTGAATATCTGCTACACGGATATTCATGAAGCTACTGATCTCATTGGGGTCGGGAGGGGGGCGGAGCGTCACCGTTGGTTTGTCAGGTGTCGGACCGCCCCCAACGTTAATTATGAGCCACGTGTTTGCGATTTTGATGTACGGCGGTGCGTCTCCATCGCCCATGCTCACAATTTCCCCCTCGAAGACCGTTTTGTAGAATTCGGCCGATCGCTCGAGGTCGGACACTGTGAGAAAGTGAGCGACGGTAAACCCCTCGTGCGGTGGCATCTGATAGTTTTTCTGCTCGACTTGTACTTCGTCCATTAATCTCTCCAATTGCAATTATAGCTTAATCCGAGGGCACAATAAACTCGACGGTTCTCTCGTCGATCGGATGGTGGTTTGCATCAACGAGCTGGATTCGTACTTTGTGCGGCCCGGGCGCGAAACCGTTGAGAATGTTTGGTTGTCCGCTTGCGTCGACCCAGCGCGAGGGGCGTTTTATCATGAGGTCCTGACGGATCGGAACGTTGCGCGAACGTCTTCAGAAAAGAGTAGCGGCTGTTCCCAGGCTGCAAAGTGCCCGCCGACGTCGTGCTTCTTGTAGTAGACGAGTTTGGGATAGGCTTTTTCCGACCAGCTTTGAGGCGCTTGATAGATCTCGTGCGGAAACGCGCTCACGCCAACCGGGATAGTCACGCCTACGACGTTGAAGAAACCGAGCTTATTCTCCCAATAGAGACGCGCCGAGGAGATGCCCGTCTTCGTGAGCCAGTACAGCGTGATGTTGTCGAGGACGTCGTCGCGTGAAAGGCCGCCGGGGTGTCCGAAAAAGGCCGGTGCGATCATCTCGTAACTGTCCTTGTCGTGATCGAGAATCCAAGCCGCTAAGCCGATCGGCGAATCGAGCAAGGCGTAGAGCGTTTGCGGGCGGTTCGCCATCTCGACGGCGTACCCGAGGTGATGCGTGTAGAAGTCGGCCAGCTGCTCGTACGCGTGCAACTCGTCGCCCGCGAGCCCAGCGGGCGGCGGAGCGTTGGCAGTTGCCTTCGTTAGAATGTCGTCCGGTACGGTACCCGGCATGTTGGAATGAATGGCCAGCACGGTCGTCGGCGCTAGCAAAGCCAA
>DAIMCN010000027.1:0-35443 GCA_036726365.1 Candidatus Cybelea sp.
CGGCAAGCCCGGTTCCTAGCGAGTCGACGTGGATCGCTTTGATCGCGCGATCGCCGTAGGGCGTGACGAGCGCCGGCGATTCATCACCCGAAAACTGCAGCAGCGCGCGCGGGAAAAGCGACCGCACGGCATCCACCTCGTCCGGTGTCGGATTTACTAAGACGGCGACCGGCATAATCGATGCCGGTACGCGCGCAGCGATGGCCTCCGCCTCGCTCCACGCAATGCGCCGCGGCGAGGCGGCAAAGATCATTCCGAATGCGTCCGCGCCGGCGTCGATTGCCATCTCGACGTCGGTCCACCGCGTGCAGCCGCAAAGCTTCGTCCACACGTCAGCCATTGGCCGCAACCGCTTTCGCTTCTTCGAAGGTGCGCCAGGCTGCGCCGCTGTGCAGCACGCTGCGCGCGCGCTCGAAGGCATCGCGAAGGTTGACGTCGCCTTCGACGACGGCAAAAACCACTGCAGCGTTGAGCGCGACGACGTCCGCGGCCGGAATACGCGCGCCGCCAAGAATTTCAACGAAGGCGTTTCGGCACGCGGCCACGGATCCGCCCAGCGGCGTCTCCAGCGGCGACGATACACCGAACGCGGCGGGATCGATCGTCCACAATCGGCCGCGCTCCTCGTCGAACGAGTAGATTGACGTCGGGCCGTTGGCGACGACTTCGTCAACACCGCCGAAGCCGTGAACCACCGCGCCCCGACGCACGCCAAGGCCCTGCAACGCGCGTCCGATCTTCTCCACCAGCGATTCGTGCGCGACGCCGACGACTTGATGGGTTGCGCTCGCCGGATTGGTCAACGGTCCGAGCAAGTTAAAAATGGTTCGAACGCCGAGTTCTCGCCGCACGGGTGCGGCGTTCCGCATCGCCGGGTGATAGTGCGGCGCAAACATAAAGGTGAAGCAGCACCGGCGTAGCATCATCGCCGCTCGCTCCGGTGGAATCTGGAGCGGAAAGCCTGCAGCCTCCAAGAGATCCGCGCTTCCGCACGTGCTCGACGCGGCACGGTTGCCGTGTTTTGCAACCGGCATCCCTTCCGCTGCCACGACGAGTGCGGCCATCGTCGAGATATTGATGGTGTTGGCGTGATCGCCGCCGGTACCGACGACATCAATGACCATTGGAAGTTCATGCTCGACGTGAAGGCTTCGCTGCCGCATGGCCCGCGCGGCACCGACGATTTCGTCGATGCTCTCCCCTTTCGACGCCAACGCCGTCAGCAGCGCCGCGGCTTGGACCGGTGTGTACGTGCCGTCCATAACCTCGCCGACGAACGCGGCGGCTTCGGCTTGGGAAAGATCGTTATGATCCAGTAATTTACGAAGCAGGGTGATGAATTCAGTCATCCGTCGTCCTTCGACTTCGCTCAGGATGACAAGAATCGGGAGAGGAAGTTTTCGATTAGTTTCTCGCCGTGCTCGCTCAGCACCGACTCGGGATGGAATTGGAGGCCGTGCACGGGACGCTCACGATGTGCGATGCCCTGCACGACGCCGTCTTCGCTGTGCGCGTTGACGCGGAGCGCCTCGGGAATCGTTGCGGGATCCAAACAGAGCGAATGGTAGCGGGTCGCGGTAAGCGGCGTCGGCACGCCGGAGAAAATTCCGCTGCCGTCATGGTCGATGCGCGACGTCTTGCCGTGCATTTGGCGTGGCGCGTGCGTGACGGTTGCCCCTAACGCTTCTCCAATGGCTTGCAGTCCGAGACAGATGCCGAGCACCGGCGTGCCGCGCTCGATCGCCGCGCGCACCACCGCGAGCATCTGCGGCGCGTGCTCGGGGCGGCCGGGGCCGGGACCGACGACGAGCGCATCGTACCCATCTAAAACGTCCGGCTGCAGCCGGACGTCGTCGTTGAGCATCACGTCGGGCGCCGCGTGACGCGACGCGAGCAAGTGCACGACGTTATAACTGAAGCTGTCGAAATTGTCGACGAAGAGCACTCGACGAACCCGCGCAGTCACTCGATTCCAAGCACCTCGCGGGCGATGCGCGTTTTATCGAGCACTTCTTGATACTCCGCCGCAGGATCGGAGTCGGCGACGATTCCGGCCGAGGCCTGCCACCACGCATGCCGATCCTGCACGTGCACGCTGCGCAAGGTTATGCACGAATCGAAGTCGCCGCCGAACGACCAGCGCCCGATGCTCCCCGCGTAGAAACCGCGCGCGACGGGCTCGAGTTCATCGATGAGCTGCATCGCACGAATCTTCGGCGTTCCGGTAACGGTGCCCGCCGGAAACCCGGCCCGAAAGAGGTCCAGCGCATCGCGGTCCTCGCGCAACCGGCCCACGACGTTCGATACGATGTGCATCACGTGACTGTACCGCTCGATCTGCAGTAGCTCGTCTACCTTTACGCTGCCGTACTCACAGACGGAACCGAGATCGTTGCGTCCGAGATCGACCAGCATGACGTGCTCGGCGCGTTCTTTTTCGTTCGCCAAGAGCTCGGTTGCAATTCGCGCATCCTCGTCGTCGTGGGTACCGCGGGAACGCGTTCCGGCCAACGGCCGAATGCGGGCCCGGCGCCCCTCCAAACGGACGAGAAACTCCGGCGACGCGCCGAGGAGCTGTCCGAACTCCGTGTCGACGTAGAACATATACGGCGACGGGTTACGCCGCCGCAGCGCGCGATACAGATCGAACGCATCGCCCCCCAGCTGCGCGCCGAAGCGAATGCCCAGCTGCAGCTGGTAGACGTCGCCTTCGAAGATGTGCCGCTTTACCTCTTTAGCCAGCTCGAGATAGCGCGCCCGATCCATCGATTGGCTGGCCGGACCTTCCGCGCGCACCGCCTCGGAAAATGCCGGCTTAGCGCCGATGAGCCGCTCGACGTAGCGGTCGATTCGGCGGTTGAGCTCCACCGTATCGCCATCGCTCGTCCAAATGGTAAGCAAGTCGGTGAAATGGTCGAATATCAGCCACGTCGAGGGCACGGCGACGTAGGCGGCCGGCATCGCCGGCAACGAACTCACGCGGGGCGGCAGGCGCGCATCGCAGCGAGCCGCATCGTACGAAAACGCCAGCAATGCGCCGCCGAGACCGGCGTTGGCGCCCTGCGCGCGATGCGCCGACAGGTACGCCCGCACGCGATCGTACAGCTTTTCGTCGGAATCGAACGCCGCAGCCGCGCGATAGTCGAGCCCAATGAAAGAGTAGCGTGAAATTCTTCCGCCGCTCTCCACGCTCTCCAACAAACATGAGGCTTGCGGCTGCGCCAGCGCTCGGTACGCGCCGATTGGCGTCAGCACGTCGGCGGGTATGACTCGGACTGCGGCATTTGTCACCCTTCGACTCCTCAGGGTGACACAGCGAGCAGTCGCCGTAGCGCGGGTTCATCCAAAATCGAAATGCCGAGCTGTCGCGCCTTGTCGAGTTTGCTGCCCGGTTCGTCGCCGGCGACGACGTAGTCGGTCCTTTTGCTCACGGAGCCCGTCACTTTGCCGCCGGCCGCCAGAATCAGCTCGCTCACCTCATCGCGGGTAAGGGTCGGCAGCGTCCCGGTCAAGACGAACGTCTTACCTGCGAGCTTCCCGGCGGCACGCGCCGCACGCTTCGGCGCGCTCGTTTGCACGCCGGCGGCTTTGAGCCGCGAGAGCATTTCACCGTTGGCCGGCTGTTTGAAAAAGAGCACGACGCTACCGGCCACTTCTGGGCCGATGCCTTCGCTGCGTTGGAGCTGCGCTTCGTCCTCCTGCGCGATCGCGTCGATCGTTCCGAAATCGCCGGCAAGGATCTGCGCGGTCTGCGTTCCCACGAAACGGATTCCCAGCCCGTAAAGCAATCGCGCGAGACCTCGTTCCTTAGACGCGGCGATGTTGCGCAGAAGGCTATCGATGCTTTTCTTTCCGGTGCGGGGTATTTGTGCAAGCGCCGTTTCGTCGAGCCGATAGACGTCGGAGATGTCGCTAACCAAGCCGCGTTCCGTGAGCTGCTGCGCCATTACGTCGCCGAGCCCTTCGATGTCCATCGCACCGCGCGAGGCAAAATGGCGCACGCGTTCGTAAACTTGCGCGGGACACGCCGCGTTCGTGCAGCGCGACATCGCTTCACCGGGCGGATGATCCACGTCCGAGCCGCAAATCGGGCAGCGCACGGGCATTTTGAACCGTCGCTCTCGCCCCGTTCTCTCCGATAGCACGGGCCCGACGACGCGTGGAATCACGTCACCGGCGCGGGTTACCAGCACGGTGTCGCCGATTCGAATGTCGTTGTTCTTGATGTAGTCGGCGTTATGGAGCGTCGCGCTCTTTACCGTAACGCCGCCGATCTGCACCGGCGTTAACACGGCATTCGGATTGAGCGTGCCGGTGCGCCCCACCGTCACCACGATATCGACGAGCTTCGAGCGCGCCTCACGCGGCTTGAACTTGAACGCTATCGCCCAGCGCGGGTCGCGGGCTACGACGCCTAAGCGTTCTTGAAGCGCGCGGTCGTCCACCTTCACTACGACGCCGTCGATTTCGTAATCGAGTTGGTCGCGCCGCTCCTCCCACGTCGCGCAGTAGTCGAGAACATTTTCGAGCGTTTGCGCCCGCGCGATATTTGGATTGACGGGGAAACCGAAACTCTCGAGCCGGCGCAGCGCCTCCCACTGCGAGTCGGCTTCCGCTACGACGAGTTGATATGCGAAAAACGATAAACGGCGTCGCGCAGTCAATGCGGGATCGAGCTGCCGCACTCCGCCCGAAGCGGCATTGCGCGGGTTCGCAAAAACGGGCAACCCCTCGCGCTCGCGCGCGCCGTTGAGCCGTTCGAAATCGCTTTTACGTAGATAGACTTCACCACGTGCTTCCACGAATGAAGGGAAGGCCCGCCCGCGCAGGCGCAGCGGAATCGTCTTTATGGTGCGAAGATTCGCGGTCACGTCCTCCCCGATGCGGCCGTCGCCGCGCGTTCCGCCGCGTACGAGCGAACCGTCGCGATAATCGAGCGCGATGGCGAGGCCGTCGATCTTGAGCTCGCAGACGTATGCGACCGGTCCGCCGGCAATCTTACGCACGCGCTCGTCGAAAGCGCGCAGCTCATCGAATGAAACCGCATTGGCCAAACTGAGCATGGGCCGCGCGTGTTCGTAAGGAGCGAAGCGCTCTGAGGCGACGGCACCGACGCGTTGCGTCGGTGAATCGGACGTTCGAAGCTCCGGGTGCGCCGTCTCGATTTCGACGAGCTCGCGCAGCAGCGCATCGAATTCCGCGTCGCTGATCTCAGGCGTGTCGAGCACATAGTAGCGATGATTTGCTTCGTCGATTTGCACCCGCAACTCTTGCGCGCGGGCCGCAACCCGAGCAGGAACGGTGCTACGCTTCAACCGGGATTCTACCGCTCTTCGCGAGATCGTTGAGCACCAGCAGGTTCTCCTGCTCCAAGCGCTCGAGTTCCGCATCGTCGGGACGGTGATGTCCGACGGCGCGCTGGTCTTCGAGCACCGGACCGAGATAGGTGCCCGTGTGAGAGCTCGGGTCTGCCGCAACCTCTTCAGGTGTGCCGGTCGCAACCACCATGCCGCCCCGATCGCCCCCTTCGGGCCCGAGGTCGATCAAGTAGTCGGCCGTCTTGATCACGTCTAAGTTATGCTCGATCACCAGCACGGAATTGCCGAGCTTTACGAGGCGTTGCAGTACTTCGAGCAGCTTGTGAATGTCGGCGAAATGCAACCCGGTTGTCGGCTCGTCGAGAACGTAAAACGTTCGCCCCGTCGAGCGGCGCGAGAGCTCGGTCGCGAGTTTGACGCGCTGCGCTTCGCCCCCTGAGAGCGTCGTGGCCGGCTGTCCCATCTTGATGTATCCTAAGCCGACGTCGCAGATCGTGCGCAGCTTGCCATGTATACGAGGGATGTTTGTGAAAAACTCGCTCGCCTCGTCGACGCGCATCTCCAGCACGTCGGAGATCGTCTTGCCTCGATATTTTACCTCGAGCGTCTGAGCGTTGTAACGACGGCCTTTGCAGACCTCGCACTGCACGTAGACGTCCGGCAGAAAGTGCATCTCGATCTTGATGATACCGTCGCCCTGACAGGCCTCGCACCGGCCGCCTTTGACGTTAAACGAAAAGCGTCCGGGTGTGTAGCCGCGCATCCGCGATTCGGGAACCAGCGAAAAGAGCTCGCGAATGTGATCGAACGTGCCGGTGTAAGTCGCCGGGTTGCTGCGCGGCGTCCGGCCAATCGGCGATTGATCGATCACGACGAGTTTATCGAGCGCAGCTGCGCCCTTAACCATTCCGTAGGTACCGCCGGGCGGCTGGCGGTGCAGATGCTGATTGAGCGCCCGCACCAACACCTCGTTTACCAAGGTAGATTTTCCGCTGCCGCTCACGCCCGTAACCGCAGCGAGGACGCCCAGTGGAAAGCGCACGTCGATTCCGCGCAGGTTGTTGGCGCGCGCGTTACGGACATCGAGCCAGCCCCGCGGTTCCCTCCGGCGGCGTGGAATCGGAATGAACTTGCGCCCCGATAAGTACGCCCCGGTCTCGGATTGCGGATTGGCGATTACGTCATCGAGCGTCCCAGAGGTGAGAATCTCTCCGCCCTCGGCTCCGGCGCCCGGACCGATGTCGACGACGACGTCGGCCGTCCGCATCGTATCCTCGTCGTGCTCGATCACGATCAGCGTGTTACCAAGATCCCGCAAAGTTTTGAGCGTTGCCAGCAATCGGTCGTTGTCGCGCTGGTGCAAGCCGATGGACGGTTCGTCGAGAATATACAAGACGCCAACGAGCGCGCTGCCGATCTGCGTCGCGAGACGAATCCGTTGGGACTCGCCCCCGGCCAACGTCGTGGCCGAACGGGACAGCGTCAAATAGTTCAGGCCAACGTTAGTGAGAAATCCCAAACGCGCCCGGATTTCCTTGGCGATCTGGTGGGCTATCTGCTCTTGTCGCGGCGTCAGCGTTAGGTTTCGGAAGAAGAGTTCGAGCTGCTCGATCGACATTCGCGTCAGTTCGTCGACGTTACGGCCTCCGACCGTCACCGCCAGCGCCTCCGGCTTGAGGCGCGCACCTTTGCATGCCGGGCAGGTCGACGCAGACATGAACTTTTCGATGTCTTCCTTGACGTATTCGCTCGACGTCTCGCTGTAGCGCCGCTGCAAGTTGTTGACGACGCCCTCGAAGGATGCGCGGTACTCCCAAGTTTTGCCGCCGCGCGACGTGTACGCAAACGTTTGCTCCCGATCCGTCCCGTAGAGAATGACGTCGAGAACTTCGTCGGAGAGCTGCTCGACCGGCGTCGTCATCTTGGCACGGTACCGCCGAAGCACGCGCTCGAGCTGCTGCAGATAGTACGGATTCATCGAGGGATAACGCCCGCTTCCAAGCGTGCGGCTCCACGGAACGATCGCACCGTCGGCGATCGATTTGCTGCGATCGGGAATCACTTTCCACGGGTCGATCTCGATCTTTTCACCCAAGCCGCTGCACGCCGGGCACGCGCCATAGGGTGAATTAAAGGAAAACAGTCGCGGCGCCAGTTCTTCGAATGAGAGCCCGCAGTAGACGCACGCAAAAGCCTCGCTAAACGTCAGTTCTCGCGTGGCCGTCCCCCCGTCGGTAAGCACCGTTACGATGCCGCTGGAGAGCCGGAGCGTCGTTTCGACCGAATCGGTCAATCGTTTTCGAACCTCCGGCTTCATCACGAGCCGGTCGACGATCACTTCGATCGTATGCTTGCGCTTCTTATCGAGCGTAATTTTCTCGCCCAGGTTCCTGGTTTCGCCGTCAATCCGTACGCGCGAGAATCCTTCCTTTGCAATTTCCTCGAACAGCTTCGTGTATTCACCCTTGCGTCCGCGCACCAGCGGTGCAAGCAGGGTCAGCCGAGTCCCGTCCGGCAGCTCCATGATCGAGTTGACGATCTGCTCGCTCGATTGCGTGCTGATCTCGCGTCCGCATTGATAGCAGTGAGGCGTTCCCACTCGAGCATAGAGCAGGCGCAGATAATCGTAGATTTCCGTCACCGTTCCGACGGTGGAACGTGGATTTCGCGAGGTGGACTTTTGGTCGATCGAAATCGCCGGCGAGAGGCCCTCGATGTAATCAACGTCGGGCTTCTCCATCTGTCCGAGAAACTGACGAGCGTACGAGGAGAGCGACTCGACGTATCGACGCTGCCCTTCGGCGTAGATGGTATCGAATGCCAACGACGATTTACCCGAGCCGGAAAGCCCGGTGACGACGATCAACCGGTTGCGGGGCAGGACGAGATCGACGTTCTTGAGATTGTGCTCCCGCGCGCCCTTGATTACGATCGAGTCTAGCGACATGTCATTTACGAAACCGCGGGCGAGCCCAGAAGTATGCGGCCGGCTTCCGCTATCGAGCTGCAGGTTGCATCGGGAGGTGCTGCGCCGGCCGGTAGCTCCTCAGCCCGGAGGTTGAGCCAAACCGTGAACAGTCCCGCTTCGATCGCTCCGTGAATGTCGCGATCGTAGCGATCGCCGACCATCGCGCCGTGCGCCGGCGAGCCGCCTAGGGTGCGGCAGGCATGCGCGAACAGCAACGGATCCGGTTTGACCATGCCGACTTCGTCGGCGAGAAAGACCGCGTCGAAGTATTCGCCGAGGCGCAGCAACGCGATCTTGTCGCGATGCGTTTCCGAGAGGCCGTTGGTCACGATGCCGAGTTTCTTGCCGCGTTGGCGCAGCGACCGCAGGAGATCGATCGCCCCCGGAAAGAGCGTGTAGTATTTCACCCGATAGGCGTTGTAGCGCTCTGCGCTGCGCTGCGCCAGCTCTGGGTTCTCGCCGGCTCCGACCTGTTCCAATGCCGCTTGCCACATACCGGCTCGAACGGTTGCCAACTTTACCATTAAATCTTCGGCACGCAGCCGCTTCCAAAATCCCTCCGCCTCGGCGATATAGGCGGCCTTGAGCGCCAAGGCGTCGATCCCGTGCTCGGCCGCGATCTCGCGGGCCACCTCTTCCGCAGCGCTCTGATAAGCGTACGTGTCGTCGTGCAGCGTATCGTCCAAATCAAAGAGCACCAGATCGATGCGGCGCGTCACGAGCATCCTATCGGATTAACGGCAGGCGCTGCTGCAGATAGAGCCAGCCGTCGGGCGAGATCCTCACCGAGCCCGCAAACGGCGTCGAGAACGCGCCGATAACGACGAACAGTATTCCGATCAACCCCACCAATATCGCGGTCATCATCAGCTGAGCCGGACGGTTCTCGACACCGAAAATGTAACAAAAGAAGACCATCGCCAACGCCCCGACGACCAAAGCAAACCAGAGTACCGATGGAACGGCCGGCACCGATTCGATTAGTCGCGAGCGCCGTGCGTCGACAAGCCGCTGCACGGCAGACATCGCCGACTGAAGCGCAGCCAATCCACGCGGATTGCTCGGCGAAAAGGAATCCACGCGATAAAAAACGTCGTCGAGCAGCTCAACGCCAACGGCGGAAATGGGCTGCTTTTGCGCCATCGCCGGCCATTCCACGTGAGTCACCGTTTCCACATATTGGCGAAGGTCGCTCCGAATCTCCGAACGCTGGGGACCCGGAAACCCGTCCACGACGTGGTATACGTCTGCAACGGCGTTGACTTCGTTTTCGACGTTCGAAACCGTCACGTCGTACTTTTGCCAAACCACGACGACGACGAAACCGAGCACGACCGCATAGAGAACGCCCACGGCGGAGAATAGATAGCCGGCGACGTCGTTGTGGCGCCGAAGCACCTCGCTTTTGAGCCGGCGCTGCAGAAACGCGTGGATCGCGACGAAGCACCCAGCGACGACGGCAACGATCGCCAGCTCCGCGACGAGCTGAGGAACGCTCAAGATCGAACGGGTCAAAACTCCCGAGCCCAACGCGTCAGCCGCCGACGAGCTCGGCCAAGGCCTTGTCGAAAATCTTAGGAGCCTTCCCTCCAAAAAGGATGGATTCGTTCCCGCCGACCTGTTTGCGCAACTCAATGAGCTCGTCGCGCAGTGCCGCGGCCTTCTCGAACTCCAGATTCGCGGCGGCCTCGCGCATTTTGCGCTCCACGTCCCGCGCCATTCGCATCGCGGCGTCACGCGGCAGCTTCTCGAGCCTGAGCCTTGCGGTGTTCTCTACGGTCGCGCCGACCATGCTCAGAATGTCGTGAATCTCCTTGCGCACCGATTTGGGCTCGATGCCGTGTTCGCTGTTGTAGGTAATCTGCTTTTCTCTCCTGCGGTGGGTTTCCCCGATGGCGCGAGCCATCGATTCGGTCACGACGTCGGCATACATGATCACTTTGCCATCAACATTGCGCGAGGCGCGGCCGATCGTCTGTATCAGCGACGTCCCGCTGCGCAGGTAGCCCTCCTTATCCGCGTCGAGGATGCCGACCAGCGACACTTCGGGGAGGTCGAGCCCCTCGCGCAGCAGATTGATCCCGACCAAGACGTCGAAGACCCCAGCGCGTAGGTCTCGCAGAATCGCAACGCGTTCCAGCGTGTCGACCTCGCTGTGCAGATACCGCACCCGCAGCCCATTTTCCAATAGATAGTCGGTGAGGTCTTCGGCCATCTTCTTCGTCAAGGTCGTCACCAGCACGCGCTCTTTGCGCGCCGCGCGCAGCGCGATCTCTTCCATCAGGTCGTCGACTTGATTGCGCGTAGGCCGCACCTCAACCTCAGGGTCGACCAGCCCAGTTGGCCGAATGATCATCTCAACGACTTGAGAGCTGCGCCCCGTCTCGTACGTGCCCGGCGTTGCAGAAACGTACACGACCTGATTGATGTGCTCGTCGAACTCTTTGTACGTCAGCGGTCGATTGTCGAGTGCGCTGGGCAGACGGAAGCCATGCTCGACGAGAACCTCCTTGCGCGAGCGGTCTCCGGCGTACATTCCGTGCACTTGCGGCAGCGTCACATGCGATTCGTCGACGAAGAGCAGCCAGTCTTTCGGAAAGAAGTCTATCAAGCACCAAGGCGTCGAACCAGGCTCGCGCCCGGTAAGGTGACGCGAGTAGTTTTCAATGCCGTTGCAATAGCCGACCTCACGCAGCATGTCGAGGTCATAGCGCGTTCGCATCTCGAGCCGTTGAGCCTCCAGCAGGCTTCCGTTGCGCTTGAAATAGGCTAGACGCTCCTCGAGCTCGGCCTCGATCGAAACGATTGCCCGCCGCAGCTTTTCCTCCGGCGTTATGAAGTGCTTGGCCGGAAAAATCAGCAACTCGTCCTTGCTTTCGAGATATTCTCCGGTCAGCATGTTGACGACGTTGATCGCTTCGATTTCGTCTCCAAAGAGCTGGATGCGATGGACGAGCTCCTCGTCCACGGCCACGAACTCCAAGGTGTCGCCGCGTACGCGGAACGTGCCGCGCACTAAGTTGAGATCGTTGCGCCGATACTGCATGTCCACGAGTTTGCGCAGCAATACGTCGCGGTCGATTTCCTCGCCGACGCGCACGCGGACCGACATCTCCATGTAGTCGGACGGCGAGCCCAAGCCGAAGATGCAAGACACCGAGGCGACGATCAGCGTGTCCGGGCGGGTCAGCAGCGATTGCGTCGCCGAGTGCCGCAACCGTTCGATCTCGTCGTTGATCGAGCTGTCCTTCTCGATGTAGGTATCGGTCGACGGCACGTACGCTTCGGGCTGATAGTAGTCGAAATACGAAACGAAGTATTCGACCGCACTGTTCGGAAAGAAGTCGCGGAACTCGGCGCAAAGCTGAGCGGCAAGCGTCTTGTTGTGGCACAGAACGAGCGTCGGCTTGCGCACGACTTCGATGGTTCGCGCCATCGCCATGGTCTTGCCGCTGCCGGTCACGCCCAGCAAGGTCTGAGCGCGATCCCCGCGCAGGACCCCACGGGCCAACGCCTCCGTCGCCTTTGGCTGATCCCCCGCCAACGCAAAAGGGGAACTTAAGGTAAATTCTTGAGCCACTGCCTTCCTTAGAACAGCCCCCGAGGGCCGACCGATTCAGCTAGCGAACGGACAGACCAACCGTGAACAACGCTCCGCTTCTCTTTTCTGGAAACTCTAATCCTGCGCTGGCCGAAGAGATCGCCAAGCGGCTGCGGCTGCACGTCGGCAAGGCGCTCGTTTCCGAGTTCAGAAACGAAGAGACGCGCGTGGAAATCGGCGAGAACGTTCGCGGCTCCGAAGTCTTCGTCGTACAGTCGATCTGTAAAGCTTCCAACGGCAACGGCGTCAACGACTCCGTGATGGAGTTGCTCCTCATGGTCGACGCACTGCGCCGAGCGTCGGCCGCGCGCATCACGGCGGTGATTCCATACTACGGCTACGCGAAGCAGGACAAGAAGACCAAAGGGCGCGAGCCGATCTCGGCCAAGGTCGTCGCTAACCTCTTGAAAGTGACGGGCGCACGCAGAATCGTTACGATGGATCTGCACGCCGCGCAAATCCAGGGTTTTTTCGACATTCCGGTCGACAATCTCATGGCGATGCCCGTGCTCTGCAACTACCTCAAGAAGGAAGGGCTCTGCGACGATAAGATCGTGATCGTTTCACCCGACGCTGGTGGCGTCCATCGGGCCGAGCTCTTCGCCAAGCGACTCAACAGCTCGCTCGCCATCGTTTTCAAACGCCGGCCCGAGCCAGACGTTGCCGAAGTCACGGACATCGTCGGTGAGGTAGCTGGAAAGGTTGCGGTCGTCGTGGACGACATGATCTCGACCGGTGGAACGCTCGCAAAAGCGGCCGGCGCAATCAAGGCGCGCGGCGCTACGCGGGTTTTCACGGTAGCGTCGCACGGTATCTTCGCCGGGGATGCGGTGGACGTGCTGGAGCAGTCCGAGATCGAGAAGGTGCTCTTCACGAACACCATTCCGTTTGCTGATGCCGCAAGCCATCCCAAGTTCATTCAGTTGTCGATCGCGCAGATCTTCGCCGATGCGATCAGCCGAATCACGACCAATCGCTCCGTCTCCGAGCTATTCGCCGGTGACGAAGCGGCCAACGGCGTTCTGGGCGTGGCTCCCGAACCCGTCCCCGCGCTTTAAGAAGGGACCTCGTGCCAAAGAAAGAGTTAAAGCTGTCCGTGGAACCGCGCGCTAAGGTGGGCACCACCGGTGCGAACGCGCTTCGCGCCACCGGCAAGATCCCCGCGGTCGTTTACGGCCACGGCAACGTCCCAGATCACATCGCCGTTGATGCGCATGAGTTTGAAGAGCTGCTGCACCACGGCGGACGGAATTCGATCATAACGTTAACGGACGGCGCAAGAAAACGCCAGACGGCGCTGCTGCGCCAAATACAACTCCATCCGGTCTCGCGCCGAATACTTCACGCCGATCTCCAACGCGTCTCGGCCGATGAAACGATCAACACGCGGCTGCCGATCGTTACGGTTGGGGTCGCCGAAGGCGTGCGGAACTCCGGCGCCGTCATGGATGTGGTCGCGCACGAGCTCGAGGTCGAAGGTCCCGCGAGCCGTTTTCCGGAGAACCTGGAAGTCGACGTGACGGCGCTCGGCGTCTACGAGCACGTCACCGCCGCAGACGTTCCGCTGCCGGCCGGATTTAAGCTTCTCACCAGCCCCGAAACGATCGTTGTTTCGATCGAGCCGTCGCGCACGGCGCGCGAGCTCGAGGAGGCCGCGCCGGCCGCCGAGGAGATCACCGAACCCGAAGTCATCGGCGCCGAACCCACGCCCGCGGAGACGGAATAGCCTGGCGCAAGGGCTCAGCCGAAGACTCGTCGTCGGCCTTGGCAATCCGGGAAAAGAATATGCGGCAACGCGCCACAACGTCGGCTTCATGGTCGTCGACGAAGTGGCGCGCCGTTTTGGCGTTACGACCTGGAAGCGAAAGGATAGTGCCGCACAAGCGATCGATCCGCAGCGTGGGATCGTGTTCGTCAAACCGACTTCCTTTATGAACCTGTCCGGCACGCCGGCTCGTTTGATCTCGTCCTGGTATCGCGTGCCGCCCGAAGGCGTGCTCGTCGTCAGCGACGACATGGATCTACCGCTCGGAAAACTCCGAATGCGGCGCTTCGGCGGGCATGGCGGTCACAACGGCTTGCGCTCGATCATCGCGACGATCGGCGAAGGATTTCCACGAATTCGGGTCGGGGTTGGGCGCCCCGAATTCGACGGCGTCGATCACGTGCTGGGACCGTTTACCGACGAAGAGCGAAAGCCGCTGCCCGCGCTCATTGCCGCCGCCGCCGACGCCGTGATCCTTTGGATCGACGGTGACGTTGAGGCGGCAATGCGCTTCGTCAATGGCTACACGTGCTTGGAACGTGATTGATCGCCGCGACACGCTCGCCGATGCCGGGCGCGGCGTAGAGAAAGAGCGAAGCCGCGGCCTCGGGACAGACCTCTTCCATGCGCTGGTCGCTTGCGCGCACCAGCGCTCGCACCGCCGCTGAGGGGTTACCGGTCAAGGTCACGGCGTACCGGTCGGAGTCAAAATCGTACGAGCGCAGAGCTGCGTTCCTAACCGGCACGGCGGCGAGATAGACCAGAGCGAGGAGCGCGCCGACGATTGCCAACCGTGAAAGCGGATCGTCGTCGCGCCGAAACCGCACTCGATCCGCGATCACGATGGCAATCGCCGCAAAGATGATGATGACCCCGCCTTCGATCAGCGCGACGGAGAGCACCGCGCCGTGCGAGATGCGTCCGATCTCGTAAGCGATCCGGTATTCGATCTCCGGCTCGGTACCGCCGACGATCAGGTTATGGCTCAAAACGATGCGGCGCAACGGCCCCACGCCGAGAACGGCGACGTCGTCGGAGAAAGCATTCCCAGTGCTTGCGAGCACGGGAAGCGGCGAGAGACCGGCGCGTACGAGCATTGCGCGAAGCTGCTCGCCAACGTCGCCCCCTACCGGGGACGTCGCACGCGTTGCCGCTCGAACGTACGGACTCGCATACGCCCAACCGACGCTTGCCGCTAAAATGGCGACGATCGCGTACGCGTACCATTGGTGGGTACGCTCCGCGAGCCACAAGACGATGGCCGCAATCAATCCGGCGACGATCATGCCGACAAGCGTGTGAAAGATCCAGAAGAGCGCCCAGATCCGAGTGAGGTCCGTCGTTACCTGCAAGACGCGATCGACACGAAATAAATAAAACGATGGAATCAGCGCCGCGAGGCGCGCAACGAGCGCCAGCGCGGCTCCGAAGAGGAATCGCACCTGCCATTGCGATGAAACGCGGCGACGAAGCCAATCCCGCAGGGCCGCCGCAGCGCCGGAACTCCACAGATAAAAGAGCGCAGTCGCTTCAAAGACCGCGATGAAAACCCATCCGAGTACGGTCCAATGAACGCGGCGCGTCGCAGCAGCCTGTCTGCCGGGATCGACGAGCCGGATCGCCGGCTCGGTCATAAGCTGCGACGGCGTAAGTACATCGACGCGCCGATCCAGCGCGTTGGGCCGCTCGATGGCTGCGCACGCAATCGTGCCGCCGGCGAGCAAAACCCCCACTGCCAGCGTGACGCAGCACCAGATTCGCCGATTTGCGGGTGACATTCGGCTACTTTTTGGGGAGCGGGCGCGCGGGATTTCCGGCAACGCGTTCGCCCGGAGGAACGTCTTTTGTGACAACGGAGCCGGCACCGGTCAACGCGCCGTCCCCGACGGATACCGGGGCAACCAGCGACGTGTTCGAACCGATGGAGACGTTGCGGCCGACGATCGTCTCGTTCTTCTGCTCGCCGTCGAAGTTGCACGTAATCGTTCCCGCTCCGATATTACTCTCTTCGCCGACCGTTGCGTCACCCAAATAAGAAAGATGGCCAACCTTAACGCCGCGCGCCAAGTTGGATTTTTTGATTTCAACAAAGTTGCCGACGTGCACCCGGTCGCCCAGCAACGTCCCTTCCCGAAGATGAGCGAATGGGCCGATCGAGGCGTCGTTTCCGACTGCCGAATCGCTCACCACGCTTTCGCGGATCGTCACGCGTGCGCCAAGCGTTGCGTTGGAGAGGCGGGTGTTCGGTCCGACGACGCATGCGCGGCCGAGCCGCGAGAGCCGAGAGATGGTCGTATTAGGATAGATGACCGTATCGTTCCCAATCTGCAGCTCCGGCTCGAGGTAGGTCGTGTCGGGGTCGACGATCGTAACGCCGTCGCGCATGTGTTGTTCGCATAGCCGCTCGTTCATGGCCTTTCGCGCCCGCGCCAACTCAAGGCGATCGTTGATTCCGAGCACGTGCCGATAATCCGCCGCCGGGACGGGCCGTACGGGTTTTCCGGCGTCGGCGAAGTACGCGACCGTATCGGTGAGATAGTATTCCGATTGGGCGTTGTCGTTGCGCAGCTGCGTCACAGCCTCACGCAACGCATCCTCGTCGAAGGCGTAGATGCCGGCGTTCATTTCATCGATTTCGAGCTCCTCGGGTGTCGCGTCCGTGATCTCGACAATGCGCTCGACCGCCAGGCCGCGGCGCACGATGCGGCCGAAATTCGAAGGCAGCGGCATCTTGGCGGTTATCAACGCCATCACCGCGCCGTTTTGTCCGCCGTTACCGAGGGAATTCGCCATCGTGGCGAAGAGCTGGGGCGTTACCAGCGGCATATCCCCGCAGGCGACGACGATCTTGCCGCCGGCGTGCGGTTCCAGCCGCTCCAGCGCGATCCTGACGGCATGCCCCGTCCCGAGCTGCTCCTGCTGTACGACGCCGGCGACACCGAACCGGCCGACCTGAGCCTGCAGCTCGTCGTTGGTGACGACGATAACTTCGTCGATTCCACTCCCGCGCAGCGCCGCTAGCACGTACCACAGCATCGGGCGTCCGCAAAGCTCGTGCATCACCTTCGTGCGAACGCTCTTCATGCGCTTGCCTTTTCCCGCAGCGAGGACGATCCCGCGAATCATACCGCGCCGCCCACGAGCGCCAGCGCATTGCGCAATCGCTCGCGAACCATGTCTCGTCCGAGCAGCTCCATCGAATCGAAGAGCGGAATCGAGGTTGGACTCCCGGTGATCGCGATGTAAAAAGGCCGTGCGACGTCGCGCGTCTTCTTTCCCAACGTTTCCGCAACGTGTTTGAGCACTGCCTCCATGCCGGCGGCGTCCCACGCCGGCAGCGCGTCAAGCTCCCCCAAGGCCAGCGCGAACGCGCGGCGTATCTCGAGCTCGTCGAGCTTCGCGCTGCGAAAGTCGTCGGCACGCAGCGGCAAGCGGCCTGCAAAGAGAAACGCCAACAGCTGCCCGAGATCGCTAAACCGCTCGATCCGCGGCGCCGCAACTTGCGCAAGGCGCGTCAGGCGCTCCGGCGAGATCGCCCACTCCCGGATGCGCTGCACGAATGTGTCCGGGTCGAGACGCTCGCGAATGTAGCGCCCGTTGAGCCAATCGAGCTTCGCAACATCGAAGACCGGCCCGCCGATCGGTACGTGCTCGATTTCGAAACGCCCGACCAGCGCGGGGAGATCCATCACCTCGTCTTCGCCTTCGCGCGGTGCATTCGCGAGCAGTCCCAAGAAGTTGAGCAAAGCCTCGGGCAAATACCCCATTGCCCGGAAGAACAGAATCCCGGTCGGATTCTTGCGTTTGCTCAACTTGCTCTTATCGGGGTTTCGCAGCAGCGGAAGGTGCATCAGTTTCGGCGGCTCCCAGCCGAAATACGAGTAGAGTAAGAGATGCTTGGGCGCGCTCGAGAGCCATTCTTCGCCGCGAAAGACGTGGGTGATCTCCATCAAGTGGTCGTCTACGACGTTGGCGAGATGATATGTCGGCATGCCGTCGGACTTCACCAGCACCTGCATGTCGACGCTCTTATAGTCAAACTCAATCGGGCCCCGGCGTAAGTCCTCGACGACGCAGACACCCTCATCGGGAACGCGGAGCCGAACGACGTAGGGTTCGCCGGCGGCTTCGCGTCGTGCGACTTCTTCTTGCGAATACCGAAGGCAATGACCATCGTACCGCGACGGCTGCCCCGCAGCTCGTTGTGCGACGCGCATCTCGTCCAAACGTTGTGCCGTGCAAAAACACTTGAAGGCGTGACCGCTCGCTATCAGCTTCCCAGCGTATTCCCGATAGATGCTCGATCGTTCGCTTTGGCGATACGGTCCGTGCGGACCACCCACGTCCGGGCCTTCTTCCCAGGAGAGGCCGCACCAGCGAAGCGTCTCCAGAATAGCCCGCTCGCTTTCAGGGGTGCTGCGGGCTTGATCGGTGTCCTCGATGCGCAGAACGAACTCCCCGCCGTGTTTTTTTGCAAAGCAATAGTTGATCAGCGCAACGTATGCGGTTCCCACGTGCGGATCACCCGTCGGCGACGGCGCGACGCGCGTTCGAACGGGCGGCATCAGCGTTACCTAACGCTAACCGACCAGCGCTCTACGCTTACCGCACTCGCGCTGGACGAAGTCGATGATATTCTGCAGGGGCGCGCCGGGGGTGAAAATTTCGCGCACGCCAAGCTCGCGCAGCCGCTGCGCGTCTTCCGCCGGGATAGTCCCGCCACCAAAGAAGACGATGTCGCCCGCCTCCTGCGCTTTGAGCTGATCGACGACGAGCGGAAAGAGCGTCATGTGCGCGCCTGAGAGGATTGAGAGACCGATGCCGTCCGCGTCTTCTTGAATTGCCGTCTGAACGATTTGCTCGGGCGCCTGAAAGAGTCCGGTGTAGATGACCTCCATTCCGGCATCGCGCAACGCCCGCGCGATGACCTTGGCCCCGCGGTCGTGTCCGTCGAGCCCGGCCTTAGCGATGACGATGCGAAGAGGGCGATTGTTCATCGTGTTGCTCGTCCTTATGCCGGCTCAGACTCAGCGCTTCTTCGAGTTTAAGCTTGACCGCCGTCAGGGTGCGACGCACGCGATACAGCTCGATATCGGTCTGCCGGCGAAGGCGCTCTTCAGGCATCAGAGCACCGCCGCTTCCGTGTATCGCCCGTAGACCTGCGCCATCGCTTCGACGATCTCGCCTTCCGTGCAGTAGGCGTTGACGCAATCGATCAGGTGCGGCATGAGATTGTCCTTCGGATCGGCGCACGCCGCTTGCAGGCGTTCCAGCACGAGTGGAACTGCCGCAGAGTCGCGCTTCTCGCGAAGGTCTTGCACCGCCCGGGCCTGCGCGCGTTCCATCTCTTCAGTAATCTTCAGCAGATCGATGCCTTCAGGCGACTCATCCTTCACAAAGGCATTGACGCCAACGATGATCCGGTCGCGGGTCTCTATCGAGCGCTGATAGCGATAGCTAGCGTCGGCGATCTCGCGTTGGAAAAAACCGGCTTCGATCGCTTCGATCACGCCTCCATACTCGGCGATCTGCGCAAAGTAGGCCTCGGCCTGTCGCTCGAGCTCTTCGGTCAGTGCCTCCACGAAGTACGAGCCCCCAAGCGGATCGACGACATTGGTCACGTTCGTCTCGTACGCCAAGACCTGTTGCGTTCGCAGCGCTATCTCGACCGACTTTTCGGTCGGCAGCGCTAAGACTTCGTCCATTGAGTTCGTATGCAACGATTGCGTGCCGCCCAGCACCGCAGCCATGGCTTCGAAGGCGACGCGGACGATGTTGTTCTCGGGCTGCTGAGCCGTTGCGCTGCAGCCCGCGGTCTGCGTATGAAAGCGAAGCTGCCACGAGCGCGGGTCTTTCGCCCCATACTTTTCGCGCATGTGCCGCGCGTAGATTCTGCGGGCCGCCCGAAACTTAGCAATCTCCTCGAAAAAGTCGATGTGCGAGTTGAAGAAGAACGAGAGGCGCGGCGCAAACGAATCAACGTCCATTCCGCCCTCCATACAAGCCTCAACGTACGCGAAGCCGTCCGCAAGGGTAAAGGCCAGTTCTTGCGCCGCGGTCGAACCGGCTTCACGAATATGATAGCCCGAGATCGAGATCGTGTTCCACTTCGGCATCTCCCGCGTGCAGAAATCAATCATATCGACGATGATGCGCATGTGCGGGCGCGGCGGAAAGATCCACTCCTTTTGCGCGATGTACTCTTTGAGAATGTCGGCCTGAATCGTTCCGCCCAGCTTGGCGCGCGGAACTCCTTTCTTTTCGGCCGCGGCGATGTATTGCGCAAGGGCGATACACGCCGGTCCGTTGATGGTCATCGACGTAGTGATCTCCGCCATATCGATGCCGTCGAAGAGCACCTCCATGTCTGCCAGCGAATCGATCGCGACGCCGCACTTGCCGACTTCGCCGCGCGATTGCGGGGCGTCGGAATCGTAACCCATTAACGTCGGCATGTCGAATGCAACGGAAAGACCGTGCTGCCCATGCTCCAACAGAAAATGGTAGCGCTCGTTCGTCTGCGCCGGCGTGCCGAAACCGGCAAACTGCCGCATCGTCCAGAGGCGATCGCGGTAGCCATTGGGATGAATTCCGCGCGTATATGGATATTCGCCGGGCCAAGCGAGGTCGCGCGCAAGGTCGAGATCGGCGACGTCCTGCGGATCGTAAACCTTCTTCAACGCTACGTCCGAGATCGTTCGGTCGCAAGCACCCGAGCCAGGGCCTTTGCGCGGGCGGCGCTTTGCCGAAGCCTCGGCCCAGCGGCGACGCTGTTCCTCGAACTCCGCAGTCGGCTGCGCCCCGAGCCCGCTCGCGCGTTCGATCATTGCCAGCTTGTCCTGAGCTTGTCGAAGGGCCATAGGGGCCGAGCCTTTCGACGCTGGCCGCTGATTCTCCCTAAAAGCGAGCTAGGGGCGGAAGGTCGACAGAATGCTATCGGCGGCTTCATACGGGTCGACGCAGTCGAACGTTTCAGCGTGCAGCGCTCGATCGAGGCGCTGTTCCAACCGCCCCATCGCAAGTTGCCGGACTTGATGCAGGAACGCTTCCCGCCGACGCTGCTCGATCTCGCCCGTTTCGTTGAGGTAGGCCATGTGCCGCTCGATCGCATTCCACAGTTCGTCGATGCCGTCGCCCGCGAGGGCTTGCGTCGCAACCAGTTCGGGCACCCAGCCCGACCACTGCAACATCTCCATCGTCGAACGGATCTCACGACGCAGCTGATCCGCCATGGGATGATCGGCTTTGTTCACGACAAAAACGTCCGCGATCTCCATGATGCCGGCCTTGAGTACCTGAATTGAGTCGCCGCTGCCGGGCTGGAGCGCGACGAGCGTGGTCTGCGCAAGCTCCGCGATCGCAATCTCGCTCTGCCCGACGCCAACCGTTTCGATTACGATTACGTCGAAGCCAAAAGCATCCATCAGCACCACGGCGTCGGCCGTCGCGCCGGCGAGCCCGCCCAAATGCCCCCGGCTCGCCATCGAACGAATGAACACCGCCTCGTCGGTAAAGTGTTCGGCAAGACGAATGCGATCGCCGAGTAGCGCACCATGCGAAAACGGAGAACTCGGATCGACCGAGACGACGCCGACGCGCTTGCCCAACGACCGAGCCTTGCGGACGAGTCCGGATGCAAGCGTCGATTTGCCGACACCGGGAGGGCCGGTAAGTCCGATCGTTAGGGCGCGACCCGTTTTCGGGTAGAGGGCGCGGATGAGTTCGCCCCCCCGTCCCGCTTCTGCATAAGAGATCGCCCGCGCTAGCGCGCGCGGCTTATGTCGTTCGAAATCGCGCAAAAGTTCGGCGTGAGCCGGTTGATCGCTCAAGGCTAACGTCTTTGCGGCTCGCGGTGAGAGCGAACCTTCTGCGAGGTCTCGACAGCGCCAGGGCGAAGGCGATATCCCCATAGTGCGGTCGTTTATTGCACGCTATGCCGCGATCGGCACCACCGCCGCGCTCCTCGCCTCTCTTCTCTCTTTATCCGCTGCCGGGCAGACGCTGGTCGTGCCTCTGACGGGCAAACGCGTTCGCGACATCCAGGCCGATCAGCTGTTTCACACGCTGCTGCACGACTTTTTTCTGGAAGACGACAACACCACGTACGTCCAAACCGGCGACATCCCGGTGATGTGGCTCCGCGACTCCTCGGCTCAGACGATTCCGTACATTCGATTCCAACGCTCGTACCCGGTGTTGCGCGCGCGCTTCGTCGGCGTGATCCAGCGCAATGCGCGAAACATTCTCACCGATCCGTATGCCAATGCATTCGATGCGGGCTACGGCGTCTGGGAGCGCAAGTGGGAAATCGACTCGCTGGCATGGCCTGTCGTGCTTGCTTCCGTATATTGGCGCTCGATCCGGGATCGCACGGTTTTCACGCCCGATCTCCATCGCGCCCTGCAGCAGATCGTGGCGACCTATAGCTGCGAGGAGCGCCATCGCAGCTGCAGCCGCTACCGTTATTCCGAGCGCGTCTACACCAACGATGCATATAATGAAGGAACGGGATTGATTTGGGGCGCTTTTCGCCCCTCTGACGACCCGGTCGAATATCGCTTTAACATTCCCCAAAATGCGATGGCGGTCGTCGCGCTCCACGACATCCGGCAGTTGGCGATCGACGGCTATGGCGATTCGGACCTCGCGCAACAGGCGCAAGCGCTGGCGGCTCGCGTGCAGATTGGGGTGGAGCTGTATGGCCGCTTCTTCGATGAACGCCGGCGGCTCTGGACGTACGCCTACGAAACCGACGGCTCCGACCACTACAACCTCATGGACGATGCAAACATTCCGAACTTGACGACGTTGCCATACATCGATTGGTGTTCGTCGTTCGACGCGACGTATTTGGCGACGCGCGCGTTTACGCTCAGCATGGACAATCCGTTTTACTTCACGGGGCGCTACGCGCAGGGTCTTGGAAGCCCACATACGCCATACGGCTACGTCTGGCCGCTCGGCATCATCGGGCGCGCGATCACCGCGACCTCTTCCGCCGAGGTCGCGACGGCGATCACGACGCTTGCGGAAACCGACGGAGAGAGCGGGCTGATCCACGAGAGCTTCTATCCGGACGGATATTGGCGTTACACGCGGCCCGAGTTCGGCTGGGCGAACGCGCTGGGCGCCGAACTCTTCTTCCGCAGCCTCGCCGGCGAGCCGGCGACGCAGTTTGCGTGGGGCGGTCCCATTCTCCCCTTCGAGCACCGCTCGACGACGCCGGTATTAGTGCCGTTCTTCACGCAGCTCGAAAACACCGCAGAACTCAACGCAACGCTCGGCCGCCTGTTGCACGCGACGGGTGGAACGATGCCGCATGAATAAACCTCCCGGCCTATGGACCAGGGTTACTATCGCTATCCATCGATAGCGCACGATCGAATCGTTTACGTTTGCGAGGACGATTTGTGGAGCGTCCCCGCGGCCGGCGGAGACGGCGTTCGCCTCACGGTCAGCTTCGGCAGCTGCTCGTTCCCAAGAATATCGCCCGACGGTGAATCGATCGCATTCATCTCAACCGACGAAGGAAACCCGGAGCTGTACGTAATGCCGGCACATGGCGGGGAACCGCAGCGGCTAACGTTTCTCGGAGCGACGCTCGCTTGGACATGCGGCTGGAACGACGACGGTAGTGAGATCTATTTCGTCGCGAACCCCACCGTATGGTACGAGGGCGAAACGCGACCGTTCGCAATTTCAAGAAACGGCGGCACGTCACGCGAACTGAATCTCGGGCACGCGCGAGCGCTCTCGTTTGGAACGCAAGGCCGCATCGCGATCGGGCGGAACGCCGCCGATCCGGCACGCTGGAAACGCTATCGTGGTGGCACCGCGGGCGAAGTTTGGGTCGACGAATCCGGAGCCGGAGAGTTTACGCGGCTGCCGTTGCCAGCGGGCAATCCGTGCTGGCCGATGTGGATCGGCGACCGGATTTTCTTCTTGTCCGATCACGAGGGACTTGGAAACATTTATTCGTGTTTGCCCGACGGAAGTGACGTCCGGCGCCACACCCATGAAAGCGAATACTACGTGCGCTTTCCTTCGACCGACGGCGCTCGCATCGTCTACTCGGCCGGCGCCGAAATTGGACTCTACAACGTTGCAAGCGACACGGCGCGAAAAGTCGACGTCTTAACGCACTCGCCCGCGCCGCAAACGACTCGGCGATTTGCAAACGCGGCCGAATCCCTTGCCGACTTCGAGCCACACCCCGACGGAACGCAGCTTGCGTTCGATGCGCGCGGGCAACAGTTTACGATGCCGCTTTTTGAAGGAGCGGTGGTCAGGTATGGGACGGGCAGTCGCGCCCGCACGCGTCTGACGCAGTGGTTTCACGACGGCAAACAGCTCGTTTCCGTCACCGACGTCAACGGCTACGAGCAGATCGCCCTCGGCCCCACCGATGCGCCAGCTGAGCCGAGCTTGGTTACGAGCGGCGACATCGGCCGCGTCACCGATCTGGTTTGCTCGCCCACCACCGGCATCGTCGCCTTTGCGAATCACCGTCACGAGTTGTGCGTACTCGACGTCGATGATGGAAAGGTGCGCGTACTCGACAGCTGCCCGTCGCACCGCATCGACGATCTCGCATTTTCACCGGATGGCCGCTACCTTGCATACGTCTGGTGGCCGGCGCACGGAACGTCGATCATTCGCATCGTCAAAATTCGCTCCGGTAAGGTCCACGACGTCACTTCGGCGTTGCGAATGGATCAATCCCCGGCGTGGGACCCCGATGGGAAGTATCTCTACTTCATATCGACGCGCGATTTCAACCCGGTTTACGATGCGCTGCAGTTCGACTTGAGCTTTCCCCAAGCGAGCCGTCCGTTCGTCGTCACGCTGCGCGGCGACGTTCAGTCGCCGTTCGTCCCGAAGCCGAAGCCGATTCACCACGATCACGAACGCGAGCGAGAACGAGAACGCGGCAACAACAAACCACAGAAACCAGTGGACGTCGAGATCGACTTCGACGGCATCACCGGCCGCGTGCTGGGTTTTCCGGTCGACGAAGGCGACTACAACCAAATCGTAGCGACGCGCGAGCGCGTGCTGTTCACACGTTTTCCGGTGAAGGGCATCAAACCGACTCGCCGCGAGGACCTCGATAGCGAGGGCCACGGCAGCCTCTTGGCCTACGATTTCGATCAACAGCGGGTTGCGACCATCGCGACGGAATGTGATGAAATTCGATTGGGAAGAGACGGCCGGACTCTCGTCTACCGCTCGCACGACCGCTTGCGCGCCATCGACGCACTCAACGAGCTGCCGGAGGAAGGCGAAGAGCAAAAACCGCCCACCGAACCCGGCCGGCGGAGCGGATGGCTCGAGCTCGACCGCGCCAGCGTCGAAATCGTGCCGCGCGACGAATGGGCGCAAATGTATCGCGAAGCCTGGCGTCTGCAAACCGAACAGTTTTGGGTCGAGGACATGAGCGATATCGATTGGGATCGCGTGTACGATCGATACGCGGCCGTGCTGCCGCGCGTGCGCACGCGCGGCGAGCTCTCCGATCTCATTTGGGAAATGCAGGGTGAACTCGGGACGTCGCACGCCTACGAATGGGGGGGCGACTATCGAGAGCCGCCACAATATCAGCGCGGCTTTCTCGGCGCGGACCTGCGCTGGGACGAGGAGCGGGAAGGCTACTGCATCGAGCGCATCTATCGCGGCGACTCGTGGAACCGCGAGAGCGATTCGCCGCTCGCCGAACCCGGTCAGAACGTTCACGAAGGCGATTGCATCGTCGCGATCGGCGGCAAGAGGCTCTCGCGCGAGACCTCACCGGATCGCCTGCTCGTTAACGCCGCCGGACGTCAGATCTCGGTGACGCTCCGGAACAAGAAGGGCGAGGAACGGATCGTATTAGTCAAAGCCCTCGAGAACGAAGCCGCGTTGCGATATCGCGCCTGGGTCGAAGCGAACCGCCGCAGCGTCCACGAACGCACCGGCGAGCGCGTCGGTTACCTTCACATTCCCGACATGGGGCCGTGGGGGTTTTCGGAGTTCCATCGCGGGTATCTCAGCGAGTTCGATCGCAAAGGATTGATTGTGGACGTTCGCTACAATCGCGGCGGTCACGTTTCGCCGCTCTTGCTCGAGAAACTCGCGCGGCGGCGGGTCGGCTACGACACGCCGCGGTACGGCGCGCCGATTCCGTATCCGCCGGAGTCCGTCGGCGGCCCAATGGTCGCCCTCACGAATCAGTTCGCGGGTTCTGACGGCGACATCTTCAGCCACTGCTTCAAGTTGTATAAGCTTGGTCCGCTGGTCGGCAAACGCACGTGGGGCGGCGTGATTGGAATCGATCCGTATCATCATCTCGTTGACGGCACGCTGACGACTCAGCCGGAGTTCTCGTTCTGGTTTGTCGACGTCGGATGGGGAGTGGAAAACCACGGCACCGACCCCGACTACGACGTCGACATCGCGCCGCACCAATATCGCGACGGTAAAGATCCACAGCTGGATGTCGCGCTCGAGCTGATGGAGAAAGCCCTGGAAGGCTACCAGGAAGTGCGGCCCGATCTCTCGACTCGTCCGTCCCTGCCGTTGCCAACCCTGGCGTGAAGTGGGTCGCGTTCGTGGTGCCGGCGATCGTTTACATCGCCGGCGCCTCGCACGAACCGGCCTCCTGGGATACCGCCGAACTTCAAGGCGTTCCGTATCTTCTCGGAATCTCGCATCCGACGGGATTTCCGCTTTACGTCATACTGGGCCATCTCTGGTCGCACCTCATCCCGATCGACTCGATCGCGTGGCGGATGAACGCATTGAGCGCCATCGCGATGGCCGTCGTCTGCTTGGCCGCCTATGGCGTCGCGCGAGAGTTGGGAGCAAGCCGCGTCGTGGCCCTCGCGGCCACGCTGTGGTTTGCCGTGACGCCCAACATTTTCTCGCATGCGGTGCGCGCGGAAGCTCAGGTCCTCGCGGTGATGTGTTCGGTGCTCGCGATTTACGCGTTCGTGCGATGGATGCGTTCAGGCACGGACGGTTACTTCATAGCCGCCTTTGCCCTCTGCGGGCTGGGTATGGCGGCGCACCCGAATGCGATGTGGGTGCTTGCAGCATTGTCGATTGGCGCGGCGACGGCAAAGAGACGCCCTCGCTTGCGACTCGTCGCTGCGTCGTTGCTCCTAATGATCGCGGGCCTGACGCTTTACGCGTACCTCCCGATTCGCTCCGCCTATATCGTGGCGCATCACATGGACCCCGTTGCGTCACTTGCCGGCGCCGGCGGCGGGATCTTCTGGAACTACAACGATCCCCGCACGCCGCACGGTCTCTGGCTCGAGCTCACGGGAAGCGAATCGCAAACGCCGGCGTACTTTTTGGCATCGCTGAATCCGGTGCATCTGCAAGCCGCGCTTGCGGCTTTCGTCACGGGAATCCACGCGCAGTACGGAACCATAGGGACGGTTCTCGTCTTTGCCGGAATCGTAGCCGCCGCGTGGCGCGATTGGCGAACGACGCTGGTGCTCGCAATCGCCGGCACGGCCGGGCTAATCTTTTCGGTCGTCTATCCCAACGAAAGTGACGTCGAGCGCTACCGGCTGCTCGTCTCGTGGGTCGCCGTACCGTTCCTCGGCGCGCTGACGCCGCGGTCGCGGGGTGCGCTTGCCGTCGTCCTTCAGACGGCGCTCGTCGTGATTTTGGGGGTAAGCGCGGGGATCACATTCGATCGGCAGCGCGGCTTTTTCAATCGCCAGCCCGGCGAGGGTGGGCGCTGGGTCATCAATGCCGTACGGCCGTACGTTCCGCGCGACGGCATCATCGTGACGGGGTGGCTCGACGCCACCTCGCTCGCGTACGGCGCGTACGTCGACCACTCGCTGCCTGCGCGAATCATCGTGTCGGACGACTCGTTGCGCGTCCAGGTCTACCGCCGTTGGGCAAAAGAACATCGAGTCTTCGTGTTGGTCGATCCGCACAACGTCAACGCGCTGCCCGGCGCGCGCGACTTCGCGGCGTTGGATGCCTATCACGAACTGTTCGCCGTACAACCGTAGCGTGAGTTTAACGACCAAATTGCTTGACATTCCGATTAAGCATCTTGTATATGGGGTATACAGTCCAACGTTCCTCACGGTGCCATCCAAATGGCGCCAAGGACTAGGCCAAGGCAGTCCATTCTTCAATGATGGAGGTTCGAGTGGTGAATTTGAACGGGCGCGCGGCGACACTGCGGCGCAGCTGGACGACGCAGGCTCGCTGGCGGGGTATCGAGCGCCGCTATTCGGCCGAAGATGTCTTTCGTTTGCAGGGCAGCGTAGTGCCCGAGCACACCTTGGCCGCAATGGGCGCCAAGCGGCTGTGGCGCGAACTGCAAGCCGATGAGCCCACCACGGCGCTGGGGACGCTGACCGGAAACCAGGCCGTACAGGCTGCCCGCGCAGGGCTCCGCGCGATCTACTGCAGCGGCTGGCAGGTCGCCGCGGACGCCAACGTCGCCGGCGAGATGTACCCCGACCAGAGCCTCTATCCCGTCAATAGTGTCCCGGCCTTGGTGGAACGGCTGAACAACGCGCTCGCGCGGCTCGACCAGGTGGAGGCGCTGGAAGGGCGCGGCGGCGCGCATTGGTTCTTGCCGATCGTCGCCGACGCCGAAGCCGGATTTGGCGGCGCGCTCAACGTTTTCGAACTGATGAAGAGCTTGATTCGGGCTGGTGCGGCCGGCGTGCATTTCGAAGATCAGCTCAGTTCGGAGAAGAAATGCGGCCATCTCGGCGGTAAGGTGCTGATTCCGACGCAACAAGCTGTACGCCATCTCGTCGCCGCGCGCTTGGCCGCGGACGTTATGGACGTACCGGCGATCTTGATTGCGCGCACCGACGCCAACGCCGCGAAACTGGTCACTAGCGACGTCGATGCAAACGATCGCGAATTTCTCACCGGGGAACGAACGCCCGAAGGTTTCTTCGGGACTCGTTGCGGCATCGAGGCATGCATTGCCCGCGGTCTTGCCTACGCGCCCTACGCCGATTTGCTTTGGATGGAGACCTCCGAGCCGAACGTCGAAGAAGCGCAGCGGTTCGCGGATGCCATTCACGCGCGCTATGCGGGCAAACTCCTAGCCTACAACTGTTCGCCGTCGTTCAATTGGAAGAAGAAGCTCGATGCCGTCTCGATTGCTGCGTTTCAGAGTCGCTTGGCCGGCATGGGCTATAAATTCCAATTCGTTACGCTGGCCGGTTTTCACGCGCTCAACCACTCGTTCTTCAAATTGGCGCACGACTTCAAAAGGCGCGGCATGACGGCCTATGCCGAGTTTCAAGCCGAAGAGTTTGCCAGCGAGCCGCTCGGATACACCGCGACACGCCACCAGCGCGAGGTCGGAACGGGATACTTTGACGAAGTCGCCACGGTGATCGGCGAAGGGCGCGTTTCAACTACGGCATTAGCAGGATCGACCGAAGCGGAACAGTTTTACGAAGGCCGCTCTGCCGTAACGGCTTAGCTGCGGTGAACGTTGCGCCGGCGGGATTCACGCTCAAACGCGATCTCCCGCCGGGATTCGCGGAGTTTTATTGGCCGCTGCACCGGCAATTTATCCGCGAGCAGCAACGTCTCGTGCAAGCCCGCAAGGACCGGCTCGCCCGCGCGCACGCCGGCGATCTGCCGACGTATCTGCCCCCATCGGAGGCGACGGTTGGGTCGTGGCGCATCGACCTGCCCGACTGGTGCTCGGACCAGCGCAACCAGATGACGGGTCCGGCCGACGATGCCGAACTCTGCGTCAAGATGCTCAACTCGGGAGCCCAGGGCGTAATGCTCGATCTCGAAGATTCGATGGCCAACACGTGGGAGCATTTGATGCGCGGTCACGACAACATCATCTCGGCGCTTTATGGCGAGCTGACCTACGCCGATGCCAGGCGCGGCGGAACTGTTGGAATCGCGCCAAGCAGCACCGTCGTCTGGAATCGCATCCGCGGTTTGCATCTCTCGCAAGCCGGCGTCATCGAACACGCCGTGACCAGTGCGTCGCTTTTCGATCTTGCGCTGCTCGTTTTTCGTCTCGAGTACGAGAGGTTGCGGCATCCACTCTGCATCTACATTCCCAAGTCGGAATCGGCGCAGGAAGCGATCTGGTGGAAAGAGCTCTTCGACGCCCTGATCGAAGCGAAGGGTTGGCAGCGCGATTCGATAAAGGCGATGGCGCTGATAGAGTCGCATCCGATCGCTTACGAAATCGAAGAGTTATTATTCAACTTGCGCGATTACATCGTCGGGCTCAACCTTGGGCGATGGGATTACATGGCGAGTCTCATTCACTACAATATCGGCGACCCCGCATGGCTGCTGCCGGATCGCAACACGATCCCGATCGACGTTCCGTTCTTCCAGCGAGTTCGCACGCTCTTACCCGAGCTCACTCACAAGCATGGCGCACTCGCGATCGGCGGAATGACGGCGCTCTATCCGAGCCGCGAAGATGCACAGCTTAACGCGCGCGCGCTAGCGGTCTTAGAACGGGACAAGCACAACGAAGCGGCCTGTCTGATGGACGGCGCATGGACCGGGCATCCCGATCAGAACGCAATCGCCGTCGCGCAGTTCCCTTATCCCAACCAGCTCGACCGGCGCCCGTCGCTAAAAACGACCCATTCCGATCTGCGGCCCTCGCCCGCAGGCGTCGGCACGACGACACTGGCGGGGACGCGGGCGGCGGTCCGGACCGTGATTCGCTATCGTCACGGCGTGCTGGAAGGGCGAGGCGCAAGCCTCTTGGACGGTTACATGGAAGACCTTGCTACGGACCGCATCTACCGGCTCATGATCGCACAGCGCTTGCGCTATCCGGGCGAATACACGCCGTGCTCGCTGAGCACGCTCTTCGAAGAAGAGCTGGACCGACTTCTCGGCGACCTTCCGGCCGACGCCTCCGAGGCCACACGCACTCGCTATCGCCGCGCTCGCGCGATCTCCGAGCAAATGATCTTGACCGGCGCATTTGATCCAACCTAATCGCTTACCGGCGCTCGCGGCGCTGGTCACGCTGGCGTTGCACCTGGCGGGCAATCCGCATTACGGCTTTTTCCGCGACGAGTTGTACTTCATTATTTGCGGATTCCATCCGGCGTTTGGTTACGTCGATCAGCCTCCGGTCGTGCCGCTCTTAGCGGCGGCCTCGCAGCTGTTCGGCCATTCGCTTTTCCTGCTGCGCGCCGTTCCCGCGCTTTTCGCTGCGGCCGGCGCCTACATCACGTGTTTGCTCGTCATCGAGCTGAGCGGCGGCGCCTTCGCGCAGATTTTAGCCGCGGTCGCCTTCTTTTTCGCCAACGTGTTGATGAGCTTCGGGATGAAGGTCGGTCCCGATATGGTCGGGCTGTGGCTCTGGCCGTTAGCGGCGTTGTACGTTCTCCGCCTCGCCAAGGGTGGCGATCCTCGCCTGTGGCTAGCCGCCGGCGCGGCAATCGGCGTGAGCCTTGAAAGCAAATACAGCGTCGCCTTCTTTGCAGTCGCGTTAGCGATAGGGTTGGCACTGACGCCGCAGCGCCGCGCGCTGATGTCGCCGTGGTTCCTCGCCGGCGCCGCGCTCGCGGCGACCATCGCGCTTCCCAATTTCCTCTGGCAGGCGGTGCACGGTTTTCCGATGTGGGAGCTGCTGCGCAACGGTCAACAGGGAAAGAACCTCGTCGCGAGCCCCGGCCTCTACTTTTTCCAACAGCTTCTGCTCACGAATTTATTTCTGTCACCAATTTGGATCGTGGGACTGATTTGGCTGCTGCGGAATTCTACGGCACGCTTTCTGGGGTACACGTACATCCTTCTGACCGTCTTGATGATCGCGTTGCACGCCAAGCACTACTATGCCGGGGACGTCTACCCGATCCTTATCGCCGGCGGCAGTGTGGCGATCGAAGCGGCGACAACACGAAGACTATGGTTGCAGGGTGCGATAACCATCGCCGCGATCGCGGCTGGATGTTTTTTCCTACCGTTCTCGCTGCCGGTGCTTTCGGAGCGAGCGATGGTCGAGTACGGAACGTTTGTTGGCGACGTGCTGCACGTAAAGAAGACCACGATGCAGACCGAACGTAACCGAACCTCGACGCTTCCGGAAGACTGGGCCGACATGCACGGCTGGCCGGAGCTGGCGGCGACCGTTGCGCGGATTTACGAGGGTCTGCCGCCGGTGCAGCGCGCACAGGCGGCGATCGTCGGCAACAACTACGGCGAGGCCGCGGCAATCGACTTCTTTGGACCGCGCTACGGACTTCCGCCGGCGCTCTCGGGCCACAACAACTATTGGCTGTGGGGCACGCACGGCTACAGCGGAAACGTCGTCATCGACGTTAACGGCGACTGCGGCGCCGCAGACCATCTCTTTCGCACGGCGCGGCTCGTGACGCGCTTCAATCCGCCGTGGGTGATCTCGTACGAACAGAATATCCCAATCATGCTCTGCACCGGCATTCGAACGCCACTTGGGGTCCTGTGGCCAAAGCTGCGCTTCTATATATGAACGTCGAGGCTAACGACGATCGTGCCAGGCGCAAGCGACGAGATGATCGTTGACCATTCCGACGGCCTGCATGAACGCGTAGCAAATCGTCGGACCGACGAAGCGAAAGCCGCGCTTCTTAAGATCGCGGCTCATCGCCTCGGATTGCTCGGTCGTCGCCGGGACGTCTTCGCCCTTGCGCGGGCGATTGACGATCGGCTTGCCATGGACGAAACCCCAGATATACGCGTCGAACGAGCCGAATTCACGGCGTATCTCGAGAAGCGCCTTCGCGTTGCCGATCACGGATTCGACCTTCGCGCGATTGCGAATGATGCCGGGGTCCTTCAGGATTCTCTCCACGCGCGCCGGGGTGATGCGCGCGACCAACGCCGGATCGAAGTTCGCAAAGAGCTCGCGGTAGCGATCGCGCTTGCGAAGCACCGTTTCCCAGCTCAACCCGGCTTGCGCGCCTTCCAGGCAGAGCATCTCGAAGAGCGTCCGGTCGTCGTGAGCCGGCACACCCCATTCCCGGTCGTGGTAGGCGATCATCGGTTCCGATCTCGCCCAGTGACAGCGTCGCGGCAACGCTTGCTTCTTCATCTGTTCTCCTAGCTTCCCCAAGGTGGCGCAGAGGGTGACACGGTCCGAATACTCTATGAATCAGCGCATGCGCCCTCGCGCCGCCCAATACGTGCCGCCCGCGGCCGCCATCCTGACGCTGATCGTCCACCTGCTAAGCAACCCACATTACGGCTTCTTTCGCGATGAACTCTACTTCATAATCTGCGGATTCCGACCGGATTGGGGATACGTCGACCAACCGCCTCTGGTGCCGTTCTTGGCGGCGGGTTCGCAACTCTTCGGACACTCGCTCTTTCTGCTGCGAGCCATTCCGGCACTCTGTGCCGCGGCGTCGGTGTACGTGACGTGTCTGCTCGCGCTCGAATTGGGCGGCGGCGCGTTCGCGCAGGCGTTCGCGGCGCTCGTCGCGGCGTTGACGCCCGTGTTGATGAGCTTCGGCTCGAAGGTCACAACCGACGTCGTTGGCCTCGTCCTCTGGCCGCTTGCGGCGCTCTGCGTCTTGCGCATCGTCAAGGGCGCCGACCCGCGCTGGTGGCTGGCGGTTGGAGCCCTCCTCGGCATCGCGGTCGAGAGTAAGTACAGCGCGATCTTCTTTGCTGCCGCGATCGTCGTCGCGCTGCTGCTCTTTCCACAGCGCCGCGCGCTCTTCACGCCTTGGTTTCTCGGCGGTGTGTTGGTTGCCGCGATCTTGGTGTTGCCGAACTTCCTCTGGCAGGCCGTGCACGGGTTTCCGATGTGGACGCTGCTGCACGATGCGATCGCCCACTTGAACGCGTCGCTCTCGCCGCTGCAGTACATAGCGGCCCAATTGCTGATTACGTACCCTTTGCTGATGCCCATCTGGGTGGTCGGCTTGGTAGCGCTGCTGCGGCGTACGGATGCACGATTTCTTGGCGTCGCATACATCGTGCTGATCGCGCAAATGGTCGCGCTGCACGCCAAGCACTATTACCCGGGAAACGTCTACCCCATTCCGATCGCCGCCGGTGCCGTTGCGATCGAGGCGTGGACCGCACGCGCGGTTTGGTGGCGTCCACTTCTGAGCGCTTACGCGCTCGTCGCGGGGATCGTTCTCGTGCCACTGCTCATGCCGGTTCTTCCCGAGCGGATTATGTCGAGGTACGATTGGATCGCCCAAAGCATGCTCGAACGCGAGGTCAATCTGGCTCGCACGGATCCTCGACCGGTCGGCAACCTGCCACCGGACTGGGCCGATATGCACGGTTGGCCGGAGCTTGCAACGGCCGTCGCCGGAATCTACCAGTCGCTGCCGCCGCACGACCGTGCACAAGCCGCAATTCTAGCCAGCAACTACGGAGAGGCGGCTGCGATCGACTTCTTTGGATCGCAATACGGGCTTCCGCCGGTGCTTTCCGGTCACAACCAATATTGGCTGTGGGGGACGCGCGGCTACAGCGGCGACGTGATCATCGACGTAAACGGCGAATGCGATGCGCATCTCTTTCGCGATCGTCGCATCGTCGCGCATTTTAACAATCCCTGGGGCAGGCCGTTTGAGAACGGCTTCCCTATTTCGATCTGCAGAGGAATCACGACGCCGCTTGCGGCGTATTGGCCGAATCTGCGCAACTATATTTGATGCGATTCCCATTTCGAGACGTTCACGCCTTTGATGAGGAGCCACAGGCAAAGTGACGATTCCGCAACAAAGGGAATGACCAGCAGGGGAAAGGTTAGGGTTGCCAATGTCGGGGCGAGGAACAACGCTAAGCTGTTCAATAGGTAGACCACGCCAGCGATTGTCAGCAGAACGCCGATGATCTTCGGTAAATAGCCCGACTTGAAAATCAAATACCCAAGTGGCGGCAGACAGAAGGCAAAAAACACGAGGCCAATGGCAAAGCCGTATGTATGCAACTTGAGCGAAAAATACGCTAGAGCTTGTAGCTGTTGCGGGTTAAATACGTTTAGGTAACCCGCGCCTCCCAAGAAAAACAATACCGCAAAAAGATTTGCCTTGTTAATGCCGCAAATACCGTCGGTTACCACCCGAAACAACGCCGCAAGCAAAGCAACGGTTTTGTTTACGGGCCTAAACAATATATATAAGATGACCGCTACCGCAACATCGCACACGTAAGATATGAGCTCGCCGGCAACACCGATTCGAAAGAGCGACTCATGCGCCATGATGTTATTGGCTGTGGCTGTAGCATCTCCTGACACGATGAGGTTGTCTCTAAAAAACTCACCAAACATGCCGGCGACTATGATAAACAGATATAGCGCTCCGGCGACTCTTGCATAAATCTGCGGCGACACTTCCGCGGTACGATCTGTCATAACCGACTCCATCTTCAGTGCGGCATCTCAGCCGCTTGGTCGTCCTTCGCCCTTCGACGTCGCTCCCTTCGGTCGCTTCGCTCAGGATGACACTGGAAGCACTCAGCGTGACGACGAGAGATCTGGATCGATCGCGTTGAGGAGATGCGGATGCACGCGGTCGGCGAGCCGCCACGGGCGCAACGGCGAGACGATGTCGTGGGATAGCGGCAGTCCCGTGATGCGAGAAAGCTTGACCGCGTCGGGATGATGACGGCGCCAGCTCTTGTATAGGGTGCGAATTGCGTAGTTGTTCACGGCAACTTCGGCGGCGTTGGTAACGATGGTGACGCGCTCGGCGGCGGGACGCGTCGTTCGCGCTTCGTCGAGCAGCGCGCGCGCCATTCGGTACGAATGCGCGATCGCATGCGTCGCGTAGTAGATGAGATAGGGCTTTCTGCCTGCGCAGCGG
>DAIMCN010000028.1:0-34037 GCA_036726365.1 Candidatus Cybelea sp.
TGAAGAGTCGTGGTAGACTACCACGTTGATAGGCCGGAGGTGGAAGCGTCGTAAGGCGTGGAGCTGACCGGTACTAATCGCTCGGAAATTTTGACTAATACGCTCGTCGTGGCGCTGAAAGTTCTTCTCTGTACAGCTTTTAAGACTTCCCGACGCGATCGGCTCGAGCTCCGGCTCGCCATCGCGGCGGGATCCAAGTTTCTGGCGCCCATGGCGGCGGGGTCCCACCCGTTCCCATCCCGAACACGGCAGTTAAGCCCGCCAGCGCCGATGATAGTCGGGCCGCAGGGCCCCTCGAAAGTAGGACGGTGCCAGATTCTGTAACGAAGAGCCCGCCGCAAATGCAGCGGGCTCTTTGCTGTGTAAGGGGGGGGGCGTGACGAAAGAAGAGTTTTGGGGTCGCGGTGCGACGGATTGGGTGGAGATCCAGGAACCGCTCCACCGCCCACTTTACGAAGCGACTCTCGACGCGTTGGGGCTGAAGTCCGGAAGTTCGCCGCTCGACGCCGGATGCGGGAGCGGCATCGTAAGCTTGTTGGCGACGAAGCGGGGAGTAGTCGCTACAGGGCTCGATGCATCGCCGATGTTCGTCGAGGTGGCGCGTGCACGCTGTCCGGATGCGCGATTTTCGGTCGGCGATTTACAAGAGGTTCTGCCGTTTGAGGCGGATTCGTTTGATGCGGTCATCTTCAGCAACTCGTTGCAGTTCGTTGGGAAGCCGATTGACGCCATGCGCGAAGCGGCTCGCGCGCTGCGTTCGGGCGGCCGCGTGGCGATCGCGGTTTTCGACAGGCCCGAAAGGTGTGATGGTGCGAAGCCGCTTGGTGCAATCCTCTCACTTTTGCCTGCGCCTCCCCCAGGCGCGCCCGGTCCGTTCGCGCTTTCAAATGCGCAGACCCTAGAAAAACTCGTCCTGGATGCCGGCCTGCGGTTCGAAGGCATCCACTCGGTCGACACGCCGTGGCGCTATCCGGATCGAGAAATTGCGCTGCGCGCGTTTATGTCGGCCGGACCGTCACATCGAGCGCTCGAGCTTGCCGGCGCCAAGAAACTGCGCGACGTGTTGGACGCGTCGATCGCGCCATTTCGCCAAGCCGACGGAAGCTATCGGATGAACAACGTCTTCCTCGTTGCGGTAGGACGAAAGACCTAACGCGTCACCTAAAAAGTAGGACGGCGCCATATTAGTCGAAAGAAGAAGACTCGCCTGAGAAGGCGAGCCTTGTCCTTTTGAGAGGAGACTGCAATCTTTATGAGCGATCTTCCGAACTTCAAATTCGACCTGGAGAAGGCGAAGGGATGGAGTGGGGCCGCGGGCTCGGCTCGACAGCATACGATCGACGAATTCCCAGTCTCGCAGAGTTTTGCGGCGGTATCGATGCGTCTGCAGCCCGGCGCGCTGCGCGAGCTGCATTGGCACGCGATCGCGGCCGAGTGGGCCTACGTCATCAGCGGATGCTGCCGAGTGACCGTTATCGCGCCTACCGGCGATGCGGAGGTTTCAGACTTCGGCCCCGGCGACGTGTGGTATTTTCCAAAAGGTCACGGGCATTCGATTCAAGGTCTCGGGCCGGGCGAATGCCACTTTCTGCTCGTTTTCGACGACGGCCGGTTCTCCGAGTTTGGAACGTTCAGCATCACCGACTGGATGGCTCGCACGCCGGCGAACGTCCTGGCGCAAGATCTTAGTCTTTCTGCCGAAACGATCGCACGGCTTCCGAAAGAAGAAGTCTACATCGTGCAGGGCGAGGTCCCGCCGCCAACGCCTCCGCCGGCGATGAATCCAAGCTTGCAGCCAAGCCAGCTCCGTCACAAGTTCCGATTTGCGGGCGCGCCAACGGTGACGTTTGCGGGAGGCACGGAGCAGCTCGCATCGCAAACGCAGTTTCCAATCTCTTCGACCATCACCGGCGTGCTGCTCACGCTCAAGCCCGGTGGACTCCGAGAGCTCCACTGGCATCCGAATGCCGACGAGTGGCAATACTACATCAAGGGACGCTCCGAGATCGGCGTCTTCGGGGCGAACGGAAAATATCGGCAGGATGAATTCGGTCCCGGTGACGTGGCGTTCATCAATCGCGGTTTCGGGCACTACATTCGCCAGATCGGCAACGGCGAAACGAAAATCCTCGTCGCTTTCAACAGCCCCGATTACCAGGAGATCTCGATATCTGCTTGGCTGGCTTCGAATCCGCCGCGGCTGCTTGCCGACAACTTCGGTCTGGATCTCGCGGTTATTGAAAAAATGCCGCGCGCAGGCCGCATCATTGCAGGGGCCGATTTGCACTCAGGGTAGCGCTACTTGCTCGAACTGCGCCCGGAACTCGCCGGGAGTGAGCTTCGTCTGGGCGGCCAGCGCGTCGAGTTTTTCCTGGTCCGTAAAGTCCGCCGGGTCAAGATAAACCATATAGTCGCGAGCAACGCGATAGGCCTCGGTCGTGCGATCGACAAGTCGCGTTCGGATGCGTCCGGTCTGCGGATCCAGCAAATCCTCAAGGGAAAGCGGGCGTACGCGGCCCCCCGAAAGGGCGATGAGCGCGCCGCTCCCGCCGTCGAGGAGATACCTAACCGCGCCAAAGCCTAGCGTGCGCGTGTAGTCGACATCGAACGAGACCGGCTTAGCGCAGCGCAGCTCGTAACCGATATCCTTGGCATGCACGACCGATTCGACGCGGATCTCGGCCAGACGATTGCGCACCGCATCGCGCAAAACGATCCCGAGCGGAACGTCGGCAAGGCGCACGTTACCAAACGCATCGCGGCCGACGTTTGCGGCGTGGAACGCGTCATCTTCAACCCGTTCGGCGATCCCCTCCGCAACTACGGCAACTCCATGTTCGCGACCCAGTGCCCGGCGCTTTACGATCGCGCCGACGACGGTGTCGGCCACCGATGCGAGCGAGGAACGTTCCGGGAACTCCTCGGGCAGCACGGCTAGCGTCGAACCGGCGGCCTTACACATTCCGAGCGCCAGCGAGCCGGACTTGCGCCCCATGCAAACGACGAGGTACCAACGTGAGGTCGTCCGCGCATCCTCCATCAAGCTTTCGAGAATGTTCGCGCCGACCGAGCGCGCGGTTTCGAAGCCGAATGTTGGCGCATTGTCGGGCAGCGGCAAATCGTTGTCGATCGTTTTGGGAACCGTTGCAACGCCGATACGACCGCGCGTGCGCTCCGCGATCTTCGTCGCGCCAAAGGTCGTGTCGTCGCCGCCGATGCAGACGAGGTAACGAATGTCCAGCGCAACGAGCGAACTGACGCAGCGCTCTAGGGTAGCTTCATCTCGCGCGGGATTCGTGCGCGAAGTCCGTAGGATGGAACCGCCGCTGGTGTGGATGCGGGAGACGTGATCGAACGTTAGCTCCAAGGTCTTCGGCGTACTTCCGGCCGCGAGATCGCGATAGCCATCGTAAATTCCGATCGTGCGCAAACCGCACTTAGAGGCTTCGATCGCGGCTGATGCGATGACGCCGTTGATTCCGGGCGCCGGTCCACCGCCGACTAGGATCGCTAGGGTGTCGCTCATTGTACGAGCCAGTGCTAATGCGTCGGGCGAGCGCGATAGATCAGGCCGGCATCATCGTCGGCGATGAAAAGGCTGCCTTTCGTACCGACGGCGATGCCGGTAGCGCGACCGACCCGGGAATCGCAGCCGGTTTGGAAGCCCGTAACGAAGTCGGTCCACTGCGTCGTCGGATCGTTCCAATCGACGCGTTTCGCCGGCCGATCACCCTTCATCGCGACGAACACGACGCGCGGGGGCTCGGCCTTGCATCCATTGGCGGTGGTATGCCACGACCCGTGCGTCGCGGCGAAGAGTCCGCCGCGATAACTAAAGGGAAAACCATACGGGCCCGGCTGATGCGCCGGGTAAAACGTCGCGCCGATGATCGTGGAATAGGCGGGCAGCTCGACGAGCGGCTCTACCGTCTTCGTGCAGTTGTAGCCCTGCCAGTAGACGTGATGATTCTCTTCGCACTCCGGCCAACCATAATCGGCATCTCCGGGATGCGCGGACAAATCGTCGAGGTATTCGTAAGGGTGACCGAATGGTAGACGGTCTTGTCCTGCGTCGCCCACCCATAGGGAACCGGTTTCGGGGTTAACGGCAAGCGCGATCGCATTGCGAATGCGCTTTGCGCGCTGTGCAAAATTCGAGCCGTCGGGATTCATCACCGAAACGGCGGCGCGTGTGGGATCGACTTCCGTACAGGGTTGTTTGCCGCCGTCCATCGTCGCGTTGCATGAGGAGCCGGCTGCCGCATAGAGCAGCCCGCCAGTATATGCGACCGAAGTCGTTGTGTGAACGTCGCCGTCGGTTCCGGGAGCAACGGGACCGCTGCGCACGTCGGCGATCCGCCGGACCAGCGGGGCTTTGCGCTCGCCGTGATACGGAATCGCCCAGACGTGGTGCATGCTCGCCGCGTAGATTTCGCAACGTGCTTTTACAAACGTAACGCCCTCGGCCTTTTCATCGTTGAGGGTCGCGAAAACTTGGGGCGATCCAGGGGTGGCTTCCGCGTTGGGAACGATGTAGAGATCGCTGCCGTCAGTACCGACGATCAGGTCGCCGTTGGGAAGCGGTGCGAGCTCGCGCGCGGCGCCGATTGAGGCAATCGTTTCGATGACGAAGCCTTTTGGAACGCGCAGGGCCGCGTCAGGGAACGCTCGACCCGGCGGCGCGGCGCCTTCGTGCGAACCGCAGCCGGCGGGATTTGCCGGCGCACGTCCCGGCGACGGCGGCGCACCGTCGCGTGGCGTGTCGGTAGCGCCGCCGCCGCAAGCGACGAAAATTGCGAGAAGCACAAGCGCGGGAGGGAACGTTGGTAAACGCATCGGCTCTCCTTCGGAGTAGTCTTACCCTTGGAGGCCGTTACCCGCGGTGCCTGGCACTACAGGTAACTGAACTAGGCGGGCGGCGCGCCGGGCGGCGGTCCCTGGTCCGGCGGCATTTCCTGCCCGCCGGGCTGCCCTTGATTCGGGGGCTGTTGATTGGGGGGCTGTTGATTCGGCGGCCCCTGCTGGTACGGCTGCTGCTGTTGATCCGGCGGCCCTTGCTGATCGCGGTCTTGTTGCGGGTTTTGGCCGCCCTGCTGTTGCATCTGGGCGCGACGTTGCGCCATTTGGGCGTGATAGGCGCGCATCTGTGCGCGCAGCTGATTCTGCTGATCGCTCGTCAGCACGCCCATGATCTGGCGACGTAGTTCGCGGCCCGAACCGGGCTGACGAGGACTGCCTTCGGGATGGGCTTGCGAATACTGATCGATCAACGATTGAATGTGCTGCTGCTGATCGCCGGAGAGATTCAGACGCTCGAGCCGCTTCATCCAGCGGTGCTGGAGTTTGCTCGGACTCGGCATGGTAGGACGGCTTTGCTGTGACGGATATTGGCCTTGCGCCGGGTACTGGCTCTGCTGAGCGTAGACCCCGAGCGGCATCGCGAGTGCCACGGTGAACGCGCCCACCGTTAAGAGGTTGATCTTCATAAGCTCGATGATAATCGGTTTAGGTCAACGACGCCTGAATGACGGATTAGGACCGAGCAAGCGGCCTTATCGCAACGGCATTGACCGAACCGGAAACGTGCATCTCGAAGCGCTTGAAGTTGTCGAAGAAGAGCTGCGATAGCTTGCGGGCTTGCTCGTCGTATGCCGACTTATCGGCCCATGCATTGCGCGGATTGAGCACTTCATCGGGCACCTCCGGAACGGTCTTTGGAATCATTAATCCAAAGAAGGGCTCGGTGTCAAATTCTTTGGGGATGCGACCTTCGATAGCCGCGTTGACCATCGCGCGCGTATGTGCGATCGCCATACGATGGCCCACGCCGTAGGGACCGCCCGTCCAGCCCGTGTTCACAAGCCAGCAGGCAACGTCATGCTCGTCGATTTTACGGCCGAGAAGCCGAGCGTACACCGTTGGATGGTGCACCATAAACGGGGCGCCAAAACAGGTGGAGAAGGTAGCTTGCGGCTCGCTGACGCCGCGCTCCGTGCCGGCAACCTTCGCGGTGTATCCCGAAAGGAAGTGGTACATCGCTTGCTCGCGGGAGAGCTTCGCGATCGGCGGCAGCACGCCGAAGGCGTCTGCCGTCAGCATGATGATCGTATTGGGATGTCCGCCTCGACTCGTTGGCACGATGTTCGGAATGAACGTCAGGGGATACGCGGCTCGCGTGTTCTCCGTTTTCGCGTCGGAGTCGACGTCGAGCGCACGCGTGTGCTCGTCGTAGACGACGTTTTCCAGGACCGTTTCGAAGTGGTTCGTTGCGGCCCATATCTCCGGCTCGGCGCGGGGCGAAAGGTGGATGACCTTCGCATAGCATCCGCCTTCGAAATTAAAGACGCCGTCGGCGGACCACCCATGTTCGTCGTCGCCGATTAGCGGGCGCCGCGAGTCTGACGATAGCGTGGTCTTTCCCGTGCCGGAAAGGCCGAAGAGAATTGCGACGTCGCCGCTTCTCCCGGCGTTGGCGGAACAGTGCATCGGCAGCGTATCGCGTAAGGGCAACAGGTAGTTCATTACGGTGAAAACCGATTTCTTGATCTCGCCGGCATACTTCGTGCCGCCGATGAGAATTATGCGGCGAGCAAAGTTTACGAGAATGAACGTTGCCGAGCGGGTTCCGTCACGTTTGGGATCGGCTTGAAAGAGCGCCGCATCCACCACGGTAAATTCGGGGACGAAGTCGGGATCGGGGCGCTCGGGCGTAATGAAGAGATGCCGAGCGAAGAGGTTGTGCCAAGCCAATTCCGTGTAAACGCGCAACGGAACGCGGTAGCGTTCGTCCGCGCCGACGTAGCAGTCGAGGGAGTACACTTCGCGCTCTGATAGGTAGGCCGTGACGCGGTCCCAGAGCGCTTGAAAACGATCCGGCTCGATCGCCTGATTCCCTTCACTCCAATCGATGTGCTCTTCACTCGACGGTTCGCGGACGAAAAACTTATCTTTGGGCGACCGGCCGGTGTGCGGTCGCGTATCGACGATAAGCTGACCGTTCGCGCCCAGCTCGCCTTCGCCGCGCGCTGTCGCATGTTCGATCAGCATCGGCGCGGACAGGTTCTCCCAGAGCTTGACGACCTTGAGTTTTTCGGGAAGGGAAAGAATGACGATTCCTCCTCTAATTCTACAACCTTTCAGCGTTGCTTTCCCGCGCCGGACGGGCGAGCCTGCAGGCTGACCTTAGGTAGAGTCCAATGCATCGTGCATGCGTTGGATGCTTCTATTCCCGCCGCTCCTGGCGATAATGCTCGCGGCCGTCGCTCGGGCCGACGCGGTATTGCCGTTTCATTTTGGACTTTTTCCGACAGGCCCCTTGGACGCGATTACCGACGTGGCCGGGGTCCGGGTCGCGCACGTGACAAAAGTCGAAGCGACGGATATTCGAACGGGCGCGACCGCGGTGCTGCCCAATGCCGACCCCTGGGATCACAAGGTTTCGGCTGCCTTCTTTGCCTTTAACGGCAACGGCGAAATGACAGGAACCCACTGGATTGCAGAGTCGGGATATCTTGAAGAGCCCGTCGTATTGACCGACACGCTGGACGTTGGCCGCGCCGCCGACGGCGTTGTCAGCTGGGTGATCGCACATCATCCGGCGGTGGGGCGCGGCGACGACGTTCCGCTGCCGGTTGTGGCGGAGTGCGATGACGCGCTGCTCAGCGATATTCAAGCTCGCGCCGTAACGTCTGCAGACGTCGTACGGCTTCTCGATGCCGCCGAACCCGGACAGTTTACGCGCGGAAGCGTCGGCGCCGGAACGTCAATGAACGCATTTGGCTTTCGCGCCGGCATCGGCTCCGCTTCGCGGATCATTCCCCGCAATCTTGGCGGCTATCGCGTCGGCGTGCTGGTCAACGATAACACCGGGAGCAGTCGCCGTCAGCTTACGATTGTTGGCGTTCCGGTTGGAGAACGGCTGCGTAACGTTTACCGTCCGATCTTTCCGAAGGACACTTCGCTGAAGGGTCGACTTGGGAGTGGAAGCATCATCATCGTCATCGCCACCGACGCGCCGCTCGATAACAGGCAGCTTCGCGCGCTGGCCTTGCGCGCCGCACTTGGCATGGGTCGCACCGGCTTGACGTCGTCGGTGGGAAGCGGCGACCTGATTATCGCGTTTTCAACCTCGCGTATATTCGAACGAGTCGCGAACTTTACGGTCACCGCACCGAAGCAGCCCCTTCTCGAGGACGACGACGCGTTGGACGCGCTCTATGCCGCTACGGCGGAAGCGACGCAGGCGGCGATCTACGATGCGCTCTTCGAAGCGAAGACGACGACGGGCCGCAATGGCGTTACCATCTACGCGCTGCCGGTCGGGCGCGTGATGCAAATGCTCACTGCGGCCGGCGCCATTTAGCTTCCTAACCGCGCAGCGCGAGCAGAGCGACCTTGGCAAGTCGCAACGGCGATGGAGCGGTTTCAAACTCGCACAGCGCGCCGCCGATCTCGGCTTGATTCTTGTTGGTTACGAACCAGGGCGGCTTTGGAAGCAGCGTACGGCTCCTAAGCATCGAGCGGGGAAAGGGCGCAAATGGAGCATGCACTACGGCCTTCTGCGACCGATCGAAGAGACGGCTGTTGTGGACGACTCCGACGCCGCTCGCGCTCGCATGGTGGTCTGGCGCGCGATACGCGCCCCATGGTACCGGCGGAAGCAGGAAGCCGACGCCGCTCCAGGCGTTAACGCCGATGCAGCCATACCGCAGGTTCGCGATCGCGGCGTCGAAGGCGTGCGCGTGTTCGCGCATCGACGCGGGATCGGCGATCAGGTTAGCCGCGAGATTGCCCCAGAGCCTCTCGTTGGCAAACTCGGCCGCGAGCTTCAAATAAGCCGCGCAGTCTCCTGCTAGGCTCGTCACGAAGAGAAGCGGACAAAAGGCCTCCTCTTGAAAGCCCGATTCATGGAGGTTGGCCGCGTCGACTTCGACGAGCGTGCGCGGAATAAAGCCGTCGTCGTCACGTCCGTAACATCGCGCAAGCCGCTTGCCGCGCAGCCGCATGTATCGCTCACGCGCGCCCGGGTAATACGCGGGGCGCTCAAACGCGCGACGCATCGCTGCGTCGATGCGATCGAGCAGGGCGCCGCGCTGATTCCACTGCGCCGGAAGAATGAGGACCTGCGAGGCAACGCAATTGAATCCGGCGTTGTGGAGTTTGGTCGTAACGATCTGCTCGGCTTGGAAGTTCAGGTCTGCCTCGCTCCAGCGTCCCGGCAGAACAATCGTTGGACTGACATTACCCAGCTCGCTCGTGATCGTCTTTTCGGGCGCACGTCGCGCGATGGCGTCGTAGGTCGCTTTGCCGCCGGTAACATGGATGTCGTCGACCAGGCCGTGCGCGCAAAGATACGCGCCGACGTCTGCTCCCCCCCGCGCCAAGCGAACGTATCCGGCCGCCATGAGCGGCTCGAGCGAGTCCTCGAGGATGGGTTGCAAGTAGTCCAGGAGCGGATGCAGCTTGAGCATGCATGCCGTTCCGTGGGCAACGAGTTTGTAAAGCACGTCGAGCACACCGATCGATGTTATGTTTCCCGCACCGAGAACGAGTGCCAGACGCGCCTGCGGCTTTGTTGCCTGGCGATACCAGGCCGCCATGGTATCGTGGAGAGTTGCCGGAGTGACGTCGGGTTGCATCCAGACTTCAGCCCTAATCCCGTTGAAAAGCGCGCGATCGTGGGCGCCGCGCGGAAAAACTTCGACAACGAGCTGACCGTCGCGTCGACGGCGGATTCGCCTTGGGTCCAAGAACGGAGCGCCAAGGCGCCCGATCTCGCGAAGCGTCTCGACGTGGGCATTCAACGCCGCCAGCATGGCCCACGGCCCGGTGATCGCCTCTTCGCCCTCAAGAAAAGTTCCCGCGACGCCCTTGCTTGCGGCAGCCCGTGCCGTCCAGCGGCGAGCGCTGCGACCGGTAGCGGATCGCGTAGCGATAAGTACGTCGATCTTTTGCGGAATTGGGAGCGACGCCCACCGGCGCGCTCCATCCCGCAGCACGTGGAGGTCGTTATCGAGATGCGCGATTACTGATGAACGCTGATCATCCACCGAATGCCGAAGCGATCGGTCCGAACCGATTCAAACCCTCGATCTCTCCGCCAAGGCAATTCTTGTAAAGGTTGAGCGCTTGCTCACAACGCCCGTGAAAGAAGAGATACGGCTCTAGTTGCATCGGTCGAGCTCCTTTTGGGCGCGCTCATTCGCGCCTCGGCCGCTTCGCCCCGCCGGCAGCGCAGGCTCGGTCCCGGCTCTTACCGTAAAGCGTCCCTAGGTTGAGTCAGTTCGTCCATCTTCACGTCCATTCCGAGTACTCGCTTCTCGACGGTGCATGCCGTGTCGATCGCCTTTGCCGGCGCGCGGCCGAGGGCGGCGCAACGGCCCTGGCATTAACGGATCACGGCGTGATGTACGGCGCGCTCGAGTTTTATTACGCGGCACGTGAGTTCGGACTAACGCCGATCGTCGGATGCGAGGCATACGTGGCGCCACGCGGCCGACTGGATCGCTCCGTCCGCGAAGAGGCTCACGTCACGCTTCTGGCTGCCGACCTAATCGGCTATCGCAATCTGATCGCGCTGGTCTCGAAGGGCTTTCTCGAAGGCTACTACTACAAGCCTCGGATCGACCTCGAGCTGCTGGCTAAGCACCACGATGGCTTGCTCGTCTTGTCCGGCTGCATGTCGGGGCTCGTGGCCGCGCCGTTGTTGCGCGGCGACGAGGCAGCCGCGCGGCGCAACGCCAAGACGTACCGTGAAATTTTTGGCGATCGTTTCTACATAGAAGTGATGCGCCACGGCATGAAGGAACAGGACGTCATCAACGACGGGCTCGTACGGATCGCGCGCGAGCTCGAGGTGCCCATCGTGGCGACGAACGACGCGCACTATCTCGAGCAGAAAGACTCGGCCGCTCACGACGTCCTGCTCTGCATCGGTACCGGAAAAACGGTTTCCGACACGAATCGGATGCGGTTCTACTCCGATCAGTTCTATCTGAAGTCACCCGAAGAGATGCTTTCGCTCTGGAGCGATCTCCCCGAGGCATGCGAAAATACCGTAAAGATCGCGCAACGCGTCGACATTCGTATTCCGGAAAAGATTTTTCATCTACCCCAGTACGAGGTACCGCGCGAGATCGGTGCTCCCGAGAGAAGCGACGCCGAGTATCTGCGCGAAATCTGCGAACGGGGATTTCTGGAGCGGTACGGGCCGCAACGTGCTGAGGAGGACCCCGGGTTGCGCGCGCGCCTGGAGTACGAGCTCGACGTCATCACGACCATGGGGTTCTCCTCGTATTTCTTGATCGTTTGGGATTTCATCAAATACGCTCGCGATCGCGGAATCCCGGTCGGACCCGGACGCGGCTCGGCTGTCGGCTCGTTGGTGGCGTATTGCCTGAAGATTACGGATCTCGATCCGCTGCGCTTCAATTTGCTCTTCGAACGCTTTCTCAATCCGGAACGGATCTCGATGCCGGACATCGATACCGACTTCTGCGTTGAGCGGCGCGACGAAGTAATTGAATACGTTACTGAAAAGTACGGAAAAGATCGCGTAGCACAAATCGTCACATTTGGAACGATGGCGGCGCGCGCGGCGATCCGGGATGCCGGGCGAGCGCTGGGGGTGCCGTTGCAGGATGTCGACAGGATCGCGAAACTAGTGCCTTCAGGACCGGGTGGAATGCCGATCGCGCGTGCCATCGAGCACATCGCGGAGCTGAAATCGACCTATGCGACACGCCCGGAGATCCGCAAGCTGCTCGACACGGCTAAAGAAATAGAAGGCTTGGCCCGCAACGCGGGAACGCATGCTGCCGGCGTCGTGATCTCGGCCGGGCCACTGACGGATTACACACCGCTCGTTCGCTTTGGCGACGGCGGCATCAACACGCAGTACGACATGGACTGGATCGAACGGATCGGTCTGCTCAAAATGGATTTCCTGGGCTTACGAAATCTCACGGTTATGGATAATGCGGTGGCGGAGATTCGCCGCACCGTGGATCCTGATTTCGACTTGTCATCGGTGGAGTTCGACGATGCCAAAACCTACGAAATGCTCGGCCGCGGCGAGACGATGGGCGTCTTCCAGCTTGAATCGGAAGGGATGAAGCGCGTCTGCGCGGAGCTTGGTCCCTCTCGGTTCGAGGACGTGATCGCCTTGGTGGCGCTCTACCGTCCGGGGCCAATGGATTGGATTCCGCAGTACATCGCCAACAAACACGGACGTTCCAAGCCGCATTATTTGCACCCGAAGTTGGAGCCTATTTTGGCCGAGACGTACGGAACACCGGTCTACCAAGAGCAGGCGATGCAGATGGCCCGCGAGATCGCGGGGTTTTCGATGAGTGAGGCGGACGAGCTCCGCAAGGTCATCGGTAAAAAGCAGAAGGAGAAGATCCCGTTCTATCAAGAGAAGTTCGTCACCGGGGCCATCGTAACGTCGGGAATCGACGAATCATTGGCCGTACAGCTTTTTCACTTTATCGAACCCTTTGCGGGTTACGGTTTCAATAAGTCGCACGCCGCTGCGTACGCATGGATCGCCTATCAGACCGCCTTTCTGAAGGCGAATCATCCCCTGCAGTACTTAGCCGCGTTGATGACGTCGGTCAAAGACAAGACCGATAAACTGGTCGAATATATCGATGAGGCGAAGAAGATTGGGATCGACGTCCTGCCACCGGACGTCAACGAGTCGCTGATCGACTTTGCGGTCGTCGGGAACGCCATTCGCTTCGGACTTGCGGCGGTCAAGGGTGTGGGCGAAGGCGCCGTCCGGTGCATTATTGAGACGCGCTCACAGGATGGACGCTTTACCGATCTTTTCGATTTAGCTAAACGCGTCGACGCCAAACAAGTCAATCGGCGGGTTTACGAGGCGCTTATTAAGTGCGGAGCGCTGGACGGCCTTTCAGGAAATCGCGCGCAAAAACTCGCCGCGCTGGATACGGCGCTCGAACTGGCCGCGCGAACGATGCGCGACGCCGAGCTCGGTCAGGTCTCGCTTTTTGCGCAGACGGCGCAGGCGCCCGCGCTTGCGCCGAAACTGCCCGGCGTTCCAGCCCCGACGACGCGCGAAATGCTTGCGTGGGAGCGCGAAACGTTGGGAATTTTTGTCTCGGGGCATCCCCTGGCGGAAATCGCGCCACTGCTTAAGCGCGCCGGCGCGATGCCGATCAAAGACCTCTCGAAGGTTCCAGACGACGCTGCAGTGACTATTGCGGGAACCGTGACCGCCGTCCGGCGCACTCTCACCAAATCGGGCCAACAAATCTTGATCGCTCAGGTCGAGGACACGTCGGGCATCTGCGACGTCGTGCTGTTTTCGAAAGCCTATGCGCAACTGCAGCAGCATTTTGAAAACGATGCGATTGTCATCGTCAAGGGACGGGTGCGGTTGCGAGAGCGTCCCGGGGCGAGTCCAGGGGACGAGCCGCGGATCGAACTCTCGGTGGCGGCTAACGATGTTTTGCGATTCGTTCCGCCCGCGATCAGAGTACACGCCGCCGGCGCTCACGGCTGGCACGTTGAAGTAACCCATCGCGACCAAATCGACCGCTTGGCCCGTTTGATCGACGAATGGCCCGGCGAAGTTCCGGTTGTCATGCACGTGCAGGGCCGCTCGCAGCGCGTGGCACGCGCCATCGCAAACGACGCGCGTGTGCGAGGCGAGCTCGAGCGCATCTTCGCGCCCCAAGGCGTGCGCGAAGGTACGCTGGATTCGTAGGTTCCGCAGGATGAACGTGGTTTCGGCTTCGGATACGACGGCGTTGGCAAGCATGCTCGACGCGGGCTGGAGTACTGCGGCGTCGGTGACGAGCGAAGTCGCCGCGATCCTCGCGAACGTGAACGAACGCGGTGACGCGGCGGTTATCGAGTATACCCGTCGCTTTGATGAGGAAACGTTCGACGCGTCAAAACTGCGCGTGCCGATCCCGATGATCGAGCACGCGCGGGGACTCATCGCGCCGGAGATCGCCGCTGCGCTGGAGTTGGCGAAGGATCGGATCGCACGCTTCCATCAGCGCCAACGGCAACCAGACATCGCGTACGTCGAGGAGGATGGGTCACGGTACGCGATACATCGACGGCCGTTGCGCTCGGTCGCGGTCTACGCGCAACGCAGTGGCGCAGCGTCGGCGGTCTTGATGGGTGCCGTTACGGCGAAAATCGCTGGCGTGCACCGTATCGTAGTGCTCTCGCCCTCGGGGCGGGATGGGCTCTCGGGCGCGGTGTTTTTTGCGTGCGCCGTTTCTGGCGTTAACGAGTTGTACGCGATGGGTGGCGCTCAGGCGATCGGCGCGGCCGCATACGGCACCGAATCCCTCGCTCCGGTGGAGAAGATCGTCGGGCGCGGGTCCGTGTGGACGACGGAGGCGAAGCGGCAAGTATTCGGACGCTGCGGCATCGATGCGCTTGCAGGGCCCGCCGAAGTATTGATCGTCGCCGACGAGGGCGCTAATAGTGAATATGTCGTGGGTGAGCTGTTGGCACAGGCGGAGCGGGCGGGAGCGACGCGTTTGGCGGTCCTTTCGGAATCGCGGCCCTTACTTGAAGCCGTGGCTCAATTGATCGATACGCTCGATCTGAGATCGCTGGAGCGAAGCGAACTCGTCAGTGGCGCGATCCTAAAACATTGCCGGCTGATCGCCGCGAATGGCCGCGAAGAGATGTTCGACATTCTCAATCGCTTCGCGCCGGCATATCTCTGCCTGCAGGTGCGTGACGCGACGGAATATTTGGAAGGAATCGCGGCGGCGGGCACGGTTTTCGTGGGTGATTCGACGCCCCTGGTCAGCGGCGAGTATCTTGCGGGAAGCAATCACGTCGCGCCGACTTCCGGGACGGCGCGCTTCTCGTCGAACCTCTCTTTGGCTGACTTCACGCGTTCCTTCACCGTCGTCGAAAACAGCCAAGAGCGCATGACGCACGACGCGCAGGCGCTGGCGTCGCTGGCGGAGCTCGAGGAGCTTCCGCATCACGCTCAAACGGCGCGCATGCGGGGCGGCAGTTGAAGATCGGGCTGGTAGCGTTCGACGTTGATGGAACGCTCGTCGGACGCGACCTTACCATATCACCGGTCGTTCGGGATGCCGTGGGCCGCATGCGCCGGAGCGGCACGATCGGGTGTCTGGTGACGGGCCGAATGTACCGCGCGACGCTTCCTTTCGCTCGCGAGCTCCACTTCAGTGCGCCGCTGATCTGCTATCAAGGCGCCGCGATCATCGACCCGACGACGGATGACGTGCTCGACCATGTTGCGCTGGCGAACGACGTCGTGCGCGAACTCATTGCCGTCACCGAGAGTGACCGCATGCATTTGCAGCTGTATCGTAACGATGAGTACTACTGCGAGGAGCGCAACCGCTTTTCCGAGCTTTATGCGTCGTTCGCGATGACGGAACCAGTCATCGTACCGTCGCTGCGTGAAGTGTTTGCCTACAGTCCGGCCACGAAGGCGGTGATCATCGCGGACCCTCCGGTGGCGGGCGCCTACGCGGAAAAGCTGACGCAGCAATTTGGCAGCCGAGCCTACGTGACGCGCAGTCTGCCGGAGTTTGTCGAGGTACTCGACGCTGCAGTCGACAAAGGCGTGGCGTTGCGATTCGTCGCGGCGCGGCTCGGGATTCCGATGGAGCAAACGTTGGCAATCGGCGACTCTTGGAACGATGCGCCGTTGCTTGGCGCAGCCGGCTTCGGCGTTGCGATGGGTTCGGCGCCGCCGGAACTGCGCGCCATCGCCAACGCCTGTGTCGCGGATGTCGCTCACGATGGCGTCGCGCAAGCGATCGAGGAGTTCGTCTTGGCGGTGAAGCCACAGACGTGACGGCGCGACGACGCAAGCCTTCGGCGGCAGCGCGGATTCGACCATTCTGGATGCCGCTCGCCCTGCTCGTGCTTCTCATCGTGGCCGGGCTCGCGGTCGCGGCGACGTGGCCTGGCTTTACCCCGAAGCAAGTCTGGGTTGTGGGAAATCACGTGGTCTCGAGCCGCGAAATCTTGGCTCGCGCCGGGATCGCTCGAGGTCGCAGTATTTGGCTTCAGGATACCCGTGGAATCGCTCGGCGCATCGAGGGCATCCCATACGTTGCGACCGCGTCGGTTCATCGTATTCCGCCGGCTTCCATGCGCATTACGGTATCGGAGCGCGCGCCGTTCGCGATTCTGCAGAGCGGGCCGGAAAGCGCGATGGTGGATCGAGCGCTGCGCGTCCTAGGACCGGCGACCGAGGATGAAGAGCGACCCGTGCTAATCGTCCCAGCCGGCCTCGCGCTGTGGCCCGGCGAGTTCGTGACAGCGCGCGAGGCTGTCGCGTTGCGGGATGCTTACGGGGCAATCTCGGAGAGACGGATCATTCCTCTGTCGCTGACGCTCGATCGGTACGGTGGGCTGGTGATCACGGTTCGCGGCGGGCTGCGCCTGTTGCTTGGGCCACAGAGCGATCTCGCGCAAAAGCTTACGCTGGTTGACGCGATTCTGGCCCAGGTCGTTCACGGTCAGCGGAGAATCGCGGCAATCGACGTTCGTGCGCCTGGGACGCCCGTCGTCGTTTATCGGTGAGTGGAGAGGATCGGAACGTTTAGTGGCTGGTCAGATCCGCGTAGACCATTACCGTTCCCTTGATCAACGAAAGCTTGAGCTGGTCGTTCGCCTGAACTTTTGAGAAATCAACGGTTGTCCGCCCAGCGGTCAAGGTGGCCTCAGAGCCATTGTCCATCACCACCTGCACGTGCCTTGCGTCCACGACGCGTTCGACTTTGACGGTATACGTGCCGTCGGGAAGCGTCGTCGGATCGACCATTGCCGCGCGGGCACAGAGCGGCGAAAAGCATGCGATGCCGAGAGCAAACAGTAATCCGAAGCGGTTCACAAAGCAGGCTCCTTATAATGAGTAAGGACGGTTAAGAATCGAATATAACGCATCTCCGCCGGCCATTCTAGGGACGGCGGAGCATTTTCATGGGCTTTCTTTGAGTTCTTTTTGATGGGCCCCTGTATTCAAACGCTAGCGGCGGCGCGGATGCGCAGCTCCTTCCACATCCTTGGGTGACTTGTCCTCAAGGAGATGTCCGAGCGCTCGCCAAGGAGTGCGAGTCCGGCGGGCGGTGACCATTGCTAGTAGGATTGGCGCGCCGCAGCCACAATATATCGTGGTTGCCACCGGCATTTGTTAAGACAGGTGATGAGGGCTGATGAAGCACGAGACCGTTTGCGGGCTCGACATTGGGACGACCAAGACGTGCACGGTCGTCGCGGTTAACGGCCCTACCGGACTCGAGATCCTTGGCGTCGGTGAGGCGCCCTCTCTTGGAATGCGCAAGGGTGTTGTGGTCGATTTGGACGAGACGATCAAGTCGATCGAAGCAGCGACCGAAAAAGCCGAGCGAATGGCGGGAGTCCACTTCGCCGAAGTCATCGTCGGAATTACCGGCGACCATATTCGCAGTACGAATAATCGCGCGGTGGTTGCGGTTTCCGGCGAGGACCGTGAGGTCACCTCGGGGGATGTGCGGCGCGTGATCGACGCGAGCAAGATCATCAATTTACCCAGCGATCGTCAAATCATCCACGCGTTACCGCGTTATTTCACGGTGGATGGACAAGAGGGGGTCAGCGATCCGATCGGAATGGCCGGCGGACGCTTGGAGGTCGACACGCACATCGTCACGGGAAGCAGCAGCTTTATTACCAACGTGTTGAAGTGCGTGCAGCGCGCCGGTTTAGAGACCACCGGCGTCGTCTTCGAGCCTTTGGCCAGCTCCGCCGCAACCTTGTTGCAGGAAGAGAAGCAAGTCGGTGTCGTTTTGCTGGACATCGGCGGCGGGACGACCGACATCGCCGTCTACTCCCTGGGCAGCGCGATTTACACGGCGACCATTCCGGTCGGCGGAAACATCCTCACGAGCGATATCTCACTCGGTCTCAAAACGACGCTGGGCGAGGCAGAAGAGGTCAAGAAGCGCCTTGGTGCCAGTCAACACGACGAGACCTTCGCGGTGCGAACGCTGGACGGACGCTCGACGCGCGAGCACACGACCGGCGAACTGCGACAAATCGTCGTGCCGCGAGTTCTAGAAACTCTTCGGATGGCGCGGCAGAAAATCGTCGATAACGTGCCCCGCGATCTCGTGCTCGGTGAAATTGTCCTTACCGGAGGCGGTGCGCTGCTACCTAACATCGAACCTCTCGCCGAAGAAGTCTTTGGTCTGCCGGTGCGGGTAGGGACGCCGAACACGGTTGGAGGTTTGACCGACGCGATGACGGCGCCCCAATACGCAACCGCAATCGGGCTGGTCCTGTTCGGCGCGAACGGCGATCGCGACGACGTCGCACGGGTCGGGCGGCGGCGCAGCGGCGTGGCTGCGCGAGTTCAGCGGTGGCTGGCAGATCTATGGACGTAGAAGATCCTACACTTTTCCCGACGGAGGAACCCGAAAGAATGGCTGACGTACGACGCTCTATTTCCGAGCCGGAGCACGCCGCGACGATCAAAGTGATCGGCATCGGCGGCGGCGGATGCAACGCGGTCAATCGCATGATCGGCGCAGGCCTAGCCGGAGTCGACTTTTTCGCCGTCAACTCGGACGTGCAAGCGCTACGCAGCGCATCGACGGAGAACCGGGTCCACATCGGAGGGAGTCAGACGCGCGGCCTTGGGGCGGGTGCAAACCCGACCTTGGGGCGTGAGGCCGCAGAGGCGTCGCGCGAAGACCTATCGCTCATCTTGGACGGCGCCGATCTAGTCTTTCTCACCGCAGGCATGGGCGGCGGCACGGGCACCGGCGCGGCGCCGGTAATCGCCGAACTTGCGCGCGAGTCCGGCGCGCTCACGATCGCGGTAGTAACGAAACCGTTCGCGTTCGAGGGCAAGAAACGCATGCAAGTCGCGGAGAACGGCATCGCGGAGCTCGAAGCCAAAGTTGACACGCTAATCACGATTCCGAACGAGCGTATCCTTCAGGTCATCGAGAAAAAGACGCCGCTCAACGAAGCATTTTCCTACGCCGACGACGTGTTGAGGCAAGGAATCGCCGGCATTAGCGACCTTATTACGCAGCCGGGACTAATCAACTTAGACTTTGCCGACGTCAAAACGATCATGACCGACGCGGGCTCGGCAATGATGGGCATCGGTGAAGGCACCGGCGAGCACCGTGCGGCCGATGCGGCGCAAAAGGCGATCGCTTCGCCGCTGCTGGAGACGACGGTCGAAGGCGCCCACGGCGTGATCTTCAACATCACCGGCGGCCCGGACATGGCGATGTATGAAGTAAACGAGGCCGCGGAGATGATCAGCCGCGCGGTCGATTCCGAAGCGCAGATCATCTTCGGTGCGTCGATCGATCCCACGATGTCGGGCAAAGTCCGCGTCACGGTGCTGGCCGCGGGCTTTGGTTCAAGACGCGGGTATCGGGCAGCGCAAGCCGGATACGCCTTTGATACGGGGAAGCTCGATGCGGTGGCTCCGGTGACGATGGACGATATCGACGTCCCGGCGTTCCTGCGTTATCGCGGTTAGGTCTTTTCGGAGGCCGTGGCCTATAGCGCGCGAGTCCTCCTGGACTCGGTAAGTCCAGCCGGCGTGCGCCTCACGACGCTGGAGGTTACGTTTCCGCGCTTCGTTTTGGCCGAGTTTAACACGCACAGAGTTTTCTCTCGGAATAGTGCGAGTTCGCGCGCGATTCCGACGCCAAAACTGCTCGAGCGCGTCGTTCGCGATCCGGCCGTGCCCCTGGAGTGGGGACGCAACAAAGCCGGAATGTCGGCCAGCGACGCCCTGACGGGCAAAGAAGCGGACGAGGCCGAGCGCGTGTGGCTTGCGGCGCGCGATGGCGCGGTCGCACAGGCGCAGCGGCTGCTCGAGCTCAACGTCCACAAACAGGAGTTGAACCGGCTGCTCGAGCCGTTTCTGTGGCACACCGTCATCGTGACGGCGACGGAATGGGAAAACTTCTTCGAACTGCGATCCGCGCCGGGTGCGCAACCGGAGATTCGGGCTGCCGCCCTCAAGATGCGCGAAGCGATGTCGGAGAGCGAACCGCGAGCCGTCGCGCTCGGCGAGTGGCATACGCCGCTGCTGCAACGCGACGAACGCACATTGGACCCCGAAACACAGCGTCGCATCTCGGCGGCGCGCTGCGCTCGCGTCTCCTACCTAACGCACGACGGCAAGCGTGAGATCGACAAGGACTTAGAACTCTACGAACGGCTCAAGAGCGGCCGCCACTTGAGCCCGTTTGAGCACGTCGCTACGCCGTCGGTGGATGCTGAGTTTCACGCCAATTTTCGGGGTTGGGTTCAGATGCGGCGCGAGATCGAGGCTTTAAGCCCGCTGCAATAGCAAGCGTGGCGATCAGTGCCGCCCACGTGGGGAGCTTGATCGCGAACCAGCCGAAGTCGCTCGTACTGCGCGCCTCGGTATAGTCTCGCCATTCACGCTGGCCGAGCTCATTGGGTGCATACGCGCGCGTTTGCGAGGTCGTGGGCACCTGCAGGTGGGGTGGATGCAGTTCCAAGAGATAAATTGCACCTGCGACCGCAAACAGAATCGCCAGGGTCGCGTATCCAGCAATTCGCAACCGCAGAAGGATGACCGCGCAGACGAAAAGCGCCGCAAGGAATAGTTGCTTCATGCCCCACACGAGAATCCACGGAATCGATAGGACGCACAGCGCGATTGCGCTGAGGGTCCGTGCGGTTCCACGCGTCTCAACCGCAAAGACGAGCAGCGCCGGCAGCGCGAAACAGAGCTCCTCTTGGTGGAGAAAAGGGCCGGCGATCACGGCACAGAGGGCCGGGATGAATGCCAAAAGCTCCCGTCGCTGCAGTGCCGCAGTCGCTCGCGGTGCGATATACAGTCCGGCTCCCAACAGCACGAAATAGGAAAGAATCCCCGCGATGCCCGCAACGAGCGGCGAGAGGCCGAAATACGCAAGCGCGTACGTCAAACCGTACTGGAATGGGAAGCGCAGCTCCGAGGCTGAATGCGCAGGAAGCACGCCCGTGGCGTAGAGCACGACGCCGTGCCAGCCGACTACCGCAAACGCGATGAGCGCGAGGGCGAAAGCGCTCAACGCAACGGCCCACCGCGCGCGCGGCACGAAGCAAAGCATCGCGGCAACGACCGGAATGCCGGCGGTTGGTTCGATTGCCGTCAGCGCCGCGGCGATGCCTGCCAGGGCGTCTCTACCGCGTGAAAGACCGAAACCGCAAATCGCAAGTGCCAGCAGCGCGAAGGGGACGATTTGTGCGGTATTGAGCTCGACGTACGCTACCGATAGCCCCAGCGCCGCGACCGCGAGCTGCCACGGAATTCCCAAAAGCACCAGGAATAACGCAGACAACGCCGCGGCTGAAAGAATCGCGAGGGCATCGATGACTCGAGCCTCTCCGTATGGCAGCCGCGCCAGGGCCATGAACGGAGCAAAGTCATACGCCGGTTGCGGAGCGGGAACCGCGACCGCGAAATCGTTCCGGAAAAGCTTTGCTCTAAAGCCCTTTCCCACGTTCACTAAATGTTCACATGTTCGCAACGGCTCGTAGGTATAGGGGCTTGCTCCGCGATCCAAGACGGAGCCGGCGCAATAGAAATCGGCGAACTCATCCATCGTTCGCCACGGCAAGGCGTCCCCCAACCGGCTCAAGTCGCGCAGCGCGGCGGCCGCGAGAACGATCATCACGATTCCGAGCACGAATCGGCTGCGCCGCGCGCCAGCACTCATACTAGCGTTGCGCAGGACGCGATCGTGCCGCGCCAATCGAAACCGCCACGAGCCCACCCAGCGCTATCCAGGTGGGCAGCTTAACGACAAACCATAACGGGCCGGCGGCCCCGAGCCCCGCGACGTATTCGCGCCAAGCGTCCTGAGCCAAATCCCCTGCAGCAAACGACGTGAGGGTGATTGCCACAAACGGCGCGGGTGGCGCAAGCTCCAGGAGATACATGGCTGCGCCAACCGATGCAAACGTGATGACGGACTCTGCGGCACCGATTTGCAAGCGCAGAAGAAGCGCGGCGACTACCAAGAGCGTCGAGAGAAAGAGTTTTTTCGTTATCCATACCGCAATCCATGGAATCGCGAGCATTACGAGCGACAGCGCGGCAAGGTTCTGGGCTCGGCCACGAAGACAAGTAGTCAGGACGAGCGCGGCTGGTACGGCCACGGCCAAATCAACCATGTGGACGTACGGACCGCCGGCGAGGCTCAATGCGGCCGGAAGATAGGCGAGCAATTCTCGGCGGCCGAGCGCGAGTTCCAATCGGCGGGCGAGCCAAATCGAAAGCACCAGCACTGCGGCGTACGAAAGCTCCCCAACGACGATAGCCGCGAAGGCCGGCGCGCCCAGGGTTTTTAGAACGTACGTGAGGCTGTACTGGTAGACGTAACCTGTCTCCGCTGCGGCCTGGGCTGGAACCACGCGCGAAAGATATTCGGCTACGCCTCCGATGCCCGTCGTGATCGCGGCGACGCATCCGAGCACGATGCCCGCGCCGATCAGTGCGCCACGGCTTCGCGGCGCCCAGACCAACGCCGCAAGGCACACCGGCAACCCGAGATGCGGTTCGATCATCGTCGCTGCGGCCAGGACGCCCGCAAGTGAGTCTTGACGACGCGCTAGCGCGACGCCGCAAAGGACCAGCGCCAGCAGCGCAAACGGAACGATTTGGCCGGCGGCGAGCAGCAGGAACCCACCCGGCAAGAGCAGCGAGAGCGCAGCGACCTCCCAAGGAACTGCGACCAGCGTCAGGCCCCACACGGCCGCCGCGACGGCCAGCAAGATCGCAACGGCATCGATCGTTCGCGCCAACGAAAAACTGAGCCGCGCCGCGAGCATGAATGGTGGAAAGTCGTATGGGGGAAGCGGTGCGGGAACGACGCGACGCGGATCGTGACGATATGCCGCGCTTTCGTTTACGGCGTGCTCGCAGCGATGCAGGGGCTCGTAGCGATAGGGATCGGCCCTCTCGTCGAGCGCGGCGCCAGCGCAGTAAAAATCTGGAAAATCGTAGAGCTGCTTCCACGGCAGCGCATCGCCGAGACGAACGAAATCGCGCAGCGCCGCGATAGCAAGAAGCCCGAGAGCCAACAGCAGTACGAGCGCACCTAGACGCCGGCGGCGCATTACGCGAATCTAGAGGACTCCTGCCGCGGACTCCTGCATTTGGTGCCCGACGTATATTGCGTTTTATATCGCCGTAGGATATAACGGTTAACACTGGATGCGGCTCTTCGCAGCAGCAGCCAGATCTTGGCAGACGAAGCTGAGGTTGGGTGTGGCTCTTTGCTTTCGTGCAACATCGTTGCTCCGCGAACGCCTCGTCGCGGAATATTGGTACCTCTGCCGGCGCGCGGCGCGCCGCTTTATGCGCCGGGGTCTCGATCGTGGCGACCTCGAACAAGTGGGCGCGATCGGCTTGATCAAGGCGGCCGATCGTTACGATCCATTGCAGCGCGCACCATTTGAAGCGTACGCCTGGCTTCTAATCGTCGGCGAGTTGATGCACTACGTTCGCGATAGCGAGCGGGTTTTACGAGCACCGCGCGGCGTGCGCGACCTCGAGCGACGATGGTCTTCTGCGGAGCGGGAGCTTTGGAGGTTGCTTGGGCGTGAGCCACGGGAGAGTGACGTCGCGCAGCTTATCGGTGCAACCCCGGCCGAGGTGCGTGAAATACGCGCGTATCGCGCGAGTAGTCGCGTCATTTCGTTCGAAGTCTTGCGGGACGCCGAGTGGCGAATCGCCCCATACGGCATTGAAGACGTGCTCGATCGGTTGACCGTTGAAAAGATTCTGGCCGGACTCTCGCCCTTGGAACGGCAAATCGTTCGTTCGATTCATCTGGACGGCATCACGGTCGTCGAGTTGGCCGCGCGGCTCGGATACTCGCGTCGACATGTAACGCGCTTGCACCGTACCGCAATGGAACGATTGAGGCGCGTGCTGCCTCGAGGGGCTCGAGTGAAGTAGCGGCGCTCGAGTGCGCCGAACGTGACGGGCTGATGTTTCGGTATCTGACTGCGGGCGAATCGCACGGACCGGCGCTGGTAGGAATTTTGGATGGCATTCCGGCGCATCTGCCATTGGACGTGAGCGCGATCGACGAGACGCTCGCGCGACGCCAGGGCGGTTACGGACGTGGCGCTCGCATGAAGATCGAGCGGGACCAGATTGAGTTTCTCGCCGGCGTCCGCGGCGGTGAGACGCTGGGTTCGCCGATCGCGGTCGTGGTGCGGAACCGTGACTATCTCACGCCAAAGGTGCGAGCGCTCATGGATCCAATCGAAGGGCGCGGCGAGCCGCTGACCAACCCGCGTCCGGGCCATGCCGACTACGCCGGCGCCCTCAAATATCGTCAGCGTGACTTACGAAACGTTCTCGAACGCGCGAGCGCGCGCGAAACGGCGATGCGCGTCTGCCTAGCCGCGATCTGCGCGCAGTTTCTGGCCACTCTCGGCATCACCACCCGCAGCTACGTTACGCGTATCGGAAGCGTCGAGGCGCCTGAGTTGCAAGAGTGGGATCAGGAGGAGGTTGAGAACAGCGAGGTGCGCTGTCCACACCGCGATACCGCCGAAGCGATGATCGAAGCGATCGATACAGCGAAACGCAACGGTGACACGCTCGGCGGACAGTTCGTCATTCGCGTGGACGGGATGCCGATCGGTGTGGGAAGCAATCGTCAGCCGAACCAACGGCTCGATGGGATCTTGGCCGGCGCCGTCATGGGCATGCAGACGGTCAAATCGGTGGAGATTGGACTGGGCGCCGACGTCGCGGCGACCCCCGGTTCCGAGGCGCACGATGTTTTCGCGCTCGACGGCGAGAGCGTGGTGCGGCGCAGTAACCGCGCCGGCGGCATTGAGGGCGGCATGAGCAACGGCGAACCGATCGTCCTGCGGGTCTCCGTGAAGCCCATTCCGACCTTGACGAAGGCCTTGCCATCCGTGAACCTGCACCAACGCACGGATGCGCCGGCAACGGTCGTGCGGAGCGACGTCTGCGTCGTGCCAGCCGCCGCTATCGTCGGTGAGGCGATGGTGCGCCTCGCGCTGATGCAGCCGGTTTTGGAGAAGTATGGCGGTGATTCGATCGAGGAAACGCTCGATAATTTGCGCCGCAGCCGCGAAGCCGCCGAGCGGCTCTTCACCCGGGAACGATGAAACGGCACCTGGCGTTAGTTGGCTTCATGGCATCCGGAAAATCTACTATCGGACGTAAGCTCGCGCGAAGGCTGGGATGCTCGTTCGTCGACACCGACGCTGTGGTCGCCGGCGAGCACGGTCCGATCGCCGAGGTCTTTGCGCGCGAAGGAGAGGCAGCATTTCGTCGCTACGAACACGCGGCCATCGCCGGCGTGCTCGACGCGACCGAATCCAGCGTCGTTGCACTGGGCGGCGGCGCCCTGACCGTTGCCGCAAATCGCAAACTCCTCGCGGATCGAGCCTATTGCGTGTTCATTCGCGTCTCACCCGAACAAGTGCTGGAGCGAGTGCGTAAAAGCAAGGAGCGGCGGCCCGTGCTCGGCGACGCGCCGACGCTGGCGAAAATCAAGGATCTATACGAGCGTCGCATGCCGCAATACGAAAGCGCCGACCACATGGTCCAAGCCGACCGCTTGAGAAGTCAAGAAGTCCTTGACGACATTGTCGCGTGGCTGGGGCGGCGCCAGATACAACTGGGGCACTAGTGAGCGAAGCGTCGATCAATGACGATCTCGGGTATCCGATCGTCGTCGCCGAGCGCCTGCACGAGCATTTGGAGGCTTTCGCGCGCAAAAGCGAAGCGCCGGTGGTCGTGTTATCCGATAGGAATCGGCACGTAACGGCCATTGCGCAGCGCGTAGCCGCCGCGTTCGGGCGACGGCCGGTGCTCGAGTTCCGGCTGGGGGAAACGCGAAAACGTTTGGGCACCGTCGAGCAGGTTCTCGACGCGATGCTCGCCGCGGGAGTGGAGCGGTCGGCGCTAGTCGTCGGCGTGGGCGGTGGAGTCGCAAGCGATCTGTTCGGCTTCGCCTGTGCAACGTACATGCGTGGCATTCGCTACGCGCATGTTGCCACGTCGTTAGTAGCGATGGTCGATGCGGCGATCGGCGGAAAGACCGGAGTCGATTTGCGCGGCGGAAAAAATCTCGCGGGTTCTTTCCGCGATCCGGTGGGCGTTTTTTGTGACGTGTCCGCTCTGAAGACGTTGCCGGCGCGCTCGTTGCGCGAAGGGCTCGCGGAAGTCGTCAAGGCGGCGGTCATCGAAGGCGGCGAGCTCTTTGATTGGCTGGAGGAGCTTTCCGGGCACCCGTTTGCGCAATGGCCTTGGACGGCGCTCGTTACCGAAGCGATCAAAGTGAAGACGATGAGCGTTGCCGACGACCGCCTCGAGCGCGGCCCGAGAGAGGTCCTCAATTTGGGGCATACCTTCGCACATGCGATCGAACGCGCATCGCAATATCGGATCGGTCACGGCGAGGGGGTGGCGCTGGGCCTTCGTGCTGCCGGACTGCTAGCTTTGCGAACCAGCAGATTTACGCAAGCGGAGCACCTACGCGTGCTTACGCTCTTGACCCTCTTTGGTCTGCCACTTCAAACCTCGGTTGAGCCGGACGTAATTTTTGCGGCGATGCGGCATGACAAGAAGAAGGGGGGCGGCCGGCTACGGTTTGTGCTGCCCCGCGCAATCGGTGATGTCGAATACGGCGTCGCATGCTCGACCGTCAGCGTTCAAGCGGTGCTGCGCCGGCTGCGAGAGCCACCTGAGACGTTTCGTGCGCGTCGTTGATGCACTGCCTGTCATCCGTTCTTCCCGCTTCGACCTGCCGCTAACCTACGATGCCGGCGCGCTAGAGTTGCTGGTCGGCGACGTCGTGCGCGTTTCGCTGGGGAGCCGCCAGGTCGTCGCCTTCGTCGTCTCGGCGGTGCGCGACGCGCAGCCGAAACATCCCGTCAAGCCCGTGCTCGAACGCCTGAACGTTCCGCGAGCGTTCGACGATACTGGCCTGCAATTGGCGGCGTTCATGGCGGAACATTACGTATGCACGCTGGGTGAGGCGTTGAGTGCCGTCGTTCTTGCCGACGCGGTTCCTCGAATGCGTGACTCGTTCGTCAGAGCGCCGCTTCGGCCAAGTGCGGCGCGCTACCCATCGGTGCCGCCCCGTTTGCTTCGTCTAATTTGGGAGGAGTTGGACGACGGTTTCACGCTGGACCAGCTCCTCCGACATCCTGAGGCTCGGCGCGCGGCCGACCGGAGCGCGCTCCTACGGCACGTGCAAAGTTTGGTCCGCGCCGGGGCGCTGCGGCGCGAGCGCCGTCTGATCGACCCGCGTACCGGCGAGTATCGCGTCCGCACGCTCGAGCCGGGCGATGAAACGATCGCAGGAAAGAAGGCCGAGGCGTTGGTGGAGTACGTGCGCGCGCATCCGGGCGTCGCCCGTGCGGATGCTCTGCTGGCTGGATTCAGTCAGGCCGTCATCGCCCGAGCGGTGCGGCTGGGTGCGCTTCGGGAGCGCTACGCTCGACCGTCGCCGCACCCGCATGGCGACGTTGTGGCAGAATCGTCTATGCTCCCGACGACCGAGCAAGAGCGGGTTTTGGAATGGATTGATGCGGCGCTGCATCGACGCGCTTTCGAGGCCGCATTGCTGCACGGAGTCACCGGGAGCGGCAAGACGCTCGTCTACGTCAACGCTATCGCGCGTGTTCTGCGACAAGGCCGTCGCGCGATCGTGCTCGTGCCCGAAATCTCCCTTACGGCGCAAACGGCACAGCGCTTTGAGGCAGCGTTCGGCGATCGCGTCGCAGTGTTACACTCCGCGCTGACGCAACGCGAGCGCTTCGATGCCTGGCAGGCCTGCGCGCGGGGTGAGATCGACGTCGTGGTTGGGGCGCGTAGCGCGCTTTTCGCGCCGCTGCGCGACGTCGGCTTGGTAGTCGTGGATGAAGCTCACGATCCGTCCTACAAACAAGAGAGCGTCCCACGGTACCAGGCCGTGGCGGTGGCGCGCGAGCGCATGCGGTACGAACGAGGGTTGCTGCTGCTCGGCACCGCTACGCCGTCGTTGGAAAGCTACGCGGCGGCCAAGAGCGGAAGACTCGCTTTACTGCAGATGCACGAGCGCGCAACCGCACAGCCGCTCCCCGACGTGCGCATCGTCGATTTGCGAACCGAGTTCGAACGGGGGAATCGCGGAATCTTCAGCAGCGCGCTGGTGCAAGCACTCGGAGAACGCCTCGCGCGGGGCGAAAAGGCATTGCTCTTCGTGAATCGGCGCGGGAGTGCGGCGTCGCTCCTCTGCCGCAACTGCGGCTACTCGCCGCAATGCCCGCGCTGCAGCGTCGCGCTCGCCGTGCATCGCAGCGAACGGCTGCTCCGCTGCCATTATTGCGACCACCAAGCCCCACTTCCGCGGACGTGTGCCGAGTGCGGTTTAGAAACGATCGGAGATCTTGGAATCGGAACGGAGCGAGTTGTCGGCGAGGTCCAGCGCCTCTTTCCGCACGCACGAGTGCTTAGAATGGACTCCGACACGACGACGCGGGTTGGCGATCACGCGCGAATCCTAACCGCGTTCGAAGCCGAGGGCGACGTCCTGGTTGGGACTCAAATGGTTGCGAAAGGTCTCGACTATCCAACCGTTACGCTTGCGGCCGTCGTCGCGGCAGATTTAGGCTTGCATCTTCCCGATTTCCGAGCGGCAGAGCGTAGCTTCGCGCTGATCGCACAAGTTAGCGGTCGAAGCGGTCGCGGACGGCGCGGCGAGGCGATCGTGCAAACATATGCGCCCGACCATCCGTCAATCCGGTTCGCCTCCGCCCACGACTACGAGGGTTTCGCTGCGGCCGAGTTGCAGGAGCGCACGGCGATCGGCTTTCCACCAGCAGAGCGACTAGTCTATCTCGGGATCATCGGACGGAACCGCGGTCACGTCGCCGGCCTGGCAAAACGGTACGCCGACCTGCTGGGTCGCGCGAAATTCGTGGAAGTACTCGGGCCGGCGCCGTATCCAATTCCCCGGGTCAACGATGAATGGCGCTATCGCATCGCATTGCGAACGCGAAACTCAGCGACGTTGCGGGCGCTCATTCGGGAGCGGATTCTTCCGTTGGCTCGCGCAGATCGGCGGACGCGTTTAGCGATCAACGTCGATCCGTAAGGTTCTCGACCGTTACTTTTTCGCTTTGCTAGACTTGCCCTTAGCGGCTTTCGCCGGAGCGGCGCTTGCCCGTTGGACGGCCTTCGCGAGCCGCGCTTTCTTGCGCGCGGCCTTGTTGGGATGTACGATTCCTTTGGCTGCGGCTTTGTCGAATGCGCTTTCCACCTCGCGAGCGGCGTCGCCCTGACCCGAGGTGACGGCGTTCTTAAAGAGCGTTTTCAAGCGGCTCTTAGCGCCCTTATTGCGGGCTTCGCGCTTCTCGGATTGGAGGGCCCATTTTTTAGCGGCCTTGATATTCGGCAAAGAACATTCCCTTTTTAGAGAAAAGAGTGACGGACGACGGCGTGTATCATACCAGCTACGTCGGCGCAGTGTCCATCCAGCTAGCTTGGTTCCAGCAGAATTCGACGATAGCTAGCGTACCGCGTAGCCGCAATGCGCCCGTCGGCGGCCGCTCCCTGGACCGCGCAATCCGGTTCCTGCAGGTGCGTGCAATCCGTAAAGCGGCAGCGCGATGCAAGTTCCGGCATCTCCCGAAAAGCCTGCGTGAGGGATAGCGCATCAATCGCTCCCAGACCAAACTCATTGATCCCCGGACTGTCGATGAGAAAGCCCGTGCCGATCCGGTAGAGGCGACCAGCCGAAGTGGTTTGCCGGCCGAGGCCATGGCGCGAGACCTCGCCGATCGGCGTGTCCCCGCCGAGTGCTCGGAAGATCGTGCTCTTCCCAACGCCGGAGTTCCCGACCAGCATTGCGCGGCGCCCACGCAGCAGATCGCGCAACGCGTCAACGTTCTCGCCCTTCTTCGGATTGACGCAAACCGTCGGATACTGCAGCCCGCCGTAAAGGGCCATGAGCTCGGCGGTCTGAGCGGGAGCCCCGAGATCCGGCTTGGTGAAGACGATGCCTGCCGCGATCCCCTCGACTTCCGCGAATGCCAGCAGCTGATCGAGCGTGACCAAGCGCGGAGCCGGATCGGCCAACGCGGCGACGGTAACGAGCAAGTCGATGTTGGCGGCCATGGTCTTCGTGCGACCGTCGACGCTGCGGCGTTCGAGCGTGAATGCGCGCGGCTCTATGCGTTCGACGAGGGTCCGTCCGTCTTCCAAGATCTGAACGAACACGACGTCGCCCGGTACCGGCATGTATCGCTTCCCGCTCATTCGGCGAAGCTGCGCGATTCGGGGCAGCGTTTCGCCGTCAATCGAAATCCACGCGGAGTTCTTTCCGGTGGAAACGACGAATGCGCGGTAGAGCGTGGCTTACCTTACCTTGAGCATCGACGGTACGCCGGACGACGAACGTCGAGAAGCAATCGATGAAGCGGTGCGCCGACAGCGCGGACGAGCGGTCTGGCGTATGCATCGAACGATCGGCCATTCGTACGTACTGATCGAGCTTCCCGACCCGCACGACGCGGAAGCGATCGGCGCGGCGGCCGGCGGAGCCATATACGAAACGGCAATCATCGCAATGGCAGTTTCCCCGACGGTTCCTCAAGCCTTGCCGAGCATGCTCGAGGCAGTCGGCGGGCCCGGCAGGCCGGCGGGAATTCTGGCGTGCCGTCGATGCGCCGGCACCGCAGTGATCGAGTGGGACCCCAGCGTTTCGAGCGCCGAACTCGTCCTTGGAGTGATCGACGTCGAGCTGAAGCGCTTCGCGAGCGGACGTACCTCGGAGCTGCTCGTACCACTCCCGCCGGCGTTGGTTACGAAAATCGCCGCTGAAGGGCTGCGGGCGCCCCAGATCCGGCCCGACCGCGTCCTGGAATCCTTCATCGACAATGTTTAATATGCTCGGCTATTACTTTGGGATCTCAGACGTCATCGACGTGATCGCCACGACCATTTTGATCTATTACGTTTTGCTGCTGATCCGCGGCACGCGCGCCGTGCAGATTCTAATCGGCATCCTCGTGATGGTGGCGCTCCTCGGCATCGCGAATCTTCTGCATCTGATCTTGCTCGGGACGATTCTGCGGTTGATCGTGGTCGGCGCTGCGGTGACCATTCCGATCGTTTTCCAACCCGAGTTGCGGCGAGCCCTCGAACAGATCGGTCGCGGCAGCATGTTTCGCATGGACCGCTCGGATGGCGAACGGGCGCGTGGGCGGCCGGAAGATCGCGCGATTGCCGCACTCGCACGCACGGCTTCCTTGCTGGGGCGAAGCCGGACTGGCGCGCTGATGGTGATCGAGCAGCAAACCGGGCTCAAAGAGTATTGCGAGGGTGCAACGATGTTGCATGCCGATATTTCGGAAGAACTGCTGCTCTCGATCTTCGGCAAGGTCTCTCCTCTGCATGACGGTGCCGTGATCGTACGGGAGGGACGAATCGAGGCGGCTGGCTGTTTCCTGCCGCTCGCGGAGCAATCCCTGACAAACATTCGCCTGGGCACACGCCATCGCGCGGCGCTGGGTCTCAGCGAGCAAACCGACGCGGTCGTAGTCGTCGTTTCCGAGGAAAGTGGCGCGATTACCATTGCGCGCGGAGGCAAACTTTCTCGGCCGATTGACGACGAGCAGCGGTTGGTCAAAATGTTGCTGGCCGTCACGCGCCCGCCGCGCCGGGAACGCCGCCGCCCGAACGATTTGATCTCGCATCTTCGCCTGCGGCTGCGATCCGGGCGCAGAGAAGGGGAATCGCGCGCTTCGTGATGCAGATCGTCGAAAGGAATTTCGGACTGAAGCTGCTCGCACTTGGATTGGCTATCCTCGGTTGGGCCTATTTTCGTTTTGCCAGCAACCCTATCGTCGCGACCGCGCAATTCGATCAGCAACTCTCGATTCCGATCTCGGCGGTCAATCTTCCATTGGGTTACGTCGCGCACTTCACCGATCATCAAGCCGTCGTGACGATTGCGACGAAACGCGGCGCTCCGGCGATAAACCCGGAGGAGATCAAGGCCGTTCTCGATCTCTCCAACAAAGAAACCGGTATTTACAACGTTCCCGTACAGCTCGTCGCGCCCGACGTCGCGGTGCAAAGCCTGAGCCCGGCTTCGGTGACTTTGGCCGTGGAGCGGATCGATCAACGTTCGTATCCCATCAGCGTGCACTATCTGGGCACGCAAAATGGCGCTATCGTGGTTAGCGACACGCAAATACTCCCCGGATCGGCGATCGTGCGTGGTCCGACCTCCATGCTTGCCCAGGTAGCGGCCGTGCACGCGGGCGTGGCCCTTCCAAACGAACCCAAGACCGTGGATGAAATGGTCCGTCCGGTTGCAGTAGACGCATCCGGAGCTGAAGTTTCGGGACTCTCGGTTGCGCCGAATCTCGTGCGCGTCCAGATGCGCTTCGTGGCTGGGGCCGGATCGACGAAGTGAGCGCTCTTTTCGGAACGGACGGCATCCGGGGCGTCGCCAACGCGGAGCTCACTCCCGAGCTGGCATTTCGCATTGGGCGTGCCGCTGCGAGTACGCTCGCGGATGATGGCCAGCGGCGTCCGGTCGTTATCGGTCGCGACACGCGGTTGTCGGGGACGATGCTGGAGGCAGCGGTCGTGGCGGGTATCACTTCCATTGGGCGCGATGCTGTATCCGTCGGAGTCGTCCCTACGCCGGCGGTTGCGTGCATTACGCGCCATGTGGGGGCGGCCGGCGTGGTGATCAGCGCATCGCACAATCCGATTTCGGACAACGGCATTAAGATTTTTGGTGCGGATGGCTTCAAACTCTCTGACGATGTGGAGAACCGGATTGAGTCGTTGCTCGATTCGAATTCGTTGCCGCGGCCGACGGGTACCGGGGTCGGAGTAGCGCGAGTCTCGCAAAATCTGGCGCGACACTATTATCGGGAGCTTTACGAGGGAGATCCCGACCTGCGCGGTCTGCAGGTTGTCGTTGACGGGGGGTTCGGCGCGGCCTATGCGATGGCGCCATACGCGTTGCGCAAGCTTGGCGCGGACGTTGCCGAGATCAACTGCGAAAACGACGGAGCTCGCATCAACGTGCGATGCGGCACGACGGACCTGGCTGCCCTGCGGGCGGCGGTTCTTTCGAGAAATGGCGCCGGTGAGGCTCGCGCCATCGGAGTGGCGTTTGACGGCGATGCGGATCGCGCGCTATTCGTCGACGAAACCGGAGCGATCGTGACGGGCGATCACGTGATGTTCGCGCTCGGGCGCGCGATGCAAGCGCGAAAGCAATTGCATTCCGATACGATCGTCGGAACGGTAATGAGTAATATCGGGTTCGAGCGGGCTTTGCGTCGCCACGGGATCGCGTTGATTCGTACGCCGGTTGGCGATCGGTACGTGCTCGAACGCATGCGTGAGGGCGGTTACACGCTAGGCGGGGAGCAGTCGGGGCACGTCGTCGATTTTCGCTACAACACGACGGGGGATGGACCGCGTACGGCCGTGACCCTCCTCGATATCGTCGCAAGAAACAACACGAGCTTGCACGAGCTCGTGCGCGAAGTCGTCAGTGCGCCACAGGTTCTGGTCAACGTCAGAACGAGCAATCGCGCTGTGCTAGCCGCGCCCGCGATCCGCGACGAGATTGCTGCGGCGGAGGCCTCGCTGGCCGGTTCGGGCCGGCTGCTGATACGTGCTTCGGGAACGGAGCCGCTCATTCGCGTGATGGCGGAGGGCGACGACCTCACATTGGTCGAGGCTTTGGCGACTCGCGTAGCCGCACGCATCGAGGAGGAGGTCGAGCGCTGCTCTTCTCTGTAGTTTCGGCTTCTTAAAGTACCGCCCCGGAAGGGCGCGCTAGGCGCGTGCCGAAGCGCCCGGACTAGAGGGTTCCCGAAGGGCCGAAAAGCTCGTCGGGTGACTCTCATGCCTAAAAAGGTCACTGAGTCGGGACAGCAGTCCCGAGCGGGGGATTCCCCGGTAGGGGTGAGTGGGCCGGTCGGCCCTAGGGCGATTCTTTCCCGCCCGAACC
>DAIMCN010000029.1:0-33340 GCA_036726365.1 Candidatus Cybelea sp.
CGTTCGGGCCGATCACCGACAACGCGGGCGGCATCGCCGAAATGGCCGATATGCCGCAGGACGTGCGTGCAGTCACCGATCCGCTCGACGCGGTCGGCAACACGACCAAGGCCGTCACCAAGGGCTACGCGATCGGATCCGCGGCCCTTGCCGCGCTCGTGCTCTTCGCATCATTTCTGCAGCAGCTGACCAATCACAAGTGCCCCGGTGCGGACTCGGTATGCACCGCAGCGGTGCGCAATCTCTTTGCGATCGGGAATCCGTTCGTTCTGGCCGGCCTTTTCATCGGCGGTCTCTTGCCATACCTGTTTGCGTCGCTATCGATGGAAGCCGTCGGCCGCGCCGCCGGCGCGGTCGTCGAAGAAGTTCGGCGGCAGTTCCGCGAGATGCCCGGAATCATGGAGGGCACCGCGCGCCCGGATTACGGAACCACGGTCGACATCGTGACGCGCGCGGCGTTGCGCGAAATGATCGTTCCGGCCCTGATTCCCGTTGGCGTTCCGTTGGTCGTCGTACTACTCACATACTTCAACGTTCTGCGCGGTGATACCGGAGCGCAAATGATGGGCGGAATTCTGGTCGGCTCGATCGTCACGGGCTTCTTCGTGGCGGTCTCGTTCACGTCCGGCGGCGGCGCCTGGGACAACGCCAAGAAATACATCGAAGATGGAAACTACGGCGGCAAAGGCTCGACCGCGCACCAGGCCGCCGTCACTGGCGACACGGTCGGCGATCCTTACAAAGACACCGCCGGCCCCGCAATCAACCCAATGATCAAAGTGCTCAACATCGTCGCGCTACTGCTGGTCGCCTTCCTGGCGCACTAACTGTTTGGCACGGCCAGGAACGTGACGAATGTCGCGCCTGACGAAGGGCACGTGCCACTAACGAGTTCGCAAGCTTGTCCGGCGATTTCGCCGCGATCGTTGATTCCGCCAACGCTCACGAGCTTGAGCGCTGGGTACGATTGCAGTACGAGCTTGGTAAGATCGGTCATCATTCCGTCCTGCCAGACGTACACGTCGGAGCTCGGGAACGACACACCAAGGACGACGCCATTGTTGTTGATTGACGTTGGCTCGCTCAGCTGATCGCCGGGGAGCGTGCCGATTTTCGTCGGTCGTGATAACGGAGTCGGCCAAATCACGGAAATGAAGTCGGGATTTCCCTGACGATCCGTTTTACCGCGCCGGTTGAGAAAACCGACGATCTGGTCATCGTCGTTGATCGCGGTCGGCGTGTTCCAGGAGACCCCGCCAATCGTCTTGAGTTGAATCGGCTCTCCGTGCTTCCAGAGCAAAGCATGATGTGCGGTGAAGCTCCCCACGGCCTGATAGCAAATCCCCGAGATGCCGATAACGTCGCCTTCACGGTTGACGGCGGTGGCCGCGCCGTCCGGATCGGTCTTGCCCCGCACCGTCAGTGTGGGAAGCGCTCTAACCTTCCGCGTTGCGGCCTCCCAGACCGCCGGTAGGAATTGCAGCACCTGGGGTGCGACGCAGGTTGCATCGTGCTTCTTCGTTTCAGCCCAACCCGCGATCACGCCGGTTTCGTTCATACCCGCGCCGTAGCCGTTGTTTCCGCCCAACGTCGGCAACGCGCGCATGTGTCCGTCGTGCCAGACGAAACCGACGCAGGTGTCTCCGGAGCTTCCGTTATCGGGAAGAAAAGCGTGGCAACTCCAGCTCGTGCTCTCCCCCAAGGGGTCTTTCGTCGACGTCTCGGAAATGCCGGAAACGTACCCGCGATCGTTGGTAACGGGCCATTCAACCGCGCTGTTCGGGCCGCCAAGGGTTTCCAGATCCGTTACCGTGTTGTCGCGCCACAGCGCCGCATGCATGGTCGTGTTGCCCGACAAGAACGAGACCCCCATCGGCCAACCTCTTCCATTGATCGTGTTAGCGGCGCTATTCGTGCCGCCCAACGATGGCAAAACGGTGACGGTGTACCCGCTGCTACTCGAAGCCGGCGCGAGCATGACGTGATTCGGCATTACGGCGTTGCTGGTGTTGCCGGCGTTCTCCGACGAACATCCGCTGACGATCGCAAAAGCGAATATGGAAAAAATTACTCGATTTCGCACTTGGTCCTCCACAGAAGTTGTTGGGGCAAGCGTAGCCGCCCGCAGTGACCGCTGTCGCCCAGGTTCGGACTGTCTAGAACATAATCGGCTGATAGTCGCTTCAATCGTCGGGAAGCGGCTGATTCCAGCCTGTCACAAACGGACGTCCCGGTCTGTTATTCTTAATTCGACATGTGGCAAGAACGCGCGTGGAGCCGCCACGAGGATCGCGAGATGATCTTTCGCGTCCGCACGAGCAGTTCCGACCGACATTGGAACGGCTTTGAGGCGGTACTGTATGAAGCTTCCGGCGGCTATTCCGAGCAGCAATTCGTCCGGCACAACGTCAGCATGCAGATTGGGCGCCCGCTGCTCGTCACCAGCCGTTGCAACGGCGAAACGCTGCGGCGTCTCCAGATACCCGGCGACGTTAAGATCGTTCCTCCCGGCATACCGCGCGTTTGGGAGACCGAATCCGCGACCATTAAGCTTTCGATGTACCTGAGCCCGGCGCTGATGCTGTCGGCCGCCGATGCGATGAATGTCAACCCGGATCGCATCGCCATTGCACCGCAGCTGCACGTTCGGGATCCTCGCATCGAGCACATCGGTTGGGCCGTCAAAGCCGAGCTCGAATCACCCGCACCGATCGGGCGCGTGTACGGCGACAGCCTCGGCCTGGCGCTAGCGGCGCACCTGCTGCGCGGGTACGGATCGGTTTGCCCCCCGGGCGACGATGCGACACTCTCCCGGCGCCGGCTCGCGCGCGTGCTCGACTACGTGCGTACGAACATCTCCAGCGACCTCTCGTTGAGCGAGCTTGCAAAGACGGCTGGGCTTAGCCCATCGCATTTTAAGACGCTGTTCAAACGAACCGTCGGCATGCCGGTTCATCAATATGTCATTCGCCAACGCGTCGAATTCGCAACGGAGCTGCTGCAGCGTAGTGATACGCCATTGGCCGATATTGCGCTGCAGGCCGGCTTCTCTAATCAGAGCCACATGGCTCGCTGGATGAAACGCCTCACCGGCGGCACGCCAACCACTACCCGCCGTTAAGCGCCACTGACTTTCACGAGGCTTTCGTACTTCCGGAGGATCACCACGTAACTCGCCACAAGAAACGCGATGGCGAAGGCGAGCAGTCCATCCCCAATTGTTCCCGTGAGGCTTCCATGTTGGGGCATTAGCATGCGCACGATGTAGCGCAGCGCGAAAGCAACGGCGAAGATCGCGAGCGTCACCCAGGATGACCCAAGATACATCACGCCGCGGCGATCGGTTGGCCGTACGTCAGTATGCGTGCCGCGCAGGATGCCGAACGGAACGCCGATGGCCGCGCCCACGACCAGGCCGACCGCGATTTCGAGCGGCGCGGCGGGGTTGATCACATCGTTGGCATAGATCACCCACGCCGTCAGGGCACAAAGAACGATCGGCGTGATCCACATCCGCGTCACGCTGATTCGTTGTGGCCGGATCAAACGGATTGCTAGAATCGCGACCACGACGACCAGCGGCAGCAGCTGAAGCCACGCCGGAACGCCTACGTTAGATTGCGTTACTTGATCTCCACCTTGGCGCCCGCGTCTTCGAGCTTCTTCTTCACTTGCTCCGCTTCGTCTTTAGTGACGCCTTCTTTGACGGCCTTAGGCGCGCTTTCGACGAAGGCTTTCGCTTCGGTGAGGCCGAGGCTCGTGAGCTCGCGGACCGCCTTGATGACCTTGATTTTCTCGGGCCCGATCTCCGAGAGAATGACGTCGAACTCAGTCTTCTCGGCTGCGGGTGCTGCGGCTGGAGCGGCGGCCATCATTGCGACCGGCGCGGCGGCGGAAACGCCATATTTTTCCTCGAGCTGCTTCACTAGGTCGGCGAGTTCGAGGACCGTAAGTTTGTCAATTTGTTCGATGAGTTCGGCAACTGCCATGATCTATCTGTCTTCCCTTTAAGCGTTGGATGTTGCGCTAGCTTTTTGATCGCGAATGGAATCGAGTACGCGGACGAGACCGCTTTGATTTCCCGAAAGCACCGTAACGAGTCCGCGAATCGGAGCAGCCAGCGTGCCGACGAGCATCGCCATCAGCTGCGGCTTCGGTGGAATTTTGGCGAGCGTCTCGACTTGCGCCGCATCGACGACCTTTCCGTCGATGTATGCGGCCTTGATGCCCAGCCGTTTGACCGTGTCGCTAAACGTCTTGAGCGCCTTGGCGGGTGCCACCGGATCCGCGCCGGCGAAAACGATACCGGTCGGTCCGGCGAGAAACGACTCAAGTTGCGCGGCGAGATCGCCGGCAGCGATGCGAAAGAGCGTGTTCTTGACGACGGAATACGTGTCGCCAGCCTTGCGAAGCTCGCCGCGCAACTTCGTAATGTCGGTGACGGTCAGACCGGCGTAATCCGTCAGGAACAAGTTTTTCGCCCCAGCGAGTTTCTCGCTGAGCGCGGCGATCGCGGCTTCTTTTCGAGCGGTCGGCATACGTGTTGCTTTCAATCCAAGAAGATGTGCGAAATCAAAAAAGCGCCCCTCACGAGGGCGCTTCATCGAAAGCCTGCGCCGCGGTGCCGCGATGCCGTTCTCGTTGCGTTCCTCGGTAGCTATAGATTAAAGCCTTGCGGCCAGCTACGGTCTTTGGAGCCGTCGGTTAGACTAACACAGACCGGGCCGGGAAGGCAAGGCTTTCGGCAAGAAAGCGTGCGCGTGGCGGAGCTACAGCCGGCCGATGCGATCGAAGCGCTCAAAGCAGGGAACGCGCGCTTTGTTGCGGGCTCGCCGCGTTCCGAGCCGTTCGCGCCTCGAATCGCCCAACTCGCCAACGGCCAGAGTCCGTTCGCGATCGTACTCGGCTGCTCCGACTCGCGCGTTCCGATCGAGATCGTCTTCGATCAAGTTCCGGGGAATCTGTTCGTCGTTCGGGTCGCCGGGAATTTCTTGAATGCGGAGGGTTTCGGCTCGATCGAATTCGCCGTATACGCCTTGAAATCCAAGCTCATCGTCGTGCTCGGACACGAAAACTGCGGCGCGGTGAGCGCCGCCCTCGACTACGTTCGGGACGGGAAGGGTCAGCCCGGACACATTCAGGAGCTTGTCGAGGGCATCGCTCCGGCCGTGCGCGCGACCCGCGGCTCCCCGGGTAACTGGCACGAGAATGCGATCGTGCAAAACGTGGCCCTGAACGTTAAAGCCATGACCGCCGGCTCGAGCATCATTGCGGAAGCCGTCGATCGCGGCGAGGTGCAGGTCATTGGTGGAATCTACAGCGTTCGCACCGGACACGTCAGCTTCACGTAGAAGCGGCCTGGCCTCGGCCGTCGCCTTCCTGTGCGCGCGGCTCTCGCTGGCGATCGTCGCGATCGGGTCCATTTTCATGGTTTTGGTCTTCGTCGTGGTCGAAGATAACGCGGCCCATATCGGCTTCTATCCGATCGTCTTTGAACGTAACTCCGATGCGATTGCAGTCGAACCAGGCCCGTCAACGGCCAACTCGTTGCAAAACGGCGATCGTATCAACCTCAAGGCGCTGACGCAACCGCAGCGCTTCTCGCTGATCGGCGGTGCGCCTTCGAACGCGCAGATCGCGCTGGGCGTGACGCGCAGCAATCGGTCGTTCTCGCGGACGCTGACCGCGAGTTCGGTCGACCGAACGCCGCGCGCGAAGCTCACACGCTATGTTGGCATCCCGCTCAGTTTCTTTCTGTCGCTGGCGCTCGCCAGCGCGCTGTTCTTACTCCGGCCCCGCCCGATCACGCTGGCGTTCTACATCTACACGATGTTGATGCTCGTGAAGGTGAATCAAACGGCCCTCGACCTAGCCAGCTGGCCGATCAGCGTCGCAAGCGACATGGGCATCCAAGTCGTCTATCCGCTGGCGCAGCTGATGATTCTGATCTTCGCGCAACGGCTCTACGGCCGCCCGAGCCGCGCGTGGCCGTGGATCTTCGGCAGCGCCATCGTTCTCTCGCTGATCGCTTTCGTCGCCTGGCTCGACCCGATCGTCTGGATGGTCTTCCAGCGATACGGGTTGCCCGGACCGCTCCAACTCTTCATGAGCCTCTCGGACATTCTGCTCCTGGGCATCGTGCTGTGCGGCTTGGCATATATCGCCTCGGGCGCGACTGCGCTCGACCGCCGCCGCGTCACCTGGGTTATCGCCGGAATCGCGCTGGCTCCGATACTCGATCTGACGTGGGCGATCACCAACGTCCTCTACACCCTCACCGGCAACACGTCGCCGACATTGCTCGCCGTCCAACACTGGACCGACGCGCTCGGTCCGTGGTTCGGCCTTCTGGGCTCGATATTTGTCGTCTATGGATTTCTTTCGGAGCGCGTCATCGACTTTCGCTTCGTCATCGGACGCGCCGCGATTTACGGTTCGATCACCGCCGTCTTGCTGCTGCTTTTCGGAATCCTCGAATGGTGGGCCGAGCAGCTCTTTGAAAGCACGCGCCCCGCGATTTATCTTAGTCTCTTCGCGGCGCTCTTCATCGGCTTTACGCTCAACACGCTGCACGGTCGCGTCGAAGATTTTTTGGATACCTTCTTCTTCCGCGATCAGCGCCGCGCCGAAGAGGCGCTGCGCCGCGCGGCCCGCGCGCTTACGAACACGTCGTCGGAGAAAACGCTGATCGAGTTTCTGGTGGAAGAACCGGTGCGCGTGCTCGGGCTTACGTCGGCCGCACTCTTTTTGGCACGAACGCAGGGCGGCCTATTTGAACGAATCGCGGACAGTGGATGGAATCGTCAGGAAGCGGAAACAATCGATCCGGAAGATCCGCTTGTCGTCGAGCTGCGCGCCGATCTCGCGCCGATCGTTCTCGACGGGCGTCCGCGACCCGAAACGATCCTGCCGGGCGGGGCAAAGGCGCCGTCGCTCGTCGTGCCCCTGGTTATGCGCGGCACGGTCTTCGGCTTTGTCCTCTACGGTGCGCGCCGCAACGGTTTGCCGTTAACGGGCGAAGAGCGCGGCTTACTGGAAGAGATTACGCGGAGCGCGGCCGCCGCCTACGATCATATCGACGCCGACCAATCTCATGCTCGGATCCGCGAACTTGAAGACCGCCTGCGCCAACTCGGCGCAGCGATCCCCGATTAAGCGGTCGCCTTCACTCGATTCGGGTCAACTTTCACGCCGGGGCCCATCGTGGTCGCGAGCGTGACGCTGCGTAAGTACGTGCCCTTCGAGGCCGACGGCTTCGCGCGGACGATTGCGTCGAGCAGCGTGGTGAAGTTGTCGACGAGTTGCGCCTCGTCAAAGCTAGCCTTGCCGACGATCGTGTGAATGATGCCCGTCTTGTCGAGACGGAATTCCACCTTACCGGCCTTGATGTCGCGGATCGCAGCCGCGATGTTCGGGGTTACCGTACCGGCTTTCGGGTTGGGCATCTTCTGTGCGAGGATACGCCCGAGCTCTTTGCCGACCTGCGCCATCATATCGGGGGTGGCAACCGTCACGTCGAACTCAGTGAAACCGCCCTTCACGCGATCGATCAAGTCCTGATCGCCGACGATGTCGGCGCCCGCTTCTTGCGCGGCTTTCGCGTTGTCGCCCTTGGCGAAGGCGATCACACGCACCGTGCGACCGGTTCCGTGCGGTAAGAGCACCGTGCCGCGAACGCTTTGATCGCTCTTTTTCGGATCGACGCCTAGTCGCACGTGCGCCTCGACGGTCTCGTTAAACTTCGCGTTCGCGTTCTTCTTAACGAGTGCGATCGCTTCGGGTGTGGAGAAGAGCTTGCGGCGGTCAAAACCCTCGACGAGCGCCTTGAAGCGTTTTCCATGATGTTGTGGCATCTTACGCCTCCACGTCGACGCCCATCGAGCGCGCCGTTCCCGCGACGATCTTCTTCGCCGCCTCGATGTCGTTCGCGTTGATGTCGGGCATCTTCACTTTGGCGATCTCTTCGAGCTGCTTGTTCGTCAGCTTACCGACTTTGTTGCGATTCGGCTCTTTGCTGCCCGACTCGATATTGAGCGCCTGTTTGATCAGAAACGATGCCGGCGGCGTCTTCGTGATAAACGTAAACGTCCGGTCCTCAAAAACCGTAATCTCGACCGGAATGATCATGCCGGCCTGCGAGGCAGTACGCTCGTTGTACTGCTTGCAGAAATCCATGATGTTGAGCGAGTAGGGCCCGAGTGCCGGACCGATCGGCGGCGCGGGCGTTGCCTTGCCTGCCGGAATCTGCAGGCCGATCTTGCCTACAACTTTCTTAGCCATGTTGCCCTTTCGTAACCGCTAAGCGGTAACTGCCCCTCGTTACACCGCGCGATTGGGGTCGCGTCGCGCGGAATCGATACGTGCTGCGCTAAACTTTTTCTACTTGGAAGAACTCCAACTCGACCGGCGTTTCACGGCCAAAGATCGAGATGAGCGCGCGCAAGCGCTCCTTCTCCGGCGCGATTTCGTCAACGACGCCGGTGAAGTCGAAGAACGGCCCCGACGTCACTTTGACGCGGTCGCCCTTCTTGAAGTCGATCTTAAGCTTGGGCGCCTCGATGCCCATTTGCTTGAGAATCGTCTTGACTTCTTTGTCTTGCAGCGGTACGGGTTTTTCGCCCGGGCCCGGGCTGCCGACGAAGCCGGTGACGCCTTGCGTGTTACGCACGACGTACCACGACTGGTCGTCCATGATCATCTCGACGAGCACGTAGCCGGGAAAGACTTTCTTCGGCGTAATCTTGCGCTTGCCGTCTTTGAACTCGACCTCGTCCTCCATCGGCACGAGCACGCGGAAGATTTTATCTTGCATGCCCATGGAGTGGATGCGGCGCTCGAGATTGGCCTTGACCTTGTTTTCGTATCCCGAATAGGTGTGAACGACGAACCAGCTGCGGTTGTCTTTTGGCCTGGCCGTAACAGCTTCCGATTCGCTTTCGGCGGTTTCCGGCTCGACTGTGAGAGCCTCATCCGCGGCTCCCTCCTCGGCCAGCGATGCGTCGCTTACGCCCGCAACGTCAGTCACTCCCGCAACGTCGGCCATTTGGGTGTCGTCGATGAGCGCGTCTTCTCGCAGCGGCTCGGCGGGTCCAATTTCTTGGTGGTCGATGTCGTACATAAGGTTGACTATCCGGTTACTGGATGGATCACGCTAAATAGCCACCCGAAAAGCTGGTCGAGAACGAACGTGAAGAGGCCGATCCCGACAACCAGCGCGATGGTCAGAATCGTGGCCGAAATCCACTCGTCGCGGGTCGGCCAGGTGACGCGCCGAAGCTCCGCGATCACGCCGCGCACGAAATCGCCGCCCGCCATGGATTGAGCCGTTCTCTTTTGTTGTTCGTTCACCAAAGGTTCACTTCCGAAAGCTGGCAGGGCGGACAGGACTCGAACCTGCAACAACTGGTTTTGGAGACCAGGACTCTACCAATTGAGCTACCGCCCTCCACCTTGGTCCCCTATCTCGTCTCTCGATGGGGATTGTGCGAGCGGCAGAAGCGGCAGTATTTCTTCAGCTCCAGCCGTTCCGTCGTTTTTTGCTTGTTTTTCTGCGTGTTGTAGTTGCGGCGCTTACACACCGTGCAGGCCAAGACAACCATCACGCGAGTTTCTTTCTTTGCCATCAGTAGTCTACCACAACATGAATAAAACGGACCGCCGGTCCGTTCCAGATATCCATGCTAGCATACCGGGCTAGCCCTCCGCAACGGCCATCCTGGGTTGCCGGTCAGGCCCGACTACCCAACCGGCGAGCAGGCAGGCGGACTCGCGGCCCGAGAGGACGTAGAACCGCCTAGCTCTCGGATAGCGCTAAGGTACGCAGCTAGAGCAAAGGAAGTGGTTAGATGAGCCTCTCTAACTTCACCCGCCTGGGCGTCCTGCTCGCCGGCGGGCTCCTTCTCGCCCATTGCGCCTCTCCGCAATCTGTCGTGCCGTCGCTCGGGAACAGCAGCGGGGGCATCGCGCGGGCGCCGTCCACCCTGCGACCGAGCCACAGAGAATCATGGATGGCCAAGGGCATCAACCAGCGCGATCTTCTCTACGTCTCCAACGCCAACGGCACGGTGAACGTCTATACCTATTGGCAGCACAACCTCGTTGGAGTGCTTACGAATTTCACGCAGCCCCTCGGCGAATGCGCCGATCAGGCGAGCAACGTCTACATCGTCGACTACCAAAAGGCGAAAATCTCCGAGTACGCACACGGCGGCACGAAGCCGCTTAAGGTGCTCGACGATTCGCCGAACTCGCCGACCGACTGCGCCGTTTCTCCGCCGTCAGGCAACGTCGCGGTGGCAAATTCGGCGTACGACCGTTACACCAAAGGCAACATCGCCATATATCCGCGCGGCACGGGCACGCCCAAAATCTACTATGGAAACGCCTATAACGACCACTTCAACGGCGTCGCCTACGACGATCGCGGAGACCTGCTCACTACCAGCACCTTCAGTTATCTGAATTGGTATACGGAGTTCTACTATCTCCCGAGCCACGGCTCCCAGCTCATCCTCATGAATTTGCCGCCGCCACAGGGCAGCGGCTGGGACTTCGTCCAGGACGTCGGATGGGATGGCAAATATTGGCTCGTCCTCAGCTCTAACACGATCTATCGATACACGATTAACGTCAAGGCGAAAATGGTCGATAGCATCAAACTCTACGGGGGGAACTACGACATCAGCGCGATGGCATTGTATCGTAAAAGCTCGAAGTCGTTTGCGACGCAAGTTGCCGGGCCTAACGGTACCGCCAGCAAGGCTTCCGTCGAGTATTGGCACTACCCGTCCGGTGGGAGCCCGTACGCGACTATTACCAAGGGCCTCGATCAACCGGGCGGGATCGCGATCAGCCTGCGGACGCAGTGAGCGAATCGAGAATGCGATCAACGATCCGCGACTCTCTTTGCCTTGCGCTGCTGGCTGCTAGCCTTTGTGCTTGCAACTCGACGGCTTTGACGACCGCGTTCAACCATCCCGCACTCGATCCCGTGATGACATCCGTGTCGCGGACGCCTGTTTTCGCGCACCGCGATCATGGCAAATCCTGGACTTCATCAGAACTCGCCCGCATCAAGGTCCCGGTGCTCTTCGTCTCCGACGCCGGGACCGCCGACGTCTACATTTACAACCTCTCCACGCTCAAAGTGATGGGGACCATCACAGGCTTTTCACAACCGCAAGGCGAGTGCTCTGATAATAAGGGCAACGTCTGGGTCGCCGATTCGGACGCCCGCGTTATCTACGAGCTTTCCCATCGTGGCTTGCTTCAAAACGAGCTCGGCGATACAACGGGATACCCCGTTGCATGCGCGTGGGATCGCTCTACCGGAAACCTCGCCGTCATGAACCTCTTTAATATCGGGAGCGTTGGCGGCGACGTTCTCATCTATACGAAAGGGTCGCAGTATTCGAATTCGTACGTGAACCCCGCCCAGTACTATTATAATTTTGGAAGCTACGACGCTGCCGGGAACCTGTTCTTCGACGGACGCGACTCCCAGGGCAGCTTCATGCTGTCGGAGTTGCCGAAGGGTGCGCAAAGGGCCCTTACGGTCAAGCTGAGCGGCGGTACTATCTACTTTCCAGGCATGGTGCAGTGGAACTCGGCAAAGACCGACCTCATCGTTGGCGACCAGTCCTGCGGCGGCACCTACGTGAGCTGTCTCTACGCAGTCAACATTTCCGGGAACAGCGGCAAGATCATGGGGCAGGTGAACCTTCAGACTTATTCCGGTGGTCATGTGTGCGACTTAGTTCAAGGCGTGGAATATAACAGCCAAATCTTCGGATCGGATTACAATTTCTGCGGATACGCGAAGAGCGCGACGTACGTGTGGCCGTATCCAGGCGGCGGCGCACCGGCCCATTATAACGACACCACCGATTCGACTCCCATTGGAGCGGCGATTAGCCCATGATTCACCGAGCCTTCATTCTTGCTCTCGGCGCGACTCTTGGGGGCTGCGCCGGATTCTCCCCGTCAAACGGCGCGGCAGCGCCAAATCGCGTCAACGATGCCCGGCCTGACGCCAGCCTCGCAAAGCAAGATCTCCTCTACGTCGCCAACACCAACGGCGAAGTCACGATTTATCGGTATTGGCTTCACACGCTGGTCGGCGTGCTGACGAACTTCACGCAGCCGATGGGCGAGTGCGTCGACGCCAAAAGCAACGTGTACATCACCGACGACGCCGCAAAGCAAGTCCTCGAATTCGCTCACGGGGGCACGAAGCCGCTCAAGAAATTCAATGATGCGCCCGATTCGCCATACGCGTGCTCGGTCGATCAAAAAACCGGTGACCTTGCTGTCGCGAATAACGACGGCACCCAACAAGGCAACATCGCTATCTGGACAAACGGCACGGGCCAGCCAGCGCATTACAATGACTCTTTGCTCTTTAACTTTGCGGCCTTAGCCTACGATGCGAACGGTAATCTCGTCACCACGAGTGGAGGCTCGTACAACGTACCACCCTACTTCGCGTGGCTTCCCAAGGGTGGCACGCAGCTCATCAACATCACGATTCCGGGCCCCAATCCCAGCTGGCAATGGCGGTTTGCCTCCGGCATTCAGTGGGATGGCAAGTATTTCGTAATCGACGACAACTACCTCATTCGGATCGCTCTGATCCACGGACTAGCCTATTACGTTGGCGAGACGGACTTATACGGCGGAGGCTATCCGATCTGGATCTACGACAACAAGCCCGGCCAGCAAGGAACGCAGGCCGTCGGCGGTTACTACAGCAATAGCTACAGCCGCGTTGACTATTACCATTATCCTAGCGGCGGCAGTGCGTACTACGAACTCACGCACGGCGTCGACCGGCCGACGGGACTGACAGTAAGCCTCCGCACGCAATAGCTCGGCCGATCGTGTCATGCTGAGTGCAGAAGCATGGTGCGCCCGGCCAGAATCGAACTGGCAACCTTGGGCTTAGGAGGCCTTTCAAGCCCAAAATCGGGCAACAGTTCTGAGCACGATCGGCAACATGCCTTTGTAAACCTCCGCTTTGGCACTCCGCTCCAGCCGGTGGAGTCCGGCCGAGTTGGAGTACGGTAGCTACACGGTGGCTACACGAACGAGCTACCGACTGTCATTTGACGGGGACCGGCGACGCGGCATTGGCGCGAAACTCCCATCCGCAGACCTTGATGAGCAACGCCGCCGCCCTTACGCTCTCTCCGTCTTCGCCGTAGAGTGCTGCTCGCGTCACCCGCGAAAGAATCGCCTCCCGGTCCGCGTCCAGGCGCGCAAGGTCGCGTTCGAGGATCACTCGCACCCGCGGCGTCTCGAATACGCGGGTGATGTATTCGTTGTAGAGACGGACCTTATCCGGCGGCAGCCGGTTCATCGCCGGGAAGCCCAAGCGGATCAGAGCGCGGCCTTTATCACCCCACTCCGCGATGAGCGCACGAGCAGCCAACGGATCACGCAGCGCTTGCGGCAGCGCTTCCCATTCTGCGATTGTTCGACGCCCGCTAAGGCTAAGCAGATTCCGCAACTCCTGATTCTCCCGCCGAAGCTCCCGTCGAGTCATTGCTCCCATCATATCAGAGTTAACCTGTGCGGACCGCGACTTACTGAAGCGACGACCGGAGGCCGAACTCGCGGCGAGCGACAAGCAATCATTGCAGTTCCCGTTGAAGCAAGCTATGAGCCGCCGATTGCGGTGGCGGCGCGGAGATGCTCATAATACAAATGCCTGACAAGCTGATCGTTGCTGCTGCGCTGATTAGCCTCGCCATAGTCTTGGTGTTGCACCAAACGATCAATAAGGACGCAAGAGCGGGAAGAGGCTTGGGGGTCCCACTCTCCTTCTCTCTTTTTTTCTTTGGGCTACCGCTGCTCTGTTGTACGTCCTTGGGACTCATGGGTTTGCGCGGAGATTACGGCGAGTCCATCCGAAACGCGGTGCTGGCCGTTCTTGCCGGGATCGGCATCTTCGGCTTCGGCTATTGGTGCGGTGTCGACAAAGCGAAACGAGACGCCGAAAAGAGGCAAAAGGAGGAGCACGACCGGCTTTGGTACGAGCGGCACGTTCGCGAAGAAGGGAACGACAGTTCATCGCAGGCGCGTGACTCTCGATCGCCATAGACCCACCCCCAACACGCGCGCGCGTGCGAAGCCGCTGGTGCAGCAACGTACCACCCCCCGTGGCGCGTTCGTTATCTCTCGCGACTGCTTTTTCAGACACCCGGCCCGCAAAAATTTCGAACTGTTTTTTTGAAGCGGCAACCGTTCAGCGCAGATAGTCTAGCTGGGTGCGAGGCTGATCGCGGCGCTGTTCGGCCCGTCCGTCGAGGAATGTGGTATGAGCTTGGTGGGCTTGCCGCCCGATGGATATTTGTAAAATAAGATCTCCGCATGCGCCTGCCTCTTCTTATAGTAGACGACCGGCGCGATGAGCGTTTGGCCTTGGATCCAAGACTGATCAAGGAAGGTTACATGATTTAGTGATGTCGTGCCGACTTTGTCACCCTCCGATCCCATGATTGTGAACTGATAAATGGCCGGGGTAGTTTCGTCGCCGACGGTGATGTATTTTCCGTCCCACTGCACCTGATTCGGAAACCCGATACTCTGATTAAGCGTAATCGTCTTAAGCGCGGTTCCTCCTTTAGGAAGCTCCGCGAATACAAAGGCGCTGCTGCTGGTAATGCCGTCAACGAAAAGGTTGCCCTTATTATCGTAGCCGCAGTGATAGTATTGCTTAAAAGAGGGGTCCTGATAGGACTTTGGCGGCCCCTTCGCGTTCCGGTAGATTTCGACCGCCGCGTTGCTGTAGGCGTAGGCGGCAACAGCGAGATCGCCGCTGGCCGGGTCCACGGAACATCCTATGGCGCTACCATGGGGGCTTCTCAGCTTTTTCTTTGGGTACCGAGCGCCGTGCGCGTACTCAACTATATCCCCCAAGAAGTCCAAGACGAAGACATCGCCCGCTGAATCGGCGCACATCCCGTCTACGTCACCGAAACCCGAAAGCATGCCTTTCAGTTGGCCTTTAGGGTAGGAATAAACCGTGACAGAACCGACGTTGCCGGTGTAAAGCAAGTCTTGCGATACCGCGTCAGCAGCCATCCACGATCCGCCGCGCTCGGCGTGCGTAGCGATGGCCTGGCTTTGTGCCATCGGGTCCGGCGGGCCGATCGGCGGCTGCGATCCCCCGCAACCTGCCAGCAATGCTGCGATGCCGATGGTTAGAGCGTAGCGGCGAGAGCGGCGGTTCTCCTGTCTGATCTCCCCGAGCCTGATCGGACTTGTTCCTGAAGCGTGAAGCATGGCACGTGCCTCAGGGCGTCAACGCAAAGACGGTGCCGTGATTAGTCGCGCCGCCGCTTTCCGTTATGCCGTAAAGCGCCCCGTTCACGTGCACCAGGGTCGCCTGGGGGTGCGCGCCGTCGTCGCTCGCGCCAAAGCTGTGCAGTACTCGCTCCCCCGCGCCCGTCGTGCTGACGCTAAACACCGTGCCGTAAGTTCCGTGCAGATCTCCGCCTTCGGTTGTGCCGTAGAGTTTGCCGTTCACCTCGATTAAACTCGCCATGGGGACAGCACCATCGTTAGTCGTCGTCCCAAAACTGTAAAGAACGCGCTCCGCGCCGGTCGTGCTTAGGCTAAAGATCGTACCGCTAGCGTACTTCCCACCCTGAGTTGTCGTGCCATAGAGCGTACCGTTCACGTCGAGCAGGCCAGCGGCGGGGCAAATCCCATCGGTGCCTCTGCCAAAGCTGTGTAGCACACGTTCCTTGCCGGTCGGGCTGATGCTAAAAACGGTACCGTCACCAGGACACGGCGAACTACCACATTGCCTGCTTCGCCCGTATAAACCACCTTGATAGGTCGTGCCGTAGAGCGTGCCGTTTACATCGATCAAGTCCCCCGCCGGGTGCTGGCCATCCGTGCGGAAGGGTCGCGCGAAGCTGTGCAGCACGCGTTCGTTGCCGCTCGTGGTTATGCTAAAGGCCGTTCCGAGGTCAGACCTACCGCCCCAATCCGTTGTGCCGTAGAGGGTTCCGTTCACTTCGATCACTCTCGTTAAGGGCTGCATAGCCGAAGGGCCGTACTCTCCGAAACTATATACCACACGTTCCTTGCCGCTGGTAGTGATGCTGAAAACGGTGCCCGTGTTATACTTGTTGCCGTTTTCTGTCGTGCCATAGAGAGTACCGTTTACGTCCGTCAATGTGGCCGCAGGATAGTTGCCATCGCCAGCCGTTGCCCCAAAGTCGTGCAACACGCGCTCCTTGCCCGTAGCACTGATACTGAAAACGATGCCATCTTTTTCGGAGGGTCCGAGCGTCCCGCCCTCGGTCGTCGTGCCGTAAAGCGTGCCCTTTACGTCGATCAAACCCGCGACGGGATGTGAGCCGTCGCGACCGTGGAAGCTGTACAGAACGCGATATTGCGACGCGTTGGCTATATCCCGCGCTAAGGTAATGGCGCTCGGCACGTGATTCGATCCACCGGGAACGGCATTAAAGCTACGGCCGCAACCCGACAGCAATGCACCAGCCGTGCAGATGGTAACCGCGTAACGACCAAATTCTGAAATCCTCATATTCGACGCCCTCCCCAAAGCCCGAACGGATTGGCGGCTAAGAACCTTCTGCGCGACGGACCGACATCCCTAAGACAGGTAAGAACGTCAAGAGTACTGTTGGCGTTGTTAGCGGTCTTAGGACGGACGCAGGCCCCGCGTTGCTACCTGCCATCCCTCAACGCGTTGAAGCAGCCGCGCCGTGCACCCAACCCAACACGCGGCCGTGAGAGACGCTGCCGCTGCGGGTGCCAAAAAATGGGCGCGGCGGATTGTCGATCACCCGTGCTGCGTTGTAATATGACACTAGCCCCAAGCGAGGGGCCCTCGGAGGAATGGGATATGTCGAACGGCTTCGCATTGGCCGCAGCGGAAGGAGCTTCAAATGAATGCATTTGTTGACCCCGTCCTTGGCCCGCTCAGCCTCCTCGATATCGTCACAGCAGCATTGGCGCTTGCCCTTGTAGTCCTCATGCTGTCACCTCGGCGGCTAATCTATGCGCGCTGTCCCGGATGGTTGATCAACGCGATGCGCATTGGTGTGGGCGGCTTTGCTGCATCCGTAATCTACCAAAATACTGTGGAGCGTTTTTATCCAGACAGTCCCTTTACTTTGCCGATTGCTGTCTTCGGGCTTACTTTCGCTGTACTGTGGTGTGGCGGAATGATCACCGCGCGAATCATCCAGGGCCGGGCGGCCTAAAGATAGCCAAGAGCCGTCACTTTTCTCACGCTCACACTCACCCCCAACACGGGCGCGCGTAATGCGCTGCGGCAATCCGCCACCTCTTGTCGTGTGGAACGACCCTCGCGCGACTCTCACGCGGCACACACCCGCCCCCAACACGCGCGCGCGTTCGAAGACGCTGGCGCTGCAACGTACCACCCCCCGTGGCGCGTTCGTTATCTCCCGCGACTGGGTATCGTCGCTCGTGGATGCCATCGGAAGAAGCAAATTTTGGAAATCAACCGCGATCTTTATCATGTGGGACGACTGGGGCGGATGGTTCGACCCCGTGCCGCCGGTTTACGAGGATTACGACGGCCTAGGTTTCCGCGTGCCGTTGCTGATTGTTTCCCCATATGCGAAGCGTCACTACGTAACGCATGTGCAGTATGAAACGTCGAGTGTGCCGCGTTATATCGAAGATAACTTCGGGCTGCCACACGGTAAGCGATATGCGCGCGAATGATCCGGCGACGGACGCGTTCGACTACAGTCAGGCCCCGCGCGCGTTTGAAGAAATTGGCGGTGCAAAGCCAATCTCGTATTGGATCGAGCTAGAGCGCACGTTTTCGACGCGCCGCAGGGCGCCCGATATCGCCGGTGGCGATTAAAGTGCGCTGGCCGGAAAGCACATAAAAAGAAGCCTGCCAGTAAAAGCAAGGCTTCTTCAAATGCGTTGGCCGATAGCGCCACCTACCTGGTGATGATGCCTACGGCCCCTTGGAAGCAGCTACTGCTGGAGTTACAGGCTTCGATAAGTTGTTGATACTTAACAGCGCCGTGACTCGGTTTGATCGCCTTTTTCTCACGAATCTTATCCTCGACCGGGTTGCCCGGGTTCGGACTAATCGTTCCCACGGGATTCTTGAGCGGCTTGCCTTTTAAATTTTCGATCTGCTGCGACCAGGTCCAAATTCCGGGAGCCGGGCAAACGCTGCCGTTGTAGACGCATATACTCATCTTACCAGGTTTTTTCTTCGAGACCGTAACGCACATAAGAAACTGCGAGGGGCACGACACGTCGGGCGCGTTACCGCCGCCCGTTAGATGGAGTGCGGAATACGCGGCTCGAGCAAGGCTTTGCGCGCCGCCGGGTACCGTCGGGGCGCCGCCGGACGAACACGCTACAAGCCCAACGCCCGCAGCGAGCATCGTCGCAACGAGAAGACTAACACGCATGATTGAACTCCTTCGTGGTCAAAGGGTGTTTCTTTGGTACGCTCATTCTAAGACCCCGTCGTGCAGGATGCGTGCGAATGAGAGAAATACTGCGCCACGAAGAGGGTCTGATAGGCTCAATCCGCGGTCGTTGCGGTCCGGTTGGAGGTGCGGCTGGAGAACGCAACCCCGCTCGACGAAGAGTCCGGCAGCAGACTGAATGTCGAGTGGTTGCAACAGGTATTCGTGCTCGCCTCGCACGTGGAGAGCTTCGCGGCTCGTCGCCAGGACGACCGCCCCCGAGCAGTATTCCAAGAACTCGCAAATAACAGCAAATGCGCCGGCTTGCGTCGTAAAAAGGGGATGATCGTAGAAGGCCGAGATGCTAACGCGCTCTGGGCTCGCCTTCAAACGCCCAAAGAACGGAAAGGTGCGAACCATCACGGTCGGTGCGGAGCTCGCAGCAATCCTGCACACGCATAAGGCAACGCAGGCAGAAGAGCAGCTACTCCTCGGGGTGGCTTACCAGAAGGGCGATCTGGTGTTTGCGCCTGGGCGGTGGACCCCTTAACGCCGTGGAACTTCGGGGCGGCCTTTAAAGGCCTCGTCGAACGCGCAGGTGTCACACCCATCACGCTGCTCGGTCAGGAGCCACCTTGGGCACAGCTGCATCAGCATCACGGTCGATCGGTACCTCACCGTCTGTCAGGAGCGAGACGCCGCTGCGACCGCGGCCTTCGAGCGGCTCGTGGCGTAGTTATAATGAAAGCCGATGTGACAAAAATGTGACAAAACGGCTGTTCCGCACCCGGTCTTGCGCCGGAAGCCCTTGCAAAAATCAGGACGATTTAAATAGCCCCAGCGGGATTCGAATCCGCCCGTGCGTGGTCGAGGACGGTCGCGAACGGACAAAAGGCCGCGTAAGATATGGGGTTTCGCCCCGGTGCCTGTCGTCGATGGGCGAGAATGGTTGCCATCGACGGCAACGGTTTGGCAACCGCGGAGGCACGCGAGCGAATACGAGGCGCGTGAGCCGTTCTCACCGGCTTCGCGATGTTCTCATACTCATCGAGTGAGCGCGGTAAAGCTGAGCGGGCACGCAACGCCGAGGAATCGGTATTACCAACGGGCGCGCTCTATGGTCTCGGGAGCCTAGCCACAAGCGCGTCGCTGACCGAGTATGCCCAGGTGCCTCACCGCTGGGGGGGACAGATAGCGCACGAGTTCGTCCGACCGGGTGAGTCCGATCAGCCTCACTTCGACCGCTAGTCCAAGGCTCTTGGGGTCATTTACCGCTACGTGCACTTCGTCGGCCGTTAGTTGCGTCAGGAGGCTGTTGAGAAGCGCGACACGATCGGGTAACCGTAGCTCCGCAAATGCGAGTCTGGCCGGGGAACAGTCACATTCCATCGAGTCTTAGCCTTTCTCTTCCTGCCATCGCATCCGCTCGGGGTCAAGAACGGTTCTTCGCCCATATGGCAACGCTGCCTCAGTTACTCATAATCGGTGACATCCTCCCCTCTCTCGCGCCTCTGCGCGCGCGCGTAGCAGCAACCCGTTCACCCCTTTGGAGTGCGCGGTCGGCAGCGACTGGCGTTTGACGGCTCCGGTAACCTTCTTGTTGCAAACTGCCGATATTGTCACTCCGGAGTCTACAGTACGGTCACGGTCTACGCCCCAGGCAGCAAGAAAGTGCTGCGAACGATCTCCCAGGGCTTGAGCGAGGTTGATTGCGCTGGCGTTTGACAGTTTCGGCGATCTCTATGTCGCAAACTACGGCTGTTTGGCTACCTAATTGCAGCCCTCAGATACCGTCCACCGTGACGGTCTATCCCCCGGGCCAGAAGGAACCGATACGAACGATCTCGTGGGTGTCGCGAAGCCCGTGTAGCGTGATCGGCGTGACCTTGGGATGAGTGACCGCGCTCTTAATCGTCGCGTTTACAATTCGTCCCATACAGGTCTCGCTTTCCCGCGGGAGGGTTCAAGCGATAGAGCCTCAGCATTGTCATCCCTCCCGCCCGGGTCACGTACGCTCCCGACGACCCATCGGCCGCCATGATCGACAAGACGTGTACCGTTTCGTGGTGCGCGATCGAGCTGCCGCGCAGTACACCTTGGTACCAACTTGCGATTCGGTCCGGCGAATCGGCCGCTGAAGCGGACCATAGATACAGGCTGACCCGCATATGGAAGTTTCCGGGGCACGTCAGGCTCGCCGTCGTCGGCTGATGGTCAGTGACGCCGGGATAAACGGGCACTCCCGTGTATCCATCGTTTGCCGAGGCCGGTGCGAGCAATGCAAAACACGCGACGAACCACAGTAAGACGGTGAGGGCGATACGTTTCATGTTGTGAAGGTCCTTTGAGAAGAGCCAGGTGTGTTATTCGATCCAATCAACTCGAAGTTGACTGACCGGGCATTGATATTGTACGGACGGGTTTGCCGGTGACTGTAACTTGCGTGTACGATTTCGGGATGTTGGATTTGTACCAAAGATTGGCACCGAGCCGTTCGCACTAACAAGAATCTGCCTGTCCATTCACTATTCGGTTTAGGCAGATCGTCGTCTTCGGTCGGTTGCCGGCCGGCTGATTTCCGTACCCGATCTTGTCGATTTCTATCCTGACGCCGTTTGTATCGGCCAGGATTGAGTTATCAGGACTTCCGGGGGTCGCCCAAATGCCCGACACATGAGCCCTGTACCAGCTGAGAACTTTCCCCGTTTCGTCGGCTGAGCTTATCTTATAGAAGTCGTCTCTGATCAATGTCTGGTCGATGATATTTGGGTAGTCAGGCACGGCCGCTGCGGCCCAATCGGGATAGGGTGCCTCCCTATTCGGGGTGCCAACGGACACCGCCGGTGACGCCGTGGCGATCGTCGATTGCGACGCACTTTGTTGCGACGTTTGTGCGGAGTTGCTGGTTTTGCCGCCGCAGCCGGCCAACGCAACGGCGATCGCTAGGGTGAGAAGGGTTGGGTGACGCATGGCGCCTCCTAGGCCCGCATGCTGCGCGCACGGACTGCCGTTACACTCTGATGCGTGGCCTCTCGACGTGAAGAAAGAGTTTTCTTGGTGCGAATGTGGCTGGAGAGCAGCGCTCCGGCGCGTGATGCTTGGCGCGGTTCGATCCACGACATCGTGAGCGGCCGGAGGTTCTACGTAACCGGTCCTGGTGAGATCGCCGATTTCATTGCCGTACGCCTCACCGAGCACGACGGAGCGAACGAAGGGTCCTGACCTCGCTGGACTGTTCTTCATGCCCACCATAGTAAGCCGGAGCCGTGCGCCGATCGTGCGCGGTAGACTAACAGGCGCAACGGAGGCGCCGACAGATGCAGCAAAATCCTTCACCCCAGAAACCCCGCCACACCGGACGGTGGATTGTCGCGATCGTCGCCGTGCTCGAAATCGCGGTCGTCGTCGGAATTTTCTTTTGGGTACGCAACGGGTTGTGCGCCGCGGGAATGTCGCCAGCGCTAGGACGCGCGTTCGGGAGCGGCGTTACGAGCGCCGAGCCTTCCCCGGGCTCTGATGCGGGGACGGTTTCACCGCAACCGCAGGCTTCGGGAAATCAGCCAGAGGGCAGTGCTTCTGGCGCCGCTTCTGCGCAGGGAGCCGGTGCTTCGGGGGATCTCAATGAGGTTCCGGATCCGAACTGCGTCGGAAAAGCCGCGGCCGGGCTTCTGAACTCGGACGAAGCAACGGCAGCTCCGTCGTGTGCGCCGATGAGCCCGCCGCCCGAACTGAAGCAGGCTGCAAAACAAGTTCAGAGCATCGGTACGCCGACGCCATAGGTCTCAGGCCGCAAGGGGGGCTGAGCCAGGATCCTGGAAACCGCGCCGTAATGGATGGCCAGCTTGACATTCGGCTGTTCGGGCACGCAAACGTAAGTTTTGCCGGCGTTCCGCTGAAGTTCGCCAAACGCTCCACTACGCTCGCAATGCTGGCCTGCATTTTGCTCAAGCGCGGCCAGCCGATCTCGCGGGAGTCGCTGGCGTACTTGCTTTTTCCGGAAGTCGACGAAGCCGCCGCGCTGGCGGAACTTCGACGCTATCTTTACCTTGCGAATAAGGCCTTGCCGCCCCGTCCGGCCGACCCGTGGCTCATTGTCGATGCCGAAACGGTTCGCTGGAACGCCGCCGCAACGGCGTTCGTCGACGTCGTGGAGTTCGATCGTTTGAGCGCTACCGCCGACACGCAAGCGCAAGCGATCGAACTCTACGCCGGCGACCTGCTGGAAGACGTATACGACGACTGGGTGCTCGCAGAACGCGAGCGCTTTCGGTCGCGATATCTTGCAGTGCTGAGTGAGTTGCTGGACCGCCATCGAGCAAATCGAGAATTCGACGCCGCAATTGCGTGTGCGAAACGCATTTTGGCTGCAGATCCGTGGCGTGAGGATACGCTGCGCACTCTGGTCGCGCTTCGTTACGAGTCGGGCGACACCGCCGGAGCGCTGGCAGAATACGACCATTTTGCCAAGCGGTTGCGCGACGAACTCGCTATCGCGCCAATGCCGGAAACCTTGGCGGTGCGGCAGTCCATTTTGCGTAACGAAGCGGTGCCCGGATCATTGCCGGTCATCTCTGCGCCAAGCGATGGTCACGAGCGTCCCGCCGGTTTTGTCTTGCCCTTTGTCGGGCGCCGTCGCGAACTTGCGAAATTGCGTACGGCCTGGACGCGCGCGGCTCGGGGCGCGGGCGCCTTCGTCTTGTTGAGTGGTGAAGCCGGCATCGGAAAGAGCCGTTTGTCGTCGGAACTGGCGCGGATCGTGCAATCCGAAGGCGGCCGGATATTCGCCGGCACGACGGCCACTCCCGAGTCGACTCCGTATCAAGCGATCATCGAAGCCCTGCGTTCCGGCTTACCGCTTTTGCTCGCCCGTCCGCCGGCAGCCGCCCGGCGTTCCGTCCTCGCGCGCATGTTACCGGAGCTGCGCGATCCAGTTGTGCCCGAAATCAAAGTCGTCGAGCAGTCGGCCGAACGGGAAATGTCGCGGACGCACGATGCGCTCGCACATGCGGTGCGCAGTCTGGCCTCGCCGCGGCCGCTCTTGCTCGTTCTCGAAGACTTGCATTGGGCCGGGTCCGCCAGCGTCGAGGCGCTCGGAGCGATCGCGAAGGAGTTGATCCATGCACCGATTCTCATTCTCGGAACCTGCCGCGACGAAGAAACGCCGCTCGATCATCCGTTGCGCGCATTGCAGCGATCCTTGCAAATCTTCAATAACGTCGAGGAAATTCAGCTCGATGGTCTCGACGAGCAGGACGTCGAGGAACTGATCGGCCACATCGATGCCTTGCGCGGTGGCGGAAAACACCTAGCGCACGCCCTTTACGTGCAGAGTGAAGGCAACGCGCTGTTCCTCAACGAGTCGATCAGCGTTAAGCTCGAGAAAGGCGAAGCGCTGGCCGACGCACTGACTAAATCGGTGGCGAGCGTCATCGGCGCGCGACTGGCTCGCCTCGGCGACGAGGCCAATACCGTTGCGGAAATCGGGGCCGTAGCGGGCGCGGGATTCGCGATACCGCTGATACGCGAAGTCTCTAACTTACCTGCGGCGTCGGTTGCGCGCGGCGTTGACGAACTGCTCGACCGGCGTATTTTGCGCGAGGCTGGATCGCGCGCTCGGCACGACTACGTGTTCAGCCATCATCTGATCGCCGACGCGATGTACGATAAGGTCGAGCCTGGTTTGCGGGCCCAAAGGCACGTTCGCATCGCGCGCTACCTGGAAACCGTCTATCGCGAAACCGAAGGCACGTCGGCGCGCGAGATTGCGCGCCACTACGAGCGCTCCGGGGACGGCGAGCAATCGGCGAGCTGGTACCTCACGGCGGCGCAGCTGGCGGCCACCGTTCACGCATACGGCGATGCGATTGATCTCGCCGGTAGAGCGCTGGAAAATGCGACTTCGGACGCGTTGCGTGCGGCTTCACTCGACGTGCGCGAACGGGCCCGAGGCCGCCGCGGCGACCGAAACGGACAGCGCGAGGATATCGATGCATTGGAGCGGCTCGCCGATGGGCGACCGCAAGAGCGATTCGATGTTCTCAAACGACGGGTGCAGCTGGCGCGAAGTCTCGGCGAATCCGATGCGGAGGGGCGATTCATCGAAGAGATGGAGCGTCTTGCCGAATCCTTGGGGGAAGTCGCACGCGCACAAACGCTGGCAGAGTCGGCAACCCACGCGGGGCTATGCAGCCGCCCTTCCGAGGGACTCGAGCCGGCCCGAATGGCGCTCGCCGTCTACGAGCACTTGGAAGACGTCCGCGGGCAGCTCGAATGCTTGTATTTGCTGGTAGACTTCACGTCGAACGTCGGCGACATCAGTGCGTCGCGCGCGTACCTCGCGATGATGCGAGAACGCGCATCGAGTCTCGCGGATCGATCGGTCGAGGCGCGAGCGCTTTCAGTGGCCGCGACGGCCGCGCTATTGCGCCAAGAGTACCGCGAATGCTTCGACTTGTCCAAGCGCGCCCTGGAACTTCATGTGGCGACCAACGACCGTGAAAGTGAGGCAGCGTCGCGCGGCCGCTTAGCGGTAACGGCGGCGTGGCTCGGCGATTACGAGACCGGCTTGCGCGAGTTCGAGCTCGCCTTGAATACGTACGAATCGATCGGCCACAAGCGCGGTCTTGCGATCACGCATACGAATCGCGCGCTCCTGCTCATGCGCCTGGGGCTACTTCGCGAAGCCCTTCGGTCGATCGAGCGATCGAACGCGTATTTCGAAACGGTTCAAGAGAAGCGCACCATCGTGGCCAATCAGGTGAACGAGAGCTTTGTAAACTTGCAGCTCGGCGACGCACGAGCGGCAAAGGCATTGGCATCGTCGGCGCTCGTTGCCGCAAGAGAGATCGCGTTCCCCGTATTTGAAGCGGCCGCGCTGGCGAATCTCGGAAATGCCGAACGTGCTCTCGGCGAGCTCGAGGCAGCGATGGAGCACATGCGCGAGGGCATCGGCATTCGGCGGCCGATTCAAGACGTACGCGACTTCGCCGACGATCTCGCGGATTTGACGCTCGCGTACGTCAGCGCCGGCCGGCGCGACGACGCGTTGGCGACCGCGCGCGAGCTGCACGCCATCGGCAGATTCCGGTTTGAGGGATCGCTGTGGCCTCACTACGTCTGGTGGGCTATCGCGCAAGGCTTCGAGGCGGGAGGAGTGGCGGAGGAGGCGCGGTCAGCAGTGGAGCGAGCTCGCGCCGAACTCCACGAGTTTGCGGCCGGTATTGCCGATAAAGAAACGCGGCGTGTTTTTTTGTCGCTGCCGATCAACCAGCGTATCGCCGCGGCAACGTAGCGATCTGCCGGCACGCCGTGCGCACGGTCGCGCGCTAGGATGCAGCCATGGAAAGGTCGTCCTCGCACGGGCCGGATCGCGCAATGGCCGGCATGCTGGCGGCCGTCCTGCTCGTCACCGCCAACGGCTGCCATGGTCAGAGTCCGTCAGCCGAAAGGTCGACGGCGGCAACCGTGACGCCGGCCTCGGGTGCAGCGGGTGGAAGCATCGGGGCATTGGCACTTCCGACATTGCCGCCGACGGGTGCTCCAAACACCAATCCTACGATGGATCCGGAGCTGGCGGCCGCCTTTTCGCCGGAAGCTGAAGCCGGCGGCACGATCGGCAAACCGGTCGACCCGCACACCTTGACGCCGACTGAATTGCAGTTCGGGCGGCCGCCGAAGCGCGACCCAAGCGTGACGTACCAGCCGGACGTGCTCATCATGGAACACGGTGATACAGCCCTGCGCTCGATGGAGTCCAATGGCATCATCTGGCACTTCGATGCGACGGCTCCGCAAGTCGACCAGATCGCGCAAGGCAAGATCATTTTCGCGACGGAGCGATGCGTTGGGCGAGTGGGGGCCATCAAGCGAAACGGCGACGACTCGCGGTTGTGCTCGAACCGGTGCAGCTCACCGACATCATCCAGCAAGGACATTTCGTCTACAACCAGCCGCTCGACCTGAACTCCGTCGTCGCGGCGCCCGTTCCCGACATTCCCGTGCAGTTCAAGCAAGACGTTCTCCCCTCGACGTCGCCGGGAGCGTCCCCGAGCACGGCTCCGAGCGCGACCACCGGCTACGTCACGCGACATCTTCGCCTCGCTTCGGTAACGTATGCCGTCGTAACAGCGGCGGGCAGATGGAAGCCCTTTCGCATGACCACGTACGACGCGCACGGTCACATCGGGCAACGCTTCTTGCAGCCGACCGTCGAGCGCGTCGCGCAGGCCGGACCGGTCGGCGGTACGATGCCGACCGGAATTCCCGCTCCGCCGCCCGGCATCGGCGAACCCGCGATGCGTCAGGTGAACGTCACTGGGATGTCCGCCTCTCCGTGTCTGACGAGTTGCGGCGGCCTCGGGATCGAACTGAAATACAGCGATCGCGGCTTGGACATCGACGCATACTCCGTGTTCTATCTGAGCAAACCCAACATTAATTTTAACGTCGATATCGATCTGTCGGGAATCAAGCTGGCGGGAATTTGGATCAACGGCGTGGGTGGTTTTAAAACCGCGTTCGTGGCCGCATCACACCAAGGGTTCCGGGGGAACATTCACGTGACGCAGCCCATTCCCGTCGACGCTACGCTGCCGGTGAACTTCATCGCGCCGATCGGCGTGCATTTGAATGCCGATCTCAAGCTCGACAGCGGTTTTAGCGCCAAAGATGGACTGTTGACGAGTTCCATCGACTTTCAAGTCTGTTGCCAAATCGCCGTCAGCTACCGGCGCGGATCGCGATGGCATTCGTGGTTCCCGCAGATCGACGTCAAGACGCCACAAGCAAACGTGAGCGGAGTCTCGGTGGGGATCAATTCGCTGGTCTTCGGTATGAGCCAACAGCTTCTCGTCGGGCTCGGCTTTGCCGGATTTGCGACCGGGCCATATGTCGGTCTCACCGAAGGGATGACCGCACTAAAGCAGTCGTCAACGACCTGGGTGGACTGCCGGCAGGCCACGCTCGACATGCAGCTCGATGCGGGCGTAGGTTACACGATGCCGGCGATCGTGACATCCATCATCAACGTGTTTCTCACGCTGGCAAACGCCGCGCCGATCTCGAATCACGGGTCGCTGGTGAAGATGCCATCGGCCACTATGCTTCAGTACAAAGGATCGCTACCGAAAGACTGCGCGGGCAAGGGCTAGCATTACTTACCTGGTCATTAAAGAAACAATCGTTTTAACGTTGTTAGACTGCTTGAGCGTGTTCTCTCTAATGCTAATTTGAACGCCGTGCACGGCATTGATCCAATCGTTCGATCCATCGGAGTTGTCGAGACGCCAATTGCCGGGTACGCGAGCCTTGTACCAGGCGAAGACGGTTTTCGCATCGTCTGACGTTTGGATCTGATAATAGCCACCGTTGACCAACACCTGCACGACGATGCCGCTGCCGTAATCGGGCACCGCCGCCGACGCCCATTCCGGATACGGGCTAGAGTTGTTGCCGGATTCCGTCATAGCGGTGGACGACGGACCGTTTGTGGCGTCTGAACTCGCCGACGACGACTTCGACGGGCTGGTGCAGCCCGCCGCCACGCCGGCGGCGAGGAGGAACACGCAGAGCCTCAGTGCGTTTCTTGTTGTCATGGTTCAACTCTATTCGCCAGGCGTGCCGGCGCCGTACGGCTAACTTCAGGCGGTACGCACCGCGTACGACGAGGTGCTACCCTGCCAAGGTGTTTAGTCGATCGGCTATGGCTACGCTCGCGTTGCTCGCGGCGGGGTGCTCGAATGGTGCGTCGCACGGCCCGTCGGCAACCCCGCAAGCAATTGCTACGGCGGAAGCGACCGCTACGGTGGAAGCGAGCAGCACGGCTTCGCCCGCTCCAACGCACAGTCCCGATTTGTTGACCTTCGAGCGCGGCACGTTTGTACGGAAGTGGAGCGTCGGCGCGTCTGGATCCCCTGCGCAGGCGCTCACAATCGGCCAGGCCTACGACGTCGATCCCGCATTTCGCGGTGTCCCGGAGCTGGTTTTCGAACTGCCGGCGATCGCGCGCGTCAGTCAGATTACGGCCACCGCGAGTTTGCCAAGTGGCGCTAGCGTGCAATTGCACGTCGCCGCCGCGACGACCGACGATCGCTCGTACGCCGACGTCGGGACCATCGCGTTGAATACGGCTTCCGGGACCTCGGCAACGGGTTCGCTGCAAGGTCCGCTTTCGGCGCGCTGGTTGCGCGTACGCTTCGATCGACCATCAGGAACGCAGGTTCGGATTCAGTCGCTCGCGGCGAGCGGCGACGTCGACGCGCCTGCCTTAAAATTTTCGGGTCGTTGGTCGCCGACGGATACGATCATGGCTTCCGACTCGACATTCGGCGGCGTAAAAGGCACGGTTCCCGATGGTGCGGCCACGACCGGCAACGATCAGCTTGCGACGGTGGAACGCTACGGCCGGCTGATCGCAGCAACCTGTACGTACTTGCGTGACGTTTGGCGCGGACCGATCGAAGGCGGGTCGGCACATCTCGACAACGGCGGCACGCTGACGGTTATCGCCGGAGGTTCGCTGTTGGTCGGAACCGTGGAATACGGCTCCCCGATTCTCGCAAGGCGCATCGCCCACGCTCCGGCGTGCGACCCGCCCGGCGGCGGTCGTGGAACGGAAATAGCCTTCATCTCGCGCTACCCCGAGCACGTTTTGGAACTCACGACGCCTAATATCGTGCCCGGTCATCGCTACGAAACTCGCCTCTTGCCGTTGCTGTCTTCCGACGATTTGCATGCTGCTGCGACAGCGGTGCTTGCGATGAGCTGTGCGCCCGACAAAGACGCCGATGCGGCGCAGCGCCAAGCGCTGCTGGATTTCGTGGCTCGCGGCCACGTGCTGCTCGTGCGCGACGCCGATTATTGCAGCAAGTCAGAATACGGCTTCATACCATATCCGTTTACCACCAGCGCGACCGGCGCTCAGGGAGCGCGGGGAAGCGTTCTCACGATTGCGGATTCGTCGATTCTGGGGAGCAGCGACGCTTCGGACCGGCAGCATTACGTCGACACGGCGGCCTATTTAAAAAACTATTTGCAGCAGCTTGGCGACGCCGACATCATGCAAACGAGCGACCCGCATTGGTGCGGACTCGTGTTTGCGAAGAACCTCGTCGGGACGAGCGGATGGGTGCGGGCCTACGCTCGGTACGGGAAAGGCATCATCGTCTACGACGGATTCGATGCTGACGACCTACGCAGCCAGATACCGCAGGCGATCGAGTTTGCGCGCCTTGCATACGACCTGTCCCCAAGCGCCGACCTTCCCTGCAGCGCCCATGTCGCGTCGCAGTTGATTCTGCTGGCGTCGGCGCATCGGACGCTGTCATTTGGCGGGGCGCAAGACTTGCGCTTTTCGTTTCGGGTCGATCGAGAAGGCAATCAGGCGCCGGGGCCGATCACCATGACGCTTGACGGTGAGCCTGCCCCCGGCTGGCATGCGAGCGTGGATCGACGCGCGTTCACGCTGGGGGCGTCGGAACAGCGAGTGAACGTTTCGATTCACGTTCCGGCAAACGCAAGTCCGACGCGTCACTTGTATACGCTCACTGCAGCCGGCAACGGCGGCCAGAGCGCTCAAGCGTCGATCGAACTCGATGTGACGGAGCCGCTGGTCAAAGAGCTGGTAAAAGGCGGTCGGGCGCGTATTTACGGCATTCACTTCGACGTCGCTAGTGCACGCATTCAGTCGCGCTCGGAGTCAGTCGAGCGAGAGATCGGCGTGGTGTTGCGCTCGCATCCGGCGTGGCGCATGCGCGTCGAGGGCTACACCGATTCGGATGGGGGCGCCGCGTACAACCTGGCACTGAGCCAACGGCGCGCGCAAGCGGTCGTCAACGATTTGGTCGTCCACTATGACATCAAGCGCAGCCGGCTGAAGGCCGCAGGATACGGCTTGATGCACCCGGTCGCATCGAACGGCACCGATGCCGGCAAAGCGCTCAATCGCCGCGTCGAGCTCGTTCGATGGTAGCGGCGGCTGTAGATTGCCCTTCGATTTCGATTTCCATGCGCCGCACTGGCACGGCGAAACGGTAGTCAGCAATGGCATGCGTACCGACACGCTGCTGGGCCCGATGGGTATGTTGATAGCCGACATGATTCCCGACAATCCCGGCACGTGGCTCTACCACTGCCACCTCAACATTCACCTTCGGGCCGGCATGGAACTCGCGCGCGTCACGCACCCACCCCCAACACGCGCGCGTGCGAAGCCGCTGGTGCAGCAACGTACCCCCCGTGGCGCGTTCGTTATCTCCCGCGACTGCTTTTTCGCACACCGGGCCGCGAAAATTTTGGCGGTCGCGCGATGACCTGCACGGGGAAGCGCCCCTAATCGCGATTGGCTCGTTTCACCCGGGTTTCTAAGTGGGGGCTTGGTCCGCTCCGAAGCTCCGGTAGCTCCACCCGTAGCTCTATGGAGCGTGCGGCCCGCGATCTGCGACAAGCAGAAAATCCTTAAGGTGTAAGGGTTTTTGTTTTGCGCCCGGCCAGAATCGAACTGGCAACCTTGGGCTTAGGAGTCCCCTGCTCTATCCAGTTTGAGCTACGGGCGCGCACGTGATTCGTCTTTATTTCAAGGGTCTTTTCGGGCTTGATCGGATTCTCGATTTCCTTAATGTTCGCCAACCGTTGCATTTCCGTTGCACCGAGGACGGCTGGCTTTCATGCCGACAGGCTCTCACCTCCCATCACTTTGGCTTCCGCTAGGCTGAGCGCTTCCGCGATTGCGTTCACCGCGCGCTCTTGGGCCGGCCACGACATGGCCGTACACGTTAAGCGTGGTCGACGGTGACGCATGGCCGAGCAGCGCCGCGACGGTTCGGACATCCGCTCCGTTTTGGAGCGCCGTCGTAGCGGCACAGTGCCGGAGTGAGTGCAGCGAGACGCCCCGCGACTTCACCCCGACGGCCTTGGCCGCCTTCGCGAAGCTCATGCTTACCATGTCGAGATCGAGCACGCCGCCGAGCTCATCGGCGAACACGAGGCCCTGATCATCGTAGGCGCCGCGGCTGATTCGCTTCTCCCAGGCCTGGGCACTGCGATGGGCGCGCAAGGCCGCGACCGCTCGCGAGTTTAGCGGCACCGTACGCTCGCGGCCGCTCTTCGTGGACTTTACGAACGTGCCGCCGCTTCACCGATCGCCTGACGTACGGTCGCACTGCCGGCGTCGAGATCGACGCTTAGCGCATTGTGGATCGCGTTTGCGCCGCATTGCATAGTTTTGCGGACGGGACTTAAATTGTAACGGTCAAAGCCGAAGTCCTAAAGTGCTATGCCGAACGCGATCGGAGGCCCCGCGAAAACTAGGCGCTGTGCCCGGCGCAGCGAGGTCGCGGAGGGGCGTTGAGGCTGCTGGCAATGGCGGTCTCCATGCAGAGCGATAAATCAGACCTCAGAGGGTTGAACTAGCGACAAGGGAAACCGCCGACCGTCACCCCGGGAGCGTTTTCGTGGACATTAGTCTGATCTACGGCGTGCTTACCGCCGCCACTGCGATTTCCTCGGGATTCGCGGGAGCATACGCCGCGCGGTTGAGCAAAAGAACAAGCGAAAGCGGCGTTGCCAGCCACGATATTGCCGTGATGCCGCGTAGCGCAGAGATCAACCGAATGCAGCAGGGCGTTGCTGACGCAATATCTGAGCGGTACGCGGGAGCCCAAAACGCATCGGCGTGGCTTGCAACTTCGACTGCACTTTTCGGCGTCGCGAGCACGCGGCCGATTCGGGACGTGATCGGTGCGGGTTTTTTGCTAATCGGAGCTAGCCTCGTGGCAGTTGCAGTACAAGCAATCCTAAAGGCTACAGAAGCTACGGCGTTGCCAACTGCACGCTCCTGCTTTGAGGGGTGGTACCTTCCGTGGATTCGTGCGCGTAGGTTAGAGGGTTCAATACCGACGGACGAAGAGGTTGCGTTTGCATTCGCCGCGGAGCACACAACGAGCGCCGCAACGCTGCAGCGCTTCCAGGTCTGGCCGTTTCATTTCGCATATTTAAGCGAAGCGATACATCTTTCGCGGCAGGAGCATATTCGCGGTCGCTAGGCTTACATCGCACTGCCATCCCCTTTTAAGACGAGGCCACCCAGCTCGGCAGTGCCACGTTGTTCAAGTTTCAAAGCCACGGTGCGCAGTGCAATGGTGCAACGTGATCGGCGTCGCTATGCTGCCGTGCTGCGTAGCTGCAATGCAAAAAAAGTTGCAATGCAACAACGGCCTAGCGATCGCGAAGCTGCGGGGGCGGCGGGTACATCCATCGCTAAGGAGTTATCGCGAAGACCGTCCCGCACCCCGGCGGGTTGCCGCCTCTGCACCCCGAACCGCCATACGCCGTCGTGCCATAGAGTGTGCCTTTCACGCCAATCAAGCCAGCTTCGGGATATGCTCCCTGCGTGCCGCTGAAACTGTGGAGCACGCTCTCCGCCCCAGAGGTGGTTATGCTGAAGACCGTTCCGTAGGAATACGATCCGCCACTATGCGTCGTGCCGTGAAGCTTACCGTTCAGGTTCGCCAATTCAGCATAGGGATGCGCGCCGTCGCTTCCGCCCTTGAAACTGTGGAGCACGCGTTCCAGTCCGGCAGTTGTTACGCTGAAGACCGTCCCGTTATTATGCGCGCCACCATCCCTGGTCGTGCCGTAGAGCATACCGTTGACGTTAATCAGGCTGGCCATTGGGTTCGCGCCGTCGCCGTGGATGCCCTTAAAACTGTAAAGGACTCGCTCCTCGCCGGAGGCGGTTACACTGAAAACCGTTCCCACGTCGGCTCCGAAACCGGAGCCGCCCGTCGTGCCGTAGAGCGTATCGTTCACGGCAGTCAGGCCCGCTAGAGGGAAGCTGCCATCGCTTGCGCCGCCTTGGAAATTATAGAGCACCTGTTCGACGCCGGACTCGAGGACCT
>DAIMCN010000030.1:0-32273 GCA_036726365.1 Candidatus Cybelea sp.
CGTACGCGCAAATCCTCGCCGAAGAGTACGTCTCGGGCCGCGAATTCTCGTGCGCGGTACTCGGTGAAGAGGCTTTGCCGATCGTCGAGATCGTGGCAAATCGCGACGGCTTCTACAGCTACGAGGCGAAATACGAGGCCGGCGGCAGCACGCATATCGTTCCTGCGGCAATCGATGAAGATCTCGCCGCTCGGCTTCAGATGCTCGGCTTATCCGCACATCGGTTGCTCGGGCTGCGCGATTATTCTCGCAGCGATTTCATCGTCACGCGCGACAACCGGCCGTACTTACTGGAAGTCAATTCGTTGCCGGGCCTGACGCCGGTGAGCCTCGTTCCGGATGCCTGCGCAGCCATCGGCATCGGATTCGAAGCATTGATCGAACGTCTCGTAGGTTATGCACTCGCGCGCGCCGAGCTGCGCGATGCCGTCGCTTAACGGCCGAACATCTCCTCATCGTCGGCGATGAGCAAGTCGAGCCTCGACGCCGTCGGCGAAAGTCGTTGGGCGAGCGGATAACGCGCGACGAACTCCGGATCGCTGAGGCGTTCGCCGATCGATAGCCGCTCGTACTTGGCGTTGATCTCTGGGTACGTCGCAGGATCGCTGTGTGCGCGGATCCAGTCGGCAATCTCGGCGTCCGATTGAGCTCGCGAGACAACGTCGCGCAAGACGGCTTCGGCGATGCCCAGTTTCTCGAGCAAGCGAGAGCTAAATCCGGTGATTTGGTACGAGCCGATGTTTCCGCCGGGCAGCGTTGCGCGCAACTTATCGACCGTTCGAGCCATCATAAAAAGATCGAGTCCCGCTAAGGGCTCGCGCGGGCTGCGCGGTGGGCGAAGGGACAGATCAAGCGCGTCCATTCTTGCATCTTTCGCCAACCAATGTGGATGCCTCCGTCGCCCCTGGGGTAAAAGTAGCAGCGGCGGCTGGCCTAAGATGCTGCCATGGGAGTCGGATGCTTTATCGCCGTCGAAAGGACCGCATGGAGCAGCGGCACCTTCTGGGAGCGTCCGCACGTTATATGTTTGCCAGTTAATGGAGGGAATCGTTGCCTACCGTTGTCGATCGTGGTCTCGAAGGTGTCGTCGTCGGGTCCACTCAGCTCAGTAATGTCGAAGGAACCATCGGGCGCCTGACCTATCGCGGTTACGACATTGACGATCTCGCGCCCAACGCGACGTTCGAAGAGATCGTTCACCTTTTGCTCTACGGTCATCTTCCGAATCGCCACCAGCTTGACGCGCTAAGGCGTGAGCTCGGCGCGCGACGCTCGCTTCCCGAACCGCTGGTCAATGCGATGCAGAACGTTCCGAAAACCGCCTGGCCGATGGACGTGCTGCGCACCGTGGTCAGCGGCCTGGGGCTGTTTTCGCCGGTCAATGCCCACGGCGAGCACGTCTCCGACGTGCACACGGCGATCGAGCTCATCGCGAAGGTGCCGACGATCGTGGCCGGCTGGGATCGGATTCGCCGCGGCCTCGACCCGATTGCACCTCGCACGGATCTCTCGCAAGCCGGGAACTTTCTCTACATGCGCACCGGCAAAGTGCCGCACGCAATCGAGGAAGACGCGCTCGACACGTATTTCGTGCTGCTGGCGGATCACTCGTTCAACGCATCGACCTTTGCGGCGCGCGTCGTTGCCTCAACCCGCGCCGACATCTATGCGTCGGTAACGGCGGCACTCGCAACCCTGCAAGGCGATCTGCACGGCGGCGCGGCAAGCGCGGCCCATCAGACGCTGGCCGACGTGAAGACGCCCGACAATGCGGAACGATACGTCCGTGACACCCTAGATCGCGGACAGCGGATCATGGGGATGGGGCACCGCGAATATAAAGTTCGCGATCCGCGCGCTCGGCATCTTGAGGCGATGGCGAAGGAGCTCTCCGAGCACGTCGGCGGAAGCCCGTGGTACGAAACCGCACACGCCGTCGAAGACGCGAGCCGCAAAGTCCTGCAAGAGCGCAAGCCGGGCAACACGATCTACGCAAACGTCGATTTTTACACGGCACCGGTCCTTGCCGACTTGGGGATTCCCGGCGATGAGTTTACCTGTCTCTTTGCATGTGGACGCATCGCAGGATGGTCGGCGCACGTGCTCGAGCAGCTCGCCAACAATCGCCTGATTCGTCCGCAGGCTACCTATGAAGGACCGGCGGCCGGTCCCTACGTGCCGATCGACAAGCGCACGACGAACGGCGTGCGAGCCTAGGCGCTTTTCAGCGATGTTCGTCGTGCCGGCGATCGACTTGCGTGGTGGAAAATGCGTGCGCATGAAGCAAGGCGATCCCTCGACGGAGATCTCCTACGAGGGTGATCCCGTCGAGCGGGCAAAGGCCTTCGTCGAGGCCGGCGCTTCGCGCTTGCACGTTATCGATTTGGACGGAGCGTTCGGTTCGGGTGAAAATCTCTCGGCGGTCGAGCGCATCTGTCAAGCCGTCGACGTGCCCGTGCAAACGGGCGGCGGCCTGCGCGCCGAGAAGCACGCGGAGACTGCTTTTGCGGCCGGCGCTTCAGAGATCATCCTCGGCACCCTCTTGGTTGAGGACGAACGTCTGGCGCGGAACATCATCAGCCGCTTTGCGGGGAAAGTGATCGCCGCAATCGATGCTCGCGGCTCTCAAGTCGCCATCCACGGATGGCAGGAGCATACGCCGGTCGATCGTGACTCGCTCGTCCGGCGCGTCGCGCAATGGGGCGTTTCACGTATCATCTTCACGGAGATCCGGCGTGACGGCATGGGCGAAGGTTACGACATCGACGCACTCAACGCGATCGCAAATGCGGCGGAAGTCAGAATAACGGCCAGCGGCGGGGCACGAAACATCGACGACCTAAAACTGCTCAAACGCTCCGTTCCCGTCACCGTGGATTCGTGCGTCGTCGGCAGCGCGCTTTACAACGGCACGCTCGACCTCGAAGCAGCAATCGCCGCAATCGCGTAACCTCGAGCAGGCGCCGCCGTTAGGAGTCGACGTACTCGCGAGGCAACTCAGCCGGTAGCCGCGCCACGATCTCATAGTTGATCGTCTCCGCCCAGTTCGCCCAGTCGTCGGCGCCGACGACGGCATCTCCATCTCGGCCGATCAGCGTTACCGTTGAGCCGACTCTCGCGCGCGGCGCGCGCGAGAGATCGATCTCCGTCATGTTCATCGCAACGCGGCCGACGATTGAACAGAGCGCGCCGTCGACGACGAACGCGCCGCGGTTAGAGAGCGCGCGCGGGACGCCGTCGGCGTAGCCGGTCGGAACGACTCCGATGCGCATGTCGTGCGGCGCGTGAAAGCTGCCGCCGTACCCGACGGACGCACCGGCTGCAACGGTCCGCACCACGACGATTTGAGATCGGTACGAGAGCGCCGGATGTAAGTCGAGCGCCGAGCCCGCCAGTGCCTCGCGCGTCTGCGGCGATGGAATCAATCCATAGAGTGCGATACCGAAGCGCACCATGTCGAGGCGCGTTTGCGGCCAGAGCATCGCAGCAGCGGAAGCGGCGATGTGCCGTAGCGGCGTTAAGGAACGGCGCTCGAGCAAGGGTGCGGCGTGCGCCAGCGCCCTTTCGAAGGCTTCGAGCTGGTGCATCGTATACGGCGAATCGAGTTCCTCGGCGGAGGCCAGATGGGAGAAAATCCCGGCAATCTCGATCTCGGGCAGTCGCAAGAACTCTTCCAGTGCGTCGACGAGCTCGTGGGGTTCGAATCCGAGCCGGTTGAGATCCGTATTCACTTTGACGTGAACGACCGCAGGCGTCTGCCGCTTCCGCGCGGCGGTGCAGAGAAGCCGGGCGAATTCCTTGGTGCTCCAGAGTGAAAGCTCGACGTTTGCCGAGAGCGCATCGTCGATCGCCGCCGGTGGAACCGGGCCAAGCACGAGTATCGGCACGGTGACGCCGCCGGTCCGCAGCGCGAGCGCTTCCTCTATAGTGTAGACGCAGAGACGCGTGGCATACGATTCGACTGCGAGCGCCGTCGGGACCAAGCCGTGGCCATAGGCGTTGCCCTTGACGACGAAGGCGGTGCGCTTTCTCCCGACAAGGTCGCGAAGCACTCCGGCATTGTGGCGAAGGGCGCTCAAAGAGATTGACAGGGCGCCGATCATCTCAGCCTCCTTTCGCGCAGGCGCCGAACGAGCCTAGCAGAACTGCGCGGCATGGATGGCCTTGACGCCCACCTGCGTTGGGTGGTTGCCGCGCCGATATATGCCGCCGCGTACGTTCTCGCTGCATTCGTCTTTTGGCAGATGGCGCGCCGCCGTGGCATGGCCGGCGATGTAACCGCGCGAATCATGGCGGCCGGCCTCGTCGGCGGTTTGGCGGGCGCAAATTTGTTGCAGCTCGTCGCGACGGGTCTTCCGGGTAAAACGATCGAGGGCGGAATCGTCGGGGGTTGGCTCGCGGTGATATGGATGAAGCGCCGCTTGGGCATCGTGCGCCCGACCGGAGATCTCTTCGCGCTGGCGATTCCGGCCGGCGAGTCGATCGGGCGCATCGCCTGCTTCGTTGGAGGCTGTTGCTACGGAAAAGCCGCCCGCGTTGCTTGGGCGGTTCACGACCACGGCGCAATGCGCCACCCGGCACAACTCTATCTCTCCCTCGCCGCTGCGATTTGCTTCGCGGTTCTGCTTTTCGTCGAGCGGCGACGCATGCTGCCTGAGAACGGCCTGTTCTATCTCGGCGGGATATTGTTTTGCATCGATCGTTTCGTCGTGGAGTTCTTCCGCGACGTCTCTGCACCGGCGCTCGGTATGACGCTCGCTCAACTCGGATGCGTTGCCGGCATGCTGTTCTTCGCATACAAGCTCGTCGAACTGGTGGCGTACGTGCCGCGCATCGCCGTATCGACGCTCATACAAACCGACGGCTAACGGCAAAACGTGGCAACCAAGCCTCCTCGGGCCGGGCCGTTCATTGCAGGCTTGTTCTGCGGATTCGTGGTGGGCGGGGTCATCTTGATGCCCGTCGCGGTGCTGACGCTCACGACCCTTGTCGATCGATTCTTTAGGGGTGCGAACCTCAACTATGGGTTTGCGGCGATCTACGTTCTTGCCGTGGCGCTGGGAGTCTGGGCGTTTTTGCTCACGCGCGTGCGGCTAACGTTTTTGGCTGGTCTCGTTTTTGGCGCCTCGGCGGGTTTGCTCGGTCTGACCGCGTTGTGCAACTCGCTCATCGGCGGCCTGGGGAACATGCACTAGATGCCGTTACCAGTTTACGACTACACGGTTCTCAAGAGCGTTCGGGCCGTCTGCCCACGATGCTTTGCCGAAAAAGATGCCTTCGATCCGGAATATCCAACCGATATTTGCGACGGCCATCTCGTCGAACGCGACGGTGCCGTGTATCTGCGGCGCTGGTGCCGCCGCGGCCACGGTGAAGTCTGGTCGCTCTACGAAGAGGATGCCGCGCTGTGGCGCTACCTGCAGCAGTGGCGCGTTCCCACGAAAGTGATCAATCCCGACACGGCGGCGCTCTTTCCGATTCCGATGGGATACGAATACGGGCTGGGGCCGGCTCATCTTCAGCATTCGTGCATTTATCTGCTCGACGTGACGACCCAGTGCAACCTGCAATGCCCGGCATGCTATACCAGCTCCAGTCCCGCGCTATCGCACTATCTTCCCGCCGATGACGTCATCCATGCGGTGGAAGCCGCGATCGCTCGTGAGGCCGGCCGCCTCGACGTCGTGATGATCTCGGGTGGCGAGCCCACGGTGCATCCGCAGCTCCTCTCGCTCCTCGAACGGCTCACCGCGTTGCCGATCACGCGCATCTTGATCAACACCAACGGCGTTCGTTTAGCCAACGAGGATGCGCTGTTGGAGTTTATTGCGGCCTTGCGCGATCGAGTCGAAGTCTATCTGCAGTACGACGGCCAACGGCCTGCGACGCAGCAACATCTGCGCGGCCTGGACCTCTGTGAGGTGAAATCGCGCGTCGTCGAGCGACTGAGCAGCGCCGGCATCTTCACGACGTTGGTGATGACCGTCGTGCCGGAGAACGCCGATCAGATCGGCGAGGTGCTCGATACGGCCTTCGCCACGCCGTACGTCGGCGGCGTAATGTTCCAGCCGCTTTTTGCCTCCGGACGCGCGCCGGTGTTGGACCCGATGTCGCGCATCACGACGACCGGCGTTCTCGCTCGCCTCGCCGCGCAGTCGCGTCACGGCGTCACGGCCACCGACCTCATCGCCTTGCCTTGCAGCCATCCCGACTGCTGCTCGATTGGCTATTTTCTCCGCGGGCGCCACGGCAAGGTTGTGGGTTTGGCGTCGCTTCTCGGCGAGCAGGCGCTGCGCGAACATTTAAGCGTTTTCGGCAATCAGATCGCCTTCAGCGAAACGCTCGAACAGGTCCGCGACGCCCTCACCAGCGTGATGTCGGAAACCATGACGCTCTCGCGCCCCGAGCTCGCGCGGCATCTTCGCACGCTCTGCGAAACGTGCGGCCTCGGGGGAATAGCCGATCTCGTGCGCGCCGCATTTGCTAAGGATGCCACAGCGCGTTTTGTCGGCGAGCGCGTCAAGCGAGTGACGATCAAGCACTTCATGGATGCGGATACGCTGATTACCGAACGGCTCGAACAGTGCTGCGTACACGTGGCCGGAGCCGGAAACGATCCCGTGCGCATGCCGTTTTGCGCGGCGCGGCTCTTCCCGAAAGTCCGGGCGCGAGCGATGAAAGGAATGGTGAAGCGTGGAGCACTCAGCGAAGCCGCAGGCCGGCCGGGAGATTGAAGGGTATGCCTTCACGTTCTGCAAGGCGGCCTTCCTCGCGCTCCTCTTCGGCAAGTACGCCGTTCTGGTGCTCTCGATTGCCGCGGTCGGTCTCTACCTAACCGCGTATGCCCTCGGCGTGCGCGAATGGCGCTGCTGGGTCAAGCCGCCCTGGGTCGTAATCTTCTTCGCGATCGTGGCCGCTGTCCAGGCCTACCTGCTCCTCTGGAGCCCATCGCATCTAGTGATCTGACGGGCTCTTGCTTGTCCGCTCGTGCGACGCTCGGGTTTTGGCGCCTACCACGGCAAAGCTGGAATCGGGCGAGTCCAAAGAGCGTTATAATGCGAGGGTGACCGGCCACGCGATCTCCTTCCACCCCTGGGCTCTAGCCGTAGTGGTTGTCGGAGCGGTCGTTGTCATTTTCGTGCTTCTTGCGCGGCGACTCATGTAGTCCACAAGGCTGCAGAAATTACGGCACTCGGGACGAGTGCAACTGACTCTAAGCAAGCAAGCAATTCATTTCCGTGTCGTGAGGGGATAATCGCCCGGGTTTTAGGGTTGCACTCTTCACTGGACTCTGCTAATATGGCACGGCTAGCGCTCTCGCGCTGAGAGTGCTAAATTGTCCCAAAGAACGTAACTAGCAAGCTGTGGAGGTTTACGTGAATCTCAAGCCCCTGTTCGATAACGTCGTTATCGAACACGTAGAGCAGGACGACAAGACGACCGGCGGCGTGTTTCTCCCCGACACCGCAAAAGAGAAGCCGCAAGAAGGCGTGATCCGCGCTGTTGGCGACGGCCGAGTGACCGATAAAGGCACCAAGGTCGAAATGCACGTCAAGGTTGGCGATCGTGTGCTCTATCGCAAGTACTCCGGTAGCGAAGTCAAGATCGACGGCACCGAGTACCTTATCATTCCTGAAAAAGACATTCTCGCCATCGTCACCAAAGTGCCGGCCGGCGTTTAAGGAGTTCAAGTTTTTACATGGCTGCAAAGCAACTCGTATTCGATGAAAGCGCGCGTCGCGCGCTCGAGCGCGGTGCGAACATCCTCGCCGATGCCGTGAAGGTAACGCTCGGCCCGAAGGGTCGCAACGTCGTGCTCGACAAAAAATTCGGCTCGCCGACGATCACCAACGATGGCGTGACGATTGCCAAGGAGATCGAGCTGCCCGACGTGTTCGAGAACATGGGGGCGCAGCTCGTCAAGGAAGTCGCATCCAAAACCAACGACATCGCGGGCGACGGTACGACGACTGCAACGGTTCTCGCGCAGGCGATTATCCGTGAAGGTCTGCGCAACGTTACCGCCGGCAGCAACCCGCTGCTGATCAAGCACGGCATCGATAAAGCCGTTGAGATAACGGTCAAAGAGATGGAGTCGTTCAAGAAGGACGTCGATACCAAAGAGAAGATCGCACAAGTCGCATCGATTTCGGCCAACGACCCGGAGATCGGTCAGTACATCGCCGAGGCGATGGAGAAGGTCGGAAAGGATGGCGTCATCACGGTCGAGGAGTCGAGAACGCTCAAGACCGAGGTCGAGACCAAGGATGGCATGCAGTTCGACAAGGGCTACATCTCGCCGTACATGGTGACCGACTCCGAGCGCATGGAAGCCGTGCTCGACAATCCGTACATTCTCGTAACCGAGCGGAAGATCTCGGCGATCGCCGACATTCTACCCTTGCTCGAGAAGGTCGTCCAGGTCCAGAAGCCCCTGCTCATCATCTCGGAAGACGTCGAAGGTGAGGCGCTTGCGACGCTCGTCGTCAACAAGCTGCGCGGCACGTTCACGTCAGTCGCGGTGAAGGCACCGGGCTTCGGTGACCGCCGTAAGGAGATGCTCAAAGACATCGCCACGCTCACCGGAGCGACGGTGATTTCCGAAGAGCTCGGTCTGAAGCTCGACAAAGTTACGCCGGATCAGCTTGGCCAGGCCAAGCGCGTGACGGTTACTAAGGAAGAGACGACGATCGTCGACGGCGGCGGCAAGCAGGACGCGATCAAAGGCCGCATCGAGATGATCAAGAAGCAGATCGAGGAGACCGACTCCGACTTCGATCGCGAGAAGCTGCAAGAACGTCTCGCCAAACTCTCGGGCGGTGTCGCGGTCATTCAAGTCGGCGCGGCGACCGAAACGGAACTCAAAGAAAAGAAGCACCGCATCGAAGACGCGCTCTCCGCGACGCGCGCCGCGGTTCAGGAAGGCATGATTCCCGGCGGCGGAGCCTCGTTAATCCATGCGATCAAGGCGATCGACAAGTACGAGCCTCCCAAGGCCAACGGACATGCGACGACGTGGGCCGACGAAAAGATCGGCATCAGCATCATACGCAAGGCGCTCGAGGAGCCGGCGCGTCAAATCGCCGACAACGCCGGATTCGAAGGCTCGGTGCAGGTGAACGCGGTTCGGACGAAGAGCGCTCCGTTCGGCTTCGACGCGATGAGCGGCGAAGTCGTTGACATGTTCAAGGCCGGCATCGTCGAGCCACTCAAAGTGACTCGCGCGGCGCTGCAGAACGCCGCGTCGATCGGATCGATGATCCTGACCACCGAAACCCTCATTGCCGACAAGCCGGAACCCAAGAAGGAACCAGCGATGCCGGGCGGCGGTGGCATGGGTGGCTACGACATGATGTAGCCGCGGTAGCGCGACGACATAAACGAAAGGCGCGTCATGAGACGCGCCTTTCATTTAGCCCCTTTTTTTATCCCGCGGACGTTCTCCACAGTTTCGGGCAAAGCAGCGTATCGACGGGATCGCCGGCGAGTGAGTCGACCATCTCCTCGGTGACGTTGAATTGAATGCTCTGAGGCCAGCCGCCCCACGGAATCGGGAACGGAATCGGCACGCGCACGTAGTGGTGCTGATGCGTCGGCGTTCGCAGCCTCAATGCGAGCTGCTGCGAGCCTGGGGCGGCCGCAGCGTCGCCGTAGAGCCACGTATAGTAACCGTCTTGGTCGTTCTCGACGACGATCTGCGTCGGCAGCGATTGAGGGACCGGTTTATTGCACGCGACTTGGCTTTTGTCGAAGAGCACGAACGTTGGTTGCACGTAGAGAAACGACTGCGGCGCGGTGCCCGAGAGCAAGACGGGTTGAGGCGGCGACGCCGGGCGATCGCTGAGCGTTTCGGCGATGCTGCGTTCGTGCCCGGCAATGAAAAAGAGGTAATCCGTCGCCGAGCACCGGTATTTTGGAGCATCGAGATCGAGCCGGTAAATGCCGAACGCGCTATCGAACTCGACGATCGCTTTCGGATCGTCGCCCCGCTGAAAGCGGTAGATCCGGTCGACCTGCGTCCTTCCGGTCCGATCGGCCACGTGCACGTGTAACGCCACGGTCGTGTTGGGTGACGTCCGAGCAATCGCGGCGCAAAAAGCAACCTGCAGGATGACGTGAGCCGGTTCCAGCATCGCGGCGTCGTTCTTGCGGGCGGTTTCGCAGGCCTCTGGAGCCACGCGAATAATCCAACAGTTATGCCCGCGCGTGCCGTCAATGACTTCACGATCCGCGTGGCCACGGTCAACGGCTCGGGAAGCCAGTCCTCGAACCTCGTCCTGACCAACGCCATTGCGCGGCTCGGAATTCCTGTTTCTCCCAAGAACGTCTTTCCCTCAAACATCGAAGGCTTGCCGACGTGGTTCGACGTTCGCGTCACCTCGCGCGGTTATCAATGCCGATCGCGCGAGGTTGACGTGCTCGTAGCGCTCAATGCAGCAACCTGGCAGCAGGACGTAGCCGGCGTGAAGCCCGGCGGAGCGGTCGTGCACGAAGCGACGTTCCCGGTCAGCGGCGAAACGCTGCGAGGTGAGCTCGCGTATTACGCCGTCCCGTTCCTCGCGCTCGCAAAGGAGCACTTTGCCGATAAGGGCGACCTTCGCAAGTACTTGATGAACATGATTTACGTCGGCGCTCTCGCGCAGCTTCTCGAGATTCCGGCAGCGGTCGTCGAAGATGGTCTGCGCGCGCAGTTTCGGAGCAAAGCCTCGGCGGTCGAACTCAACATGCAAGCAGTGCAGGTTGGCATCGAGTACGCGCGGCAGCATCTCGAAAAACAAGACCCGTACCGTCTGGAGCGGATGAACGGCAAGATCGACGGACTGATGTTCATGGAAGGTAATCGGGCGGCGGCGCTCGGATGCGTCATGGGCGGGTGCACCGTCGCCGCCTGGTATCCGATCACCCCTTCGTCATCGCTCTGCGAATACTTCATTCAGTACTGCGATCGCTACCGCGTCGACGAAAGCACCGGCGAACGAAACGTCGCAATCGTGCAAGCGGAAGACGAACTAGCTGCGGCCGGCGTCGTTTTCGGCGCGGGCTGGGCCGGTGCGCGCGCGATGACGTCGACGTCGGGACCGGGCATTTCGTTGATGGCAGAATACGCCGGGTACGGTTATTTTGCCGAGGTTCCGGGCGTGATCTTCGACGTGCAGCGAGCCGGGCCGTCGACCGGACTCCCGACGCGAACGATGCAAGGCGACGTCGCTTTTGCCTACACGCTCTCGCACGGCGACACGAAGCACATCGTTTTGCTGCCGGCGACGGTCCGGGAAGCGTACGAGTTTGCGATGGAAGCGTTCGACCTTGCGGATCGTTTTCAAACCCCGGTCTTCGTGCTCAGCGACCTCGATCTCGGCATGAATTCGTGGCTGACGCCGGCACTTCCGTATCCGGAAAAACCGTTCGATCGCGGAAAAGTGCTGGGTGTGGACGACCTCAATTCGATGAAAACGTGGGGGCGTTATCGCGACGTCGATAAAGACGGCATCGCGTACCGCACGCTTCCGGGAACCAAACATCCCAACGCGGGCTTCTTTACGCGCGGGACCGGACACGACGAGGAAGCGCGTTATTCGGAGCAGCCCGAGGTATGGCAGCGTAATCTCGATCGTCTCACCCGCAAACATGATACGGCGCGAACGTCCGTACCGCCGCCCGTGGTCGAAGAGAGGGGCCGCAAGATCGCGATCCTGGCCTATGGCACGACGCATCACGCCGTCGTCGAGGCGCGCGATCGCTTGCGTGAAGGGGATATTGAGGTCGATTACATGCGCGTTCGGGCCCTGCCGCTGTCGCCGGAAGTCGCGACCTTCGTCAAACGCCACGAACGCGTTTATGTGATCGAACAGAACCGCGACGGACAACTCTACGGAATACTGCGGGCCGAACTGCCAACCCACCTCATCAGTCGGCTCGAGTCGATTCGGCACTATAACGGCGTGCCGATCGACGCTCACGCGATCATCGATCCCTTGCTCGACGCCGAGCGCCCTCCCGCGGTAGTTGCGGAATAAGAAAGTTATGACTGCAAATCTCAACATCATTGGATTGACTCGTGAAATTTATAAAGGCCTGCCGACGACGCTATGCGCCGGCTGCGGCCACAACTCGATCACGAACCACCTGATTAAGGCGCTCTTCGAGTACGGCGTTGAGCCGCATAAACTGGCCAAGATGAGCGGCATCGGATGCTCGTCGAAGACGCCTGCGTACTTCGTGGAGCAAGCTCATGGTTTCAACAGCTTGCACGGGCGAATGCCGTCCGCGGCAACGGGCGCCAAGCTCGCGAACCGCGAGTTGCTCGTGCTCGGCATCAGCGGCGACGGCGACACGGCGAGCATCGGCCTAGGGCAATACTGCCACATGATCCGTCGCAACGTCGATTGCACCTACATCGTCGAGAACAATGGCTGTTACGGGCTGACCAAGGGTCAGTTTTCGGCCACCGCCGATGTCGGATCGACCCTCAAAGGCGGCAAAGTGAACGAGTACTCGACGATCGACATTTGCGGTCTTGCGATCGAGCTTGGGGCGACCTTCGTTGCCCGTTCGTTCTCGGGTGACGGCAAGCAGCTCGTGCCGCTGCTCCAAGCGGCCTTCTCGCATCGCGGTACCGCGATTCTCGATGTCATCAGTCCCTGCGTTACGTTCAACGATCATGAGGGCTCGACCAAGAGTTATGCGTACGTGAAGGATCACGACGTCGTCCTTCACACGGCCGATTACATCGCCGGCGGACGCGAGATTACGGTTGACTACGAGCCGGGTACGGTTCGGGACGTCGAGCTCGAGGACGGCTCGCACGTGTTGCTGCGCAAACTCGGTACCGACTACGATCCGACCGATGGGATCGCGGCACTGCGAACGATCCACGAATCGAACCAACGCGGTGAGTTCGTCACCGGCCTGCTCTTCGTCGATACGAACGAACGCGACCTTTGCGAGCGCGAGCACCTCACGCACACACCCCTGGCGCAGCTGGACGAGACGGCGTTGCGGATTGGCCGCGAGCAGTGGGAGAGCCTCATGACGAGCGCGACGGGGTCGTGACGAGGAAAGCATCCCGACTCGCTCTCCTTGCGTTTCTAATATCGGCACAAGCTCTTCCGGCGCCGGCGGCCGTGATGCACGGCCTCGTGTGGCAGGCAACGTACGTTGCCGCGTATCAACCGACGTTCGGTCCGGCGCACGTCCCGTATTCCGGTACACTCAAGCTCAACTTCAACCACGGGATCGTCAGCGGTACGTATCGGTCCGAATCGGTGCGACCCGATCCTTTGTACGGGCGGATCATCGCTGCCAGCGGCGGAGTCAGCCAAGGTCACATCACGCTCACGCTCCAAGCGCCGGGCGGATTCACCGTTAGAGGTACGATTGCGGAGGATGGCGAGATTTCCGGAACGGCGACAATCCGGGGTCAGTTCTACAATTTCCTGGCCAAAGTCAAATCCTCGCCCTAACCGGCTTGTCATGGAGCGGCTCGTCGCGGCGCTCAAAACTGCTTCGGCGGTCTTCGTTTTGACCGGCTCGGGCATCTCGGCCGAAAGCGGGCTTCCGACGTTTCGCGGTGTCGGCGGGCTGTGGCGGACGCATCGCGTGGAGGAGCTTGCGTCGCCCGAAGGTTTTGCGCGCGATCCAGCGCTCGTGTGGACGTGGTACAACGAACGAAAGGCGGCGCACGAGCGCGCGCAACCCAACGCCGGACACCACGCGCTTGCCGACCTGGAACATATGATCGTGGACTTCACGCTCGCAACGCAAAACGTCGACTCGCTCCACCTGCGGGCCGGCACGCACAACGTGCTCGAACTGCATGGAAGCCTGCGCGAGGCGCGTTGCACCGGGTGTGGCGCGCGCCGTGCGCTCGATGCAGACGGTTTGCCAATCGAAGAAATCTCCCATCGCTGCGGCGGCCGATTCCGGCCGGACATCGTCTGGTTCGGCGAACCGCTTCCGCAACGAGCGTGGCAGCAAGCGCAAAGCGCCGCGACGCGCGCCGACGTAATCTTGGTAGCAGGCACGAGCGCGGTAGTCTATCCCGCCGCCGCGCTGGCGACGCACTACAATCGCCGGGCGTTCGTGGCGGAAATAAATCCGGAAGCTACCGCAATCAGCGACCGCATCGACTGCGCCCTGCGCGGCTCGGCAGCCGAGCTATTGCCGCTACTCGCCCGCGGGTTGCGGGCCGCGCGCGCGCAGTAGCGAAGCGCGCCGAGCGAAGAGCGCGTAAACCGGGAGACCGGAGAGCAAAATCGCGATACCCCATGCGGTATCGCGCGGTGCCTTCAAGATGGTATCTCCGACGATATACCATGCGGCCGCGAGAAAGAGCAGCGTCGTATACGGATGCCCCGGCATGCAAAAGCCCGGCTTTGGCGCGTTGGTATCCTGTGCATCACGTCTGCGGAAGACGATGAGCGCGATCGCGGCGAGACCGAAGAAAATATAATCGTTGCAAGTGACGTAGTTGAGGATTTGATCGTACCGGCCTGACATCGCGATGACGGCGGCAACCAGCCCTTGCACGACGATGGCGATCACCGGTGAGTGCGTCCGCGAATTGACCGACGCAAGCGCCTTGAAGAATGTTCCGTCCGCAGCCATCTGAAAATAGACGCGCGGCGATGTGAGAATCTGATTGCTCAAGAACCCCAGGGTGGAGAGCGAGATCACGATCGCCATTACCGATCGGCCGATCGGACCGAAGGCCAGGGCGGCAACGTCCGAGGCGGGCGTATTCGTGGCTGCCAAACCGCCGATGCCCAGCGCGTGCAGACACGTGGCGTTGACGGCAAGATAGAGAACAACCACGACGGCGACGCCGGCGATCAATCCCCGCGGCAGCGTGGAATGCGGCTCGTGCAGCTCGGCCGACATGAAGCTGGACGTCTGCCAGCCGCTGTAGGCGAAGAGCACCGGCACCATTGCGAGCCCGATCACGGCGAGAGGATTGCCGAGGACGACGGGCGCGGATGCCGAGATCGTTCCGGCGGTCCCGTGGACGACGAAGAGACCGATCGTTGCGAATCCGGCAATCGCGAGAATTTTTACGACCATGAAGGCGTTCTGGGTCGTCGTGCCGGTGCGAACGCCGAGCGCGTTTACCGCCGTAAAGACGGCGATCGCGATCACCGCGATCGCAACGATCGCTTGGGGAGACGTGTGATAGCCCGTTAATTGCGTGAAGTAGTTCGCAAACGTGACCGCGGCAGCGGCCATTCCACCGCTCTGCGACACCAGGAGCAGCGTCCAGCCGAAGATGAATGCGAGCGCCGGATGAAAGGCCTCGCGCAGATAGGCGTAGAGTCCGCCATCTTTCGGACGGCGCGCGGCCAGCTCGGCGAAAATCCCGGCGCCGAGCATTGCTATGACACCACCCGCGACCCAGACGGTCATAACGAGCACGTCGCTTCCGACGAAGCGCGCAACCACCGATGGGTTCATGAAGATGCCCGAACCGACGATGCCGCCCATCACGATGAGCGCAGCATCCCGCGTGCCGAGGCGCCGCACGAGTTTGGAATGTCGCGACGTCACGATGCGTTCGTCATCGCGCATGGTGCGGGGCATCGACGCGCGAAGAGTGCAGCCATGTTAGCGATTGCGACGTTCCTTCTGACCGTTCTGGCTACCGCCGTGGCGCAGGTGACGCCTTCCCAGGGTTCGGCCCCGCTCGTGGCCGCCCAACCCCCGCTCGAAGATGGGCCGTGCCTAGACTCAGCCCGCGCAGTGCCGCAGGTTCTCCAGGCGCCGCTGTCGCGCGCGATGCAGGTCGTGCGAATAGACGAGGTCATCTCGACGGCAACGATGATGCCTGGCGGCGTCATCGGCTTCCTCTACACAACGCACGACGGCTCGACCTGGCTCGGCGAGCGAAGCGCTCAATATACGTCGCCGGCGAGCGCAACCGCGATCAATCAAGTCCTCGCCGCAACGCATGTTACGGCCAAAAATCTAACGAGCTTCCCCCCGCAGACCCGCTACGGCGTGGCCACGAAGTACCCTCAATTCTTCGCGGTACGGATCCCGGCGGATGCTTTTGGGCCTCTCCGCATCGCCCTCGAGCCATGCATCATGTGGCCGCCCGGTCGTGCCCTACCCGACCCAAGCATGTAAGTAGCAGCCGTCGAATCCGAGTGCTAAAGTAGGGGGTTATAGAGGCGATGGAGTTCGTCGTGCGCGCTCGCGTGGGGACATTTCAGCCCAATGCCGACGTCTTTGTCGACGAAGAGCGGGGACATGTGGTTGCCGTGATCGAGGTCGCCGGCGCCGATGCGGAAACGCTGCGGATCGGCTTCGACGGTCGATATCTCGTCATTGCCGGCAGGCGTGTCGAGGTGGCGCGCGCGCGTCGTGGCTCATTCGTGCAGAAAGAGATCGCGCACGGCGAGTTCCTCAAACGGATCCCGCTGCCGGTCGCCATTGAGTACGATCGGATCTCGGCTACGTATGAGGACGGCTTGCTGATCGTCGTCGCTCCGATCGCGGTGACGGCGTACGTGCCGACCGCACGAACCGAACTGCAGGTCATGGTGAAGAGGACACATCGTTAAGAATATGGCTCAAAAGCCAAACCAATCCGTGGTACCCGCGAACATTATCGGCATTCTGCCGTTGCAGGAAGCGGTGCTTTTCCCCCACACGGTCATTCCGCTGGCAGTCGTGAAGAAGCCGGGAATCGCGTTGGTTGAGGAAGCGCTGCGCGAAGGCAAGCCGATCGGACTCACCGTTTTGAAAGATCGGGAGATTGAGGATCCGGGTCCGGAGGACGTGCACCGCGTCGGCACGATCGGCGTGATCCAAAAGATGCTGAAGGTTCCCGACGGGACCTTGCGCTGCATCGTTGCCGGACAACAAGTCTTTAAGATCGAGCAGTTCACGCAGGTTTCACCGTATATGGTCGCGGCGTACACCGAGCTTCCCGATTCAACGGTGGAAAACGAAGAGCTCGTCGCGATGCAGCGCAATCTCGCGGGGCTCTTTCAGAAGTTGCTCTCTTATCTGCCGCAAGCGCCGCGCGAAATGGAGATGGAGGTCGCGAATATCACCGACCCGGTGGTGCTCACGTACTTCGTGGCCTCGACGATGCGCCTGGAAACGGCCGATCGCCAGGCGCTGCTCGAAGAACGCGATACGGCCAAGCGCATGCGCAGGTTGACCCTGCTGTTGACCAAGGAGCTCGAAGTCGTCGAGCTCGGTCATAAGATTCAGAGCGACATCCAGCGCGAAATGGAGAAGAATCAGCGCGAGTTCTATCTGCGCCAGCAGTTGCGCGCCATTCAGGAAGAGTTGGGTGAAGTCGATCCGCAGCAAGCCGAAACCAACGAGCTGCGTTCGAAAATCGACGCAGCGTCAATGCCGCCGGACGTGAAGAAAGCGGCGGATCGCGAGCTTGACCGTCTCTCCAAAGTTCCGCAAGCCAGCCCCGAATACAGCGTGATCCGCACCTACTTGGATTGGCTGGTTACGCTGCCGTGGAACGCCGAGACCGCCGATCACATCGACATCAAGGCGTCCCGCGAAATTCTCGACAAGGACCATTACGATCTCGAGAAGATCAAGGATCGGATCGTCGAGTATCTGGCCGTCGGCAAGCTCAAGAAGAAGTTGACCGGCCCGATCCTTTGCTTCGTGGGTCCCCCGGGCGTCGGTAAGACTTCGCTCGGTCAGTCGATTGCCCGCGCGATGGGCAGAAAGTTCGTGCGGCTTTCGGTCGGCGGCGTCCACGACGAGGCCGAGATCCGAGGGCATCGCCGCACTTATATCGGCGCGATGCCGGGAACGATCGTGCGCGCGATTCGCGACGCTGGAACGCGTAACCCCGTAATGATGATCGACGAGATCGACAAGGTCGGGTCGGATTTCCGCGGCGACCCGCAATCGGCGCTGCTCGAAGTGCTCGATCCCGAGCAAAACAACAACTTCCGCGATCACTATCTCGATCTTCCATTCGACCTGTCGCAAGTGCTCTTCATCTGCACTGCGAACGCGCTCGACTCCATCTCGCCGCCGTTGCGCGATCGTATGGAGATCATTACGCTCTCCGGCTACACCGAGCTCGAGAAGCTTCAGATCGCCAAACGCTACTTGGTCAAGAAGCAGCGGGTGCACAATGGGCTGCGCGAAACGCAGGCACAAATCAGCGATCAAACGATTCGTGCGATCATCAACGATTACACCCGGGAAGCCGGCGTTCGGAACCTCGAGCGCGAGATCGGCACGGTGTTCCGCAAGATCGCCCGAAAGATTGCGGAGAACGCCCGCTACAAGGCGCGCGTGAAGCCCGAGAGCCTCGTGGAGTTTCTCGGCAAGCCGCGCTTCTTCAACGAGGTACGCAAGCGGGTCGCATCGGTCGGGGTCGCGACGGGTATGGCGTGGACGCCGGTCGGCGGCGACATCCTGTTTATCGAGACGCAATCGATGCCGGGCACTGGGAAACTCGTGTTGACCGGTCAGCTCGGCGACGTGATGAAGGAGAGCGCGCAGGCTGCCGTCTCATTTTTGCGCTCGCGCTCGGCCGAGCTCGCGCTTCCGGACGATTACTTTGCTAAGCACGACATCCACATTCACGTTCCCGCCGGAGCCACCCCGAAGGATGGGCCGTCGGCGGGCATCGCGCTGGCGACGTCGATCACTTCGATGCTGACGGGAATCAAAGTCGATCCGAATCTGGCGATGACGGGCGAGATTACGCTGACCGGTCAAGTGCTGCCGATCGGCGGTTTGAAAGAAAAAGTGCTTGGCGCAAAACGGGCCGGAATCAGTAAGATACTCCTACCACGGCGCAACGAGATGGATCTCGACGACATTCCCAAGGAGGTACGCGAGAGCATGACCTTCGTGCCGGTGGACGAGCTATCTGAGGTGCTCCATCACGCGTTGGGCAAGCGCCTCATCTCACCTGTTCCGCTGGGCGCCGAGCAACTCAAGGGCAACAACGTCGTACACCTTCGTCCTTCGACTAGGCTGCGGACAGGGCAAGCGAAGCGGCGCAACGGCGTCGTCAAGCGCGCCGAGCGCAAGCGTTCCATCAAACGATCCTAAACGGGGCTAGCCTTTCCGACCGCTGCGGTGGACGGCCCCAACGCGGTGTACTAGACGATCAACGGACTTCGATGCCGGCGCCTTCGCGGACGTCTCCAACAACTGCCGCGAGGGCGCCGCACGCGAGCAAGTCGCGCGACAGCTCTTCAAGACGATCGGATGCGACGCTGATCAATAAGCCGCCGGAGGTTTGAGCGTCCGAGAGTCCGATCCGCGTCGCTTCTGAAACTGATGGCGCAAAATCGGTGAACGCGGCATGCGTCTCGGCGTTGTGACGCGTGCCGCCCGGTACGGTTCCCTGTTCGATCAAGTCGAGCACGCCGCGCATGAATGGCACGGATCGCGAATCGAGATGCAAGCGCACGTTTGACGCTCGCGCGATCTCTCCACCGTGGCCGAGCAGGCCGAACCCGGTGATATCGGTTGCGGCATGCGCGCCGGCCGCGAGCATCGCTTTCGAAGCGCCATCGTTCAGGGTAGTCATCGCTGCGACCGCTTCGGCGAGATCGGCATCCGAAATCAGGTCGCGCTTCCGTGCCGTCGTCAGAATTCCGGTGCCCAATGGTTTGGTGAGCACTAATGCGTCGCCAGCGCGCGCGCCTGCGTTCGTGACGACCCCTTTCGGGTCGACGATCCCGGTAACCGCCATGCCGTATTTCGGCTCCGCGTCCTTGATCGTATGGCCGCCGACCACTGCGACGCCGGCAGCGCGCGCGACGCTCGCGCCACCCTCCAAAATCCGGCTCAAAATCTCAAGATCCAGATCTTCGGGGAACGCGACGACGTTGAGTGCGGTCAACGGACGGCCGCCCATCGCGTACACGTCGGAGAGCGCGTTGGTCGCGGCGATACGGCCGAAGTCGTATGGATCGTCGACGATCGGCGTGAAAAAGTCCACCGTCAAAACGAGCGCAAGATCGTCCTGCAGCAGGTACACGCCGGCGTCGTCGCTACTGCCGTAGCCGACTAGGACGCGATCGTTGGTGGCGGGCGCGACGCGTTCCATCACGCTGCGCAGCTCGGCCGCGCCGAGTTTGGCCGCACAGCCCGCGCACGACGAAAGTTCGGTTAGGCGGATGCTCGCCACGTCCATCGAAGCAGTATTCGATGCCGAGGCAACTCTTATTCCTCCCAGGGCCAGTGAGCGTTGCGCAACCGGTGGCCGAGGCGCTGGCGCGTCCGATGACCGATCATCGCGGAGCAGAGTTCGCGCAAATGCTCCAACGAATCACCAACACGCTGCGGCCGGTCTTCGGCACGGCGAGCGACCTCGTGTTGCTCGGCAGCTCCGGCACCGGCGCGCTCGAGACCGCCGTCGCGAATCTGTTCTCGCCGGGCGACCGAGTGCTCTCGTGTGCCGTCGGCCTTTTCGGGCGGCGTTTCGCGGCGATCGCCGAGAGCTATGGATGTGTCGTCGAGTCGCTCGACGCGCCGATGGGATCCGCGCTCGACCCCGAAGCGCTCGACGCGCGCTTGCGGCGCGATACGGAAAACGTCATCAGCGGGGTATTGCTGACGCACAACGAGACTTCCACCGGCGTGACGAACGACATGGCGGCTATCGCCCCGAGCCTGCGGCGTCATGGCGCGATCACGCTGGTGGACTCGATCAGCGGGCTGGGTGCGTCGGAGTTTCGCATGGATGAGTGGGGCTACGACGTGGTCGTCGGAGCATCCCAGAAGGCTTTTGCTGCGCCGCCCGGCATCGCCATGGTCGCTGCCAGCGAACGAGCCTGGAACCGAGTAGCACGTACGCGCCAGCCGCGCTTTTATTTCGATTTGCAACGCGCACGTGACGCCGCGCGAGAAGGCCAGATGCCTTGGACCCCTCCGATTCCGATTCTGTTCGCACTCGACGTGGCGCTCCAGCGTTATCACGAAGGCGGTGCGTCAACCGCGCACGCGCGCCACGCGCGTTATGCTGCGGCGGTACGTTCCGCCCTCGAGGCCCTGGGCTTTACGCTTTTTTCGCAACCGGGTGCGCATTCGCCAACGGTCGTCGCCGCGTATCCGCCAACGGGTGTCGAGATCTCCGCGTTGGTCAAACGGCTGCGCGAGGAGCACGGGGTCGTGCTCTCCGGCGGTCAGGGCGAGCTCGCCGGAAAGATCCTCCGGTTTGGCACGATGGGCGACATCGCTGAAAAGGATTTGATCGGTGCCATCGGCGCGATCGAGCTCGCGTTGCTGGCTCTCGGCGTCACGGTGATGCCAGGCGCGGGAACGACGGCGGCCACGGAGTCGTTATCGGGGCGCGTCACAAGTGGTGTCGCCTAAAATACGGCAACACGAACGGGCGCGCAAACCACGGGATCGTTGAGAGCACCGCATCGTCGATTAGTGCGTCGTATGTCACCAAATAGGGTGCCAGCCGCGATTGATGCAGACCGTCGCGAATGTCGGGAGAGAGCGGGAAGAAGAGCGCGATAAAGAGCACGAGCCATAACAGGATCGCGCCTTTGGCGAGACCCACGAACGCCCCGCCCAGCGCATTGCCAAGGCCGAGGACCGGAAGCTTTGCGACTGCCCCCAATACCCGAGCGACGATGAGTATTGCGACGTAGGTCAAAAGGCCCGTTCCGAACATGCCGATCACGTGCGCCGATCCCGGCCCAAGGTTGGTAATCGCTTCGATTTGTGAATCCAGGCTGCCGTTGTAAAACCAGGGTGTTACCAGCGCGGCGGTAACGGCCACCGCACCCCCGAGCTCCGAGACGAAACCACGCGAGTAACCCTTATACGTAGCGATGGCCAGCACGATGAAGATCACGACGTCCGGCCAAGCCACACCGCCAATCACGTTCGGATCGTCGCTCCAAACTCGGCGCTTACCGCGTCGACCACCCCGTTCACGGCGACGTCGGCCTCCTCGTCGGTGATCGTTGCGTCGAAACGCTGCATCGTCATCCGCACCGCAAGGCTCTTGCGTCCTTGCCCGACTTGTGGTCCGCGATACTCGTCGAAGACGCGAACTCCTGTGCCAAGCGGGCCGAGAACCTTAGCAATGACGCATTCGATTTCACGGGCAGTTACGCCGGCGTCGACCACGAACGCGACATCACGGTAAGTCGAGGGATACTTCGAAGCCGGCTGATAATGCGGCGTTTCGTAGGCCGGAAGAGCGGCCAAGTCCAGGATGCCGACGTAGGCGTTGCGCTTTAAACCGAAGGCTTTGCTCAGCCGCGGATCGATGCAGCCGAGTCGTCCGATCTCAGCGCCATCGATTGCTAAACGCGCGCTCTTTCCCGGGTGAAGGCCGGCCCACGTGCCGGCCAACGTGTCGACGTCGCGGCCGGTGATGCGTCGTACCAGTACCTCGCAGTCGCCCTTGAGGCGCAAGAACGATGGATCTCGCCACGGTTCGTTGCCGCGGTCGGCAATGAAGCCGAACGCGATTGTGGTCGTTTCGGCAACTTCACCTTGACCTAAATGAAACACGTCGCCGATTTCAAAGACGCGCACGGCTGCGTCGTTCGCGGCAAAATACTCGAGTAATCCGGGTATGAGTGACTCGCGTAGGAAGCGCTGCTCCTCGGAGAGCGGATTGCGAACCTCCACCGGCGCGTGGTCCGGCACCACGCCGGCCCGGCGAAAGCGTTCGAGATTCACCGCTCCGTGGAGCGAGTAGGTGATCACTTCGCGATAGCCGAGTGCGGCCAGTTCTCCCGCAATGCGGCGGTCGAGCTCGAAGGCCGCGCTCGAAATCTCGTGCGGCGGTATCGTCGGAACGGCGGCTTCGATGCGTTCGTACCCCTCGATGCGCGCCACTTCCTCAATCAGGTCCGCTGCGATCGTGAGATCGCGTCGCCAAGGCGGCGGTGTAATGGCGAGCACGTCGTCTTTGGCCGGCGCCACGTTGCAGCCGAGCGCCTCGAGATGGCGCCGGACCCGCTCGGCTGGAATCGCAATGCCCAACAATCGCTCGACCTCGCGAACGGCCAACGCAATTGGTTTCGCCGCGAGGATCTCGGCGCCAAATGCGTGCGGGCGATGCGCGGCGGCTCCAAACTCGCATAAGAGCTGCGCCGCCCGTGCGGCGCCGATATCGGTCAACGCAACGGCCAACGACTTCTCGTGGCGCGCGGATGCTTCCGTGCGCAGGCCCAAGGCATTGCTCATGCGCCGCACGCGCGCGCCGTTGAAGTTCGCGGCTTCAAGAACGATCGCTCGCGTGGCGGAATTCACCTCGCTCGCCGTGCCGCCCATAAGACCCGCAAGGCAGAGCGGCGTCGTGTCGTCGGCGATGACGAGGGCTTGGGGTGTGAGCGAGCGCGTGACTCCGTCGAGCGTGACGATTTTTTCATCGTCGCGGGCGCTGCGCACGATCAGCTTTTTGCCGTGAATCGCAGCCGCATCGTAGAAGTGCAGCGGTTGACCCGTCTCCAGCATCACGTAGTTCGAAACGTCGACCAGGTTGTTGATCGGGCGCTGTCCTGCGAGTGCCAGGCGAACCCGCATCCAGGCCGGCCCCGGACCCACGTGCACGTTGTCGAAGCGTTGAGCAACAAACCTGTGACAATCCGGCGATTCGAGCACGACCTCAGGGGCGTTGCCGGGCGACTCCGCGTTTTCCGCTGGATTGACGAGCGATGGGAGACGCAACTCGACCCCGTAGGAAGCCGCCAGTTCGCGCGCGAGTCCGATCACCGATATCGCGTCGGGCCGATTGCTCGTAATTTCGACGTCAAGCACGTCGGTAGCGAGGCCGTAAAGCTCGACCACATCCATGCCGAGCGGCGTCGTTGCGTCGAGCTGTAAAATTCCATCTTCGAACCACTCCGCCGGCAACGCGAGCTCGTCGGCGGAAATCATCATTCCGTGTGAGACGACGCCGCGCATCGTACGCCGCTCGATCCGCAGCGCGGGAAGCTGCGCACCGATGGTGGCAACCGCGATCGTTTGTCCAACGGCCACGTTCGTGGCCGCCGTTGCGATCGTAAGCAGGGCATCGGCTGCGACGTCCACCTGAGCCACTTGCAGCCGATCGGCATTGGGATACTTCTCGAGCACGACGATCCGGCCGGTTACGACTCCCGTGATGAGCGGACGCTTCTGGATCTCCGCAATCGGAAACCCCAGCATCGCCAGACGGTCGGCGATCGCCTCAACCTCGGCCGGCAGCGCCGCGAACTCACGCAGCCAGCTTACTGGTACGCGCATCTGTCCGTGCTCTCGATCAACTCAGCTGCTCGAGAAAGTTCGGATCGCTGTTGATGAAGCGCCGGATGTCGTCCACACCGTAACGCGCCAACCCAAGCCGTTCCACGCCGAAGCCGAAGGCCCAGCCGGAGTAGACGTCCGAATCGTACCCAACTTCTCGCAGCACGTTCGGATGGACCATTCCGGCTCCGCCGAGTTCGATCCACTCGGAGCCGCCGCACATGTTACAGGTGCTTTGCCCCAAAGCGCTTCGCGCGCCGGGGACCCCTCGACACTTTGGGCAGGTGGTATCGACTTCGGCGCTCGGTTCGGTGAACGGAAAATACGACGGGCGGAAACGCACGCGCTGGTGTGGCCCGAAGAGCTCGCGGCAAAGTCCGGTGAGCATGCCCTTCAAGTGACCGAAATGAATCCCCTCGGCAACGAGCAGTCCTTCGACTTGATGAAACTGAAACAAGTGGCGCGCGTCTACGGCGTCGCGCCGAAAACACTTACCCGGTGCCACGATGGCGATCGGTGGACGATGCCGCTGCATCGTACGAATCTGCATCGGCGAGGTATGCGGGCGAAGCAATTGCGTATCCGTGAGCCAGAACGAGTCGAAGCTCTCGCGCGCCGGATGGTCGCTAGGAATGTTTAACGCGTCGAAGTTGTAGTAATCCGGCTCGGCTTCGGGCCCTACCACGACGGCAAATCCGTGACGCATGAAATAGTCGCAGCTCTGCTCGATGATGCGGCGCACCGGATGCGTCGAGCCCACCTGCGGACGAATCGCCGGAAACGTTACGTCAATCGAAGCGGCGAGGTCGGCGTCGAAGCGGCGAGATTCTAGCACGGCCTGGGCTGACTGCAATCGAGATTCCATTGCGGCGACGGCGTCGTTGATGGCCTTTCCGGCGTTGGGGCGCTCTTCCGGCGGCAGCTTGCCGATCGTGCGGCGGATCGTCGTCACCTCGCCGTTTCTTCCGAGATACGCGATTCGCACGCTCTCAAGCGTCTGCTCGCTATCCGCGGCATCAGCCTCGGCTGCGAGACGCGCTTCTAAGTCCGTAAGTTGTCGCGACAAATCCGTCATAATTTTTTTCCAAAACAAAACGCCCGGTGTTCTGTTCTACCGGGCGTTTCCAAATTTTTGCCGTGAGTCGCGTTGCGGACTCTCCCCTTGTCTTTAACTGCTCGTGGGTGCCGCGTACAACCTTCGGTAAGCCAGGTAGGCGTCGATCGAACCCGTTTGGGCGAAAAGCCTCCAGAAGAGGTAGGACGTTGCCATAGCGCTTGCAGTCTCCTTCTGAGCCGTCGGCTCCGGGGCGGCCCGCATCGCGGAATGGATGGAGTATACCATGCGACTTTTACCAACGGTAGTCTTGACTTTTTGCGTCGATACCACTCTATTGACAAGGCGCGTTTTGCGTGCGGCTTGCTTCGTAAAGCGCGATCGAACCAGCAACGGCGGCACTCAAGCTTTCGGTTGGTCCGCGCATGGGGATACAGAGAATTCGCTGGCAAATCGCCTCCCAAGCGCCTAGGCCGTGCCGCTCGTTTCCGACGACGAGGGCCACCGAACGCCCCCATTGGGCATCGCCAAGGCAAGCGCCATTCGCTGCCAGTCCCTGCAGCGCAACGCCTGCCGCGGCGCTCTCGGCGGCCACATCGGTGGGCTCGGCAACCGCCAGGGGCAGGCGGAACGACGCGCCCATGGCCCCGCGCACGACCTTGGGATGATACGGATCGATGCCAAGGCGCCCAAAGACGGCTCCCGCGCAGCCAAAGGCCTCGGCAGATCGCAATAGCGTGCCGGCGTTGGCCGGATCGTTGAGGTCTGCCAGTACCAGAAACAACGTCCCTCGCGCAAAGATCCGGCGGAGGTCGCCTAGCTGGATCGGGGCGACCGCAACCAGGCCGCTGGGCGTGCGAAGATCGGAGATTTTCGCGGCGCTGGCCTCATCCACGACGTAGACCGGAGTGCCGCCGGCATCCAGTTCCCGCACGAGCGGCGTGGCCTCGTATGCGGCTTGGGTGGCGTAGATCTCTTCGATTGGAAAGCCGGTTGCGTGCGCTTCTTGTAACAGCGTCGGCCCTTCGAATGCGAAATGCCGCTGGGTCCGGCGGCCCTTTACCGTCTGCAGCGCGCGCACGCCGGCAAGCCGATCGGCGTGAACGCCGAGATGCGTAGCCACTCGTTACCGCGCCTTCATCCGCTTGGTGAGCCAGGCGCGCGTGAAAATCATCATCAGCCCCGCGAATATGGCCGCCAGCACGATTGCGATTTTATCGTTGAAGTGGTGCGGCACGAGGGATCGCACGAGCAAATATACCGCGGCCACGAAGACAACCAGAAAGAACGCGAGCCAGCCGATTTCGCTTGCGATGGAAGACTTAGCCACACGGCTTTTTACGAGGCTTGGTACTGCCGTTCCGCCAAAGCCCGCCTATGGAAGAAGCGCCGCACGTCATTGCCTCCCGTCGTTGCTTCGAAGGGCGCGTTTTCAGCGTTCGAGTCGATGAGGTGGGCTTCTCAGATGGCGCGCAACACCGCATCGACGTCGTCGAGCACGGGGCGTCCTTGGGGATCGTTGCCACGCCCACGCCAAACGATCTGGTTTTGGTGCGCCAATATCGCCATCCGGCAAATTCATCGGTTTGGGAGATTCCAGCCGGCACGGCAGAAGATAACGAGAGCCTGGCCGACGGCGCACGCCGCGAGTTGCGCGAAGAGACCGGCTATCTTGCGGGACGCATTCGACCGATCGGTTCCCTGTGGACGACGCCCGGCTTTTGCTCCGAAGTCATGCACTTCTTTCACGCTGACCAGCTCGCCGGCGGTATGCCGGATCTCGATGAAGACGAACGTATCGAGGTTGGCGTGTTCAGCCGCGAGGCGGCATGGCGCCTGGTCGCTGGGGGGACAGCCGATGCAAAAACCGTGCTTGCCCTGTTTTGGCTGCAGGGCGGCGAAGGTGAATTTGGAAGAGAGTTTGGTCGATAGTTACTATACGAGAGAAACGCTGCGTCGTCGTTGCTACCGACGTAGCGGAGTCGGTCTTGGAGGTAAGTCGTGGAGATACCTAGCGACATTGATTCCGTGCTGAAGCGATTGCTTGAGACCGGGATTAACGGAGATCCGTCGGTCTTGACGCCGGAAGACGAAGCGTATTTGAGCTCGCTGATCTCAGCGGTACGCGGAGGGCGACGTGCGGTGCTCATCGTCGAAGATGCCGACGAACGCTTGCGATACATGTTTAGTAATGCGACGCGGGCCGAGGCGGTGACGATGTTGGGAAAAGTCGTCGAGGCCACGGGACGCCGCCTCGCCGACGGGGAGGAGTAACGCTCTCTTCAGGCCATCAAGGCAAGTTCGTTGATCTTTCCGTCGGACGTAACTTCAAACTCGTAATGGTATTGGGCTCGCGGATACCGCACGAGGAACTCGTACAGCGTATCGCCGTTTGATTCGCTGGTACTCGAGATTGGCGCGATCGCTTGCAGCGGTCCCAGCCCCGCAAAGTTTTCCCGAGCCACCAGCTCGTCGGTCAGATAGGCGCTGAACGAGGGCGTCAGCTCGGCTCGATTGAGGTGGCGCGACGCCAGACGTTGGAGCCACTCTTTTGCCCGCTCGACGATTGCATTATCGAGGTGTGCTGAGGTCGGGGGCACCAAAATGTCGAGAATGCGCGCACCCAGTTCTTCCGGAACCGTCACCGCGCCGCCCTGAAGCGGACTGGCGTTTGAAAGAACGATCACCCCGATTTGCTGCCCGGGCAGGAGCGCGTTCATCGCACGATAACCGGAAATCTCGCCATTAGACCACACGAAATCCTTGCCGCCCCGCCGGTCGATCACCCATCCCATCCCGTAGTGTGTCGGACCGTTGCTCGCGCTGGGAGTAAACATCGTTCGAACGGAATCGACTCGCAGGAGAACCGGCATTTCGATATCCCATTTGGCGAGATCGTAGATTGTGGAGACTAACCCGGACGCTCCACCCAGCCACGCCGGGTCCCACGTGGGCGCTACGGCAAAGCCCCTCGAGGTTGGCGTGTATCCGGTCGCGTGAGACGGCGAGATGCCGTTGTCGCCGGCGAGAAACGTATGATTCATCACCAGCGGGAGGAAGATGTGCTGCTCCAGGTAGTCTGAGAGCGTTACGTTGCTGACGCGTTCTACGATCAAGCCCGCAAGCAGATAGTTGAGAGGATTGTTCGCATAAGTCGTTCCGGGCGGGGCGGTGGGCTTGAGCCCATCCACCAACGCCAAAAGATCGTTGAGTTTGATCGTGCGGGTCAGATCGGATGCGATGTTCGGCATCGTAGTGTAGTTCGGAAGCCCCGAGGTTTGAGTCAGGAGCTGCTCGATTGTGACATCGCCGCCCAATCGAAACTCCGGGACGTATTTCGTGACGTGGTCGTCGAGACTCAGCTTACGATCTTGGGCAAGCAGCAAGATTGCCGCCGCGGTAAACTGCATCGTCAGGCCGCCGGCAAAAAATTCCGTGTCGGGCGTCATCGGAACGTGTTTTGCGAGCGTCGCGAAGCCGAAACCGCGCGCGTAGACCAGCCGTCCATCCTCGACGACGCCGATCGCGATACCGGGCGTTCTACCGGCGTGAACTTGGTCTTTTGCGATGCGGTCGATCCGGTCAGATACCGCCGGCGTCAAGGCCAGCTCCGTGTCGGCGCACACGGGACCCGTCAGGGCACGCGCTAAGCCGCCGACGACGAGAGCCGTCGCAAAGACGGGGCCCCAAAGCCTCATTACTTTGTTAGGGTTATATATTCGGCCGTTTGCGGCCTGTGCGGTCCCCTACTTGTCGGAGGCCTGCCGCGCCAAATTCAACAGCATCCCGAATGCCTTTTGATCGGTAACGGCGAGATCGGCCAGCGCCTTGCGGTTTAGACTGACGCCCGATTTTTTCAGGCCGTGCATGAAGACGGAATACGAGAGGCCTTCGCGGCGCACGGCGGCGTTGATGCGGCTGATCCACAGGGAGCGAAAATCGCGCTTCCGTACGCGGCGATCGCGGAATGCGTACGCCAGCGATTTTAGGAGCGCTTCGTTCGCGACGCGGTAGTTGCGGCGGCGCGAGGCGCGAAAGCCCTTGACCAGCTTCATGACCTTGCGGCGGTGCTTTATCCCATGTACGCCGCGTTTGATGCGTGCCATATTAGAAAGTCTCCGTTACACCAGGTAGGGAATGGTCGGCGCTAGACGCTTCAAGTCGCCTTTGGCCGTCGGCTGATCCTTGCGGAACTTGCGCTTACGCTTGCGGGACTTCTTGCTGAGAATGTGGCCGCAGCCGTCGAACTGATGACGATGCAGCACCTTACCCGTCGCGGTGACCTTTACGCGCTTCGCGGTTCCTCGGTGAGTTCTAATTTTAGGCACTGGTTGTCTCCTTCGCTGGCGTCTCGTGCGCGATCGCCTTGGTCTCGCGCTCGCGCGGTGTCGAAAACTTCGGCGGTCCCGTCGGCGTCATGCGGGGCGCCAAAATCATGAACATGTTCTTCCCTTCGAGCCGCGCTTCACGCTCGACCGTTGCCAGCGGCTCCATGTCCTCCGCCATTCGGTCGAGCAACCGGCGACCGAAGGACGTATACGTAATCTCGCGCCCGCGGAACATGATCGTTACTTTAATCTTGCTTCCGTCGAGCAATAAACGCTCGGCCATTCGGGCCTTGGTCTCGTAGTCGTGCGTCTCGATCTTCGGCCGAAGCTTCACTTCCTTTAGCTCGAAGTGTCGCTGTTTTTTTCGCGCGTCTTTGTCCTTCTTCGATTGCTCGTATTTGAGCCGGCCATAGTCCGCGATCTTGCATACCGGCGGTTGCGCGTTCGGCGAAACCTCGATTAGATCGAGTCCGGCGGTTCGTGCGCGCGCCAGCGCATCTTCGGTTGGGAGAATTCCGAGTTGGAGACCGTTTTCGTCGATCACCCGAACCGCTCGAATTCTGATTTGGTCGTTGACGCGCAGGGGTCGTGCTATGAGCTCATCTCCGAATAAAAAAGGCGCTGCCGGAGCAACCCCACCACGGAACCGGCCGAGAGTTCCTTAAGTGAAGACCGGATAGCCCGTGGGCATCCGGTGAGCGGGACGACCCGCTGCTTCGGCCCGCCCACCATATCACGCCCCGCCGGGGGAGTGTCAAGGGTGCGTGCCGACCGCCGCGATGGCCTCGCCGAAGCGCGCGAGGAAATACTCTGTGGCGTCCTCGTCGATCACCAATGGGGGCGCGATTCGAAGCACGTGCTCGCGGCAGTCCTTTGCCGCCACGCCACGCTCGAGCAAGGCCTCCGAAACCCGCTTCGCCGGTACGGTAAGCGCGACGCCGATCAACAGTCCGCGACCACGAACCTCAGCGATCAAGGGCGAGGCGACCGCGCGAAGCCCCTGCATGATGCGTGCGCCGGCGTACCGCGCACAGGATGCCAGATTCTCGGAAACGGTCACGTCCAACGCCGCTTGTGCCACGGCCGAAGCGAGCGGGTTGCCGCCGAACGTGCTGCCATGATCGCCGGGTTGGAACAAGCTCATGAGATCGTCGTTCGCGAGGATCGCGGAAACCGGATAAAAGCCGCCGCCGAGCGCCTTCCCAAGGATCAAGACATCGGGTTTGATGCCGTCGTAATCGCAGGCGAAGAGCTCGCCGGTACGGCCTAAGCCCGTTTGTATCTCATCGGCAAGGAAGAGCAGCTCGTGCTCGCGGCAGAGCGCCCGTGCGCGCTTTAGATAGCCCTCGGGTGGTACGTTGACGCCGCCTTCACCCTGAATCGGCTCGATGAGCACCGCGCACGTATTTTCGGTAATCGCGCGCTCGAGGGCATCCGCGTCGCCGAATGGGACCGCAACGAATCCCGGTACGAAAGGTCCGAACCCGGAGCGATATTCCGGCGTCGTGCTGGCGCTGACCGCCGTAATCGTGCGGCCGTGGAAATTGTTTGAGAAGACGATAATCTCGGCGCGATCCTGCGGTACGCGCTTCGTGGTGTAAGCCCACCGTCGCGCGAGTTTAAGAGCAGTCTCCACCGCCTCGACGCCGGTATTCATCGGCAGCGCTTTGTCGTAACCGGCCAAACGCGTCAACTTTTCAAGGAATCCCGGCATGCGATCGTTACGCATTGCACGCGAGGTGAGCGTGACTTTCCCGGCTTGTTCCACCAGCGCGGCATAGATGCGCGGATGACAGTGCCCCTGGTTCAACGCCGAATACGCGCTTACGCAGTCGAGGTAGCGCTTGCCGGCGACGTCCCACAACCAAACACCTTCTGCCCGCTCGACGACCAGATCGAGCGGCGCGTAGTTGTGCGCGCCGTAGCGATCTTCTTCGGAAATGAGTTCGCGTCCGCGCTCTGAAAGGAAATGCATTTAGTGCCTCTTAAGGACTTGCCCTTGTCCACCTGCTTTTCATTGCTCGAAGGACTTTTGGCCCGCGATCACCCCGGCGTTTCGGCGAATGGGCGCACGATTTCGTACGTCCACGCAACGCGCCGCGATCGCGCCGTCATCTTGTTGCACGGAATGAGTGCGACGCCGGCTCAGTTCGATCGCGTCGCGCGCGACCTCTTCGATCGTGGTTATAACGTTCTCGCGCCGCGTTTGCCTCGCCACGGCCACGCCGATCCGCTTTCGACCGCGCTCGGACGACTGCGTACCGACGATCTGTACGAGGCCGCAAGCGAGTACGTTGCGATCGCGCGGGAACTCGGTGAACGTGTAACGGTCGCCGGATTTTCACTCGGCGGCTTGCTGGCGGCGTGGATCGGTCAGCACTATGCCGTCGAACTATGCGTTCCGATCTCGCCCTTCTTCGGCGTTTCGTTGATTCCCAATCGCTTCATGGGGGCGGTCGCAGAGCGGTTGCTGCGCGTTCCAAATCGCTTTCATTGGTGGAATCCCATTTTGCGCGAACGTCACCGGCCGTCAAACGGCTATCCGCGCTATGCGACGCACGCGATCGCGCACTCGTATCGCATCGCGCGGTCGTTGCTCGACGAAGCGCGTACGACTCGGCCGCGTGCCGAACATTTCACCATCGTAACCAACACCGCCGAGGTTGCGGTCAACAATTATGCGATCC
>DAIMCN010000031.1:0-31345 GCA_036726365.1 Candidatus Cybelea sp.
ACAAATCAGACTACCGCTCCAGCTATCCGCGGCATAACTCGGGGCTGCACGTCAGGGCCGTGCCTGGCCATGAAGCCGGGTTGCCTATTCCGGTAACTAGAATGCCGTGGGTCGATGAGTTATAAATTTCACAGTCCATAACGCCACAGTTCGCCACAAGCTTCAAAAAAATCGGCCCGTGTTGTCCAACGGAGTTATTAGCGCCGTTACAATTGAAACTAATGTCTTTAATGTAAATATTGGTGTTAACGATAGCGGTTCCACCCGTCGACCATCCTTGGTTCGCAACCATGATAGTTGTAGCGTTGCTGTTCATCACGTTTCCAGCCAATAATGTCGTGAAGGCATATCCATCGCCGTATAGGGTTGTGTTGTCGTACAGAAGGATAGCAAACTGTATAAGATACGTACCAGCCGGAAGGTACACTACACCTCCGCCGTTAGCGTGAGCCGCGTTGGCAGCGTTCTGAATTGCCGAGGAGTCATCTAAGAGGCCGGTGCCTGTCGCTCCAAAATCGCGAACATCAAAAATGCCACGCTGACCGTCTCCTTCCCACACAGCCCAGGGACTAGACCCAGCTGGCATTGTAAAGTTGCTCGTCGAGCCGTCTGGGTTTTGCACGATCGCAAATGCCGGTGCCGAAGAAAGTTTCAGACTCCAAGGCGTGGTCCCCGTGCCGTAGGTGGCGTTCTGGACGCGGTACATCACGCCGTTGACTTCTCGGTCTTCAAAATACGTAGCGAGGGGTTCGGTAGCGTCATACAAAACCGCGGGATAGTTCTTATTGATATCGATGTCTGACGTAAACAACATGGCTTAATACCTCCGATTGCAAGTAACGAAAGGAATCCGTGTTTGGCCCTGAAGTTCGACACTTTGGACCGGTAGTCGGTCCTTCCGCCGATCCTCTGCACTGGCGCAATCCAACCTTTTTGCCCCAGCATCGAAAGAAATGACGTGTCGACCTCCACAACGAGTAAGCTTGGTGTCACCCCGCCTGGACCGCAAAGGAAGCACCGCAACGATACCTCCAAGCTGGTGTTCTACGACTAGGCTGATTGCATAAACAACCAGCAGTCCTGAGACGAATACCCATCGCTTCAGCGTTTTTGTAGCTCGCTGTAGCCGCTTGATTTTACCTATGTTTGCTTTGTAGCCATGCCTGTGAATCAATCTTCGGGTGTGATATACTTGGCAAAACGGGGCAAAAGCGTGCTAGGGTTGGGCTATCGTACTTATTCTGTCCAAACGTCTCTCGAGGCGAGCCGCCGCTTTCCGCGACGGCGAGCGTTTCAATAATACGCTCGCAATAAGCTCGCCGAAGACTCTTCGTGACGGGTCTCACTGATATCAGATGCTCGCATCAAGTCTAGACGGCTCGCTTTAGGGAGCGATAAACTCAATTCTCGATGCCGAAAAGGCATTCGGCGGCTGCCGAAGCGCGCGCAAATACAAGAACTGCAACGGTGCCACTACGCAGCGGGATAGCTCTACCAATTCGTAAGTCACACCAGTCAAACTTCAGAAAAGACCCTCACACCTTGGTAGTACCAAGGTGTGAGGGTCGGAGGCGCCGAGCACGCCACACTGTTTTCTGGTCAGACCGCCCGAGCCGAGGTACAAGTCTCCGTACAGCCCGTAACATGCGTCGTGCACTTCGTCGTTATGCAACAGCCGCAAGTGGTGCCTATGGTCGTCGTAGGCGACGTGCCTTCCTTTACGGCTTCGCCGATTCTGAGATCGAGTTCTTCGAACATGCTAGCACGAACCTTTCACTGAAAGTTGGGCCTATAGCATATCGCGGATTGTAGCGACAGTAGTTGGCGGCATTTGCTGATTGCTTGCGCGCTTTAACACTTTGTCGATAGGTTTTGACTTCCGGACTTAGTGCCACGGCTCAAGGCCGTGCAGGCGCACCCATGTAGAGTCGCTTGCCTCACCGAGCGTCAGCAGGCCGAGGGCTACGCCGGCTGCGCCCACGAGTTCGCCGGTGAGACTCGGGGTAGACATTTCAGGAGCCTGGCCCCAGCACGCGGCTTCGTTTTTCGCGATGTCTTCTAGTACACGTTTGACGAGAGCGTCCACAACCCCCAGCAGACGCCTCTCGCCGCTTGCCACTCCAACGGAGGCGTAGATCAGGGCACATCCTAACGTGCCGTGACACAGTGCATGATCCCAAAAGGCCCACGCGTTCGGCGGCGTCGCACACTCGGCAGCGAGCGTGTCTAGTGCGAATGTCGCTATCGCACTATCCGATAGCCGCCTGCCGACCCAGTAAAGTGCCGCGGCGATTCCGGGCGTTCCGTAGCACCAGGCACGTTGGTCAACGAGTCGATGGCTCCCCGCAAAGGCTGGCCAAAGTACCCGGCCCTGATTTCGCGTCGCGTGCATCATGAGGTTGGATGCCTGCCGATGAAGTATTACTCGATCGCTGCTTTCAAGCGGTTCGGTCGTTAGCACAACTGCGGCGAGCATTCCGGCGATGCCGTGAGCGATGCCTAGGTCATTCTCCGGCGGATCATTCTGGCGCAGCGGATGAACGCGGCACCAGCGATCGTCGTCGATCATCAGCCACTCAAGTAGGGAGAGTAAACGGTCCGGACCGCTCGCCGCGTTCACATAACGTGCCAGACGCGCTCCACTCCAACCCGAGATCACGTCGAAATCCCGAAAGCTCGAAACGGTTGCCGCTTCTGGCAAAGGCAAGGCGCAATCCACGTACGCATCGCACTGTTCGACGAGCCGGACATACTGCGTCGCCTGAGCTGACATAAGGGCCGCGACTGCGCGCAGTCCTGAAATACCGCTAAAAAGGCCGATTGAAGGCTTGTCCACAGCCTGCGCCGCTTGCCGTAAACATTCGTGCGCCGCTTGCCGGTATCGATCGTCCCCAGTCGCATCCGCGAGCGCCGCGAAAGCCAAGGCGAAGCCGGAGCTGCCGTCAAGACCGCGGCCATCCGGAAGATCGGCAAACTTGGCTATGAGCCGCTCCCCGATGCAGACCGCCGCCGAGCGCGCCCGCTTAGCGGTTGACGGCGACAGCGGTTGGGATCTCATCGCGGGCGGTAGCGCGTGCAGCGCGTCCAAGCAACAAGCTACGAGTGAGCGAGATGGCCCGTGATTCACCATCGTGATTGAGCGACAGTCGATTGCAATGCATATGAAAGAGCGAGACCAGCGGGTCGCGCCGAGTCTCCGATATCTCGAGCATATCGCTGTTACGCGCGGGGTTGACTTCAAGCGCACTAAGGCGCTTCAGTTCAATCCGATCCGCAGCGGAAAGGGGCCGCTGTCCGACCTTTGCAAACGCGGCGAGGGCTCTTGTCGCGATGGCCGGGTCTGCGAACCAGGGTAAGAAGGACTCCACGGCCGCGGCGATGCGTTCGTTGCTGCCATCCGACGTGCGCCCGAGTACTTTGGCGCAGATCTCGCTGTCGATCGTAAAAAATTCTTCTGCTCGAGCGAGCGCCGACAGGCCACCATACCGTTCGTACTCAGGGTCGTAGGTATCGAACGTATAGCGCAAAACCCGTTCGCACTCGAGCCAGGTCGCAGCGACGTCAATTAGCTGATTTCGAACGGCTACGTGAGATCCGTTGATCGCCCGCATTCGGAGACGAAGGTGAGCGTTAGGGTCCGCATACCGAACGAAAAACCAGCGGTCTATCTTGTCGGTCTCCCGCAACTCGCGAATCACTGGGAGCATAGAGTGTACGATGAAGTAATCGGCAGCCTGAGCGCTAATGTAAAGCTTGACGTACGTCCATTCGGAGCCTAGGCCATAGCATTTCCGAGAAGGAAGCACCATTTGCGGCAGAACGCGCTCTCGCGACGCATCGATCTTCGATTCTTTGGCGTCGGGAATGTTCTTGGCAACGGGAAGGAGCGATGCTATCAGTTCGACGTTATACCGGCCACCGGCGCCATCGATCCAGCATTGGTCGGGACTCGGCAACGCCTCGAGGAGATTCAGCGGCTGTCGTTGGCGAAACGTCTGGTCGAACAGCAGGTCGGCGGTAACTGGAGAATCGAGGTCGATCAGGAGTTGGTTATCACCCTCCGCGAGAAGTACATAGCGCGGCAACATCCAGCGCGCCCGCAATCGTTCAAGGACCGATGCGGCCTTGCGTGACGAGTCGCATCCATCCTCAAGAGAAAAGAACCAACTGCGGCGCGAGAGGACCACTCTACCGACGCGGATACGAGGAAGGTAGGTCAGACCCGCGGCGGGTCCCCAGTCAAAACCACGGATTGCGCGACGGCCGTCGTTCGCTATAGCGGCGAGGAAACGGCCGACGTTCGGTGCGAAGCGATTGGTAAGGAACACGTGGCTCTCGCAAGGTCGGATTCGTTTCTTTCGCGAGGCAGACCACAAGTAGAATTGACCGTTGTCTAATCCGACCCATAAATCGTCGGGAAAGACCTCGTCGTTCGTGCAGGGACTACCGATGCCGAGCCGGAGCTCAGTTGGTAGTACTGCGGGGCGAATCGCAACGTTGTAGAAGCGCCCTTCCGTTGGTGCGAAAACGAACTCCGCGTCGAGAGCCCCATCATCGTGCCGGTTTTGGGTCAGCTGACGCATTCGGTCGATCACCTCTTCGCCCAGGAAATCCGCGAAGCGACCGACGCTCTTCGCGGCTCCGTCCGAGGCGCCGAACGTGCTTGGTACGATGAGATACTCGCCGGCATCTACCGCTTCACGGGAAGAGGAAACCACGTGAAATCCTATCTCGAGTGATTCCAGTGCGGAGCCGGCGGCTATCGCAGGCACGACCAAGTCAAGGTCGGTGCCGGTAAGCTCAACCTCTTCGGCACCGATCCGAAGCGCGTCGCAGGCGATTCTCATCAATGCGGTGTCGCGTTTGGAGTGGTCGCTGTTCCGAGGTTCAAGGTCCTCGGGAAATCCGAGGCCGAGGTTAGGATCGACGAGTTCCAACAAGGGAACCATGCGCTCCGAGCCTTCATAGCGTTCCTCGAATCGGGTGCGGAACTTCGCCATTGTCAGTACCGGGGCGATTCGAATCCAATATTCAGCGAGCAACGCGGCGTCATCGAGGATCGTCGATTTTATGTGGCCCTTAAAGGAGCTAAGAAGATCGCTCTGCGCGACCTGACCCATCGCTTTTTCCGAGAGAGCTGTCAGCGCTGCGGAGATCGTGCGATAGTCATCGGACGCACGCGCCTGTAGGGCTACTGCATCGAGTGTTGCGGCGGTTGCTATGGCGCTGCGAACTTTGTTACCCACCATCGGATCGATCCGCTCAAACCGCTCGAGGAGATATACCGTGGGATCACCAATTGGTGACGGCCGAAGCTCTGATATGACGACCCCTGCTTCGATGAGGTGCTCCAGCACTTTTTCGGCGTCCTTCAATGGCGCCGTAAACCGCGATGCCAGCGCACGTGTGATGCTTGAGAACGATCGTGCTTCGCGTGTCACCTCCAAGACAAACTGCACTGCCTCCGTGTACCGAAGGGAGACGGGGCGCTGCTCTGTCACGATCGTGTGCCCGGCCGCGATCGAGTTCGTTAGGGCAACATTCGCCACGTAAAGTCTGCCACCACGCTGCAAAATGGCTCGATTTGCCACATACCTAACCGCGCTCCGGTTTTCGCCCTGCTCCAAGGCTCGCGCGATCTCCATGAGCAGCCCCATGTCGGGACGCGTTCGGGTCCGGCGTGCTTCAGCGTCAACCTGAAGGGTCGTAGTCTCGCCCAAGGCTACAGTGCCGATGCCGGCGCAAATTCCAAACGGCGTGCAACGAAACGCCATGCGAATCACGTAAGCCAGGGCCCGCAGCGGTGCGTGATTATTCTTAAGCGTTCTGCCTGACAGCCAATCGTCGATGGCGTTGCTAAGCGACGGCGAGGCAACATAAATGGCATCCAGGACCGTCGGCATCCGCTCAAGAACGCTCCGGAACGTATCCAGCCAGTCTTGCGCAGCGAAGATTTCGGATATCGTCTCGACCGGCAGCAGCGGCGTCCGCCCCACGACCAAGGGGAGGCGACGCCCATCGTACATTCCCGGCATTTATGATATTGCGAAATGCGAGCGAGCTCGCCTTTCGCTTCTAGGATTTGCGGCTAAGACCCGGCCCACGTCCATTACAAAAACCTGGTCGAAACCCACCGTCGAATGGATGCGATGCGTGATCGTGATGAGCATTCGCCCTTTAAAGCGCGTGCGAAGGCGGTCAAGGATCTCTCGTTCCGCCTGGAAGTCGACTCCGGAAAGGGCCTCGTCGAGGATCAGAATGTGCGGGTTCTGTAGGACCGCGCGCGCGACGCAAATGCGCTGGCGCTCGCCGCCGGACAGCCGGAAGCCCCGTTGCCCGACGAGGGTTTGAAGCCCGTCAGGCAAACGACCCACAACGTCGTCGAGCCCGCAATCTGCAAGAACGGCGGCAACGGTGGAATCGGTTGCCTCGGGCTGCATCAGCGTGAGGTTATCATGTAGCGATGCATCGAGCAGCAGGGGATCTTGCGGCACGAGCGCGACGGACCTGCGCAGGGAATCGAGAGAGATCTGCGCGATCTCGACGCCTCCAATGGTAACGCATCCCGACTGCGGATCGGAGAGCCGCAGAAGGAGGGATGCAAGTGTCGACTTACCCCCGCCGCTGGGACCCACGACCGCGACGTGGGCCTGCTCCTCCACGGCCAAACTGGCTCCTCGAAGGACGAGACGACGATCGCGCGTCAGGGTGACGTCCGCAATAGCGAGCCGCCCGGGAACGAACGTCACATGCCCCGAGCTCTCGTCGGGAAGATCCAGAATTTGGAGCAAGCGCGTTATGATCACCTTGAGGGTGGCGAACGTAGCCTGCAGAGACGAAAGCGTACTAAACGGTGCCACCATGCGCGATTGGTAAATCAGTGCGGTCACGACGGTCCCGGTTGTAGTTTGATGGCGAAGCACTAGGTAGGCCCCAATGGCTAAGACTGCCGCGGGTCCAAGCATGCTCAAAAGTGCAGAACTCAAATCCGTGCATTGAGTGAGAATGCTCTGCGCCGCATTGGTCCTAAAGATTCGCGACGTTATTTCGCCAAAATGGCTCAGCCTCCGCGCACCCGCGTTGGGATTTCGATACAGCGATAGCCCCTGGGGGGTCACGCCTTCTTGAAGTTCTCCGTAGAGCTCGTCGGCGGCTTCGGCTTGTTGCTTGTGTAAGGCGGCGATTCTTCCGGATGCTGCCTTCATGGGCAGGAGCGTCAGCAGCGATAAGGCCACGGCCACTGCGGCAAACCTGACATCGAGGTGAACCATTGCGGCGATCGTGGCGGCAAGCGAAGCGAGGCTCGCAAGGGTCGGAAAGAGCGTGTATTGCAACTGAATCGAAAGCCCCTCGACATCGCCGACGATCCGATTCTTGATTTCGCCGGGCATCAGGTTTGACACCGCATCGAGCTGGGCACGATCGAGTTTTTTCACTAAAGCCGTGCGTAGATTTCGCACCTGGGCTTCTCGGAAGATTGTAGACGAATACCCGCTTAGGAGTTGAACGACGCCAACGACCACGGTGGCTAAAGAATACCAACCGAGCTGTTGTAAAACAGTCGCTGGGTTTCGGCTCCCCAGTCCGTCGATGATCCGACCGACAAGAATCGGCGGGACCACCGACAACATCGACGTTAGCAGTAAGGCTAGTGGAATTACAACGATGGTCCAAAGCGGCGGTCGACCGTACCCCAGCATTTGCGCCAGATCTTGAAGCAAGCCGCTCGGCTTCACGTTATGAAAGAAGCCGCCGCCGGTACTCCGACGGCGTCTCCCCGAGAATTTCCTTGAACGCACGCGTGAATGTACAGGCGCTACTATAGCCGCTGCGACACGCTAAGACATTAATCGAGCATTCGTGATGTGCGAGATCGTCAAGTGCTCGCTCTATTCTCAATGTCCGCAGCACGTCAAAAAATGGAACCCCAATTTTATCTGTGAAGTATCGTGAAAAAGCGGCCGGGCTCATACCTACATGCGAAGCAACGACTTCGAGTTTCGGCGCGTTGGGCAGATAAGCGCGTGCGTAACTCAGGGCTCGCGCAGCCCGCGTATAGTACGCAAGGCGTTTGAGCACTACTTGATCGAGCAGCCTGGAACTAATGGCGTCGGGCTCATCGCTGTCGTGTTGGATTTGACGCACCTCATCAACCCTTACTAGCAGGCTCGTACCGTTGGAATCGACTGGCTAAAGCTCGTCAGTTGGCAATGGAGCATACACACGGCCGCGCGGAGTTTCCTTGTGTATAAGATGGCTAAAAAAGGCTAACACGAGAGAGCAGGCCTAGGCAGCAGTTTTGCGACTGTGTTTGTTAACGCGTTAACAAAAATTAACAGTCCTAGAGGAGTGTCGGGTAGTTAGAGGAGCGCCAAATCGGACCACATCCCGTGGACAACGAAACGCGGGACGTTTCAGCAGATGTCGAAATGACTAGCCGTCTGCGCTATGCCAAGACAACTGCCGACCGCAACGCGCTGAGGCCGGCTAAGGAGGTCACATCGACTATGAAGCCCGTTCAACTCAAACCATTACACGTCCCTATGGGAGCGCTCGTTTCAGCAGCGATCATCGCTGGCTGTAACAGCGCAGGCCAATCGATTGCTGGCGTTTCGCCGTTAGGGCAGCAACCCAGCTCGCGATCGCAGTCGATTCGCCGAGCGGACCTTATCAGTACAACCGTCAAGATCTTCAATCAAGAGAACGGTACCCTCACCTCGGCGGCGGTCGTTCCGTCGTGCTGGACTGTATCACCATCACCGATACCGACCGTCTCGGCTTCTCCGGGGCACAGCCCCGTGATCACCGAAACCTATGACACAACGTGTGCTTCTCATATCGCTACCGTCCTGAAATACACGCTCGTCGCACCGTACACTTGCGATTTTACAACGACCGTTAATCCATCCGGTTCTGCCGAAGGGTTCTCGTATAGTGCAATGGGCGAAGGACCGGAGGACAACTGTTTCGCCACCGCGGCACCCAGCGGCGCTAACTACGATGAAAAATTCGTTTACACAGTCATCCTAGGGCCCAATCACACACGGGCAAGGCCTTCGTTCGCGAAGGTTACTAACGCACAAGGGCACGTTCGGAGGCAAGTAAACAGTGGGGTCTCCGTAACCCTAGTAAATGCTCTTGGAGGTAAGTCTGCGACGAATTTTTACACCACTCAGAACTGCGGAGAGTTTCCTTTCACGCCCGACGGCGGCCTCATAAGTTACGGTGTGCCCGTAAACCTCACCCAGACCGGAAACGACTGCTTCGCACCTCCGAGCTACACCTATATTACGGTGGGCCCGACGCGGCTAGCAGAGGACTGCTCGCTTAACATAACCAGTGGCACCGGCGGTGGTTCCACCTTTGCCTTCAGTGTCATCGATGCTGGCAGCGACACGAATTGCTCTGTGTCACCAACGACCGGGCTCTCCACCACCTTAACCTGGAACCTGAAGTCCCCACGTTAAAACACGACCGCGGTCACGCTCCCGCCCTTTGTTGGGCGGGGGCGTTCTCCGAAAACCGGTTGCTGGAAGAGGTGACGAGTCGCCGAATCATCGTGCAACACGGGTGGCGCGGCGCGTGCGCTTTGCGTCAACGCGCTACTTGCAAGGAGGCCTCTTACTAAGAAGCGCCCGCTGGAGCGTCTCAAGGGCGGTGTGAGTTTTACACGCTCGGGCCACGATCGGCAACCCGTTGTAACCCATCCTCACCTAGTCCGGAGCCACCGGGCCCGGGGCTGTTACGTCGGTCTACCTATCGGTCATCGACGCTGAACGACCCCAACTTTGATCCAAACTTGGCGCTCCGAGTTGAGCTCACGTCTCGGTCGTTCAGCGACCTTTTTCCCTTAGGCTAGCAAGTGCGTGATTTTGATCGGCCCGGGATCTTCGTGCGAGTTGTGCGGAACGTGTTGGTGTCCGCACCAGCCTTTGTATGCAAGCCACTGCTCATCGGTCAGCCTCGTCTCTTGGCCTGGGGGTACGAACTTCACGGTCGACTGACGCGTCACTCCCGCATTCTCTTCGATCCACCGCGTGAGCTTCGCAATGCCTTCAAGATAGCCCTCGGGAAAAGAACCCGCGTTCTGGGCGAATCCGACGATCTCAATCTGTATCGCCGACTGCCCTATTTGTTTGCACCGTGTCGGACCGATGCTCAAGCGAACGAGCCGCAAGGGCGATCGAGAGATGTTGGTACGCCTTGAACGCGCCGCTCTCGAACGTCACGGTGAAATGAGGCCACGAGTTATTCCCCGTGAACGCCGATTTGGCGCCCTCATATGTCGAGCCTTCTGTCGTATGCAACACGCCCTTCGGAGGTCCACCTACAAACGTTCCGGCATCGTGTGCGTGTGCGTCGTCGCGCGTCGCAAATGGGCACCATTCCGCAATATTTCCTCCTATCTATTGAATGACGGACACTTGCCGCGTTACTGCCGCGGGCCAAAGCGCGCGAATACTTAGCAGAACCCGATGCCGAGTTCAGTCGCTCTGCCGAATTGACGATCACTCGGTGGAGACTATGCATTGGCGCTTGTCGCCATCGACGTTCCCTCGGGGTGGTTATCATAACGCAGTTGCGGGGCGTTCTGTATGACGTCCTCGATCACCGTACTAAACACAAAGCGCGGCAGCGAGATGCTGAGCCAATCGGTCGTCGCTTCGTAGAGCCGACGGAAGCCTTCATCGGCCACACCCGGAGCCAATCTCGGGAGCCGAGTCCAGAGCCATTGCATGGCCCCACGTTGGTGACGGCTCGACTCCGCGTTGGCCACGACGAGGGAGGCGGCAAAAAAGAAAAGCTTGAGCGCGTCGGGATACACTCGGTTGAACGCCCGAGGCGCTGCGCATCCAAAAGAGAGAAGATGGAACAGCGTCCAAGACTTCATCGGAAGTTTCAACGCCGAACCGACGTACCCGGGAATCGGCAGATCGGTGAGTACGTCGTCGATCACCCCAGCTTGAGAAAGCGCCGACCAACCCGGCGAAAAGTCCATCTGCCTGGACAGCGGCCACTGATCGGAAAATCCAAGCGCAGCGCGTGCCCAGCTCAGCCTCACAAACGAATCAACTTGCGAAAACGTCGGACTCTCTACCGACGATATGGTCTTGTAGATCGTGTGCGCCGCGGATTCGAGAGAGGCAGCATAATCCGACGAATCCGATTGGTCGACAGTTGGCCACGTGAAGAGTTGCGCATGGAGCTCGATACTCTTTGACGTGTCGTCGAACTCGTAGAGCGCCTTGCGAAGGGCCCCAGGCTTTCGCTGTCGCCTCCGGACCCTTTTGAAGGTTCGACCGGGACCTGCGGTCCCGCCGCACCGCCTTCGTTTTCGCCACCGCTTCCGGCGGTGAAGAGCCGACGCACAAACTCGGAGAGATGAGCGCATTCCGAGAACGCCACCTCTTCTCCGTTAAAGACCAAGCCGCGTTGAAAGCAGCCTCGCGTCGCGGCAAGCGCTGTCGCACCCGAAGCAATCGGCTCCGCGATGAAGGTCGGAGGCGATACGGCGATGATGGGCGATTCCCATGGGTCCTCGCCGGCCTTGCGAAATGATGCAAAGGCGTATCCACCTAATCCATCGAGCGCATCGATGTACCAGGAGCCGCCGTTTTCGCCCTCCCTCAAGCGCGTGCGCTCCGTTCAGTCATGCGCGCGCCCGTCCGGTCGTCGTCACGACCATCACTCGGATGTGTCGATCGTTCAGAGCACGCTCCGCTGCTCGACGACGATGCATCCAGGCGAGTTCATGCATCGGCGGAGGGGGACCGGATCGCTACCGCTCCGTGATTCGCTCCTCCGCGGCAACATCCGCGGCGTTCAAACGGACCTCGAGGATGTCGCTAGGACCGAAACTCTGAAGCCGGTCACGCTGGCTGCGCACCCAAAGCACCTCGATGCAGTCTTCGTCGCACAGCGCGCCGGTGGATATCTCACCGGTCGTAAGCCGCCGCCGACGTCGGTCGAATGAGTCCAACATCTTCACGCAGCACATATCGGCCAAGTCGGCATGCCAGTTGCCTGAGAGTTCCTTTGCGACCTCACGACGCTTCTCGTCGGGATTCGGCGCAGCGTCGATGGCGGTGCGAAGAGGAAGGCGCACGAGGTCGTAGCTGTTTCGATCGAGGATCACGGTATGGCTCGCGACGCTACTGTCTTTCAAGACGAGACAGATGTCGCCGTAGAAGCGAATGCCGCTGCCATTGACCTCCGCGGCGGCGTAGTAGACGTCTTGAGGGCGCACTCTTCCCAACGGCAGGCTCTGGTCGACGATCTGGCGCGTCTGGAGTTGCTCGCCCACCCGACTTGGCCCCGCTTTCCCGAGATCGTAGTAATTCTTGTACGGCGTCGGCCCTTGGTCGGTCGCAAAGGCCGGTATGTGCGTGCATGCGATGTTGACTACCGCGTGCGCGCCGGCGTCGGCCTCTCTCGATCTCGAATCGGGTCCCTTGCCGATCAGGGTCCTGATGATGGCGTCGCGATTGGCCCGCAGGTAGCCGAGCAGCTCCGAATCGTTTCCCGCTATGGCCGCAAGTCGCGCACCGACGGGATCCGTGGGTTTGCCCGCTGGATTCACGGCTGGCCACCTAGCCTTGATGCGGCAAAGATGGCGACCAGAACGGCGCCACTCGCCAGCGTCGCGATTTGTACGGAATCGGCGACCCTACGAACAATCGTCAATGCGCTTCGCACGCATACTCCTTGAGGCTCCTCACCCTTGTTGTCATAGTCTCGATAGGACATGTAGAAGCGCTCCCAACAGTTGAGGGAGTTTAGACCGCAGATAATCGATATGAGCAGTAGCGCCCAGCCACTCCACGCCAGCATCGGCGACGCCTGAATCGACCCCGCCGCCTGGTGCTGCGGAAAGAGTGACACGGTGAACGCGAAGATCGCTGTCGCGATCGTGAGAAGCTGTTTGCGAAGCTCCATCCGGTAGTCATTGGCAATGCCGACATTGTTCTGAATGATCTCCAACGGTCGCCTACCTCTCGCGCCCGTCGAACCGGCCGCATTGCCGCCGTCAGCCATCGCACTCTCCTCGATCGGCCGCTCGCGCGACCGTGCGTTCAATCTGGTTGCTCTGGGAGCAGGCGTCGTGGCACCTTAATTGCGATTTATTCATCGGTTCCCAGGCCTCATCGACATCGGCTAATAGTCCGCGGTTCGCAGCAGGTAGCAAACGCTTTGCAATGTTCCACCAGGCGTGCCCGCAACGTCGTCGGACGGAAAGCCCCCGTGGTGATGTGACGTACAGCGCTGGCCAAGGGGCGGTTGCGGGTTCAGTTCGCCGGTGTCGGAAGCGATAACCGGATTGGATCGACTTCCGTAGAAGCTCCATACGGAGTCGATGTCGGCGAAGGCACCTGGCGCGAAAGCACCGTTTCGCAGAAAGAACCTCTGCATTCCATCGATGGGGGTATCGTCGTCGGGGTCCTCGAGCACGCCTGAAATGAAATACAGCAACGAACTCGTGTAGATCTGACCGAGAAGTTCGTTCACCGCCGGGCTTGCACCGTCAACCTGAAGAAGTATCTCCGCAGCCTCGAGACCGTTGCTCATCTCGAACGAACGGAAATTCCGAATCAGATGCCCATGAGCCGCGACGGTAGCGGCGAACAGATCGACGCGCACGGCCGGCGCCATGAATATCACATCAAACTTGATCTGACTAACATAGTCCTTCGACGCCAGCGCCTGGTCCATCGCAGCCAGGAAGTTGCAGATGTAGACCGCCCCGGTACTGTGGCCGAGCAACGTGATCCGCGCCTGCTTTGGATCTGCGCCCATTTCGTAGAAACGAATGAGCTGCGCGATCATCGCGGTGCCCACGTTGTGCTCGGCATCGCCCTGAAACGCCTCGGCCGTTTCGACCTTCATCTCGTTCCAAACGGCCCACCCGACGTTCGCGATGTAGTACTGCCGAAATATCTCCTCGACCACGGTGTTGTGGAAATCGTGATTCCGACCCGCGGCGTAACGTTGGACGATGCGCATGAGCACGCTGCCTGCCGCGAGCGCGAGCGTGCCGAACGAAAGGGGACTCATGAGCTCGGTCGCACTCTGCGGCGTCACCGCATCCTTGTGCGCTTCTTCGGCCACGATCGCGCCGACGATCTCGGGCGAAAGCAGCGTAGCCGGGGATGTCAGGACTTGACGCGGTGTCGTGCCCACGGCTTCTGCAAGCGCCGTAGCGGGTGGACGCGCGCTCTGGGCGATTCTGTACTTCTCGGCGTTGATGATGGGGTCGCTTTCCACCGCCTCCTCGACGTCCGATATGTCCTGCGGCGACAATGCCCTCGCGGCCCTCGCCGGGATGTTCGGCATGACCGTCGGTGCACGAAAAGCCATCGACGGCGCCGGTGCGCCGAGTACGGTTTGCGCCTTCGCGCCGATAATATCGCGCAGGCGCTGGAAGATCGTCTCGGAGACGATTCCCGGAAGGTTGTGCTGCAGCGTTTCCAGCAGCCCGCTTTCCCAGACGAAGAAGTACGGATAGGCGTTGCCCGCCTTTTCGTTGGGATCATTCGCCAGGCTATAGGGACCGAAGAGCTGCTTCGCGTTGGTCATGCCAGTGGCTTTGTCGACGAGGCCTCCGTGAAAGAACAGCGCCAACGTTCTGTCGTGTGAAACCTTGATGTATTCGGCCATCGCGTCCTGCATCTGCTGCGGCGTCGTATCGTCGAACACGCCTTTCGCCGAGGTGCAGTAGTTCAGGGGCGTGATCTGCAACGGTTGCAGATCCGGGCTAGCCATGAAGCCGGGGTTACGAAAGGTCAGTCGTGCCATCGAGGTCCCTTCAGTCTCCTCATGCCGTGGTAGTCATGGGTCAGGGTAGCTGATTCGCGCCTCGCGTAGCCGCTTGCGTCTGAGCGGGCGTCCTTACGTTGATCAACTGCGGGGCAGCGGCTCTGCTCTGAGCCAGAAGTCCCTGCTGGCCGGTCGCTCCTAGGTAGGACGAAAGCTCCATCCAACCGCTCTTCGTCTGGACCTCGATGTTGGTGATGGGATGGATTTCCCAGAGTGTGGATCGCTGGCCCTTGTTGATCATGTCCCAATGCTCCTGATCATAGAGCAGAAACCCGGCGATGCGCACCTGAGCACCGCTCGTGACCAACTGCTGAAGCTCGGTCGCGTTCCAGGTCGGATTGGTGTTACGCCAACGCGGTGTGACCTCGACGATCGCAGAGGACCTGGCGTCGTCGTCGGGACCATCTCCCACGTAGACGTGAACATCGTGGTCCTTCGCCGCGGTTAGTTGGCAATGGAGCTCTCCTTGCCTTCGGCCTTCGCGTGGATGACGTAGCCGATGAACAACACGCCCTTCTTCTCTTGGGCTTCTATCTTGTTCGCGAAGGAATCGGACCATGCGCTTCGGTCCTTTCCATCACTCGAAGGGACCGCCGGAAGGTCGCGCATCTGCGCAACGGTGATTTTGGAAACCGGCCCCGGCTCGACGCTGCGGTTCTTCTGCCGGTTCAGGTCGGGGTCGCCACCGACACCTTGAACGCCGCATCTGTCGAACGGACCTTTGCTCCTGGGCGGTGTTTGGGCGATTGCCACCACGCAGAAACAACACGCCAGGGCGAGCAGCAAAGCGACCTTCGGCCAACGTCGTTTCATGGCGTTCTCCTTTTCGTTGGCTGGTGTCTTCAATCGGCGACGAACGTCAACTCGTCGAATTGGAAGACCGAAGCATCCGCGGCGCTTCCGTCGTGATTGACGGCCAGCAGCGATACCGTCAACCTTTGAGCATTTTGACCGAGAAGCCACGCAAGATTGTCTCCGATGTCCAAGACGAGGTCCATGGGCGTTAGGTGATGCGGCGGACGAATGTCAAAGAGGTCTCTTTGCGTGGGGTCAGGCACGTCGCAGTGGCCTTCGTCACCTGCGCAGATGCCGTGTCCGAAGAGAAAAAGGGAGCCGCAGTACTTCGCGTTCCCGGTTGTCGTCGTCGACACGTCGACGTTCGGGGTATTCGCGAATACCCGGATCTCAACCGAGTCCCTGGGATGCGCGACCCCGCGGAAATGCAGCTCCCCCCGAAGAAAGCGCGGCCGGATGCCGGCAAGCGGGAACGTTGCAACCACGCCCGTCATGGATTCCGGCAAGAGACCCTGGGCGGCCATGGTCGGTATCGGGGAAGCCACGTATTCATATCCGAGGTCCGCAAGGTTCCAGATGCTCGATACGGTCACGTTGAATGGCGGCAGGACGGCGTCAAGGATGTCCGGCGGCGGCGTTACCCCGGGATGAAGTGACTGCCACTGGCCGAAGAGCCGGTCGACGTTGGCATGGTGCGCCCAGAAGACCGGATCGTAGGCCGCGTACGGCACCAGAGCCATCGTCCCACCGGCCCACCCGTGGATGGCGTTGTGCGGATTCTCCAAATTCCGCGAGTAATTGACGTAGTCCGCGGTTCTTTGCGCGACGTCGACCAGGTCCGGCAAGTTCGCAAGCTGCGTCGGCGGCTCCGGATCACGCGTCGTCTTCGGATACTCGGTTCCGGTGAATGAAATCGGCTGCGAGAAGAGCGGATTGGGCAGCGTCGCATTCGAGTCCGGATCGACATAGGTCTCCTCGGCATACATCTTGGGAATGCCTTCGGTGCGCGCCTGTTCGGACGTCCAGTCCCAATAGGGCAACGCGACGCCTGGTACCACCGCTTGGAGCGCCTTCTCCATCAGGAGCAGATAGGGTCGATGCCAAACGGCGAAGAGCGGCGTACCATGCTGGCAGTAGACCGGCAGGGGATATCCATGGATGCCAGCGATGTACTGGTATCCGCGATCATCGCCTATGGCGGCAAGCGCGGCAATCGCCTTACGGAAGCTGTTGACCTCGGCCGCGTTCAGGTCGTAGACGCTCTTGCGCTGCGAAACCTGCGCCGCGAGAGTGACGACCGCGGTTCTTTGTATCGCGGTCATGTGCGGGACCAGTGCGGTCAGTATCGGCATGATCTGCCCTCCCGGTCAGCGTGCGCCAGATGAAGCAGCCGGTACGCTAAGACTTCGGCGAAACTGTGTTGTAGAGCGAACTCGCCAGCTGCTCCGCCTCGGTCCGCGGCGGAACGAACGTTTCGTTTTGCGCATCGAGGTCCGGGAGCGATATCGTGTAGGCGTACGAGTCGGGTACCGGCGCGGGATCCGGACGCGCCGCATCGAGCGCCTTCAGCAGGGCCTGCGACTGCTCCGCAAGCGCTGGAGATGCCGTTGCCGTATCGATTTCCACGCTCGTCGGTGCATTGACGAAACCACCGGAACGCGTGATTCGCAATCGCATGAATCCCCTCGTTTCCCCCGCTCACGGCAGGACACCTACGGTGTGCCAAGCCTTCTCCACGGCCTGCGAAGCAGCTGCGTCGAGATCGTCCTCGGCCTGGCTGACGGTCAGCGCCGCAAATTGCCCAAACGTAGCTTGCGCGGATAGCTTGCCGCCCGTCATCACGTTGAACCAGACCCTTCCGAGGGTTTCCCACGAGTGGCCGCCGATGGCGACCGAGGCGAGATAGAACGCGTGATTGGGAATGCCTGAATTCGTGTGCACGCCCCCGAAGTCTTGGGCGCCCGCATAAAGATTGGCCATGTTCGCCACTTGTTGGTCGCTGACATATTGATCCGGATTCGATGCAACCTTGATCCGATAGGCAGACCCGGGAGCCTTCATCGATCGCACCGCGTTGGGCTGCTGCAGGAAGATATGCTCGCCGATCAACCACGTCGTCGCTGGATCGGTCGTCGACTGCTTGAGGCTCCATTGCTTGACCACGGTTCCGAACACGTCGGCAAGATGCTCGTTGAGCGCCCCCGGCTGGTTCGAATAGACGAGGTTGCAGCTGTATTGCACGACGCCGTGCGTCAATTCGTGGCCGATGACATCAAGATCGACCGTGAACCGGTTGTAGGTGACGCCGTCGCCATCACCATAGATCATCTGCTGACCCGTCCACATCGCATTGGAGTAGCTCGTACCGTAGTGGACGCTCGAGTCGATCGATAACCCCGACCCGTCGAGCGAGTTGCGGCCAAAGACCTGCTGGTAGAACTGCCGCACGGCTTCGACCGACTGATAGGCCTCCACCGCGGCCGGATCGCCCGCAGGCTGCGTGTCCTTGGCGACAAGGATTCCGGGTGTCTGTTCCTGGCCGCCAGCGTTGTAGATCGCTACCGCGTAAGAGGGAGCAGCGGCCAGCAGCATCCCCGCGTTTTGAAGAGCGAAGGTTGCGCGTAGCGTCTTGACGTGAGCTGAAACATTCAGTGTGTCGATCGCGGCGCTGCGCACCGCGGGGTCGTCGGTCGCCTTCGCAAGATCGGCCAGAGCGAAAGGCGGGAGGAACGTACAGAGAGGACATCCGCTCCCCTCGATATGCCTGGCCAGTCTCCGGGTCATGCTGGAGCCCTCCCATCCCGCTCGGTGCTCTCGGAATAGCCAGTTACAGCTAGCCTACTTAGGCTCCTCCGAGGTGATCGCTAGATGGCAGCGATGGGCTGGTGGCGCAGCCGCGCCTCGCGGCAATATACGGGCCGCGAGTCGCCCAGAGACGACTGCCGAAACCGCGTGCGCCTCATCACTGTTTGCTCAAGCGCACGTAGCGGATTACTCCCGGCTTCTCCTCGTCAAACGGCTTTTTCTCGCGCGCCGGGCGTGGAGCGAGTTCCACATCGATCGCAGCGTCGAAGACGCGGCCCCAGGGGAGCGTCGAGGAAATATACGCGATGCGATCTTCGGGGTATAGCTGCGCCAGAATGCGGGCGCCGTAACTTCGGAGTTCCGAATCGGTCTCCTCGGTAGAAGTACGCAGCAGCGAGGGCGGTAGCGGCGAGTCCGGCCAATTGTTACTAGCGGTCTCGGTAGCGATGAGGTTGGGGCGCACCTCGTCATTAAACGCGTAGTCACTGAGAAATCGAACGAACGTAAACGTGCGGTGAGCTAGCGCGTTATAGCTGTGCAGCCTCCGGCCTGCGCCGGCGGCGACGGCCTCCGCCAGTGCCGTACCGGTTGTGTTGGCGTTTGTGTTCCACGACGCATATGAATCCAGGCGACTCGCCAAGCCCGACGCCAGAATGCGCCGGGCGAAGAGCGCCTCTTTATGATAGGAATGAAAGAAGGACAGATCGGCGAGCGCTACTGAATGACCAGAGGCGAAGTCGACGCCGATCGCGGCGAGTAGCGCGTCGTCCTGCTCCGCGGTGGTCGCCGGCAGGCGCACGTAGAGCGCGACGTCGGGACGCTCCGCGACGCGTTTGCCGCCGCAGGCGGCGACTAAACCGTCAATGGCCGTGGAGATTGGCGCGTACTCGAGCGGATCTTGAAACGCAGCGCCGTTCGGCGTCGAATAGTGTACGGCTACCCGCGGTACCCATCCGGCGATGCGGTCGAGAGCGTGCGCGACGAGGACCATGCCCAGCTCGTCGGCTCCGGGCTCAATCGATGCGTGTCTCGCGAGCGGCCCGGTAACAAGCTCCGCTTGCAAGAGGCGCAGATCCTTGACGTGAATGCCGACCGGGCCGGCGTCGTCGTGACCGAGCACGAGCTGATCGATCGTTCCCTGTTGTGTCATCTGAAGCAGTAGCCGGTCGACGGCAACATCGCGCCCCCGCGTTGTAAGATACGCGTTGAGGGTCGCCGGTCCGATAAGCTTGCGGAGCTCTTTCGCCCTGGCCGCTTCGCTCGGAAGCGGAGGATCGTGAAGGCTCGCATACTCTTTCAGGTAGAGCCATGTCGGATAGGCGGCGAAGAATGCGGTATCGGCACCGGCTTCGGTCGGAGCGGCGCGCATGATCGTTCCGAACACGGCAGTCCAGATGCGCGGATTCGCGGATCGCGCCTCCGTCAACTTCGCCAGGCGGTCGGAAACCGTGTCGTATGACGGGCTGGGAATGCGCGAAGCGATCAATCCACCATACGCAAGCATATCTGCCGAAACCACCAGCGCATTAACGTCGGGGCGCTCCGCCGTGCGCGCGATCCACGTCGCGATCGCGTCGGGGTGTCCCGGATCGAGGAAGCGCCCGAGCACATTGCGCGGCGGCGCTTCCACGGTGACGCCGGCGATGCGAGCGAGCATGATCGGCTGCTGGAACGTTACGGGCCGATCGTCTAGAGGCACGAAGGCAATCGTCGCGAGCAACGCCGCAGCGAGGTCGATCATCGCCGCTAGCAGATGCTCAGGCCGGACTGATCGGCAGGTAAACGCAGTAACGCTTTATGTGGCCGGCCGGGATCACCGGCAACGCCTTACTCTTGCTCGGCGGAGGATTTCCACCGCAAAACCCGGGATCCGCGGTGGCATCGAACGGATAACCCGAGACGTCTCCGACGACGCGAAATTGAGCGCCGGCGACTACGATTCCACCTTGAGGATGAACCCCGGGATAATAAGGATCCGAGCCGACGAATACCGGGAGATCCTTCACGGCCTGCACCGTTTCTCCGTCCCGTGGAATGCACGGATTGTTGATTCGCGAAGTTCCCGGAACGAATGCGTCGCTCTTATTCGTGTCCGGCTTTTCCCCAACCCAAACCCATAATTGTTTTGCGCTGTGAAGGCTGCTATTCTGGCGCAAAGGCGGGCAATTCGGAGGGTCGCTCATTGCTACTTGCGCGGCGACGCGGTGAGTAAACTGTAGATGGGTTGACGCGCGGCGAACGCCGACCGGGGAAAGCGGGTTCGGCGAAACGACCTTTACGTTCGCCCATATATCGTAGCGATTTGACCCGTCCTGTTTGAAGGATTCCAAGGCGAGTACAAGCGCGGTCGAACCGTTCGCGAGCCATCCGGCGATGCCGGCTAAAGGACGATCTCTCGCGTACATGTGTACCGGAAGGCCGCCGGACCCGCTCGCGATCGTAATCTTACCGGCTTTTGCGGGCACTTCCACGGTCTGCCGGGAAACGTAGCTACCGTCACCTGCAGCCCTCACCGCAACGGGGATCCATCCCGCATCCCCACGCTCTGCTGCTTGCGCGAGCACTTGATAGACTTCTTGTCTGCGCGCCTGTTTCTCTAGCAATCCCAAGAGGTGCGCAACGCCGGCCTGAGTTTCGGCTTCCGAAATCTCGGAGAGTTCGTGTCCGGCAGCGTTTTCAACATCCGTGTAGCACGACTTGGAAAATACTTTCTGCTCGTAATCCGAGTACGCGTCGTCGGGCAAGCCGAGCACTAGGATCCAATCCTGCCTCTCTGAGAAGAGGCGAACGACTCGACACTTGTCGGCCGTTCGCGTACCCCCGGTCAGAATTCCGTTCGCGACGCTATACTCATCGTCTGCCTTGTCCCGCACGGTGGGGAGCATCGTTGCCGTGCCACGCTCCGCCAGTTCTTCAAGTTCGTTCCAGTGCTTGTCAAACGTTTGAGTGGGGCCCGTTATCCACGAAACCACGTCACCAAAAGCGCTGTTAACGAGACCCGTATTCTTGTTTACGATCGCCGTCAGTAATGCTAGGACGGCCGCGCCGATGCCGATCTGGCCGCCTCTCCCTAACTTCGCCATTCGTCCGCCCTCCCAAAGTCAGGATTCTTGAGTGCCAGGAAATTCAGCAGCAGGGAGGCGCCTTCCTGGAGAGGGCGTACTCGATCCTTTCCGACCAGAGCTCAAATCGGCCAGCTCAGGAAAGGCATGTCGTGGAGGTTAACGAGGGCCGTTCCTCAGACCGGCGGGCTCACAATTTTCGACGCCAAGTGGGGGCGGCGACGGAGGCCAGCATGGTAAGGGTTCTTGTGCGTTCGCGGCCACGTGGTTAATCGGCAGATCCGGATTGAATCAAGAAACCGCCCATCGTGGGATGCAACGATCGATCGGGTTCGCCTCTCAAGTCCGTCGGGACCATCGGTATCGTTCAACACTCAGGATCGGCTTTCAGGGCGGTAAGACCAGATACAGCCGGTCCGGCGGGCGGCCTTGGGGGTTTGCCCCGGGCGACGACGGGACCTATAGTGTTGCCGTGGGCGACCAGTGCGTACTCCGGGGTCCCTTTGATAAGCCACACAACGCTAGCCAGGATGGATTTACCCATCATTTCTACATCGTGAGCGGAGGCGCTAATGGTTCGTTGATTGGCACAACGCAAGGGGCTCTAAGGGAAGTAAAGCGACGTTCGAGGCCGACACGGCCGGGAAAGTTGTCACTGGGCTGCAAGCATTAGAGTATCAGTAGAGCATCAGTTCTTTTAATAACTGCAGGATCTCCGGTTTTCGGGACTGCACCGCCACGCTAAATTAGAGGTCACGACCACTCCGGCCACCGTGGTTTTCTGACGATGGTGCCGCGTCGTTTTCTAGGCACGTCGCCCGACAGCGGCGACGAATGAGGCGTTACGCGATCCGTTAAGGCGCCCGATGGCCGAAGATGGCACCGAGCCCCGCGATCGACGCCAGCCCTTTTCCGACACATGTTGCGATCAGAGCGGTCTCCGACGCATCATAATGTGCGCTTACGTCTGACATACGATGAACTCTGGCCACTGCTCCAGAGCGGAGCCTAGACGACCTTACGTCTTAGGGCTTCAGCCACTAGCGCGCCGCGCGAATTGACCCCGAGCTTACGATACACGACTTTTAGATGATTCGAGACCGTGTAACGGCTTATATTCAGCTCTCGCGCTATATCGTCCGTCGACCGGCCGTCACACACGAGACGAGTAACCGCACTTTGCATCCTCGACAACACTCCGGCTTGCGATGGTCTGGTCGCTGGCAGCTCACCCATTTTCTTAACGAGCCACGCCCTAGGATACTGTTCTAGCTTTTCTTCCGCTAGATGCATCCACCGTGCTTTGTTTGTGGCACGGTATAGTGCCAGGGAACTCAAAGCTGCACGAACGTCGTATCCGATCCTATCGAAGGTTCCCCAAGCCTCACGAAGGGACTCTTCAGCATGCTCGGGATCGCCAGCCGCTAATGCGACCACGCCGCTCGCGTGGGCCGCCATGGCCTGCAGCCTATCGTCAAAAGCAAAGTGCGCGATGTTCGTCCTCAGCTTCCCTAAATTGTTGAAACGCGCGATATAAAACCGCGCGCGCTTCGGAGTGTGAATCGTGGCCAACTCCGCTAATAACAGCAATGCGACACGCTCTTCGCCAGTTGTTTCGTCCCAGTCGATATCCTCAGCTAGGTCTTGTGCAGCGGAGAATTCGTTCTCTGCCCATTGGTGCTCACCGACGATCGATGCAAAGTATGAGCGATCGAGAAACAGAATGGCTCGCCAGATCGGCCCGGCGTTAATAAGTTGCGCGCGTCGGAGGTAACGCAAGCAGCTTAACTCATCGCCGGCGAGGGCCTGGCACCAACCGACGGCTTTGAGGGCTTGGAACCGCCTCACGGCCGAATCTTCAGGCCACTCAAAATCTACGTCAACCTCGGCCTTGGCTCGTTTTGCTGCCTCGGGCAACGGCAGTTCGCGAGAAAGTCCGGCGAGAGTATGCACGGCAACGCACCAATCCTCGACGAACTGCTCGCGCTTGTCTCCGATCAGATCCAACACCCTGATCACGCTAAGAGCTTGATCTTTGAACCTTTGACGCCGAGCGGCAATATAGGACGCAAGGTGCTCGCTGCGCACCTTGCCGGTCAACGTGCGGTCGACAAGGCTCTTCTTCTGCCATTCTTCCGCGGCGGCAAAGTCACGCTGATCCAAATATCGTCGAGTAAGATGCGCAGCAAGCTCCCCCAACGCTACCCCATCTCGAAAAATGGCTTTCGCTCTCACAAAGGAACGATCAGCTTCAACAAAATCGCCGAGGCGTGAGTAGCCCGTGCCCAGGTACATCGCTCGACGCGCTTCTTGCACGCTCGTTGGTCCCTGAAGATCATTTCTTAGCAGAAATGGCACGACGCGCTTGCTGTCCGTCTTCAAGTAACTTCGCGCCCGCAGCAGAATAGCGTCATTTGACGGTCTTTCCCCGTCCTCAACGTTGGCGTCGTAAAGTTCCGCCGCTCGCGCATAATGCGCGCCCGCGAATAGGCGCTGCATGGCGGAGAACCAGTCCCTTGCAGTCCGGGCTTTGCTTTGTACCATGATAAGTGATTAGGGCGGCGGGGGCCTCGTCCCCGCCGCCCTAATGCCAAAGTGGCAAGCTAGAGTCGCTTCGATACAATCGAGCAGGGATGATCACCGGTCAACCCGCCGCCCGTATCTCCCGGACAATCACTTGGCCCAATTGGCCGATTATGGCTTGCCTGAGGCACCGCGCCCACCTCGGGGAGCGCATTGCCGCCGGTACATCCAACGAGAGAGGCAAGCAAAAAAGGAAAACCCACGACAAGAAAAGCCGGTCGCATAAGATCCGTGATCCTTTCAGGGTCGCGATTTAGACCCTAGCTAGTTAAGGTCTAGCCTTATTTAGCTATATTCAGATCAGTCCCCTTGCCGCGCGGCAATGGCAGGCGGCGGGCCCCTTTCCACGTGCAGGCGCGTTACTAGTTAGCGCGGTCTGCGTCGAGGCGTTCTGCTCGAGGTCAGTTGACGAGCAAGCCGGCTAGCCATTACCGGCTGCTTCCAGAATGGCTCGTCAGAGGGCCTCGACGATGTCTTAACGTCGAGCGAGCTTCGCCCGATGAAATGCCGGACGATTAAGCGAGGTCGGAAACGAGCCGGCCGACCTTAATAAGTGTGGTGCATCGGCGCATTTGTAAAGCGAAATGAAAAGGAGGGTAATGCGGAGCTTGCGCGCTATCGCGAACGTTCGCGGATTGCTTCCAAGCTATGAATGAGAGGTCGAAAGAAAATGAGTAAAGCCCTAAGCAAATCGGTACTAGAGACGATTCGCGAGTACACTAAGGACCCTCAAAAGGAGCAAGCGCTAAAGACTATTGATCTTGAACTAGACCTTTGTGATCGGATGGTCGAAATGCGCGAAGACGCCGGGTTAACGCAGCGCGAACTAGGTACGCGATTGGAGTTCACTCAAGGGTACGTTGCCAAAATGGAAAATGGTGGCTTTGACAGCTGTGGCGTTGGCACGCTCAGAACCTTCGCTCTGGCGTTGGGTTATGACATCGATCTTAATCATCTTTTTACGCCCATTGAGGGCTATAAGTGGCCATGTTATGTGCCGAAAGTAACGGTCGTCGCCAATCCTAACGAGATTCCGTCGAGTGTTGCTGTTCAAAATGTCCTCGCGGGGCTTCAGAACATTGCGCGCTGCGACAAAGAGAAGTTAGTGGCCTAATAAATGCCCTCCGATCCAGCGAAGCCCGCCGACAAAGCTCAGAAGTCAGACGTCGCCAGCGCTGCACCTGGGCTAGGTGATATCCTAGCGAAGATCGTTCACGAAATTGTCTTGGCTAGAGTTCGACATCGCGCTTTGCTCCAGACCCTCATGAACGAGACTGTCTTTAGATGGGAAACCTACGTCGATAACTACGACACTATTAGAGAGCGGGACGCTGCGGGTTTATTTGCACAGTTATTTATGGAACCGGAACTTTTTAGTCAGCAGTTTAGCGAATGGAAGCAAGCCGATACGCAGAGATATGGTTACCAGCCAAAGCGTTTGCGGGAGAAAGCAGAGCAGTCGCAGCCAAACCGCATGACAAAGGAGGATGAAAAAACATGAGAGTCCTAGCTTTCCACTCGATGCATGAACCGGATAAGCTGCCCTCCAAGCGTGTTTATCATGACGAGTACCCACTCATGCCGCCGAAGATAAGCGGAGAGTTTTCGTAGTAATCGAGAGCGACTTGGCAAACTCCTTGGGCGTTTGCCATCCAAGGGCTTTGTGCGGTCGTTCATGGTTGTAACGCTCGCGCCACCCGCCGAGAACGTCGTGGACATGTGCCAGGGAAACAAAGTCGTACTAGTTGAGGCACTCGCCCCGCAGCCGGCCATTAAAGCTCTCGCAAAATGCGTTCTGAATCGGCTTGCCAGGCGCAATGTGGTGGAGACGAACACCGCGATCAGCTGCCCAACGTAGCATTGCCAGAGAAACCATTTCTGGCCCGTTATCCAGAACGATGGTCTTGTGATAGCCGCGTACCGCGGCAACGGCGTCGAGCACGCGCGTCATGCGAACGCCAGAAAAAGCGAAGTCGGCCTCGAGCGCTAGGTTCTCGCGCGTACAATCGTCGCCGACCACGAGGATCCGGTATCGGCGGTTGCTGCAGAGTCGATCGTGAACGAAATCCAGTGACCATCGATCATTCGCCACTAGCGGTTTTTCATTGATTGGCCCGCGCCCGAGGGCCAGTTTGCGCCGCACGCGCTTGCGCACCTGAAGCGCTGCACCTCGGTAGATTCGCTCGATGCGCTTGTGGTTATCGACAAAGCCTTCACGACGCGCCAGGACGATCAGACGCCGTTGCCCGTATCGCCGGTGAGATACGGCTTTCGCGATCAGCCAGCTTCGCAGCGGCTCGTCCGGCGCCTTGCGTGACTGGTAATGCAGCAGCTTGCGATTGACGTCGAGCCAGCGGCATGCAACTCGTTCCGAAACTCTCCAGCGTTCCTGTACGGCCCGCACCGCACTTTTGCGCTGTACGGGCCTTAGAATTTTCCCTCGGCCACCATTTTTAGCGCCTCGATATTGAGCACTTGATCGGCGACGATCTTCTTGAGCCGCCGATTCTCGTCTTCCAGTTCTTTGAGGCGGCGCAGATCGCTGACTTCAAGGCCACCATATTTCGATCGCCAGTTGTACAACGTGGCGCCGGAAATGCCGTGCTTGCGGCACAGCGTTTCGGCTTTGACGCCGGCCTTGAGTTCTCGAAGGATGCCGGCGATTTGCGATTCGGTGAACCGGGACTTGCGCATGTGGATCCCTTTCGAGGCCGAGCCTCGGATTCCACATATCCTTGGTGGCAATTAAGGGGTGCCCGTCAGGCGCTGTAAGCATTGCACTAACCTGGACTAAGGTCGCTTCGTATTCGAACCATAGGGTCACTGCTCATAGTTGAGCATAAAACCGTTGATAGACATGAAACCGTTGATAGAAAGGTGGTGTGGGCATGGACAGAACGGTTAAGCGTGTAGTAGCGATAGTGGGGATCGTCATGACTTTGGACTGGTTTATTAGGCAAGAGGGATCCCTGATCTCGCAGTTGATTTCCGCCATAAGCTAGAGCTAATGGGTCAAGAGTAATCCATAGAGGATCGATATGGAAACTTGGCCCACTTTTCGGTGATAAAAGATTCGTTGCTTTGACTGATTGGAGAGGTGAGCGTCTTCAGGCGTGGGCCACGACTGCAAGGCTTTATGTCCGGGTGCCACCAGGTGCCCCCATGAATCTTCGAGACTAGAGCAGGCCTGAGATACGCATCGAGATTGCAAAGGCGCTCGGAGTCCAGCCGAGAGCTACCATTGTCAGCTTCTGCGACTATGCCGGGACCTCTATCACGCAATCCGTTGACTATATAACATCGAAACTGTTAAAGGATATCGACCACGCAGCCTTTGCGGGATGGCTACCCGACGCCGTGGCAAATCCTATTGAGGTCTGGGATAGAATTGATAACGGCCGATTGAAACGCCACTATTTTACGGCTCTTGGTTCTAAGAAGGGCGACGTAGTTTATTATGTTGTCGCTGCCGTTTCCAGTACGGGCGAATGGCATACGTCATTTCATAAGCGACGGCGCCACTGGCATCGACACTAAGCGCGATGGCACTCTCATCTACCGTTGCTATGGCTAGAAAATCAGAAAGCGCCTTGAGGGCGCCTTCTGATCGCAGATTTACACGGACGGGCTTGCGCCCCCGTTGGCTCGCTTTCGCGAGCGGCGGGAAATTGTTGGCCCTCTGCGAGTGGCCTCACTCAAGATCATGATAGGGGCAGCGCGACTGAAGTCTCGAGCAGGAGGCTCCTCCCGGCTAGTTGGCTTGCGCTTGACAGCGACCCGTTCCTCCTCTTTTTCCCCAACCAGGTGTGCCTTTCGGGCGCGCACACAGGGGCGGTTCGCGTCGCTTCCGGTAAAAGGCTTTAGGTGGACGACTTTGGTTGTGCCAGGTGGCCAGAGTGGTGGGCTAGCTAGAAGAGGCCACTTCCACCTGCCCGCCGAAAAGCTGCTTCTCCCAGCGGCTCAAGCTGCCGGAGGCTTGGGGTGAGCTAAGCTTCGATATGGCGGTGATGAAGCGGAGGTTGCGTGGCTGACCACAACGATCCTAACGCTGTCAATTCTATCTTTGCGGATATCGACTATAGCGCAGCAGATCTCTACGACCTCTTCGGATTCCCGACGCAGGGGTCTCGGAACGTGCTTCTCGCCTTAACCTTTGCGTCCGCTCCCAAAGCGGGCGTTCTCGATAGCGACCTGCTCTACCGTCTGCTCGTAACGTCCCATTCGCGAGTCGCGCTGCCCGGCCTCGGCGAGGCGACGCTAGAGTCGTTCCTGAGGTACCTTGATGCGATTAAGGAGAAGTACCTCGGAGAGTTTCAAACGGCGGAGGTGCGGGTCACCGTCGATGCGGATCAAAAGGCGAGGTTGAAGTTCCTGAGATTTCCCTGCGGCGACTTCTCGGCCGCCATCGAGCTCAACAAGGTTACGCAGATACAAACACCGGACGGCGAGGCGATTCAGGCGTTTGTCGGCGGCCGGGATGACGCGTTCTTTAACGATCTCACCGGCTTCTTCCGTTCGATCAACTACGCCCCGCAGTTTTACCACGTACCGTATACGATGACGGAAGCGCGCGAGCTGCCGATCCCAAAGACGCTGTTGGAGCTCGATGGCAACGAGCTTTTCAACTACCGCCCCGACTTTCCCACGTGGGGCTTCGCCCAAAAAGACGGCACGACGCCCAAGCTCGACCTGCCGCCCGGCCCGTGGGTTTGGAACGGCGATAAGTTCAAAAAGGATGCCGACGGCAACTTCCGATTCGTCTACGACGGCTCGGATTGCAGGGCCGGGCAAAACTGCAACGCGATCATCCTTGAGATTCCGCATTCCGTTATCACGCGCACCCCTGCCGCCGATCGCATCGTAAACGCATGGGGGGAAAGCTGGGTACTAAAAGCTGCACACAAAGTCGAAGCCATCCCCGACGAACCTTCGTGGTTGAACCATCCCTGGAAAGCAGCCTCGGAACTGTTTTCGGATCCCGAGCTGAAAAAATATAAACTCGTCGACACCGACGGCCAACCATTCGCCGATGCGGCATTGAACGAGCGGCATAACGAGCGCCAGGTCGGTGCGAATAATTTCTGGATCGCTCCGCATTTCGTACCGCGCTTGGCACACCTCGGCTGGGGTTTCGGACCGTCGATTAGCGCGCTCGGTTTGAAAACATCCTTCGATCACGACAACTCACCGGTTTCGGTTTACAAGACCTACGACTCGGTGATCGCTGCGTTTCCGCGCGTGAAGAAAACGCTGTTTCAGGCCTTGAACATGCCAGACGATTCCTGGAATCCTCGAGGGCTGGACATACCGCTACGACGATCGTTTGAAATATTTGTCCCTAACGTATGCGCGATCGACATGGACACCACGGGCACGTGGCCCTTCGGACGGCGCTTAGAAGACCAGGTTGCTACGCGCTTTCTCTCGCTGTTCCTGGACATGGACGCCGAATTGAATGGCAAGAAATACCATGTAGATACGCTCGGAGACCAAGCACTTTGGGACTCGGTCCCCATCGTGCCTAAGACGCCTCCCAATCCCTTGAAGAACGATAAGGAGTTTCTCACCGAATTTCCTTACCTGGCGGACCCGTGGCCGGACGCCTGGTAGTTACAGGCTATGACGACGAACTCGCAGCGACGAAGAGGGATGTCGCCAACCTAGAAGCGCTGGTACGTGAGGATCCCAACGATTCCGGAAAGCGCGTTCGCCTCGCCCATCGGAAGTTCCATTGCGCGTCGCTAACGTGCCAGCCTGCAGATTTTGTGGCAGTCGAAGCCGCAATAGCGGATGCCATCCGTTCGTTTGGGGCATTGGAAGACATCTGCCTGTTGCGGGCGACCCTAAATCTGCGCTTTCATCGGGTCGCGGCTGCGAAGGCGTCGCTCGAGATGCAGCCGCGATTGGCATTGCGCCCGCAAGGGCGCATCGTGCTCGCTGATTGCGACTTTCAGGAGGGGCGCTACGAACGAGCCCGCACGGCGCTGGAGAGTCTAGTCGGGGAGAACCCCACGTGGGACGGGCTCGCAAGACTCGCTCACTGGGATGCCACGATGGGGCGCGCGGAGGAGGCCGATGCGCTTTACCTCCGCGCGCAGGACGAACTCACCGCCAAAGAGATGCGGGCTTACGCGTGGCTCGAACTCGAACGCGGCGAGCTCCGTGCCGCGACAGGCTCATTGGACGAGGCGCGCGCACACTACGAGCGAGCCGACGCGGCCTATCCAGGGCACTGGCAGACAGGCGAGCATTTCGCCGCCCTTTACGTCGCGCAGGACGATCTCTCCAAGGCGGTCGCGCTGCTGCGTAATCTCATCGAGAGAGTACCGAAGCCAGAGTTGAGACAGAGACTCGGCGAGCTGCTCGTATTAATGGACGAGGCCGATCAGGCGCAAGAGCTTTTCGAAGGAGCGTTGGCGGACTACCTCGAGTCGGTGTCGACGGGCGAGGTTCATTACTACCACCATCTCGTTGATTTCTACGTTCGAGCGCGACCCGACGCTGCCGAGGCCGTACTATGGGCGCGCCGCGACGTCGCCTTGCGATCGAACTTTTCCACCCAGAGAGCGTTGGCGGATGCGCTTCGGCGCAGCGGGCAGATCGACGAAGCGCTGCAGCACATCGGTGAAGCCCTCTCGTCGGGCGTGCGCGAGTGGGCGATCTTCGCAACGGCTGCAGAAGTCTTCGATGCTGCCGGTCAGGCATGGAACAGCGAGCACTACGCCCGCAAGGCCGCCCAACTAAATCCGCACGGCCGCCAACTCCAAGTACGGCATTGAGCCCTGCACGACGCCTGACGGCGGAAAGTTAGCCAGCATGCACGATCGCGACAATGCAGAGTACGACTACATCGTCGTGGGTTCCGGGGCCGGAGGCGGACCCGTAGCGGCGAACCTCGCCGCGGCAGGCATGCGGGTTCTATTGCTCGAGGCCGGCGGCGATGCGGAGCCGGCTAATTATCAAGTTCCCTGCTTTCACGCGTTCGCTACCGAAGACACGGCCCTGAGCTGGAACTATTTCGTGCGTCATTATGCCGACGATGCGCGGCAGCAGCGCGATAAAAAATTCGTGCCGGCGCGCGACGGCGTCCTCTATCCGCGTTCCGGCACCCTCGGCGGCTGTACGGCGCACAACGCGCTGATCACGATCTATCCGCACAATGCGGATTGGAACTACATCGCAAAGTACACCGGCGACGATTCCTGGCGCGCCGAGAACATGCGGAAATATTTTCGCCGGCTGGAGGCCTGCCGCTATCGCCCGCTCGAGCGCTTTTTGAGTTTCTT
>DAIMCN010000032.1:0-7452 GCA_036726365.1 Candidatus Cybelea sp.
GATCCGTCTTCGCCCCCGATCGCGTAGATCCGCCCGTCGGGACCGGTTGCCGCGGCCAGTTCAAAGCGACCCCCACCAGGCGTCGGAGACTCCGTGGCCCACGTGTTGCTGCTCGGATCGTATGCCTCCACTCTGTCCAACACGTTGGTGCCGTCGTAGCCTCCGATGGCATAGATGCGGCCGTCCACGCCGGTGGCAACTGCCATCCGATCACGTGGGCCTCCAGGCATCGGGCTCGCCGACGTCCAGGTGTTCGTTGTCGGCAATCCCGCGAACACCAACTGTTTGATCGCGATGAACAACGCCCCGAGCGTCTCGCGGGATCGATTTTTCGCGATGACGACGCTCGACGAACTGCGAGCTCGTGCACAGCTGGCAAAGAAGGCCAGCGCGGATACAACCGCGATTTCGCGCATGATCATTTGGGGCAACCATTCCGCAACGCAATATCCCGATTTCGCGCACGCAAAGATCGGGGCTCGGCCGGCTTCCGAGGTCGTTGCAGACCGAGGCTGGCTCGAACGTGAGTTCATTGAGACCGTGCAGAACCGCGGCACGGCCGTCATCAAGGCACGCGGCGCTTCATCCGCTGCATCTGCCGCCAATGCGGCGATCGTCGGCGTCTATAACCTGACGCACGATACGCCTGTGGACGAATGCTACTCGGTGGGGCGCTGCTCGCACGGCGAGTACGGCGTAGATCCTGGGCTGATCTTTTCGTTCCCATCGCGTACCGAAGCCGGCGTGTCACGCATCGTCGAGGGCATCGCTCAGGACGAGTTTGGCCGGCGCAAGCTTGCGGAGACCCTGGAGGAGCTCCGCAAGGAGCGCGACGCGGTGGAAGAGCTCGGATTGATTGCCGCGAAGTAACCGGCATGCCTGGTTCTCCAAGCGATCGCCCCGAACTCGAGCCCGTGCACGTTAACGTCGCGTCCACGGCAGGCGCTTACACGGTGGGAAGCGCGTCTTTCTTTCGATACATCCTGCGCTTTGGAGACCTTGGGCTGCCGCTGTCAATCGCCGATCAAGAAGCGGTCGACGTGCTCTCCGCCGTTCCGCATGCTCTTGGCCCGGATGACGATGTCTCGTTCCTCTCGGGTCGCGGCTGGCGAGTCGTTCCGGCACAGGGCGAGTTGGACTGGCCCGTGCTCGAAGCCACACCCGGCCGCCTTCACAGCGCGCTCGAACGCGCGCGCCGCCTGCTCTGGACCCATGCGGCCCGTTTCCAAGTGAGCGCCGGCGACATTTCCTCGATCGAGGAAGAGCTCGAAGCGGTCTACGGGGTATTGATGCGGGCCGAGGCGGCCGGCGTCGCGGTTAACGTTTCGTACGTCGCCTAGGCGTCTTTTCATGAAAGTCTTGTGCGAGCTGCCCCTGCGCGGTGCGGGCGGCGAGCCGATCTCGTTTGCTCGTACGATTCACTCGCATGGATGCGCGGAACTGCCGCCGGCGACGGTGCAGCATTCTCCGCTAGTCTACCGGCGCCCATTTCAAGGCGCGTCCGGCGTGATCGAGGTTGCCATGCATTGCAGCGACGGGAAGCTGATCGCGCAAACGCCACGCTCACTGCGCCGGTGGGATGCCGATACGATCGTCGCTTCGATCGAACGGATGTTCCGATTTTCGGACGATCTTTCGCCCTTCTACGCGTTGATCGCCGATGATGAATCGCTCGCATGGGCGGCGCGCGGAGCCGGACGCATTCTCGCCAGTCCCAGTGTCTTCGAGGACGTCGTCAAGACGATTTGCACGACGAACTGCGCGTGGTCGGCAACGCTGCGCATGACCCGCGCGTTGGCCGGCCTCGCAGGCGGCACGTTCCCCGAGCCGCAGGTTTTGGCTGCCACGCCGGATGCATGGTTCCGAGACGTTGCGCGAATGGGGTATCGCGGCCCTTATATCAAGGCGATTGCGCGCGACGTGACGGCGCGAAAGCTGGATCTCGAAGCGCTGTTATCGCCAAAATTGAGCGATCAGGATGTGGAGCAAACGCTGCTCGGGCTGCCCGGGATCGGCCCGTATGGAGCCGCGCACGTTATGCAGGTGCTCGGACGTCACGGCCAACTCGTTCTCGACTCGTGGACGCGTCCCAAATACCTTCGGCTGAGCGGCAAAAAGCATGCCGCCGATTCCACAATGCGACGCGCATTTTCGCGCTACGGCCGTTACGCGGGCTTGGCGTTTTGGCTCTATCTGACGCGCGACTGGATCGAGGGCGACTAGCAGGCAGGCGGTCACTCAGGAAACAATACCCAAAAATGCGTTGGTCGACAGCGATTGCGGTAGCCTTTTTTATCGCGGTTTTGATGCCGGTGTACGCGTCGGCGGGCACGACGGGAGGGATCACCGGAAGGGTCGTGGACTCGCAAACCCGAGCTCCACTTGCCGGAGTCTCCGTCGCGGCGGGCTCGCCATCGCAAAGCGCGACGTCGACGACCGACGCAACCGGCACGTTTCGATTCCTAACGCTCAATCCGGACACGTACACGATCTCGTTTTCGAAGGCCGGCTACGATCCGTTAACGCAGCCGGGACTCACTGTCGCCGCGGATCAGGTGCAGACCTACAATGTCTCCCTGAATAAAGCGCTTCGAACGATTGCACGCGTCGTGGCGCAATCCGCGGCGAGTCTGGTCAAACCGGGAACGACAAGCGACGTCTACTCGGTGGACGCGGCGGGCCAGCAGGCGGCGCAGGGACTGACCGGCCCCGGCAGCCTCAACAATGCGTACGGCGCGATCGCATCCGTGCCCGGCGTAGAGCTAGATCAAAACGAGCAGGGCTGGTGGCAAACGCTCAAAGTTCGTGGCGGCGATATCGATCAAGTCGGCTACGAGCTAGACGGCATTCCGGTAAATCGCGCGTACGACAACGCGCCCCAGACCATGCTTTCCAGTCTGGGCAGCCAGGAAGTGCAAGTTTACACCGGAGGCGTTCCGGCTAGCTCGGATGCGCAGGGTATCTCAGGTTACGTCAATCAGGTCATCAAGACCGGAACGTATCCCGGATACGCCGACGCGAATCTCGCCGTGGGCTACCCGGCATTCTACCATCAAGCCTCCGTAGAGGCCGGAGGTTCGACACCCGACCGGCTCTTTAGCTACTACGTTGGGATCGGCGGAAGCAATCAAGATTTTCGTTTCGTCAACAACAACAACGGCTCGAACATACCCTACTCGTTCTTTTATCCGGTGAGCGCGGTTCCCGGCTATACGTGCGGCCTCAAGTCGTGCACGGCGCTTCCATTCTCCAACGGCTACGTTTACACCGGCGCCCCGTCGCCGGTGCTCTTCACGAGCGGGCTCGGCTTTGGGCTTGCCACGCAGTCGCTTCGCGATGACATCGTTGACTTGCACTTCGGAATCCCGCACAAGAGCAACGGATTGCGCGACGACATTCAGGCGTTGTGGATGACGAGCGAGAACGTCAATCAATATTATAGCTCGATCAACGATTTCGGCCGAAACGTCCTCCAGGCGCTTTTTGGACCGTTGGCATGGGACGACAGCTACTTGTATCACGGCACTACGATGCAGCCGTTTAACCAGTCCCAGCTGACGAAGTACTTTCTCCCCTCTAGCCCGCCGCATGCATTCCAAGGCGCTCTGCCGAGCAATATTCGCGATCCGAACGAAAACGGCGTGTCGGTGGAAAAACTGCAATATCAGCACGAATTCGATCCATCGTCGTATCTGCGCGCTTACGGCTACGCGCTGTACTCAACCTGGAACATTAACGGCTACAACTCGACCGCACAGCCGTTCTACGGCTGGGAGCTTCCCTACTTTCTTCCGGACCACACCTACGGCTTCAACCTCAGCTATACCAATCAGCTCAGCGCGCAGCATCTGCTCAGCGTCACCGGTGCGTACACCTACTCCAAGCTGCAGCGCTTAGACGTATCCTTTTTCCCTTCGAACTGGAATATCACGAATTTCGTCGGGACGAACGGCAAGTGCTACGATCCCTCGAGCGGCTCGCAGATCGGCTGCTACGATCAAACGCCGGGCACGTTGAGTAGTCCTTCGCCTCCGCCGACCTATTCGTGCGTATCGAACCCGAGGCTGCCGGCGTGCGCACCGGGGGTGAACCCCAATTGGCTCGTCACCGCGACGACGTTTAACGGAAACCTCAACCAGGTCAATTCGGAGTTTACCGGTTATTCGATCAACGATCAGTGGCGCCCAGATGACCGTTTGAACGTCAATGTGGGGTTGCGCATCGAGGATTTCAAATATCTCTTCGGCGATACGAGTCCGAACGACCCAGCTCGCCAGTTCTGGTTTAACGCCTACAACGCCGAGTTTTGCTTCGCTCCCGGCGTCAACAACAACAAACCGATCGATCGCACGAACAACGGCATCGGCCCCTGCCCCGTCGTAAACGGCGTTACGACCGTGCCCCTGGCACAGTCGCCCTATGGGCCGCTGATCAACACAAGCGGCGGATCGTACACCACGGCGCGGTTCCAGCCGCGGCTCGGCCTGACGTATACGCTCGATCCGGACAGCGTTCTGCGCGCCTCGTTCGGCGTGTACGCGCGCCCGCCCAACTCGTCATGGGTGCAGTACAACACGCTTCAGCAGAATCTCCCGTTATTTCTCGGGAATCACTTCTATGGTTACGGGTTCAATACGCCCGATCATTTGATACGGCCGGATACTTCCTATAACTACGATCTTTCATGGGAAAAGCACCTCAAGGGAACGGATTGGAGCTTCAAGGTCAGCCCCTTCTACCGCGCGACCCGCGATCAGCTGCAGAATTTCTACATCGACCCGCAAGGCGGACTCGAATCCGGTCTCAACGTCGGCAACCAGGTGAGCACCGGCGTCGAGCTGGCGGTAGCGAAGGGCGACTTCTCACGCGAGGGGCTGAGTGGACAGCTCGCGTTTACCTATACACACAGCCAAATCAGGTACCAAAACTTCAGCGGCACGAGCCAAAACGTGATCGATCAGCTCAACGGGTACATTCGCACGTACGATTCCTTCCTCAAAGGTCACGGCGGTTTTCCGTGTTACTTCTACGCCTCGGCGGGCGGCGCGGGAACGAACAACTGCAAGCAGTCCGGCGTTGTGGTCAATCCGTACTACAACCGGCGGTATCAAAACGCGTTCACCGATACCGCCTGGTATCCGACCTATGACGTCATTCCCGGACCGGCGGCGGCCGCCAACGGATATGCCGTCCCGTACATTGCGGCGCTCATCGTAAACTATAAGCATCAGCGGTTTGACGTCACCAACTCGTGGAATTTTTCGTCCGGCGCCGAGTATGGGGCGCCGACGGCGTGGCCTGGATACAACCCGACCTCGTGCTTTCAACCGCCCATGGGCTGGATCGCAGCGCACGGCAGATCGGCCGACCCGGCGTCGTGCACGGACTTTGGAAGCTTGCCACTCTTCATCCCGGACAGGTTTACCGGCGGCTTCGACAACCTTGGGGCCTTCAAAGAACCGTGGCAGCTGCAAATGGGTCTCGCGTTTAGTTACGAGGTTAGCCCGCGCGTGACGGCACGGCTGAACTTCACCAATCTCATCGACATCTGCGGTCAGCGCGGTTACGTTTGGGAGAATCCGTCGGTTTGCGTCTATGGGTCGCCTCCAACGAACTTCTTGTATCCGTCGGGCAATTTCTATCCGAACTCGAACTCGTCGCACCCGCCGCCACAGCTGCAATACCCGTACGACTTCTGGTTCAACGGAAACAACACGGGATTTTTGGGCGTCGTCGCGCCGATGCAAGTCACCGGATCCGTCAACTTCAAGCTCTAGGCGCGATCGCCCAGACCCAGAGTACGCCGATCGCGATCGGCGGAAGAAGAAGAGGAAGATGCCGACGGAAACCTGGATCGCGGTTAAGTGATGCGATCTCGGGGGTGTGCCTCATCGTACGCGCGGCGCTTGTGGCCCATCGCGAGCTGCAGATAGACGCCGGTCGTTGCCAGGCTTTCGTGGCCGAGGAGTTCCCGTACGGTTTCCAGATCGACGCCGTTCTCAACCAGATGCGTTGCGAAGGAGTGTCGCAGCGTGTGCGGGCTGGCGTGCTTTTGGAGGCCGCTAATGCGGTAGATCGCGTGAAAGATGCGCCAGACATGCTTCGGCGTCATTCCACGTCCGGAACGGCCCAAAAAGAGCGCCGGATCGGCGCTCCGCGGCCGCACGCGCAGATACGCCTCGATCGCGGCGGCCGCCGTGCGATTGATTAAGACGGTGCGCTGCTTGTTACCCTTGCCCGTGACATGAATCGTCCGCTCGGCCAAATCCACATCGGCCAGGCGCACGCCGGCCAGCTCGGCACGCCGTATCCCGCTCGCATAGAACAGCTCTAGGATCGCGCGATCTCGCAGCTGCGCAGTCTCCGTCTTACCGGCCAGAGAGGCGCGCAGCAGTTTCATCACATCGTCGATTTTGAGCGGAGCGGGTTTTCTCTTGGCGACCGAGGGACCGGGGATGGCAAAGGCCGGATCGTTCTCGAGGACGCCGGTGATCTTCAAAAAGCGGTAGAGCGCCCGAATCGACGAGAGTTTGCGGCAGACGGTGCGGCTGTCGTAGCCATGCGAATCGAACATGTGGGCAATATATCGCCGGATCTGCGAGGCCTTAACGGTGCGCAACGATAGATCGGGTGATTCGCGCGCCAAAAAATTGCTGAACTCCTTGAGATCGTGCGCGTACGCAGAGACCGTCAACGGGCTGCGGCGGCGCTCCGTCAACAGGTACCCGGCCAGGTCGCGGACCAGCGGATCCAGCCCCTCAGGGAGGGTCGCTTCGGCCAGCGGGCGGGTCTTCTTGTGGGGTCCTGGAGGCGACATAATAAATCTTTCATCGCATTCGAGCGGCGGCCCTGCTTACTGCGGGCACGTGACGATCCAGGCGGTGAGCTGAAGCTTCTTTAGGATCGCCGTTTCGTTGTCGCGGGCGGTATCGGGGCAGGTCTTGTCTCGAAATCGCTGGCGGCTGAGCCCATACTCTACGTCCACGACGAGGCGGTTCGATTTCGTATACGTGGCAAACTGGTTGCACCAGCCTTACGCGTAGCATTGCTCGACAACCGCGAAGTCGTAGACCTTGACGAGGTCCTTCACTTGGGTGTTGTCGCCCTTCTGGTCGGCGGTGAGTCCGCGTGCGCTGCATTGGCAACCCATTCGTCGTAGGTCAGCTGCTCCTGATAGGTGAGCGGAAAGCCGGTACGGTTCTGATAGCCGTCGAGATTGTCGGGATCGACCGCGTCGAAGCCCTTCTTCTTGCAGAGATCCAGGCGACGCGCCACGATCGGCTCGAGAATCGCGGTCTTACCGATGTCGAGCCAGCGCTCACCCCGCCAGTGACCGTCGGTCCGGCCCAGCACGCCTTTCGGAAACTCGTGCGCGTCGGGACGCCAGTTTTCCCACGTACCGACATCAACGTAACAGACCGCGCGGCGATCCATTCGGTGCAACTTGGTTAC
>DAIMCN010000032.1:7552-30480 GCA_036726365.1 Candidatus Cybelea sp.
TGAATTTGATACGACTCGCCGGCCGCCGGAATCCAACGCGTGGCCGCCGTTGCCGGTGCCTGACTAATGCTCGGAGGGCCGAACGAAAAGGGTGCCGCGCCCCCGCCGCACGCCGGGAGTAGCAACACCGGCAGCGCGTACCATAAGCGCATGTGAAAGAGCCGCGAAGAAGTCATCGAAGAGCGTTCTTCATGCAGCGGCTCGCCCTTCTTCTTTCTGTCGCGTGGCTGGTTGGCTGCGGCGCATCGGCGCCGCCGTACGTTACGACCGTCGGCGTATTGAAGGGCGGCGCAACGCTCGTGGTGCGGATCGGGAGCGCTACGCTTAACGTCTATCAGCCGGCAAGCGGTCAGCGCCGCGACCTTTTTACGATTTCGGCCACGGCCGTGGCGAAAAGCACGCCGCCGCCTGCCCCACGGCTTCGCGTGGCGCCGCTAGGAGTAACGGTCGATGCACCCGATGCGCTGCAGTCGTTGCTGGTGCGCGTTCCCGACGGCGTCAACCTCGTTGTGGAGTCCCGGCGAGGCGACGTCAATGTGACGGACATCAATGGAAACGCGCGAATCGTTGCCGCCCGCGGAAACGTTACGCTGATGCTGCCGGGCTACGCGCAGGCAGCGGTGGGGCAAGGGAATCTTTTCGTGACGATTGGCGCGAGCGATTGGCCCGGAACGCTTCATTTCTCGACGCAACGCGGTGACGTCACACTGCGCATCAGCGCAAAGGCAGATTTTGAGGTCCACCTTCACACCGGCCAAGGAACGCTGTTCACGGATTTCGCCTTACGCGGTACCTCGCAGGGAGAGTCTGAAACGATTGACGGCAGTGTCAACGGCGGAAGCGCGCGGCGGATCGACGTCGAAAGCGCGATGGGCGCTGTCAGGTTGTTGAGGCTACAGCCCCAACCGTGAACTCGCGAGCAGAGCCTCGCGTGCCTTGATCAAGCGCAGCATGGCGTCGTTGTAGGGAGTTGGCGTCCCGGTGCGCCGTCCGAAAGCAACGACCGCGCCGTTGATGTGATCGATCTCGCTGGGATGGCCCGATTCGAGATCGTACGCCATCGAGCTCTTGGCGTCGGCGCCGAGGGCAATTACTTCCGTAACGTACTGCCACGGGTTGACGAACGGAAGATTTATTTTGAGCGCGGCTGCGACGTTCGCGGTCTCTTCGGCGAGCGCTTCGGCCAATCGCGCCGCGTTGGCGTCGCGCGGGATTTCGCCGGCGTTGCAGTCGAGCAGCGCGGAGAGAGCGTTGACCGACGCGTTCGCCACCAACTTCCCCCAGAGATGCGGGCGAATATCGTAGACTGCGGAGGCACGCAATCCGCTGCGCGTCAGCAGGTCGGTCACGGTCCGCGAGGTCGTCGTGGAGGCGCTCGACGAGCCGATGATGGTATTGCCCTGCTCCGAGCTACGGACTCGACCGGGGCCAATCGTCTGCGACGATTCCGTCGTGATTCCGAGAATGACCGGAACCGCCCCGCCAAGCGCAGTCTTGATCGCATCTTCGTTTCCTATGCCGTTTTGCAGCGACACGACGGGTGCGGCCGGGTCGAGCTCACCGGCGAACGCTCGCAGCGCGCGTAGCGTGTCGACCGCTTTGACGAAGAGAAAGAGCATTCGCGACCCGTACAGATCGCGCGCGCGCCGCGCCACTCGGACCCGGCGCGCGGGCTCGTCGTTGACGCGCAAGCCCTCGCGTTCCACCGTATCGGCGACGGCGGCGTTGTCGTCCAGCATGGTTACGTCGCAGCAGTCCGCTAGGTGAAAGCCGAACAGCGTTCCCATGGCGCCCGCGCCGATGATGCCGATTCGTGCCCGTTCGGACATCAGGCTTTTAAGTTCCTAAAACTGATACTGGAGTCCGAACGTATTGCGACGCGAGGCGTGCGTCACATCCCGCTGCCCGAAGAACAGCTGCGTGCCCGGCGCGATGTGCAGATTGCCGTACAGGTCGATCATCGGATAGGTGAGATCATAGATGCGCGTCTCTAAGCCGAAACCACGTAACGGAGCGTATTGGCCGAGCACGCCAATCTGAGAGTAGAGCACGCCTGCGCCGACGCGAAAATCACCCTTGTGCTGCTCGAGCACCGCGTTCCACGTCGTATTGTTGCCGATTGCGTTTGCACCGACCATGAGACTAGTGGTGGCGTGCGGCAGCACGACGAGATTGATGTCGCCCAACGGGCCCTGGCTCGATGTCAATACAGGATTCAGTCCGGGATTATGCTGCGGTGAGAGCCCGCTCAACCGCACTTGAATTGCGACGAGATTGCGCGCCAAGCCCGCCAGTTTAGTGTGAAGCCGCTCGCGCGCCGCGGGCGAGATGCCGTTGCTTGGGGCGTTGCTTGCGCCTGGCGCCGGCGATGCACCCGAATCAACACCTGGGACGCTGCTCGTTCCCCCCAGCTCGCCCAGTAGTGAGTTTGCCTTCTGCATGACGGCATCGAGGTTGGCGATCGTATTACGCACCTGCGCTTGGGTCTGCGGATCGCCGGTCACCGTGCGAAGGTCCTTCGTCATTGCGGCGATCGTCTGCGTCGTCTCGGCGATGCTCTGGGTCGTCGTAAGGATATTTGCCTTCAAGCGCGGATCGGTTGCGAGATCCTGCAGCGCACTCATCGAGCGGTTGAGCGCCACGGCAGTGGACTGGAATTGATCCAGCAGCACGCCGACTTTTTTCGAATCGGTCGTTGCTGCGCCGTTGAGCGTCGCCGATAGCGCAACGATGTTTGCACTGGCAGAAGCGAGACTGGTCTGCAAGTTTGCGCCGAGCGCCAGAAATTCGCCGGAGACCCGCTGCAGCGACGCCTTGGTCGTAACGGTGAGGTCGTTGGCGTTGTTCAGCGTGGTTTGCAGGGTGTTGAGCAGCTTTGGCGTGCGCGACTCCAGCAACCCCATGACGTTGTCGAAGCGCTTCATCTCGCCTTGACCTTCTTGCAGCAGGTCGGCAATGGTAGCGGTGTTCGTGCCGCGCGGCTGTTCGGCGATTGGCAGAACCTGGCGCGGAAGCAGCGGAACCGGCGGCTTCGTGCGCGGCGGCACGATGATGACCGACGGTGAACCGGTCAGCGGCTCTTGGATCAAGAATCGCGACTCCGCTGGAATGTCGATGTTGCGATTGATCGCCAAGATGACGTCGACCGTGTTGTCGGGGAGCAGCTCGATCGAATCCACCGAGCCAATGTCGACGCCGCTGAAGTAGACCAGCGCGCCGGGCGTTGCGCCGGCGGCGGATTGGAAATGAATCCCGACGCGGTAGCCGGTGTGGCGCGTACCGAAATCGGTAATGACGTAGAAGACGCCAAAGAGTAACAGCAATGCGACGATGGCAAATGCGCCGACCTGTGCCTGCCTGCTCATAGCGGTCCGTATTTAGCCCTTTGAGAAAAAGTGCCTCGCGCCAAGCAGCCAAGCGAGCACGGCTGTTGTGAACTATAGGGGCACCGGCTGCTGCTATCGTATAGTACGCGCCTAGGAGACCCTAGCATGATACACCCCAAACATGTCGCTGAGACTACAGACGCTCAGCCCTTTGACGTGAGCGTTACCATCATCAATCTGGAAGGGGAATTCGACATCGCGGAACGGTCGCGATTGCTCGACGCGTTCGCAGTCACGACGAACTCAGCGGTCGTCGTAATCGATTTCGGGAAGACTCGCTATGTAGATTCTAGCGTGCTCGAGTGCCTCGTCACGCTGGAGAGGACGATGGCAGAACGGAATGCGAGGCTCGTTCTCGTCTCCCTACGTCCGGGAATTAGCCGCATCTTCGAGGCCTGCGGTTTGGAGCGAGTATTCGACATTCGTGGCAACGTCGATGACGTCGCGGGCCAGTTAGGGGTCGAGCCCGATCAGGTGCGGACCTTGTCGCTGATTTCGGGGCCGGCGGCCTCTTTCGGGGCCGATGAAACGACTTGGAGGGATGGACCATGATTCGACAGAGACGCGCGGAACAGAGCGAGACGGCGCTCTCGCAACGGATCGGGGATCCGCATAATGCCCAACGCTTTACCGTCAATCTGTCCGCGGACGTTGGAGCAGAATTGGCTGAGCTGGCAGCCCGGCATCGCGTCAGCGAAAGCTCGATCGTCGAGATCGCGCTGCGCCATCTCTTCCGGCGAGTCAGTGCCCCGGCCCTTGGAGCGTTCTTGCGCGATCGCGGGGCCTGTCTGCGCCGCCACGCGAATGGAGTTGCAGCAAGACGGTAGTCGAAGTCTAAATCGGAATCGGCCCGATTTCGGATCCCTGAAGGAACTGCGCGACGATCGGGTTGCTCGAGTTACGGATCCGATCGGCTGTGTCGTAAGCGATGATCGCACCTTCGAAAAGCATTGCGACGTAGTCGGCCATTGCAAAGATCGACGGCAAGTCGTGCGAGATCACGACCGCGCTGCCATTGAGTTTTGCGCGCAGTTTCAGGATCGTGTCGGTGATCAAGTTCGTTACGATTGGGTCGAGCCCGGTCGTCGGCTCGTCGTACAGCACCAGGTCGGGCCGAGTAACGATCGCGCGCGCGAAACCGGCCCGTTTCAGCATGCCGCCGGACAACTCGGCGGGAAGGTTGTCGTACGCCTGAGTGAGTCCAACGCTTTCAAGTGAGTCCATGACGGTTCGCCGAATTTCGGCCTCGGAGAGGTGGGTGCGCTCGCGCAGCGGCAACGCGACGTTCTCGCCCACGGTGAGGCTGTCAAGCAGTGCTGAAAACTGAAATGACAGGCTGATCTTCTGCCTTACGCGGTTGCGCTGCTCCTCGGACATGTGACAGATATCTCGACCGCGCACGTACACGTGCCCTTCACTCGGTAAGAGCAGCCCGTCGAGCAGGCGCAGGATCGTCGACTTTCCTGCACCCGAGAGTCCGATGATGCACGTGATCGCTCCGTCCACGATGTTGAGGTTACAGTTTTTTAGAATCACGCGCTCGCCGAACGCCAGCGTTGCATCTTCGATTCGCGCGATGAGCCGGGGGTTCTCTCCGTTCATACTGCGTCTAACCGAAGAGCAAAAATGACAGCACGAAGTTCGAGATGAAGATCAAAATGATCGCGAGCACGACGGCAAACGTAGTCGAACGTCCAACGCCTGCCGCGCCGCCCCGGGTTGAAAGACCTTGATAGGCACCGACGATCGCGATGATCGCTGCAAAGACGAAGGCCTTGAGCAATCCCTTCAGGACATCGCTAATGTGAATCGATTGGCGCACCGACGAGATGAAGGCGTCGTACGGGATGTGAGCGTAGGTGTGCGCGATCCACATGCCGCCGACAATCGAGACGACGTCGGCGAAGATCGTCAGCAGCGGCAGCATCAACAGCAAGGCGACCAACCGCGGCACGACGAGAAAACGCGAGGGTTCGAGGCCCATGGACCGGAGCGCTTCGATTTGTTCGGTCACCACCATCGAACCGAGCTCGGCGGCGATCGCCGCACCGACCCGTCCCGCGACGACGACGGCGGTCAGCATCGGTCCAAGTTCGCGAACTGAGGCATACGCCACCGCGCCGCCAACGAGGTTGGCGACGCCGTATGCGACCGCTTGTTGTGCCGATTCCAGCGAAATCACGGCGCCGGTGAAGAGCGAGGTCAGCGCGACGATGACGAGTGATTGAACGCCGAGCAATGCCGCCTGCGATATGGTCTCCGCAACGCGAATGCGCAGGCGGACGATGAAGCCGACCGACTCGGCGGAGAGTAATGTCAATCCGCCGGCGTACTCGAAGAAATCGGTCGTGGCGCGACCGAACCGGTCGAGCATCTTCACGGCGTACCTCCCGCCAGGTCGTCCAATGCATGCAAGACCGCTTGCGTGGCCTCGATACGCTTGACCGCGACGGCGCGCTCGGCGCTGAGATTGAAATGCACTTGATTGACGTGTTCGAGGCGCCGGTCGACGTCGCGCAGATGGCTGCGCGCCTCGCCGTCAAAGCCCTGAAAGTACCGGCGAGCCGCGCCGAGGTACCCGTCGCGGGCGCGGTCGTCTATCGGGCCGTCGCGCAGCGCCGCCTCGATGTCGCGTTGCGAGCGTTTCATCGCCCGATCCGTGATGTGGAAGGCGCCGATGCGGGCTACCAGGTCGGCGAAACTGGCGTCAACCGGCATGAATCGGCATTGGATTTCCGAGCGCCGATTCTTGCAGGGCGAACAGCCGGCGGATTCCGCGTTCGGCGAGCGCCAGCAGCACGTCGAGTTCGCGTCGGTCGAACGGCGCCGCTTCGGCCGTGCCCTGCAGCTCCACGAACCGGCCCGCGTCGGTCATGAAGACGTTCATGTCGACGAGAGCTTTGCTATCTTCGTCGTAGGCGAGGTCGAGCAGCGGCTGCCCGGCGACGATACCGACGCTAATTGCCGCGACCGTTGCGACAAGCGGCCACCGCGCGCGATCGGCTGGGTCGAACCGAGTGCGTAACGCCAAGGCAAGGGCAACGCAGGCTCCCGTCACCGCGGCCGTTCGGGTTCCGCCGTCGGCTTGCAAGACGTCGCAGTCGAGCCAGATGGTGCGTTCGCCCAACCGCGCCATGTCGGTGACCGCTCGAAGCGCGCGACCGATAATCCGCTGGATTTCGTGGGTCCGCCCCCCTAGGCGCCCTTTGGCCGCTTCGCGCTGCGTGCGCTCCTGCGTCGCGCGAGGCAGCATGGCGTACTCTGCCGTGACCCAGCCCACACCGCGTCCCTTCATCCAGGCGGGTACGCGATCTTCGAGCGAGGCCGCGCAGAGGACGCGCGTGTTGCCGATGCTGATGAGCGCGCTCCCTTCGGCGTACTTCAGGAAGCCCGGTTCGATCGTGACCGGCCGTAACTCGTCGTACCGGCGTCCGTCGCTGCGGATCACTATTCAACCGTGACGGTTTTGGCGAGATTGCGCGGCTGGTCCACGTCCTTGCCTTCGATGTCCGCGATGTGATACGCGAGCAGCTGCAGCGGGATCACGTTGACGATGGGCGAGAGCAGCTCGTCCACCTTCGGAACCGAAAGGACGCGATCGGCCACGCTTCTGGCTTCCGCATCGTCGCGATTGGCGACGACGATCACGGGCGCCTCGCGCGCTTTGGATTCCATCAAATTTGAAAGCATTTTCTCTCGTACGCGATCTTCGGTGACGATGCCGACGACCGGTACCATAGAATCGAGCAGGGCTATCGGGCCGTGTTTCATCTCGCCCGCAGGATAGCCCTCGGCGTGAATATACGAGATCTCCTTCAGCTTCAGGGCGCCTTCCAATGCGGTCGGAAAGTTCACATACCGCCCGATGAAGAGTACGCTTTGGGCCTTGCGCAGCTCGCGCGCGACCTTGCGAATTTCGGCCGATGTATCGAGCACCACGTCAACCGCTGCCGGAAGCAGCTTCGTTCCCGCGGCGATCTCGGCCAGACGCCGGTCGTCGGTCGTCCCACGCAACCTCGCAAGATAGAGTGCAAAGAGCGTGAGCGCGGTGACTTGCGAGACATACGTCTTGGTTGCGGCGACACCGATCTCCGGCCCGCCGCGCGTATAGAGCATGCCATCGGCCAGCCGCGTCAGATGCGAGCCCAGAACGTTGCAAATTCCCAACACGCTCGCTCCGGCGTCTCTCGCGATTCGGACGGCCTCGATCGTGTCGGCGGTTTCGCCCGACTGAGACATGGCGATTACGAGGGTCGTCGGATCGATCACCGGATCTCCGTAACGAAACTCGCTGGCGAGTTCCATTTCGACCGGGAGATGCACCAGCGAGCGCAGCAAGTACATGCCCACCATCCCCGCATGGTATGCCGTACCGCAGCCCGTGATCGCGATCTTGTTGAGCCCCCGAAGCAGCTCCGGGGTGATGGCAGCGAGCTCGGCGCCCAAGTGCACCTGTCCATCGTCGTCGACGCGACCGCTCAACGTCTCCTTGATGACGTGCGGCTGCTCGAAGATCTCCTTGAGCATGAAATGTTTGTAACCGGTCTTTTCCGCCGACCCGGCGTCCCAGGTGATCGCAATGGCGTCGCGTTCGATGCGCGATCCGGCGTAATCGGTTAAACGGAAACCGTCGCGACCCACCACGGCAATCTCGCCCTCCTGGAGGATGATCTCGCGACGGGTATAGGGCAGAATCGCAGGCGTGTCCGAGGCGACGTACATCTCGCCCTCACCGATGCCAAGCACCAGTGGACTGGCGCCATTGCGCGCAAAAACGAGGTGTTCGGGGTCGTCACTTGAGATGACCCCGAGCGCATAGGCGCCCCGAATTTCGTGGACGGTTCGGCGCACCGCTTCTTCCAGGTCACCGTCGTAGTGCAGCTCGATGAGATGGGCCAGCACCTCGGTGTCGGTCTGACTGCTGAAAACGTGACCGAGCTCGATCAACCGTGCGCGAAGCGACGCGTAGTTCTCAATGATGCCGTTGTGCACGACCGCGATTCGGCCGCGGCAATCTAAATGCGGATGGGCGTTTGCGTCACTCGGCGCGCCGTGCGTCGCCCAACGCGTGTGGCCGACGCCGACCGCGCCGTGCAGCGGACTGCCGTTTGCGAGCCGTTCCGCCAACCGCGAGAGCTTGCCCTCGGCTTTCGATCCGGCCAAGCTTCCGTTGGCGTCGATGACCGCGATGCCGGCGCTGTCGTAGCCCCGGTACTCGAGGCGCTGCAGCGCATCCATGATAATCGGAACGCTATCGCGTCCGCCGATGTAGCCGACTATGCCACACATTTAAACTTCCGCTTCATCTGCACTTTACCGCTAACGTTAGCTCCGGGGCGCCGACCCAGAACTAATCATTTTATTCCTTCGCGGGTCCGGCGGTAGAGGATTTTTCCATCCGCTATTTCGTCGAGCGCAATAGAAACCGGTTTGTTGGGGTTGATGCTTTCGCGATCGACGAGCGGCTCGCTGGCGAAGTACTCGCGACGATCGGTCGCTGGGAGCTGCTGCACGCGAATCCAATTGTTGAGTTGACGCGCGCGCTTGGTCACGATATTGACCAGACTGAATTTGGAGTCGGCATGCTCCAGCAGGACGTCGAGGTCGCCGAATACGGATTTGCTCATCAGATTTTGGAACCGTTCCTTCTTGTTAGCTGTTCAAGATGACTCGACGCGCCGAATCGAATCGTCGGGATACCGATGGATGCGAAAGCGCTCAGCCTGAAGGATCGCCTCCAAGTCGCGCACCGCCTCATCCGGACGGTCTTGCTCGTTGACCACGATGTAATCGAAGCTCCGAATGAACTTCATCTCCTGTTGCGCGATCTCGAGCCGCCGCGCTATCTCCTCGTTCGTCTCGGTGCGACGAGCGAGCAGCCGCTCGCGAAGATTCGAGAAGCGGTCCGGCACGAGAAAGATCAGGACCGCGTCGGGATACGCTGCCTTAACGGCCAGCGCACCGTTGACCTCGGGCTTCATGACCACGTCGTACCCCTCGGTGAGACTCTGCTCGACGTAATCTCGCGGCGTCCCGTAAAGGTTGCCGTTATACTCTCGGCACTCCAAAAGCCGGTCGCCGATCTGAAGCCCCTGAAACTCTTCCTGCGAGACGAAGAAGTAGTGCTCCCCGTTGCGCTCGTCGCTACGCGGCGGACGCGTGGTGGCCGAAACCGAGTATCGCAAACTGGCTCGGCGCTCGCGCAGCGCTTCGACGAGCGTGTCCTTGCCCGCACCTGAGGGCCCCGAGACGACAAACAGGAGACCCGGCCCCGTGATCAACCCTCATCGGGTTCACGCCGGGGGGCCGGTTAACCTATGGACCGATCTCGATCATCGCGAAACCGCCGGCGTTCACGACGACCGGTATCCCGGCGGCGATCGCCTCGCGGGTGAGCCGGCCCTGGCGGCGTATTCGTCCCCATCCAGGCCCGACAGCGACGCGGCCGTCGGCCGTTAAGCCGGAAGCACGCAGAGTACGTTCTGCATCGCTAGCCAGACGTTGGGATCGGGAGACGTTCCCGTTGGGTGAAAGTAGTACGCGCGGACCGCCTGATCGTTGCGTACGGCGAATCCCTCTTGAAGCGTCTTACGATCGGCGAGGCGGAAGTTTGCTACGCCCGCGGCGCCGGGACACGGCGTAAACGGCGTGCTGGCTTGCAGCCTGGCGCCGCGGTAACGCGTCAAGGCATCGATCGCAACTTGCGAAGCGAGGTCTTGGAGCCCTCCGGTAAATGCCGTCACCTGGTAGCGGTACTCTTGTGCGCTCGCGCCGCTGCCGATTGACCAGGCTTGGCGCTGCCCGGGAATTGCTCGCCAGTTCTTCGGCGCCGCAGAACTCGTGCTGCAGGCGCCGAGCAACGCGGCTGCGCCCACCGCCAAGGCTATTCGCATTCTCACGACAAGATGGTTTGATGCTGACCGATTGGGTCCTCATCCGGCGGCTCGCGCGAGAGCTGGATGAAACCCTTAGCGGAGCCCGACTCGAGGACGCGGGCCTACTCGTCGACGGACGCATCGGCCTCGTCCTGCGCAAGCATCGAATCCGGCTACTCGCTGCGGTCGATCCGTTCGCGTCACCGCCGATGGTGACACTGGAGAACGAAGATCTCGGCGTGAACGCCGAGCCTGGCTTCGTACGCGCGCTGGCGAGATCGCTGCAAGGAATGACTCTCTCACGCATCGCGGCTCGCCGACACGACCGGCTCCTGCGGCTCACCTTCTCGGCGCGGTCGCGCTTCGGCGTCGGCGAACAGTTGGATCTCTACCTCGAGCTCGTTCCGCGCTTCGGCAACCTCGTGCTCGTCAAGGGCGACCGGATCGTCGCGGCGCTCAAGGAGTTCGACCCTTCAACCAACGCGCGGCGGGCAATACGAGCCGGCGATCCGTATTTACTGCCGCCGCTGCCTGCGCAAGTTCGCACGCTTTCTGCAACGCCGGTCGACGATGACGTTCTCGTTTCCCCGTTACACGTCTACCGCCGTGACGGGAGATTGCTGCAGGCCTACGTCGCACCGCTGGATGGGTTCGATGACGCGCAACATTCCCGCGAAGGATCGCTGCTGCGCCTGTTCGACGAGCTCCGCGCGGAGCAAAACATGGACGCCGGACGTCAGCGCAGCGACCGGCGCAGGCATGCAATGCTGAAAAGGCTGGAAGAGCGCGAACGCAGGCTGCGTGGGGAGCTCGACGCACTCGCCGAAAAGCATCGGCGCGCGGAGCAACGTCAGGCGCTACGCGTCGAAGGTGAGCGTATCTTCGCAACGTTGCACGAAACCGACGAAGCGCAACGTGAAGAAGCCAAAGATCAAGCGACGAAGCTTTTCGCGGCCTACAAGAAGCTGGCAAAAGGGGTGCCACATATTGACGCCCGCGAACGTGCCGTGGCCGGGTTTCTTCAGGCCGTTGAGGTGCTGCGATGGGAGGCGGAACGCGCCGCCGATGAAGATCTCGGCGAGGTCGAGAGTGCGGTTGCGGAGCTCATTCCGCGCAGCCGAACGACGGCGCGCCAGACGTCACCCAAGCGTAAGCGCGCGCCGCTCGAGCTGCGTACTGAACTTGGGTCGCGCATTATCGTTGGACGGTCGCCGGTCGAAAACGCCGAGCTGACCTTCCGCGTGGCACGGCCCAACGACTTGTGGTTCCACGCTCAGGGCATTCCCGGCGCGCACGTCGTCCTGACGCGCGACGATCGCAGCACCGCCCCGGACGCCGACCTTCAGCTCGCGGCCTCGCTGGCGGCCTATTACTCGCGGGCGCGAGCGGCGACGTCGGTTCCCGTCGATTACACGCTTCGCAAGCACGTGCGCAAACAGCGCGCGGCACCGCCGGGCCTGGTCTGGTATACCCACGCAAATACGATCGTTACACAACCTAAGTCGCTCGATACGGTCGCAGCCTCCGACGCATCGTAGCGGAAGGACCCTCTCCTGCAGCGCGCAACATGTAAGGCGAATTACACGCTTCGGGGAGGGATACGTGAAGAATCCATTGGACTCGCTCTGGGGTACGATCATCAGCGGTTTCGTCTTGACGGGCATCCTCTACCTCATTGCGCGCATGATCGTAGCGCATGCGATAGGGGTGGGCGCATGAACCCGTCGACCGATTGGATATTTCGTTGGTTCCACATCATGGCGGGCATCATGTGGATCGGCCTGCTCTACTTCTTTAATTTCGTCAACGCGGCGGCGGTGAAAGAGGCCACCGCGGCCGGCGAAGCCGGGCCCATCTCCAAATACATCATGCCGCGCGCCCTGCTTTTCTTCCGATGGGGAGCGGTGGTGACGTGGATCTTCGGTGCGGCGCTGCTCGGCGGTTATCCGGGGCCGGGTGGCGGCAACGGGTTTGTTGAGGCGTTTACGCTACAGGGAACGATGGCGCCGATTGGCTTCGGTGCGTGGCTCGGGACGATTATGCTCTTGAACGTTTGGGGCGTCATCTGGCCAAATCAAAAGAAGCTCCTCGGCATTGTCCCGGCAACGGACGAAGAAAAGGCTAAGGCCCGCCGACCGGCCTTCCTCGCGTCACGCGTCAACACGATGCTATCGATTCCGATGCTCTTCTTCATGGCAACCGGACCTACGTCGATGTCGCAATTCATCTACCATTAGCTTCGCCGAATGTCGTCACGGGATTAGAACGAGTTTGCCGACGTGCGCGCTGGATTCCAGACGTTGGTGCGCGTCGGCGGCTCGTTCGAACGGATAGATCGAGTCGACGACGGGTACGATCGCATCGCGGGCTGGCAGCAGCGGCCAAATCCGTTCGCGGAGTCTGCGCGCGATCGCCGCTTTTTCGGCTGGGCTGCGAGGGCGCAGACTCGAAGCGAGGATCGCACCGCGTTTAGCAAAGAGCCCGCCGAGATCGAGCTCGACAACGCGTCCGCGTGGGGTCGCCAAGCAGACGATTCGACCGTCGAGCGCGAGGCAGGCGAGATCTCTGCCGACGTAATCGCCGCCGACGATGTCTACGACGACGTCGACGCCGCGCCCGCCGGATAGGCGTTGGACCTCGACGACGAAATCGCTCGTACGATAGTTAATCGCGTGCGCGGCGCCCAGCAAAACGCAAGCTGCACACTTCTCATCGCTACCGGCGGTGGCGATCGCAATTGCGCCTAGCGCCCGCGCGAACATGATGGCCGTGCTTCCAATCCCACTCGTTCCGCCGTGGACCAGAACGGTTTGCCCAGCCCTCAACCGTGCGCGCGTGACGACGTTATCGTATACGGTAAACGCGTTTTCGGGTAGCGTGGCGGCTTCTATTGCGCTCCATCCGGCGGGAATGGGCAGAATTTGACCTTGCGGGACGGCGACGTACTCGGCATAACCGCCGCCGTTCGTCAGTGCGCAGACGCGGTCTCCAACCTTCCATTGCATGACGCGCGCGCCGAGCGCGGCAATGGATCCCGCGACCTCCAGGCCGAGGATCGGCGATGCATCGCGCGGCGGTGGATAGTTTCCCTGGCGCTGCATGACGTCGGCGTGAGTAACGCCGGCGGCCTGTACGGCAATCAGGACTTCCCGAGCCTTGGGGCGAGGCGCTTGCGCATGCGCGAGCTTCAAGACGTCAGGGGCGCCTGGAACCGCGTATGTGATATGTCTCATGCGCATTTTGATACGAACATGGCGTCGCCAAAGGAGTAGAAACGGTAACCGTGGGCGATCGCTTCGCCATACGCCCGGCGAATGCGCTCGAAACCGCCGAAGGCGCAGACGAGCATGAGCAGCGTCGAGCGCGGCAGATGAAAGTTCGTGATCATCGTATCGACCACGCAAAACCGAAACCCCGGTGTGATGAAGAGATCGGTGGTATGTTCGCCGGGGTGAACTCGGCCGTAACTGTGAAAGTTGCCTTCCAGCGCGCGCACGACGGTGGTTCCGGCGGCCACGATGCGGCGCCCCGCGCCCCGCGCCCGCTCGAGTGCATCGGCGGCCTCGGGCGCAATCGCGTATGCCTCCGCGTGCATGGTGTGTTCCTCGATGGCGTCCACGGTGACGGGGCGGAACGTTCCGAGCCCCACGTTGAGCGCGAGGCGCACAATTTGCACGCCGCTCGCTTCAATGGCGCGCAGAAGTTCGGGTGTAAAGTGGAGCGACGCCGTGGGCGCCGCAACGCTTCCGGCAACGCGCGCGAAAACGGTCTGGTAGCGCTCCTGCGCCTCTTGAGAATCGTTGTGGATGTACGGCGGCAACGGCATGCTCCCGGCGCGCTGCAAAAACTCTTCGAATGGAACGTCCAAGCTCAGCTCGATCTCGCGAAGGCCTTCTTCCAGCTCGCCTCGGATCGTCGCCTTGCCGAGTCCGTCGAACGCGACGCAATCGCCCCGCCGCAACCGTCGTGCCGGGCGCGCCAGCGCGATCCAGCGCAAAGCGCTTGCGTCGTAACGAAGCGAGTCGGCGGGATGCAGCAGTAGCAGCTCGGCGCTTCCGCCGCCGTGCACCTGCCCTGAGCGAAGTCGAAGGACGCGCCGGCCGCGAAGACGAGCCGCAATGACGCGGGTTTCGTTGAGGACGAGCACGTCGCTGGGCTGCAGCAGTCGCGCGATGTCGCCAAAACGGCGGTGCTGCACGCGCTCGGATTCGACGACCATCAAGCGGCTCGCGTCGCGACGGGGCGATGGCTGCTGCGCGACGAGCTTCTCCGGCAGGTCGTAGTCGAAGTCCGCCGCAGCGCGTTTAACGGCCGAGATGTTCGATGACCGCTCCGGGAAAATAATAGCCTAAAATCTCCGACGACGAACGCCCCTTAAGCGCCATCCCGCGCGCGCCCCACTGGCATAACCCCACGCCGTGTCCGAGACCGGCGCCTTCGATTGAGAAATCCGTCGCAATGGGAGCGCGCTCGATCTTCGTGACCAGCAAGCTTCGAAGCACGCGCGGGCCGATCGCTCGCCGGAACGCGCTGCCTTGCACGATAGTGCTGCCGCGCTCGGCGACCAACTCGAACGCGCGCGCGCGCCCGCTCGCGTCGCGTTCCGTAACCCGGAGATCCTGTAACTCGCCAAGCGGTTCAAGTCCCGCTGAGAATCGAGCCGACAACGTCGCAAGCAGCATCGTCGTGCTCCAGCGGTAGTTCGGCGATGCGGAGCACCAGGCGCAAACGACTCCGCGCAGATAGGGAATCGGCGCAGCGCCCCACGCCTCGGACGACGCCTCGGTGTGACCACCGCAGCACGATGAATAGGCGACCCTCGCGAATGCGCCGCCATAGTTGAGCACTTGGCCCGCGGTCGCGTTGACGGCGGCCGTGCCGGCGGGCGTTTCACCGGCAACGCCGCCGTAAATTTGATCGAGCTCCGAAGGAATCAGATCGTACTGGCGTCGCGGATCGCTGCGCTGAAGCACGTAGGTCCGTGCACAAATCGATTGCACCTCGAGTGCGGACGCCGGCCAGTGCGCCGACATTTCAGCGGAAACGACGCTATTGAGGTACTCTTCCAAGTCGACAACATTGACGATTTGTCCGCCGTCGAGCCGGTTGAACGTTCCACGGTATGAGCGCCCGTCAAATGTAAAAAGATCGGGCGCATCCCCCGCCGCTTCACCAGGACCGAGCAAGACGCGTAATGCGGGCTTGGCCGACCAGCTGGCGGGATCGGCATCGCTCTGGGCGTGTGCGACGCGAGCGCGAAACAACGGCAGTCCCCCAAGCATCAGGAAAGCAGCGCGCCGCATTACCAGGCTACAGCAGACGCTCTTGCGCCGGGGCGACGCTCGCGACGCCGAGATGGTGATAGGCGCGTGCCGTCGCACGCCGGCCGCTTGCGGTCCGCGTTACGAAGCCTTCTTTGAGAAGATACGGTTCGACGACGTCTTCGAGTGTTTCGGCATCCTCGGTCAAGGTCGCCGCGATGGCGGAAATTCCAGCGGGACCTCCGCGGTACTGCTCGACGATCGTCCGCAAGAACGCGCGATCCAAGCGATCCAGTCCAAGTTCGTCGACGCCTTCGCGCTGCAAGGCTTCGCACGCAATTGCGTCGGTAATGCGGCCATCCGAACGGACTTCCGCGAAATCGCGAACTCGTCGAAGCAGCCGGTTGGCGACGCGCGGTGTACCGCGACTACGCGTCGCGATCGTGCAAGCCGCGATAGCCTCGATAGGCACGCCCAGGACGCTCGCCGAGTGGCGTACGATTTGCTCCAACTCCGTGGATGGATAGTAGTCCAGGTGGTGTACGATGCCGAAGCGCTCCCGCAACGGTGCGGTCAGCATTCCCGCACGCGTCGTCGCGCCGACCAACGTGAAACGGCGAAGCGGAAGCTTCAGCGTCTTGGCGTAGGCGCCTCGATCGACGATGAAATCGATCTGAAAATCCTCCATCGCCGGATACAAAAACTCCTCGACCACGCGGCCCAGACGGTGGATCTCATCGACGAAGAAGACGTCGCCCTCTTCGAGTGAGGTCAGAATGCCGACGAGGTCCTTGGGTTTTTCCAGCGTTGGTCCGCTGGTTGGCCGAAAATTTGCGCCGAGCTCGCGCGCGATTAGTCCCGCGAGTGTCGTCTTGCCGAGACCCGGCGGTCCGTAGAAAAGGACGTGTTCGAGGGGTTCGCCGCGCTGCTTGGCGGCATCGATCGCGATGCGTAAGTTTTCAACGATGCGTTCTTGACCGACGTACTCCTCGAACGAGCGCGGACGTAGGCTCGCGCCGTATACTTCGTCTTCAAGCGTGTCCTGCGGATCAATGATTCGCTCGTCGTTGACGAACCCCGCCGGCTGCACCGATGCGTCTGCCGGGCCGAGAAGAGGTTTGCGCGCCTTTGGCTCGCTCATGCAGATTCCTTCGCCGCTTTATGGCGGTATATCTCCGCAAGGAGCCGTTCGGGTTGATCGATCGCCGAGTTTACACCTAACGTTTCCCGGATCATCGCCTCTCCTTCAGCTCGTTTGTAGCCCAACTGTAAGAGTACTGCGAGCGCTTCATCGGCAAAATCCGGAATAGGATTGGGTCGCGGCGGCGGCGCGTCTTGGATCAGCAAAAATCTTGCCACTTTGCCTTGCAGCTTGGCGACGATGTCGCGGGCTTTTTGCTGTCCGATGCCCGGAAGGCCTTTCAAGAATCCGTAGTCACCGCGGTCGATCGCGGCGGCGGTCGTCGACATCGGCGCGGAAAACGCACGCGCTGCCGAACGCGGTCCGATGGACGCGACGGTCAACAACGCTTCGAAAAAGTCGCGCTCGATCGCGTTGGTAAAACCGTAGTAGGTAAATCGGCCGCTATTACCGTCGAGATTCACAACCGAATAGATTTCGAGGGTCACGGCCTCGCCTGGCGTGGTGGGAACTTTCTCGGCGATGCACGGCGGTAGAACGATTTCATATCCTAGCCCGCCGACCTCAATCACTGCAGAATCTCCCGTGCGCCCGAGCAGCGTGCCGGAAATCCTAGTGAACATGGGCCATTCCGGGGCGGCGCTCGACGACGCCGAGAAACGCCAGCGCTAGCGCCAAGGCGTCCGAGACGTCGTGCGGCTTAGGGCGTTGACGCAAGCCCAGCAACTGCGTCACCATCGCATTGACCTGCTCCTTGCGCGCGCTTCCCGAGCCCACCAAGGCTCGCTTCACGCGCGTATGCCCTAATGTGTGCACGGCAACGCCGGCCTGCGCACTTGCCAGGCAGAGCACGCCGCGAGCGTGCCCCATTAAGAGCGCGGCCCGAGGGTTCTTGTACGTCGTGTAGAGCTCTTCGATTACGACGAGCGTCGGGCCGGTCTGCGCGATGACCTCGGCGATGCCGGCATGCAGCTCGTTCAGACGCTGCTCGAGCGTGCCGGTCGAACGCGGCACGATAATCCCGGCCTCTATCAGTTGCACGCGGCCGTTACGCCGCTCGATCACACCGTATCCCGTCGTGCGCAGCGCCGGATCGATGCCAAGAATGCGCACTATTGCGGTGGCGGCGTCCCGTTGACCGTCACGGTGACCGATGAGCCTGGGGCGAGGCTCGTTCCGGCGAGCGGCACCGTGCCGATCACCTTTCCGCCCGCCCCGGTGCTGGTCGTGTAGTCAACGTGCGAAACGGCGTACCCGTAGGCTTGCAGCGTCTTCATCGCATCGAGGGGATCCTTCCCGACGGTGTCGGGCACTTCGCCCGAGACCGAAAGGATGATCGTCACGGTCGTGCCTTGTGGTTGTTCCCCGGCGGAAGGCGTTTGGGCGACAATCGTGCCGTTGTTTGCATTCTGCTTTGCGTATCGCACGGCAATTTGAAAGCCGGATTGCGTGAGCGCTTGTCGTGCCGTCGCGTAATCCTCCCCGATCACGTTCGGCAAATTCGCGATCGGTCCGTTGCCCGGCGGCGCGACCAGACCGTTCGGTATGGCGGCATTGACGACCAGATGCACGATGGCATTACGGTCGAGTTTCGTTCCTGGCGAGACGCTTTGCGACGCGATCGTATCAGGCGGCGTGCCCGCGACCGTCTCGGTCGTGTCTAGCGTGATGCCGAGCTGGTTTGCGCGCGCCTTCGCCTTGTCGACGGGCATGCCCACGAAGTTTGGAATTAGGACCGGTGCAGGGCCGTTGGAAACGATCAAGGTGATGCGGCTTCCTTCGGGGACCTTCGCGCCGGGCGTGGGATTCTGGTCGATGACGTTGTTCGCCAGCGTGTTGTCATACCGACGCACGAGCGTGACCGCGAAGCCTTCCTGCTGCAGCGTGCTCTGCGCGTCGTTAACGTTATAGCCGCGAACATCTTCAAGCCCGCGCAGCGGCTTTCCATTACTGATGACGAGCTCGATGACCTGATTCTTCTCGACCTTCATTCCCGCCGGCGGCGACTGACGAATGACGCGGTCACGTGGCACGGTTTCGCTTGCGCTCTTGGTAAATCGCGTCCGAAGGCCGGCGTTGACGACGGCTTGTTGCGCTTGGGCTTGCGTCATGCCGGTGTAATCGGCAACGACGATTCCGCCGGCGAAGGGTGCTAGCGACCGGCCGAACAGCATGTAACCGAGCCCGGTCGCGGCCACCAATGCGACGAGCAGCGCGGGGATCATCCATGGCGCACGGCGAGGGCGTTCCCAAGCCTCGTCGGCGTCGCCTGAGCGATCCGGCATCGGGGAGCGCCGCGGTGGAAGTCCACCGGCTCCGCCTCGTGTAGGCTGTCGCTGCGCCGGGGCGTCGTCGCTGATACGATATCCGGCGATGGCGGGACGCTCGCGCGCCTCACGCAGCGCGGTCGCGAGCTCGCTCGCGGATTGAAAGCGATGTTCCGGCTTCTTCTGCAACAAACGATTGACGATCGCCGCCAGGGCCGGGCTGACTCCGCTGGTTGAAGCGTCGATTGCCGGGACGGGATCGCCTATGTGCTTGAGCGCAACCGTCACCGGCGACTCGCCGGTGTACGGCAGGTTTCCGGTGAGCATCTGGTAGAGCACGATGCCGAGACTGTAGAGGTCGGCCGTTTCGTGCAGCTCGTGCTCTTGCGCTTGCTCGGGCGAAATGTAGTAGACGCTGCCCATCACCAGGCCGGGTTTAGTCAGGGCCATCGTTTGCTGCGAAACGGCGCGCGCGATGCCGAAATCGGAGAGCTTAACGACGTCGTCCTTGGTGACCAGAATATTCGCCGGCTTGATGTCGCGGTGAAGCAGGCCTTGACGATGCGCGTAGGCGAGGCCGCTTGCGATTTGGGTCGCGTAATCGATAGCGACGGGTTCGGGAAGCCGCCCATCTGCGGCAATGATCTCCGCCAGCGAAGGGCCGTCCACCAGCTCCATGACGATAAAGTAGGTATCGTCCTGATGTCCGACGTCGAACGTGTTGACGATGTTGGGATGCGATAGGCGTGCGGCCGATTCGGCCTCCTGATAAAAACGACGAACGAATTCCGCGTCCGCAGCATACTGTTCGCGCAGGACTTTGACTGCAACGCGACGGCGCAGCAAGATGTCGGTCCCGCAATAAACCATCGCCATCCCGCCCTCACCGAGCTTACGGTCGAGCCGATAGCGATTATTGAAGATTCGTTCTTCGATCAACTACCAACGCTCTCCAGCGCGGTTCGGAGCACCTCTCGCGCGATCGGAGCGGCGTAGGTGGCGCCGTAGCCCACGTTTTCGACTACGATTGCCACCGCGACTCGCGGATGCAAGGCCGGGGCGAAACAGATAAACCACGCGTGCGAGCGGCCTCGCGGATTCGTTGCCGTGCCGGTCTTTCCCGCGACCGTGACGTGCGGCAGCTGCGCCGGAGTGCCGGTTCCTCGCTGCACGACGGCGATCATCATCTGCGTTACCTTCGCTGCCGTATCAGGTGATACCGGGTTTGCGAGCGTCGAGGCGTTCGAAACCGTTACCGGGTTGCCGTCACGTTCGACTTCGCGCACGATGTACGGGCGGGGCTCATCGCCGCCGTTCGCGATCGTCGCACCCAAGAGCGCCATCCGCAGCGGCGTCATGAGGAGTGCCCCCTGCCCGAAGCCCATCTGAGCTAGCTCGCCTGGAACGATCGTCTGCTTCGGCGGAACTCGATCGGCTTGCGCCGGCAATTGAAAATCGAGCGATTCACCGATTCCCCAGCGCCGAAGATAGTCGTAAAACGTCTCTACGCCCATCTTGAGTGCGATCTGCGCAAAGTCCACGTTGCTCGAAAGGGCAAAGGCCGTTGTCAGATCGGCATACCCGGTAGCTTCACTCTCGTTATCGTGCAGGACAAAATCTCCGATTACGAGATATCCGGGATCCTCAAAATGCGAATCCATCGTCACGGTGCTGCTCTCGAGCGCCGAGGCCGCGGTGAAAATCTTGAACGTCGAGCCCGGGGGATAGAGGCCGTCGAGGGCGCGATTGAGCAGCGGTGCATCCGGGTCGCTGCTGAGGGAAGAGAACTCCGCATCGAAGTCGTTTGGATCGTAGCTGGGCACGCTCGCCAGCGCGAGGATTGCACCGGTGCGCGGATCGAGCACGACGCCCGCGCCGCGTGGATACTGCGAAAGCATCGAGAAAAGCTGCGCCTGGACCGGCGGCACAATCGTCGTAATCACGTCGGCACCCTGCGCGGCTGCCGTATTTCCACGCAGCGTTGCGGCCAGCTGCTGGAGTTGCGCCGCCGCGTCGCCGCTTGCGTCGGGGGGCATCAAGACGCGGTCGAAGGCGCCCTCGACGCCGCTCGTACCATATCGCGGCGAGGCATATCCAATAGTCTGCGCAAGCTCGGCGCCCAACGGGTAGACGCGCCGGCCGCCAACCGTGCGGGCAAGTACCGTGCCGTCGCTTCCCAAGATGCGCCCGCGCCCGACGTTTAGCAAGGCGTGGCGCGGATCTTCCGGGCGCGCCGCGATGCCGGGCGCGGCGATGAGCTGCACGTACGTTTGACGGATGACTAAAAGGCCGAAAAGTAGCACGAAAAACGTGGACAGATCGCGGATCGCGCGATTGGTCATGCTTCGCGCAGCACCGCGAAGCCTTCGGCGGTTCGAACGGCCATGTGCGCGCGCCCGGGATCGCCGTCGAGCAGCGCGTTGATGATTTGGAGGGCGACGGTTTCGGCAGGCGCATCGAGAGTGAGTACGACGTGGGCCTTCAGTTCCGTTACCAAGGGCGGAGCAACGTATGCGCACACCGGCAGCGTCGAAACGTGGCGCTCTTCGTACGCGCCGTCGTGCCACGGACCGCGCTTGCCGAAAACCTGGCCGTGATAATCCCAGGCGCACAACTGCTTTTCTTTCCAGATGAAATCGTCGCGCACGCATAGCCGGCGGCATGTCGCACACTGTACGAGCGTTACCGGCGCGTGCACGAGGCCCTCGGCAATCTCTTCGGGCAGGTCCTCAAGGTTGATCACGCTGGCCTCGTCGAGGTGCTCGGGCATCGGAGCATTCCAGCCGACGCGCGCGAGCAGCTCGATGTCGTGCATCGGCACGACAAATGCGTGCTCGTCTCCCGGCGGAAACGTGCGGTCGATCCAATCGACGAGACCGCCGAGCGGTATGCCGACATCCTGATGAGTATTCCCAACGGCGATGCCAAGCGGCGTCCAGGCAAGTGGAATCAGCCGCGCCGTGATGACCCGGCTCGGCTCCAAAGCTTGAAAGTTACTGGCGACGGCAAGGGTCGTGCCGTTGCCGCCCAACGCAAAGGCGCGGGGACCGTCTTGGGATTCTACGAGCCGATCGCCGCCGTGGCTTGGCGATACTCTTGCAGACTGCGGGGTGGTCCAGCCTTGCTTGCGAGCGCCTCCGCCAGCGCTCGCGCCGTATCTAAACTCGTTAAACACGCGATATTCGCTTCGACCGCCGCGCGTCGAATCTTGTAGTCATCCGAGATTTCGCGCGGTCCCTTCGCGTCGTTGATCACCAAGTCGACTGCACGCGATGCGATGATATCCAGCACGTGCGGCGATCCATCCGCGATCTTGTTGATTCCTTCGGTTGCAATGCCCGCGGCTTCGAGTAGGCTACGCGTGCCCGGCGTTGCAACGAGCGTGTGACCGAGCGCCGCGTACGCGCCAAGCACCGGAACGGCTTCGTCCTTTTCTGCGTCTGAGATCGAGACGAGGATGCGGCCGCCGCCACCCGGCAGCCGAACGCCCGCGGCGAGGAAACCCTTGCGCAGCGCTCCCCCAAACGACTCGTCGATTCCAAGCACTTCGCCGGTAGACTTCATCTCCGGTCCCAGCACCGTTTCGACGCCGCGCATCTTTGAGAATGAGAAGACCGGTACTTTAACGACGACGTACGGCACGTGCGGTGCAAGTCCCGTCCCGTACTCCATGTCGCGCAGCTTTTCGCCTAGCGCAATACGTGTTGCAGCTGCGACGAGATTGATGCCGGTGGCCTTCTGGATGATCGGTACGGTGCGGCTTGCGCGAGGATTTGCCTCGATGATGTAGAGTAGCTCGTCGTGAATGACGAACTGGATGTTGATCAGTCCGCGGATATGCAGCTCGCGCGCAATTGCAAGCGTAACGTCGGCAATGCGCCGTTCCATCGAAGGATCGATGCTCTGCACGGGATAGACGCTGATCGAATCGCCGGAGTGAACGCCGGCCCGCTCCACGTGCTCGAATACCCCCGGAATCAGCGCGTCGTCACCATCGA
>DAIMCN010000033.1:0-30230 GCA_036726365.1 Candidatus Cybelea sp.
CCCCCGCGGCCCTGCGGAAGGTTCCCGGCGCGCTAGCACTAGGCTTGCTTGCCTCCCTCGCCGCTCGTACCGTTATCTAGCTATCGGCGCCGTTCCAAGCCCACTAGCTCAGTTCGATCAGCGAGCGCACGCGGCGCAGAGGCCGTACAGGGTTACCGCGTGCCCGCTAACCCTGAATTTCGGGGGCGCGAGTTTGCGCAAATTCTCAAAGCACCCCGAGATGTCGAAGACGCGCTCGCACCGCTGGCACTGGAAATGGTGGTGGTGGCCTTTGTCCGATCGTTCGTATCGGATTGGCTCGCCCGGGATTTCGACCGCTTCGATCTCGCCGGCATGCAACAAGGCGGCGATGGCACGATAGACGGTCGCGATGCCGAGTCCGGCTGTACGCCCCGACGCGGCCTCAAATAGTTCGCCGACACTGAGCGGACGCTCGGCGCGCTCGAGCACTTCGGCAAGCGCGTCGCGCTGTTTCGTCTTTCGGCTGCGCTGGTTCACTACGTCGTCCTCTTAATTGTTAGGCTTCAAGTTTACTCCGGGCGGCAGCCTGCTCGGGCAAGTTTGACTATTTGATAATGATACGCTATTATCAAAAATAACACCTTCCAAATGCCGAGGAGCGAGTGGACCGACTATTGCGGCGTGGGCTCGTCGCTATGTTGGGCGCCGTTATGCTGAGCTTCTTCAGCTCCGCACCAACTGGGGCTACGAGCGCGAACGCCTTTCTTTCCGGAACCGTCTTCAACAATGGGGGCCCGGCGGGCCGCGTCGCGGTAACGGCGTCCGGCAATAATCTGACGGTCCAAGCCGTAACTGACAATAACGGCCACTTTTCGTTCCCGCCGCTCGCGCTCGGCACGTATGACGTTGAAGCGCAAAAGGGCGACCTGCGTGCGCTGCTTCGCGTGGATCTCGGCGGCGACGGGGCGGTGATAACGCTGTCGCTCAAAGCATTGAAACAAATCGGACAGGTCGCCGTTGCGCGCTCGCTGCCGATTCGCGGCAGCGGTAGCGACGTATCGCTCAACACGACCGATCTGACCCGCCTTCCTTTTAATAACAGCTTTCCCGCAATGCTTATTCAGTTGCCCGGCGCGGTTCGCGGCGCCAATGGTGTCGTCCACATTAACGGAGACCACGGCGTCATTAACTACCAGATAAACGGCGTGGCGCTTCCTCAGGGGCTCAACCGGGATATCGGAAGCGAGATCAACCTGAACGACCTTGCCTACGTCGACGTGATCGAAGGCGCATATCCGGCACAGTACGGGCTCAAATTCGGGTCGATCCTAAACCTGACGACGAAATCAGGTACGGGCCCGCCGGGCGCTGACAACGAGTCGAGCGTTGGCTCTGATACGACGCTCAACTCAACGTTCGATTACCACGCTCCGATCGTGGGCGGAGGCGGCTATTCCGCGTCGCTTGGCGGCTCGCAAACCACCCGCGGGCTCGATCCGCCCGACTTCGGGTCGCCGCACAACAACGCGAGCAACGTCAACCAATACGGCGCCGTTGCGATTCCGGCCGGCGGAAACAACTTCACGAATGTCACGTTCGTGCACAGCTACGGCACTTTCCAAATTCCCAACGACGTCAATCACGGCGAGCCGGCCAATACCGACGACAACGAGACGCAGGATGATACGTTCTTGAGCCTGCAGTTTCGCCACGCGCTGGGCGAGAGCGGCGGCATTACGTACGGTCCCGCCCTGAAAGTCTCGCGCATCGACGACTTCGGCGATCCGACCAACGACTTCATCTACGGCGAAACACTCAACGTCGAGCCGCCTCCCTTTGGCAACGGCGGCACTTCCACGGACTGCGCGAGCGCGGTCAAAACCGGTATCTTTACCCCCACGACCTGCGCGTACTCGCTAACGGACACCCGCACCGCCATCGACTACATCTTGCAGGCTGACTATTCGCAACGCCGAGGACCGCACGAGATTCGCGCGGGCGTCTCGTACGATGTCGCGCGAATCGTCAAAGATTACGCGATCACGCTGCAGCCGAACAACTTTCTCGCCCCAATTTTAACGCCTCGCACTCCGGATGCCGCGATCACGGTCGTGGATGACGCTCCCAACCTCGGGAACACCTATCAAGCGTACGTGCAAGATAGCTGGCACGTCGGCAATCTGTGGGAGGCCGACTACGGCCTGCGCTACGATTTCTTCACGATTAAATCGACTGAGTTTTCGCAAGGATTCGGCGCCTTCAGTCCGCGGCTGAAGCTCACGCGGTACTTCGGAAAACGCGCCAACGTGTATGCGTATATCGGTCGTTTCTTTGAACCGTTCTCGTTCGAAAACGTCTCTCCGAGCGCGGCGGCACTATTGAATCTTCCGCTGCAGCCGACGCCGGCGCAGTTCGACCTCAAGCCCGAGCGAGATACGCAACTCGAATTGGGCGGCCATTTGCCGCTTGGATCGGGTGTGCTCGGATTTCGCGTGTGGCAAAAGAACGCCAACGATTTGATCGACGACACGCAAGTCGGCGTGACCCTGCTGCACCAGGACATCAACTATCTGCTGGGCCGGCTCTCGCAGGAAGCGATTAACTACGTGCAGCCCCTGCCACGAAATGGTCGCGCCTATCTGTCGGTAGCCCACACCGTTTCATTGAACAAGGGCTGCGAAACGCAGCTGCTCGCGCCATGTTTTGGGTCGCCCACTGCGTTTACGCCGGCAGACCACAATCAGGCCTATAGCATCGCGGGCGGGATATTGCTCAACAACGCGCGCGGCGGTTGGTTCTCGGCCGACGGAGAGTACGGGAGTGGACTTTCTTCCGCGATCTGCCCGCCCGGCACACCCGGCTATTGCGAAGTCACGCCGCATACCATCTTTAACGTCAGCGAAGGTATCCCGATCGCCCCGCAAACCGCGCTGACGTTCGGCATCCAAAACCTTCTCAACGACCGGTTCTACGTAACGCTGCTCAACGCTCAGGGGAACCACTTCGCTCCCCCACGGACATTCATGCTGGGCATCCAAGAAGGACTCCACACCGGAGCCGCGGGATTATGATTCGTTGGGGCAATGCACGACTTAGAGCGCGGACGAATTGTCGTTACCGGCGGCGCAGGCCTTGTGGGCAGCGCCATTATTTGGGCTCTCAACCGCCGCGGCGTGCAGGACATCCTTGTGGTCGACCGCTTGGACCGGTCGGAGAAGTGGAAGCACCTGGTTCCGCTGCGCTTCGCCGACTACGTCGATGCCGACGATTTTGAAGCCCAACGAGCAAGTGGCGATAGCTTCGGTGACGTGCGCACCGTTTTTCACCTCGGCGCTTGCTCGTCGACGACCGAAAGCGACGCCGACTACCTCATCCGCAACAACTACGAGTACACCAAGAACCTGGCCCATTGGACCGCCGATCAAGCCGCACGCCTAATCTATGCTTCCTCCGCTGCCACCTACGGCGCGCTTGAATCGGATCTCTCGGACGAGATCGAGTTATCCGAGCTGCGCCCGCTAAACGGCTACGCGTTCTCCAAGCATCTCTTCGATCTCTACGCGGCGCGCACCGGGCTCGACGAGCGCGTGTGCGGCTTGAAATACTTCAACGTCTTCGGACCGAACGAAGATCATAAGGGCGAGATGCGCAGCATCGTGCAGAAAGCCTACGAGCAGATCCGTGAGTCAGGCAGCGTTCGGCTCTTCAAGAGTTATCGGCCGGAGTACCGCGATGGCGAACAGCAGCGCGATTTCATTTACGTTAAAGACGCCGTCGAAATGACGCTCCATTTAGCCGAGGCAAATGCCACCGGGCTGTTCAACATCGGCTCCGGCACTCCGCACACATGGCTGCAGCTAGTCCGGCCAATTTTTCACGCGCTCGAGCTCCCGGAGCGGATTGAGTTCGTTGAGATGCCGGAGCATCTTCGCGGCAAGTATCAGTATTACACGTGTGCGAAGATGCGGCGATTCTACGCGACCGGATACGATCGGCCGATTACACCGCTCGCCGACGCGGTAACGGATTACGTTACAACCTATTTGGTGCCGCAGCGCCCGCTCGAACTTTCCGATGCCCCGGTCGCCGCGCCACTAAAAGCTCCCTCCTAGAAAGGATCCGATGCCAGAACCTAGCCGCGCCGAACGCCGACGCCAAGTCCGCGGGGGCGCCGCCCCTCCGCCGCGCCGCGACCCGATGCGCCCGATCTACATCGGCGTCGGGATCGTGATTGCGGTGCTGATCGCGATTTTCGTCGGTTTTAATTGGTGGCACAACCGCACGGTACAGCAGGCCTATGCGACACCGACGCCGGGGCCGAGCGCGACTTCCAAGCCCATTCAATTAACGGACGGCGAAACCTTAGGGAAGAAATTTTTTAAAAACAAATATCCTGCTACGGCGCAGGGAGGTCACGGCCAGACGGTCGACGGCATCGCCTGCGGCTCTCAAGAGTACGCGACCCTCCACGTTCACAGCCATCTCGCGATCTTCAACAACGGCAAGCAGATCCAAGTCCCGCAATACATCGGCTTCGCGCCGAGTCTGGCCGGCGGATGCCTGTACTGGATTCACACCCACGACTCGAGCGGAATAATCCACGTAGAAGCGCCCGACGTGGCGCCTCCCCAAGGCGGCCCCTACACGTTAGGAATGTTGTTCGATATTTGGGGACAGCCGCTTCAGCGTGACGACGTCGCGGGAATGGTCGGCGACGTCACCGCATACGTCAACGGCCAGAAGTACGACGGCGACTTCAAGTCGATTCCGCTCGGGGCGCATCAGCAGGTCGTTCTGGAAATCGGGACACCGGCCGTTCCGCCGCCGAATTATGCCTTCCCGCCGAACGATTAGCGCAAGAGTTTCCCTATCGCCACATCGAGGTCGTGGTATGCGATCTCGCCGCTGTTAAGGTACGCGACCCTTTTATCCGTGCCGATCAGCGCAATGGTTGGAAACCCACCCTGCAGATACAAATTTGCGACGTTAAGTACTGGATCATACGCTACCGGATACTGCACGTTGAAACGGCGCGCCCAGTCGAGGACGTCGAGCTGTGACGAGGCAGACGTTCCATCTATGGCGGTATCGCTGCCCGAAACGGCAACGAAAGCTACCCGCGAGCGATACTTACGATAGAGCTTGTCGACCACCACGGTTTCACGCTGGCAGTGCGGACACCACGTCGCGAAAACTTCCAGAAACACCGGCTTTTCGACGGTAGAGAGATCGAAGAGGCCGGCGGTCGTGGAGACTTCGAATGTCGGTGCAGGTTGGCCGATTTGCGCTTTCCCGACGATCGGTGACTGCGACGCGCTTTGCACGCCGCGATGGCCCGGCCCCACCAAATACCACAGCACGGCGGCAACCGCAATGAGCGCAACGATCGCGACCGTGAGTAAGGCCAACGCGCGACGGCTCATGCGCTGCGTAGTTTCCGATCGACGGCAAGCGCCCCCGGAGCGCGCCAGGCTACGAAGAGGCTCGCCGCAGCAAGACCCAGATCGAGCGCAACGTGTGGCCAGTCGGCGACGGCTGAGTCGCTGGGGCCAAAGCACCCGCAGTTAGCCGATATATGTCGCACCACCGCCGAAGCAATCGCGCCGCCGTACAGCCCGAACTGCAGCGCAGCAAGTACGGCGGCCAGCCGCGTGAAGAGGCCGGCAATCAAATAGATGCCGAGCAACAGCTCAAAATATGGGAGCGCCAAGGCGAGCGGCCCGACGACCGCCGCGGGGAGCAGCCGAAAGCCGGCAATGTTTGCAGCAAGCGCGGTGGGGTGACCGATTTTGAGGATTCCCGCGATCAGGAGCAAGCCACCCAAAAGCACGCGGACGATTAAGACCACACCATTCATCCGCCCCATCGTTGCCCTAGAAGCCACTCAACCCCTGGTGGCGTACAATAGACAAGTGCGGAAGACTAGTGCGGAAAAAACTACGGTGCGTTGCGCTCGCTTGTGATCGTTTTCGTCAGGTTCGATTCCGCCCGTGACACGCCGCCGGTGATGCATCGCTTCACCGCCCCCTTTGCGCCCCGGCATGACTACGCGCTGCGCGACGCCGACGACTCCGAAAGCTCGATCGCGCGCGCCCTTGCAGAGATGCTTGGATGATTGCGCTGATCGCCGGCGCGGCACTCTCGCTGATTCCAATACACGGCGTCGTGATCCAAACACTGCCGGATCGGTCGGCGATCGTTCGGACCGATCCCGTGACGCTGATGCTGCCGGCGCAGATCCGGCGGTATCGATTCAGTCCTGCACTGACGTTGCACGCCGGCACCAGCGTCGACGCTTTGCTCGACGTTTCGACGCATCCGCCGACGCTGCGCGACGCGCTGCCCGCGGCTGAGTTTTCGCCGGGGTTGCCGGACTCGGGTAGGGCCACGGGAGTCGAACTCGGCGGCGCGCTGCCGTCGGCGGAGCTGGTCGACCAAGACGGACATCCCGTCCAGCTCGATCGAGCCTTTCGCGACAAAACGCTGCTGCTCTCATTCATCTTTACGCGCTGTCCCGATCGCACGCTCTGTCCCGCAATCAGCGGAAAACTCGCGTACTTGCAGCGGCAGCTCGACCCGCGACGATTTGCGTTGGCCGAGATCACGCTCGATCCGCAGTACGACTCGCCCGCGCAGCTACGGAGTTACGGCGCGGCCTACGGTGCCAAGGCCTCAGACTGGACGCTGCTGACCGGCACCGGCTCGACGGTCCAGCATCTGCTTAACGCTTTTCGGATCAGCTCGATGCGCGTCAGTACGAGCAACTTTCTCCACGACGATAAACTTTTTATCGTGACGCCCGCCGGCCGCGTTGCCTACATCGTCGAGACCGCGTCATGGGACCCACGCGCCGTAATCGCTCAGGCGCGCGCGGTTGCTGGAACGGCCAGCAATCCGTTCGAGCGCTTCAAGCTTGCTCTGGTGGCGGACGCGGTCGCAATGTGCGGGGGCAGCCAATTTGCGGGCATCGCCCTCCTAGAGCTTTCGCTCTTTACGCTCATTACCGCCGTCGCGCTAGCCGCGTTGTGGCTCGTCGCGCGCGTGCTCTGGCCCAAACCGCCCGTGTCGTCCTGAGCGCAGTCGAAGGGCGGTAGGCGGACTTCCCAGCGAGGCAAGGAAGCGTAATGCCACGGTCATGGAACAGCGGGCGTTCTTAGAGCATGCCATGGAACGATATGGTAAAGAGACCTACAACTTCGCCTACCGCTTGACACGCAACGAGCCGGATGCCCGCGATCTCACCCAAGAAGCCTTTATTCGCGTTTTTCGCGCGTGGCGGAGCTTCAAGCCAGGGACCTCCTTCCTCTCCTGGATTTACCGCATCGTCACGAATCTTCACCGGGACGAACTTCGGCGCCGTAAAGGACGTTATCAAGAAGAGATCCCACAAGCGGATGAGCCTCAACAGTTCGGCAGCGGCCGCCCCCTCGCAGTTCAACCAATTGAGGAGTTTATTGACGGCTATCTTAGCGAACCGGTCTCGAAGGCGCTCGCGGGACTTACCGCCGAGCAACGCGAGATCGTGCTTCTTGCCGACATCGAAGGCTTCAGCTACCAAGAAATCGGCGAGATCGTCGGTTGTTCCGTGGGAACAGTCCGTTCGAGGCTGCACCGCGCTCGCGGACAACTTCGCAAACTCGTCAATCGATTTATGAAATCGTCATCATGAACCAAACGCATCCGACACCCGAAGAACTCGTCGAATACCTCCACGGTGAGCTTCCCGCGTCGCACGACGCGTGGATCCACTCTCACCTGGCGGGCTGCTCGTCGTGTGCCGAAGCTTTCGAGGCGGAAGCATCCTTGACCGAGCTGCTCCGCGCGCACGCCCGCTCCGAAGATCGCGATTTTCCCCCGCAAGTCGCTGCAGCGATACGCGAGGCGATCGAGCGCCCGCGCCGGCCGCCGGTCTGGGAATCCCTACGCACCGCACTTCGCCCGGTCGTCGCCCTACCGGCCGCGGCCGCGATCGTTGTCGCGCTCTATCTCGGAATAAACTCCTGGCATCATACGCCGGCCGCTATGTCAATCAACGCGGCGTACTACGTCAACAACCATGCCGCCCTCACGGCGTCTGCGCCCTTTGCCGAAGATGCTCCAATACCGGCAATGCTGACGTCTGACGACACCGCTGCGGACCAGCAGACCGTTGCGCGGTAGTCTCATTGCGGTGCTCGCATTATTTGCGGGCAACCTAACGTTGGCAGGCGCGAGCCCCGTGCCGGACACCGATGCGTTGCTGTTTGCGGCAATATCGGCGCCCGTCAGAATATCGTACGCTGGTATCGTCGAGGTCGTGCGCATCGGTAACCACACCTCCGAGGCTTCGGTCTATCGAATCGAGCATCGCGCGCCCGATCTCACGCGGCGAAACTACAGCGCCCCATCTGCGCTTTCCGGTGATGCCGTGATTTCGAAGGGCGACGTAAGCTTTTCGGTCGACGCGCGCCGGCATCGCATCGTCGAAACTCGAAACGCCGCCCTAGACGATCGCATTGCTCTCGATGATAACTACGCGCTACTGCGGCAGAACTACCGCATCGCCTCGCGGGGCGACGAAGTGTTTGACGGACGGCGAACGGTCGGGCTCATGTTGATCAACAAGTACAATCGCCACCCGACGATGCTCGTGCGCATTGACCGAGCAACGAAGATCGTTTTGGATAAGCAAGAGTTCGCGCCCGACGGTTCGCTCGTCGGCGAGGTACGCTTCGAGGAAGTCAGCTATACGCAGGCGATTCCGCCGACGGAGTTCGCGCTACCCAAGCAGTATCAGTTGGTACAAGGTCCGACGTTTGGAGAGCCGCCGCAGAATCCCGACGTGGTCGTCCGAAACGCCGGCTTTGCCGCACGCGCACCCAAGACGCTCCCGGAAGGCTTCGCACCGGTCGAAGGCAATCTGGTCGAGCTCAAAGGCATTCGCACCGTACACGTGCTCTACTCCGACGGCATTCGGACGGTCTCGCTCTTCGAGAATGCCACCGCCTCCAAGCTCGATATGAGCGGTTTGCAGCCGGAATGGACCACCGTGGGCGCGCGCCAGGCGCAGTACGCAGAAGACGGCGCGATGGCGCTGCTGGGCTGGAGCGACGGCGCGCTACATTACGCCCTCGTCGGTGAGCTAGACTTAACCGAACTTCGCCAAATCGCCGCCTCGATCGCACCGTAAAGCGAAGGCCCCCGTCATCGACGGAGGCCTTCTGTTTTCGCTAGCGCGACGAGCGCTAGATCTTGATGTTCGCCGTGAAGTAGAATTGGATGGGCGTCTTATACGAACCGTTCAGCGCCGAGATGATCGCCGGCCCCAACTGTGGCTCATACGGGAACTTCCGGAAGGGCTGGATTTGCGAACCCGAACTGCCCGGCGGGTTTACGATGGCGCCCGGCGTCCCGTACGGCGCTACGGGGTAGACCGTGCCCTCCAGGTTGTTGTACGAGCAGATGTTGCCGTCCGCGAAGGTCCACGGCTCCTTGGTGCCACCCCAACAATAGTTCACGATGTTGGTGAGCTGTCCGACAAGCTGAATCCGCGGGCTCACGTCGTAGGAAAGCTGCAAGTTACCAATCAGTTCGTTGGGTTCCGTAAAGGCGCCGATCGGGTCGAACACTCCAGTGAACGGGTTTGGAATGTCGACGACACCGGGGCAGGTCGATGCGTTGTAACGATCGCCGAAGAGCGGCTTACCGCAACCGCTGGCGGGGTCGATGCCGGCCTCGGTAATCGGGATGCCATACTTGCCACCGCCTTGGAACTGCAACGACGGCGTGATCGCGAACCGCTGGTGCTTGTAGTTGAGTAGCAGCGTTCCCACGTATGGTGAGCCGAAGCCCTGAGCGGCAAGCCCGAGTGAACCCGGGAACGTGTCGTACGTCGGGAAGTTCTGCGCGGTGTTGACCAACGCTTGTGCCGGTGAGGTCCAATATGGATTCGCGATCTCACCGCTCTTACAGCCGCCTCCCGGCAATGCGGGCGCCGGCGTGCCGTTTTGGTGGTAGCACGCACTGGCGGTCAGCCCGTTGGTCGTGCTGCCCCCGCACATCGTATTCGGACCGCCGGGGTGGGTGACGCAGTACTTCGTGTAGGCGTTGTACTGCGCGATCGAGTTGTTGATCGGCGCGAGCACGGTCGTTCCGGAAGCGCCGGCGGCGATCGGCCCGTAGCGGACGTACGAGTTCGTATAGGCGAACGATAACAAGCCCGAGATGCCGTCGCGCGAGAAGTCGCCCTTTTGCAACTGGAACTCCAGGCCCTGGCTGCGCTGGCTGCCGACGTTCAAGCCGGAGACGAATCCGTTTTGCGGTATCAGGAAGAACTGCTGGATTTGATCTTGCGTCTGCCGCAAAAACGGCGTCAGTTTGAACGACCAGTCGGTGTTCTTGAATCGGTGTTCCCACGAGATGTCGTAGTTGATTGAGGTCGGCGGCTGGATCGGATATCCCGGACTATTGCGGCCGAACTGCAGGAAATGCGATCCGATGTAATCCGCCAAGTCCTCTTGGCGAGTGTTGTACTGTTCGAAAGCGGTGTTCGGCGCTTCCGTATAGCGGCCGTAGGAGAATCGGAACACGTCGTTCGGATTCGACGTATACGTTCCCGCTACGCGAGGCTGGTAGATATTGTAATTGAAGTTGGCTGGAGCGTTCTGCACGTTGGCTACATGGAAACCCTTCGGGCACGCGGCCCCCGGAGTCGGATTTGCTTCCGGCGCCCCGGTCGTGTTGTTAACGCAATTGTCGAGATTGTACGCGTTGAACCAGAAGGCTCTCGCCGCCGCCGATCCTCCCAGTGGAGGCGCGGTCGTATTTTGTCCGTTAAAGCCGAAGGTGTCGAGCCGGATGCCGACGTTCAATAACCACTTGTCGGTCGGGCGGTACTGGTCGGTGATGGACGCCCCATAGAAGTTCGGGATGGTACCGCTATAGGTTCCGTTGAGGCCGTTCTCCGAGAGCAAGTACGTGCACGCGCTGCCGGCTTGCGGCTTGCCAGGGACGGGGCAGGAATTACCAACCGACGGAACGCTGTAACCGGGGCCCAAGGGGGTTTTATTGGCGTTACAGTTGACGACCGACGTTCCGCTGACGCTCGGAGCGTAGCAATACCCAGCATACGGATCGGCTGCGTTGACGACGTTGGCAAAGTTGCCCTCGCCGCCAAGGTTGTAAAATCCGTTGTTATCGCGAACGATCCGAGAGGTCGTGTACGAGCCCGCGATGCTGAGCAAATTCTGCTCGTTGAGCTGATCCTGGAATTCGAGGCTGAGACCGCGCGTGTGCGTGCTGAGCTCGTAATCGGGTGCGAGATTACAGAAGAAATAGCAGAAACTAATGTTGTACGGAGCGTTGAGGAACCAGTCGCTGTAGAACGTGAAGCCGTAGACTCGGACGAAGGCCGTCGATCCAAAGTTCTTCGTGTATTGGATCTTCGTAATCGCCGTGTCGTTATACGACTGGTCGGGGGCTCCGGGCGGTATCACCGCCGGATTCGTCGGCGAGCCGACGTTGGTCCCATTCGGGAACCCGTAGGGCCGAACGCAGTTCGTCATGCCGTTGAGTGCCGAAGAGCTGAACGTCTTGCCAACGGACGATCCGCAGCCCCACGTGTAGGTGTTCGTAAACGTCACGGGGACCGAGGTACCATACGGGATGCCGCCGCCGGTCAACGTGGAGAGCGTCTGGCCATTGACGGCGTACATGCACGCCGCTCCCGAAAGCGCGGCCTGGCCCGTGCAGAACGGTGACGCGAAGGAGTTGGCGGAGTAATATTCTTGGTTTTTCAGAGCTTCGTCGTCGTAGAGCAGCTGAATATCGTCGCGGCCCGCGTCGTTGTGATGTGGAATTCCGATGTGGAAGTTAACGACGGTATCGCGGCCGTAGAGCGTTGCCAATCCGAGTTGGGCGTCGTTGTTCGGCCAGTTTATCGGTCCGAGCGGATAGTAGGCGTCGCCCGAATTGCCGTAAAAGAGCGACCAGCCGGGAGCAAACGGTTTCCCGTAGGGACCGCTCACGATGCCGGCTACGGGACCGAGCCAATTATCGTACTCCGAGCCGTTATTACCGTTGATGTAGTTGAACGATTGGTTCAGACCCGCGATGCCGATGTAGTACGAAAACATACGATCCGGCGTCGCGCCGCCGGCTTCGATCGCGGCGCGATGATAGAACGCCGGCGTTGCGATGCCGAGCGAGCCGGTCGCGTACCCGGGAAACGTTCCGCTTTTGATGACCTGGTTAACGAAGCCGGAGAGACCTTGGCCCTCGGACGTCGCCGGGTTCGCGCCGGTGTAGACCTGGACTTCGGCATTCCCGAGCGACGACGCCGAGCTCGAAGCGTAGTTGTCGAACGAGCGGTTTACCGGGACGCCGTCGAACTCGTACCCGACCTGGTCGTAATCGCCACCGCGAATGTTGACCGTCGCGTAGTAGCCCGTTTGGTTCGGGATGACGTACGCACCGGGTACAGTCGAAATCGCCGAGTAAGCCTGGTTGATCAGGCCGCCGCCGCCCATCGCTGCGGTCGCTTGCTGCGCCGACGCATTGATCGAATAGACGTCAGCTGTCGTGCCGGATTTTACGAGCGCCCCAGCCGATGCCGCGGTAACGCGGGCGATCGTTTTCAGCGCCTTCGGCACGCGCACGGTAACGGTCTGAACGGTGTCCGCAAAGACCGTTTGACCGGGGACGCTGGTAGATTGATAGCCGCTCTTCGACGCCGTCACGGTGTACGTGTCGGGTCCGAGCGTAAGAAATGAGAAGTGACCCGCCGCATCGGTCGTAACGGTGACCGATTGCGAGGGGCTCGAAGCGATTACTTGCGCTCCTGCGATCGGAGCTGAGGTGTCGGCATCGACTACTGTGCCCGTGAGGCCGCCCGTCACGCTTGCCAGTGTCCAAGTTTCCTGACAGAAAAACGCGAGGAGCAGCAGTGACACGGTACCGAGATGCCGGAGAGATCTCCGAATCATTCCGTACCCTCCTGAAGTTTTCAAAATAACGCGGAAACTGTACCGTGGGCTTCGTTCTTGTGACTAAGCAGGCTAGTTCGCAGTCCTTTTTTAGCTTCCTTGAACTGTTCTTAAGAATGCTTGAACGGTCTGCCGGAGTTCGCGCGGAATTGCCATCGCATCGGCGACCGGCCCCGGCGCCCACGGAGCATCGCTAACCGCCGCGATTGAAGCAATCGAGCTTGCGAGCGCGTCGAGATCGTATCCACCTTCCAAGACGTAGGCGACCGATCCGCTGCAGTATTCTTCCGCAGTGCGACGGATCGCCGCAGCCAACGGCGTCGCGGCTTCCACGCCGACGCCGAGGTCGCCCACGCTGTCGCCGACGACATAATCGAAGCCCGCACTGACGATCAGCAGGTTTGGGCGAACGGCCCGCGCGACCAGCGGCAATACTTCTTCCCAGAGCGCGACGAAGGTCTCGGTCGATACTCCGGTCGCAGGCAGCGGAACGTTCACGACCACGTCCGCGCCGCGGCGGTAACTGTTCGCTCCAGTCCCGGGATAGGCAGGATAGGCGTGCGTCGAGAGATACGAGAGACCGGCGCCCGCCACGGCCTCCGTTCCGTTGCCATGGTGGTAATCGAAGTCCACGATCAGGACTCGTCCTTCCACTCCGCCTGTCCTGAGCTTGTCGAAGGGGTCAGGATGACGGGACGCTTGAAACGCGCGAGCGGCGATGGCAACGTTGTTAAAAAGACAAAAACCCATCCCACGCGACGGTTCGGCGTGGTGGCCGGGCGGACGGACCAAGGCAAAGACGGCCTCGCGTCCACTAACGCACGCTTCGACGGCGGCCAGTGCGCCGCCGGCGGCGCGGCGTGCGACGCGATAAGACGTTGAGTCGATGACCGCGTCGCCGGTTGACAGATACCGGCTCCTTCGGGCTTCGCTCAGGCTTACAAGCGATTCGGTTTCGCTGTTGACGAGTTCGATGTAGCGGCGCGTATGCACTCGACCGATATCGGCGTCGCTTGCATCCCGCGCGGCCGTACTATTGGTGAGTAAGTTGCCGGCGCGCAGGCGCGCCGCGACGGCTTCAACGCGAGCTGGGCGCTCGGGATGAGCGACGCCGCGCAGGTGTTCGCCGTAGAGCGCGTCGGTGACGAACTTCAGCCGGAGTGCTTTGCCCCCGGATGGCACGAATTCGACGCCGCCTCGCGGACGCTGTTGTAGTCCTTGGTGCCCTTCTTCATCATCGGCAGCAGCCGCTTATACGTCGCCACGGCTTTGGAGCACTGATTCGAGCCCGCGTAGGACTTCGCCGCAATGTAAAGTAGCGCCGGGTTCGCGTCGAGGAAACCCCTCGCGGCGCGATCCATCGCGTCGAAGATTTGCGCCGCTTCCTTATAGTTCCGCAGCTCGAAGTCGGCGCCGGCAACGCATCCGAGTGTCTCCGGCGAACGCTGGATCTCAAAGCTCTTGCCGCACGCGTCCCGCGCTCCGGTGTAGTCGTGCAGCCGTGAATAGGCTTGCCCCAAGAGCGCAAAGCCCTGCGCGTCGGGTGAAACTTGCGTGTAGTGTTTCAAATACGCGATGCTGTCGCTGAGCCGGCCGCTTTGCATCGAGACTTCACCCAATCCGAGCAGTGCACCCGAGCTGTTGGGGTCGAGCGCCAGAGCGGCCTGCCATTTCGCCACGGCCTGTCCGTACTGCCGCTGCGTCGCGAGATAATCGCCATAAGCGACGAACCCCGCCGGTACCTTTGGAAACTGCGTGGTCATCTGCTGAAAAATTACGACGCCCTGCGCGTCCTTCTTCTCTTGGACGAAGTAGCCACCCTTACGAATCATGATCGCAACTTTCTCGTCGTCGGTCGAAGCGGCGACAATGGCATCGTCGTAGGCTTCGGTGGTCCGCGCATCGTCGTGTTGCTTGGCGTAAAGGTCGGCTTTAAAAACCAGCGCTTGAAGGTTACGCGGATCGACGGCCAACGCGCGCTGGATCGTTTGGAGCGCCATCGGAATGTTGTTCTGTTGTGCGTAGGTCGTGGCGATCTGAAATACCGGAGCAGTGTCCTTCTTGTTCAGCGCGTAGGCGGCCTCAAACTGTGCGCGCGCATCGTCGAAGTGTTGCTCGGCCGCGTAGACGCTGCCGAGCGTTACCAGCGCTCCGGGGTCGCTCTTGTTGAACGTTACCGCTCGTTTGGCAACACGTTCCGCATCGGCGGGGCGATTCGTGCGGATGTATACGTCGGCAAGCTGGGCGAGTATGCCGAGATTTGTCGGGTCGAGATTCGAGGCTTGCTCGAGATCGTACGTTGCGGCAGCGACGTTGCCGAGCTGCTCCTCGGCGAATCCGTCATAGTAGAAGACTTGGGCGGTCTTGTCGCCCATTTGGAGCAGGTGCTGCGTTAACTGGATGGTGATATCCGGGCGACTGACCTGCAGATACTCCGCCGCGAGCTGCGCCATCGCAAGTTGATCGGTTGGATTAGCCTTGAGCCTCGCCTGCAAGCGCGGAATCGCGACGCTGGGCGGCTCGGGGCTGGCCGTCGGCAACGCCGAAGGCGATGGCGACGGGCTCGGCGTGCTCGCCTGTTTCTTTCCTCCGAAGAGACCGGCTTGCGCGCTCGGCGTCGTTGCGACGATACCCAATGCGCAAGCGACGGAGATCAAGGCGATGAGTCCAAATTGTTTCAAGAGACCTGTCCTTTAGCAGTTTCAATCAATTTCGTCAGTTCGGGCACGATACGGAACGCGTCGCCGACGACCAGCAGATCGGAAAACTCGGCAATGGGTGCGCCTCCGTCTTTATTGATCGCGACGATCGTTCCAGACGAACGCATCCCAACTTTGTGCTGAATCGCGCCCGAGATGCCCACCGCGATGTAGAGATTCGGAGTCACTGTTTTTCCGGTTTGCCCGATTTGCAAGTTGTACGGCACCCAGCCGGCGTCAGCCGCCGCGCGGGATGCGCCAACTGCTCCACCGAGCGCCCGGGCCAATGGCTTCAACAGCGTCTCGAAGGGTTCCGGGCCGCCGAGCCCACGCCCGCCCGCAATAACGACGGGCGCTTCCTCGAGCGCTAGCTCGCCGGCGCCTTCCACCACATCGCGTTCAATGGCCGCCGCATAGATAGCCGCGGGCTTCTCGAGCTCTTCCACCTGCGCTCCGCCGCCGCCCGGGGCGGCCGCAAATGCGTTCGGGCGAACGGTCGCGATGCCATAGTCCGCCGGACGCAGCGCACAGTGAGTCACGAGCGCGCCGCCGAGCTTCGGTGAAATGCATACGACGCTGTCGCCTTCGACCTTGACGTCGACGACGTCGGCGACGATGCCGGCCCCGAGCCGCACCATGAGACGCCCGGCAATGTCCCGCCCCGAGAGCGTATTAGGAATCAGGATCAGCGACGGACCCACCTTACGGGCGGCGGCCGCGAGATACTCAACCACGGGGTCGAGCAAGTACGCGTCGACGTCGCGATCCTCGCTGACGTAAATCGTGTCGACGGGATAAGCCTTGAGCTGTTCGGCCAACTGCCTCGCGCCTGATCCCAGCACGACGACGCTGGCTTTGCCCCCGAGCGACTGCGCCAGCCGGCGCGCTTCGCTGGCGAGCTCGAACGTGACCTTACGAGTTTCCCCTGCGCGGTGTTCGGCGTAGGCGATGACGTGCTTCATCGCTAGACCAACTTCTGTTCCTGAAGGAACGCGAAGATCGCCTGAGCGCCGGCTACCCCATCCGCGGCTTCGATCGTTTTGCCTTTGCCGCGCACTTCGGGAGGCGCGAAGCTTTGCAACGTTGTTTTCGATCCGCCCGTGCCGACCGGCGATTCCAGCGCAAGCTCCGCGATCCCGATGGTGGCGATCGTCTTTTTCTTCGCTCCCATGATGCCTTTGAGCGACGCGTAGCGCGGCTCCCCGAACGTCAGCGCGGTCGTGAGCAGCGACGGCAGCGGGCCGCGAACGATTTGGTACCCCGCGTCGGTCTCGCGTTCGACCTCCAACGCTCCGTCGCGGATTTCGATTTTACGCGCGTTGGTGATACATGGCAGACCGAGATGTTCGGCCAGGGCACCCGGCACGGCGCCGGTGCTGCTGTCGTCCGTGAGACCGCCAACGATCAGCAGATCGAACTCCAGCGAGCGCAGCGCGCGCGCCATGGCGTAGGCGGTCGCCCACACGTCGCTGCCCTCCAGCGCCGAGTCGCTCAGCACGAGCGCATCATCGGCGCCCATCGCAAGCGCGCGCCGCAGCGTCTCCTTGAGGCCTTCCGGCGCCATGGAGAATACCGTGACCCGCGTGTCGCTACCGATGCGTTCCTTCAGTTGTAAGCCAGCTTCGAGGGCGTATTCGTCGTACGGATTGAGTACCGTCTCGACACCGCTGCGCACCAGCCGTTTCGTCTGCGGGTCGATTCGCTTTTCGGCGTTCGGCTCCGGAACAAGTTTAATCGTCACCACGATCTTCACGTGGTAGAGTGACCTCCGTCGGAAAACGGGGGGAGAAGAGTCCTCCTGATTTTGGTGCTCCGCGCCCCGCGGACCTGCCGCGTGGTGCTCCGGCAGGGCGCCACGGCGACGCTGAGAACCGCTCGGAGATGCCGCGACTGAGCGTGTTCTTGATGTGCTGCGCCGCGCTTGTGCCATCGGCCGCTTCGGCCGACTCGTTCGTCCCGAAGCCGTCCCTCGCGACCGAGCAGCGGCCCGTGACGCTGCTGCTCGATGCTTCGCGCGCCGCCGACGGCATCATGCGGGCACACGAGCGGATCCCGGCGGCTCCGGGCGCCTTCACGGTCGTCTATCCGAAGTGGATACCGGGCGAACATGGTCCGACCGGACCGCTCAACGACCTTGCGGCGCTGCGCATCTCCGCAAACGGCGCGGCGTTGGACTGGCGTCGTGACTCGGTTGATCTCTACGCGTTCCACGTCACCGTTCCGCAAGGCGTGCAAGCGGTCGAGGTGGAGTTCGACGTGCTAATGAACGCGCCGCGCGACGTCATGTCGACGCACTCGCTGGCCCTCGTGAACTGGAATCGCGCCTTGCTCTATCAAGATGGCGTCGATTCCCATCACTACTTCGTCAAGCCGTCAATCGTACTGCCGCCCGGGTGGGACTTCGCAACCGCGTTGCGCGAACCGGTGCGCAGCGGTGAACGCGTCGATTTTGCCGTGACACCGCTAAGCATCCTGGTCGATTCGCCGCTCGATCTGGGCCGGTACGTGAGAAAGTGGGATCTGTGGCGTGACGGCGCGGCGTTCGTGCAGCTCGATGCATTTGCCGACTATCCTCAGGACCTCGACATCCCGACGAGCCGGCTTCGAGCCTATCAGCGCGTCCCTGCTGAGGCCTTTGCGATGTACGGGTCGCGCCACTTTCTTGACTATCACGCTTTGCTTACGCTCAGCGACGCTGTCGGATTTCAAGGCATCGAACATCATCAATCGAGTGACAACCGGGCGGGGGACGATTTCTTGACGGATCCGGAGCCATCGCTGGACGCAGGCGACTTAGTGACGCACGAGTTCTCACACTCCTGGAACGGTAAGTATCGCCGGCCGGCAGATCTCACGACACCCAACTTTCAAGTCCCTCAGCTGACCGATCTGCTCTGGGTCTACGAGGGCATGAATCAATACCTCGGCGACCTGCTCTCGTTCCGGGCCGGCATCCGAACGCCACGGCTTTATCCCGAGTATCTGGCGACGGTCTACGCGGAGATGGACTTCGAAACAGGGCGCGCAACGACGCCGCTGATCGACCTCACGACGGGCGCGCCGTACTTTTACGAAGCTCGCGGCGCTTATCCGGGGATACGACGGAACGCGAACGACTTCTACACCGAAGGCCATCTGCTTTGGCTCGACGTCGACACCATTATCCGTGCCCGTTCGCACGGCGCACGCTCGCTGGATACGTTCCTACACCGCTTTACCGAGCCGGCGGTAACGGGACCGATCGTCGTCACGTATACGCGCTCGCAGGTCGAAAGTGTCCTCAACGAGGTCGAGCCCTACGATTGGCATGCGTTCTTTGAACGGTACGTCTATCACCCAACGCCGCATCCTCCCAGCGACGAACTTGCCCGCGCCGGCTGGCGCATCGTCTACACCGAAAAGGCCAACGAGTTTATCACCGCCGCGCAGGCCGCCGACCACGGCATTGTTGGTTGGTATGCCTATGGCGCCGAGATAACGTCCGAAGGCACCGTGCAAGACGTGCGGGAGAACTCACCCGCCTGGAGAGCCGGGCTCGCGCCCGGGATGCAGATTCTTGCCGTGGACGGCCAGCAGTTTTCGGCCGACGTACTCGAGTACGCCGTCAGACGCGCGCAGCATTCGTTCACGCCCATCGCCTTGATCACGAAGCAAACCGGATGGTATCAAACGCTCTCGCTCGATTACCACGCCGGTATTCGCTACCCACATCTCGTGCGCGTCGAAGGCGTGCCCGACATGCTCGCCGCTATAGCCGCGCCCCACGCAAAGTAACGCGTGAGAAGCAACGCGGGATACTCGATGCTGGTCGCAGCGTCCCTTGCACTTGGCGGCTGCACCGCAGTGCGTACGGCCGTGCCTTGGGTTTCGGGTGGCGCGACCTATGCCGGTAGCGTGGCCGAGCCGGGGTTGTTGAGCCACGCGATCATCGGCTTTAGCGTTGACACGCCCCCGCGTGCCGTGACGGCCGCGCGTGAAGGCATCACGACGACCATCCTCTACGGCGGGTCCCCTGCGCCCCGGACCAAGCTCGCCGAAGCGCTACAAGCGCTCGGAATATCGGTGGTCGACGGCGGCATTTCCGGACTGATGTTCTATTGGGAGTGCCATCGGACGCATACGGTCAAACCACCGCCCAGCAGTTACACCTACAACCCGTACTGCCGAACCGACGAGAATCCGCGGATAAATTCGCAGGCTGTGGTGCTACGCGACGTCAGCCAGATTCTTGCGCGGAACGCAAAGCGGTCATACGTCGTCGGCTATTGGGTGCTCGACGACTGGCCGTTCTGGGATGCGGGCAGCGGCAAAGTGTTATTGCAAAAAATTCACCGGCTCATCGTCACGAAAGAGCCCAAGAGACCGGCCATTTGCGGATTTGGCGCCGGCCTTGGCAAGCCCGGACAAGTCAACTGGGATCCCGGCACGGCGGCAAATTACTCCAACGGTGGTTGTGACGTCGCGGGATGGTACAACTACTCCCCGTTCGGCCGGCGCCACCCGTCGTTGGGCAAAGGTCTCGATTGGACGATGAAGGCGCTACTTCCAGCGATGCAGCACAGCCTGGCGAATCACGGCTGGCATATCGCGCAGACCCCGCTGTACGGCATCGGTCAGGGCTGGGGCGGATCCTACGACAAACGGTACTTTCAGCCGGGCCTCACCCGGTGGGAAATCATCGCTCAGGCCAAAGCGTTTTGCGATTTCGGCGCCACCTACGTCGGATGGTATGCCTGGGACGACAGCGGGTTCGAATCGCGCACGCACACGCCGAATAATTCGCCGACCATCGCCGGCGGCATCGCCGCCGGCATCAACGCTTGCCACGCAATCTGGAAATAGTCTACCGATGAAATGCGGGAAGCGCGGGCTTGAGAATCATCACTGCGAAGGCGACGATCGGCAACGCGAGGGCGATTAAACCCCATATATTCCAGCGCTGCGAAAGCCGTTCGTATTCCTCGAGATTTCCCGCGTGTGCCGCCACGGAGAGCTGCCGTTGCGCACGCGAGAGTGGCGCAAACGCCAACCCGGCAAGGATCAAGGAAATGAGCCCCCACAAGATCCAGCCCGTCGATAGGATCGGAAGGCCGCCGACGAACGCGGCACCGAACCCGCCGACGAGCAAGATGAGGATTCCCGGGATCGTGAAGATTCTATCCGCCGCGATGATCGCATCGATGGTGTGCGCCATGATCGCCAAGTTGCCGCTTCGGTCGGCATAGTTCTTCCAAAAAACGCCCACCGTGATGTTGCCCAAAAAGAGCACAACGCCGGCTACGTGAAGCAACTTAAAGATTAGGTACATGGTTCCTTAAACCGCCTTCCATTTGAATCGATGAGTTCCCCGCCCTTTCGTTTTGTCCGATCGAAACGCCGCCGGGTTAAGACTCAACTAGATTGGTTAGCCTGCTCTTAAACGTGCGATAAGTAGCGCGCGATACTCTAGCAGTCAAGTACCTACTCTCGGTTTAGGAGCGTGGATCGTGCGTTGGTTTCTCGCTGCGGCCCTTGTTACTTTCATCTCCACTTCACCGGTGCTCGCGCAGGGTACATCCGCGATAACCTCAGGCGTCGCGGGACGCGTCCTCGACCAGTCGACGGGTTTGCCGATTGCGGATGCGACCGTCGAAGCGGTTGGCCCGACAAAACAATCGACGGCCTCTGACAGCAACGGCCACTTCTCGTTGAACGGCCTCGTGCTGGGAGCCTATCAATTCCGGGTCGCCCATGAGGGCTACCAGCCGGCGATCTCCGATAGCGTGTCGGTCACGGCGCTACAAAGCCCGTTCGTGACGTTGGTCCTCGCTCGACAGCGAACCGGCGCGACCGGATTACGCACGATCGGACACACGTCAACCCGCGGCTCGCAATCGCTGCAGCGCTCCTCGGTCATCTATCAGTCGGTCAGCGCTGAGGCAATCCAGAATCTGGGGTACTTCCGCGCGAGCGACTACCTACAGACCCTCCCACAGATCAACATCGCCGCTGGCACCAGCGGTGGGAGCGATACGCCGTCACCAGGTGACGATCAGTATCTCGACTTTCGCGGGGTCGGCAATCTCGAAACGACCACGCTGCTCGACGGCCATCCGATCGGCGCGGGCCTCAATCGCGGCAAGAACTACGGATACAACTGGGAGTCTTCACCGACGTTCGCGCTGCGCGACGTCGTCGTGACCTACGGTTCGGGGCTCTCCGGCCTTTCGCCGTATAGCGCGCTGGGTGGCGTGGCCAACATGGTGACGATCGATCCGACGCCGAGAACGCAGTGGAGCTTCACGCAAGGCTACGGAACGTTCTCGAAGCTGGTAACGACGATCACCGGAACCGGTATGCTCGGTCAGCACTTCGGCTACGCCGTTGCCTATGGGACCCAAGGCATCTACGGGCCTTACGCAAACGACTCGTTCTATCAGCCAGCGGCGGCGTACGACCAGGCCGCGCCGCGCGGCTCGGCAGTCTACAATCTTGCCGTCTACCCCTACGGCAGCGGCCTCGCCAACCGCGGCGCGATGGCGAAGTTTCAATATATCTTCGGCGATCCGGTGCATCCGTCGCACTTGACGGCGTCGGCCACTTGGTCAGCGTATTGGGACGATAAGACGGGCAACGGCGACGGGGACTACCTTCCCCACAACACGACGCTCGCGATGGGGAGAGCGCTTTTGGCAAGTTACTCGCCGGGAAAGCCAACGAAGCCGCCCTACTCCGTCGTCAACCTTCCGAACTGTCCGGACGGAACGTTCCTCGCGCGCAGTCTCAACGGCAATCCGTACGGCTTTGGGCCCAATGGCCTGCCTGACGGCGGTCCCCACTGCGTCACCCCGCAGGAGTACGCGTCCTTTGCCGGCGGCTGGCAAGGCGCAGGGACGGCGTGGCAGGCGTTTCACCAATCGCAATATGACCTAAGGTTCGATACGCCCACGCCGACGGGTCAGTTCGTCGTCGACGCCTATACGAACAGCTGGTTCCAGCTGTATGACCGAACCTTCGAGCTGCCGTACAATGCCGCAACCGCCCCGGGCGGTGCGGGTTACAGTCTTAATCCGTTCTGGACGAGTCCCGCCGTCGCAACGACGGGCCTTACCGCGACCGACCAGTTCTTCGGCCGAACCAGCGACTTTGGATTCGGCTTGGCATTCAACAACTACGCGTATAACCTACAGACGTTCAACACGCCGGCGTCGACGCCGGTGGTCAACGACGCGTACTCCTACCTACAGTACGTCTACCATCCCGAGCAGCGACCATTCTCGGTGTACGTGAACGCTGCTCAGGTCTTTGCTTCGGTCACCAACACGTGGGCCTTCAACCCACGTGTCGCGCTCGTCTACAATCTCACGCGCAACGACGTCTTTCGCGTCGCGGCGGGCTCGGCCGTGACTCAGCCGTTCGCCTCCCAGGTCTTCACTCCGGCTTCGCTGGTCGCCCCGGGCTCGCTGCCCGGCAACATCAACTGCACCGGCTTGACGATCATCGGCTCGGTCGGCAACCCCACGCTGCTGCCCGAACGCGCCGACGATGTCGACATCAGTATAGGTCACCGGTTCGGTCTGGATTCGCTGATCCAAGCTTCCGCCTACAGCGAGAACGTCAACAGTAAGATCTTCGCCGAGCCGATCAACGTCAATACACTCCCCCCCGGCTTCATCAACACCGCGCCGTATCAGAGCGTCGTCAATTCGCAGTGCGGCGGTAAGCCCGGCACGGGAGCGCTCGGCGTGAACTCTCAACACAACATCGGCCGTCTTCTGGCTCAGGGTATCGACGTTGAAGGGCGCCAGCGGGTGAACCGCAGCTTCTTCTTCGACTACGGCTATTCGATCGAAACGGCCGTGTTGAAATCGGCCGACGTGCTGTTGTTGCAAAACAACCCGACGTACATCATCGGCGCACAGCTGCCCGGCGTGCCGGTGCACAAGTGGCAGGTCTCCGCGGACTACACCTTTGGAAGAACCGTGGATGTGCGCTTAACGCAGTACTACGTCGGAACAAACAACCCGAAGAACATCCCAGCCTATAACTACGGAGAGGCTTCCGTAAACTTCCCATGGGGGGCCGGCCGTTTTAACGTCGCGGTTACGAACCTTTGGAATCAGTACGTCCAGTGGAACGGGCTCATCGGCTATGGTGTCCCATTGGCACTTAATAGTTATGCGACGGCTTCGCAATACGCCCCCTACATTGGCGCCGGCGCGACCGAATCGTACGGCCTACCGCCTCGCCAGATATATTTCGCTTACACGTTCCAATTCAACCATTAGGGCAACGCCGTCCTTCAGATTTTCTTCAGAATTGGCGGCTAAAATGGCGCACAGCCAAAAAGCCTTTTCACAGGAGCGTGGACCATGGAAATCTTTTACCGAGCGTCCGTAGCGTTTGTAGTGACCGGACTTCTCGCCGGATGCGCAAATCAGGCGACGTCATCATTCGAGCCCAACGGCGGCTCGACTCAGGTCCAGCCTCAACTCAAGGCGATGGCCGGCCATCGCCATACCGGCCGCGTTCTCTACATTGCGGACATCGACGGACAACCCGGCGTCGGCCAAATTCACGTGTACCCGGCCGACATGAAAAACTCAAAGGAAATCCGCACCATCACTCAGGGGACGGGCAGGCCCTTTGGATTATGGGTTGACTCCAAGAACGTTTTATATGCGGCGAACGAATCGAACAAATATCCGGCGAGCGTGACGGCGTTTAAACCCGGCGCGTCTTCGCCGTTCTTCACGATTACGAACTTCAAAGGCCAACCGCAAAGCGTAGCGGTTGACGCGAAGGGGAACGTGTTCGTCAACGAATCGGTCCAAGACGAGGGCTACGTGCAAGAGTTTGCGCCGGGAACTAACGTCGCTGAGAGTACGATCGATACCGGCGTGGGCGGCTATGCCTTCACGCCAGGCAGCATGGCGTTCGATCCGCAGGGTAACCTGATCGTCGCCGAACAAGCCAAGCTCAAGTTGCAGATCGTGAAGATCGCGCCTGGTTCCTCGACAGCCACGCCGATGAATCTCGATCTGAATGGCAACAACATCACCGGGCCAGGCATGGGCATCGATAGGGCCGGCAACATCTACGTCGCCAGCAGCCAAGGCTCGACGGTGTCGGTCTTCGCGCCAGGGCAAACGGAACCGTCACGCACGATCTCAGGCGTAGGCGCGTACGGCTTGACGTGGGTTACGCCGCAGGGTGCGGTCTATCAGGCTAGTGGCGAATACACCGTCGGGGAAATCGCGCCGGGCTCCAACTCGCCGACCTATACCCTGCCGTGCCAATGCTCCGCGCAAGGCGCGGCCGTCAGCAAATGAAGGGTTAGGTCTCTTACATGTATTTAGAGCTGACCCTGAATTGGTGGGCCATGCAGATGTCCGCGATTTGCTGATGGCTCAGCCGGCGGAAAGTCCGATTGCCGTACTCAAAATTCTCGCCGGCTTCGGTAGCATCGTAGCGAGCCTGTGCGCCGGAATTTAGCTGCGGCTGCTGCCGGAGCGTCTGGTTCTTGAAGTTGACTCGGTAGGCCAGCTCCTTGCCGAAGAGCACTATATCGCCGCGGGCGTTGGAATAACCACCATAGACCGGTTCCGAGAGCTCGGAACGCTCGTGGCCATTCGCGTAAATCTTTATAGCGAGGGCAGCAATGGGCAGGGCAGCATGAACCATAACTAGCCTTAAACGGATAAAAGCCGAGAAAGGTTGCAGGCAGCGGTAGCCTACTAGTTGCGCCCCTGACCGTTTCTGTGAGATAAGTAGCTGTCAACCTTTAGGCAAAATCTTTCGTTTTTACAGGAGTATTTTCAAATAGCTGCTCGCAATCGACGCCCAAGAACCGGTCAACGTGCACCCAAGAAGGCGGCTCCCCAAATCGCCAAAGAAGTGCCCCTCGAGGTCCCCGGCAGCATCAAGCAGGTCTTCCCGAGCGCCACATTCTCGGTCGAACTCGATAACGGCCACGTTATCCTAGCGCACATCGCTGGGCGTCTGCGCCGACACCGTATCCGGATTCTTCCGGGCGATCGCGTGGATCTCGAACTTTCACCGTACGACTTAACGAAGGGACGAATCGTCTATCGCTACCGCGCCGGCGAACAACGCCGGACCGCGTAAAAGAGGCCATAAGCCAACTTAGTCGTGCCTCTGCATCTGCGAAAACAACGCGATAGCGCAACCACCGACGTCTACGCCACGCGCGCCATGGACGCGACGATTCCCAAGCACCGCTTCCCTGCAGACGGCCTACGCCCGGATGTGGCGTTGCAACTCTTGGTCGACGAGCTGATGCTCGACGGCAATGCCCGGCAGAACCTCGCGACGTTTTGCCAGACATGGTTCGACGAGGGGATCCACAAGCTGATGGACCTCAGCATCGACAAGAACATGATCGACAAGGACGAGTATCCGGCAACCGCGGAGATCGAAGGCCGTTGCGTGCACCTGCTGGCGCATCTTTGGAACTCCCCGGCAGCCGGGACGACGATCGGATGCTCGACGACCGGTTCGAGTGAAGCCGCAATGCTCGGCGGCCTCGCTCTAAAGTGGAAGTGGCGCGAGCGCCGCGCGCAGGTTGGCAAACCGAGCGACAAACCGAACCTCATTACCGGCCCGGTGCAGGTCTGCTGGCACAAGTTCGCCCGGTATTTCGACGTCGAACTGCGAGAGATTCCAGTGGAGCGCGATCGCTTGGGCATCACCCCGGAGGAAGTCATCAAACGCGTCGATGAGAATACGATCGGCGTCGTTCCTACCTTCGGTGTCACCTTCACTTGCCAGTACGAACCCGTGGCACAAATTTCCGAAGCGCTGGATGAGCTCCAAAGCGAAACCGGGCTCGACGTTCCGATACACGTGGACGCCGCTTCGGGCGGATTCATCGCGCCGTTCGTACAGTCGGAGATCCTATGGGATTTTCGCTTGCCGCGAGTACGATCGATCAACACCTCGGGCCATAAGTTTGGACTGGCGCCGCTGGGCGTCGGTTGGGTGATTTGGCGTGAAGCGAGCGATCTGCCCGAGGGACTTGTCTTTCACGTGAACTACCTCGGCGGCGACATGCCGACGTTCGCGCTCAACTTTTCCCGGCCGGGCGGGCAGGTCGTCTGCCAATACTACCTGATGCTGCGCCTGGGCATGGATGGCTACCGGCGCATCCATCAAAGTTGCTACGACGTCGCGCAACACGTTGCTCGCCGGATCGCCGCGTTTGGCCCGTTCGAATTGCTCTTCGACGGCGACAGCCGCCATGGAATCCCGGCCGTATCATGGACGATGCGCGAAAACGTCCGCGCCGGCTATTCGCTCTTCGACCTCTCCGATCGGCTGCGCGCGCGCGGCTGGCAGGTCGCGGCCTATACGATGGTTCCGAACCTCACGGATATGGCGGTCATGCGCGTCCTGATTAGGCACGGCTTTAGCCTCGACTCTGCCGACGCTCTGCTCGAAGACATCCGCCGCTCCCTTGAGTATTTCAAGACGCATCCGATTTCCAAACCGATGACCGCAGCAGAAGGCGCGTCGCACCATCACGATGCGCGCGCAACACACCCGCTTAGGGCACATTGAAACCCCTCTGACCGGAAATCGCCTCCGCGCCGTTACCGTTGTGGACTAAGGGCGAGACCTCCAACGTGACCCGGAACGGAGAACGAGGTCGTCGGCGTCTTAGCACCCGGCGCATACTCTGAGACACGTCCGAACGTGCCGACGTAGAGTTCGCCGTCGCGCGCTACCGTGAGTGCCGAAACGCCGTCTTGCACGCGGATCGTCCGCGCCGGCGTCCGCGACTTTGGCGGGTACACTGCGATAGAGTTGCTACCGCCCACATAGAGGTTCCCGGCGCTATCGAGGGCGATGGCTCCGCCTGGGGCCTTATGTAACCCTAAGTTCGTGAAGGTTTGCGAGCCCGCTGGGAGCCGATAAACCACACTGACCCGGCCGAACAAGGATTCGCCGACAAGCAGCGCACCGCTCGAGTCGAACGCGAGGCCGGACGGATCGCCTAACCCCGTATGGGGGATCGTCAGCGTCTCGGATGGGCTCAGGCTTCCCTTCGGATAGATCTCGAGAAAAAACGAAGCGTTCGCGGGGTTGATGCCCGTGACGTAGACGTTCTCTTTGTTGTCCACGCCGACCGTGCCACAGTTGACGATGCCTTGCATGATGGTTCGGAACGGGGTCGTCGCATCAGCCTTATACTCCGGAAGGCTGGTCTGGTATGACTGGTCGGGCACATTCACGACGTAGAGCACGCCACGTTTGTCCACCCAAACGCCGCCCGGGCGTGGAACCCCATCGGTGATCGTTTGCAACAGCGTCGGGTTGCTGCCCGCCGAGTAGACGACGACGGAGCCTCCGTCGACGGTCGAAATATAGAGCTTCTGATTCGAATGTGCAGCGGTGCTCGCGGTTTGAGCCTGAGCCGGAACCGCGTTTGAATTCGCCGTGAGCGGCGAGCCCGTGCCGCCGCTGCAGCCGGTCGCAAGCAGAGATAATGCGACGATGCCGAGCCGGACGGCAAGGCGTTGCGGGTTTTCAACGTTCATGAGTTTGCCTCCAAGAGCAGTCGGGCTCGCACCGGCGAGTCGGTCCCTCAGTAATCGCAAATGATTCTGAAAAAAGCATGAAGCCAGCTCGCGGATTACCCGGCTATGCAGGCTGGGGCTCCGTGACTTTACACTGAGTGAATGTACGTGACGGCCGAGTGGCCGTTGAAATCCTTGACCTGAATCGTATCGGTATCGTGCTTGCCGCAAGTTAGACCTTGCGGAACGACGGTGAAGGCACCGCTCGTCGTGATCGGCGTTTGAACGACCCAACATTGGCCGACAGTCGTCTGAGCGGTGAACTGGCCGGTGTACCCATCTTCGGTCGCGATCAAAGTGAACGATGATTCGATCGACTCGTTGGCAGGCTTCGTGGCCGTTCCATGGGGGTTTAGCTGGATTACGTTGGGCGTGAAATTGCTGTGGGTACAGGCGACAACATTGCTAACAATGACAACCGCCATGAACAGTCGACGTAGGTCGTTCATCCAAACCCCCATGGTGAAGAGTTCACTGAAAGCTTCACTTCCCTCTTCCCGGATCGCGTCGCTGGCGGCCTTGCGAGCGCCCTGCAGCCTCGACGTTACTGTGGAGGGCTTACCGGAATCATCAGATGCGCGTAGGGTGTGCCAGCCCACATCACATACGGCTTCGATGGATCTGGATCGGCGGTCGCCGGGTAGCCCATTGTCTTGGCGGTGGGACCGACGATCATCACGTGAGATCCGGTCTTCACCCAATGGTTACCGTCGGCTGGTGCCGTCGCGTACGGATCGGTGTTGCTTGCGCCGTTGTCGCCGGCCAACATATAGACGAAGCCGACGCTGTCGGGCGGAGTCGCGTGCGTCATCCACGCGTGCGCCCACTGCATGGCGTTGTTGTCCAAGCACATGGAATTGCCAGCGGCGACCATGCAGGTGAAGCCGTTCGAGCCCGTCTGAAGGGTCCGCATCGTGCCGTCTTTCTGCATCTGCACGATCGTCGCGCCTTTAACGACGGGCGCCGGTGCACCAGTCATAACCTTTGCCATGTAGTCCGAGTCTGACATTGCGCCCGTTGGCTGAGCCTGAATCATGATTGGCGCGACGATTATAACGACCGCGATCGCCAATCCAAAAAACATGATACGAAACATAATTTTCTTCCTCCGAAAGAGCTGTGGGAACAGCAAGGCCGCGGCCTACACGAGGGCAGCGAGGCGCGCCGCTCAAAGTGGCGACGCTGGCGGGGCCACGGACTTTGTTGAGTATACTCCCGATCTGCCTCAAAAGCGAGCGCTCGCACGGCCAAGTGCTCGAAAAGGCCGCAAACAGGTGACATGGACGATATTTATGGGATGCCCGGAGTCGAACCCACGCTCGGGGATTCTAGCCGCTCCCGTCCGTTACCGAAGTGTTAATCCGTGAGGCTATTCCGTCGCACTGGTTCCCCGATCGTCCCTCCCGATCCCGGCCGTTTCCGACCCGTCCGTGACAAAATGTGACACGGATTCAATGGAAGCGATTTCATTCAGGGCGTCGCCTTCAATCCGCGCTCGAAGGAGTAGCGCCGGCGAGTGGATCTTATTTTATCGTGACATTGACAGGTTTTGATGCGGTGCCGTTCGCGACGACGACGAGTGTGCTCGCGCCGGTGTCCATCTTCGCCGGAACGTCGAAGTTGGTCGAGACTGGGAGCGAGCCCGTGGCGACGCCCATCGTGCTGTGACCGTGCGTGTGCGCGTAGAAGACGTTCCCGGTCGAGTTATTGGTGATGCGCACCAACGGGTAGTTCGTCGCATTTTCATTTTCGTCGCCATATGACGTCGCCTGTCCGAAGCCGTTGAACTGCGTTCCAGTGATCTTATAGGTTTGACCGCGCGTCAGCGTCTTGGAAACCCGCTTGATCGTCGGCAACCAACTCGCTTGCGGCTGTCCGGTTGGCGTGTAGAGCATGACGCTCGAATAGCTCAACACCATGACCTGTCCCGTCGGCAGCACAAGCGGCGGACCTGCATACGTTATCCCGTTGACCTGGGTGAGCGTCGATCCGTTCCACTCGTAGACGGTCCCGCTCACGCCGAAAACCAA
>DAIMCN010000034.1:0-29892 GCA_036726365.1 Candidatus Cybelea sp.
CCCGGACGTCCTTTCGGACTGCAGATTTTCGCACCACTATGGCTTTAGCCACCGCGTCTCCGCGTTTGTGGTCCGGACTGTGCCTTGACCCTATGAGAAATCATCTCACGTAGGCCGCGCCCGTCCAGTCTCTACACCTTCTCCGCGCTTACGGAGCTTGGCTCGGCGTTCTCACGTCTGCGATAAACAGAGAGTTCACCGACTTTGAGCGCATCCCGCAGCCGGTTTCCCACGCTGCGGCTCAACTCGTTTTAGTCAAGTCTGCTGTGTCTGCCTATTCCACCACCATCCCAGGAGCGTTTACTGCCGGTAGTGCTCGACGACGTCTTCCCGGCGCATCTGCGCCACGCCGGGGTCTTGACCGGCATTGCGCCGCGCCCGGCGCTGACGTAACAGATCCCAATATTGATCGAGCCGAACCGTGATTTCATCGAGCCGTTTGCGATCGTCCGCGGTCAGTTTGCCATTCTCGCCGTGTTCGAGCAGCTGGTGCTCCTCCGCGACGAGCTCCTCGATGTGCCCGCGTATCTGCGTGTCATCCATAGCTTAAAATCCCCTTCGCGGTTCAGAACCTCCGTGCAGGCGTTGGGGTTGTCCTGCTGCGTCGCGCTGCTGCAGCAGCACACCAAGAAGCAGGTCGGCAGTTGTGGCTATCGCGCTGTCGTGTCCCAGCGTCTCAAGGGCCGCATCGAGCACGATGATCCCGGCCGGAAGAATGTCGGCGCGCTGCGCCTTCATGCCCACGACCTTCTTGCGCTCTTGGAGATTCATTCCGAGCAGACGATCCAACGTACGCTCCAGATCTGCGCGTGTGAGCGAGGAGGATGTAAGCGGCACTCGGCGCTCTCGCACGATCGCCGCGGTCGTTGTAGCGCTGCCGCCGACGAGAGCAAGCCGTTCGACGCGCGCACACTTGCCCAGCGGCTTTAGCGCCTCCCGAGCGATATTGCGAGCTCGTGAAATGGTTTCGGCTCCAACAGGTGCATCGCGTCCGGCGAGTTCGGGAACTGCTTCCGTCAAACGCACGGCGCCGACCTCGCACGAGACAACGCTTTCGGGCGCGACCGAATCGCCGGCCGCGTATTCGGTGCTCCCGCCACCCATGTCGACGACTCCGACGCGCTCCCCGCGCCATCCGTCAAATGCGGTCAACGCACCACGATACGAGGCCGCCGCTTCTTCTTCTCCGCTCAACACGCGCAGAGGAACGCCGAGCAGCTCATGCACTCGCTGCCCAAACTCCTCGCCGTTCTCGGCTCGTCGTAGCGCGCTCGTTCCAATGGCAAAAAGACGGACGTAATGTCCGCGCACCGCGCGCGCCAATTGCTCCACGGCGTCGAGCGTTCGCGCGATGGGCTCATCGCCGAGCCGGCCACGTTCCCCCAAACCCTCACCAATTCGCGTACCGATTGAGCGCGCGAGCTCCGCCCGAGGGCGATCCGGTTCGATGTCGGCGAGCAGTACGCGCGCCGAATTCGTCCCGATCGAAACGATCGCGTAACGCTTACTCATGCCTTGAGAGTCCGAAGCCGATTACGATGGGCGCTTCGCTTCAAAAAACGCGGCGCGGCGCTTCTTGCGCAAGAAGTGCCGCTCGGCCGCAGGAAGGCCGTCGGCCAGTTCCCATTCCTCGGTGCTCTTGAGAAAGAGCGCGATTTGTTGTTCGAAGTCGTCGTCGCGTATCTGCGGCGCGAGCGAAACCGAACAGCGCCGCCCGTCGCGTCGCACTTCGAAAGCCAGACGCTTGCGCCGCTCCAGCGAACGCTGATACTGATCGCGATGCGTTTCAACGTCGAACGCGCTTGCGGTTGCCAGATCGCCGTCGTCGAGCCGCACGGTCGCGCCGTAGGCGTTGAGGTTAATGACGATTCCACCCAGCGTATCGTTCACGGGGCGGTCGAGGGAGCGGGACTGACAAAGATTATTGCTTCATTGGGTCGCACGAGACGCAAGCGATCGTGAATCTCCGGAATGGCGCCCTGCGGATCTCGGAGCCGGCGCAGCTCGCGCTGCTGATCGTCCCGATGCCGCTCGAGTGCGGTGATATCGGAACGGATCGTCGCAAGTTCGTGCGCTGCCATAAGATTTTCGCCAATCGCACGCGCGAACTGAACCACAACCAGGGCCACAACGAGTAGGGCAACCGCGACCGCCGTTACTCGAACGGCGAGCCTAAAGACAGGGCGCACGCGTCGCCTCAGTGCGCTTTTCCGATCGGTTCCAGACCTTCGGCTTGCCATTCTCCCAATCGTCGGTACTTTTGATATCGCTGCTCTAACAGTCTTTCAGCCGGAAGCTCCGTTAAACGCGTTAGGGCTACGTCCACTGCCTGCAGCGTGCGCTTCACGACGTCGCTGCCATTGCGGTGAGCGCCCCCTAGCGGTTCGGGTAAGATTTCGTCCACGATACCAAAGCGGTGCAAATCATCTGCCGTCAACTTCAACCGAGCCGCGGCTTCTTCCGCCTTGCTCGCATCGGACCAAAGGATCGCCGCGCAGCCCTCCGGGGAAGCCACCGAATACGTGCTGTGCTCCAACATGATCAGGTGATCGGCGATCGCCAGAGCGAGCGCGCCGCCTGAACCGCCTTCGCCAACGATGGTCGCAACTATCGGAACGCGCGCTGTCGCAAAGGCTTGCAGGCACGTCGCGATCGCTTCGGACTGCGCGTGCTCTTCCGAGCTAATCCCCGGATCGGCCCCCTTGGTGTCGACGAAGGTGACGATCGGCAATCCGAGACGCGATGCGAGTCGTGCAAGCCGGCTCGCCTTGCGATATCCTTCCGGCGCCGGCATCCCGAAGTTTCGCCGCAGGTTTTCCTTGGTGTCTCGGCCGCGCTGCTGCCCCAGAACCATCACGGCACGTCCATGTATCAAGGCGAATCCGCCCACGACCGAGGGATCGTCGCGATAGTGCCGATCACCATGCAGCTCGTCAAAGCGATCGAAGCGCGAGATGTAGTCGAGCGACGTGGGGCGGGCGGGATGCCGCGCCATGTGGACCTTCTCCCAGGGCGAGAGCGTCCCGAAGAGCTCTTGTAAAATTTGGCGATATTTTTTCTCGAGTGCGGCAACTTCGGAAGACATCTCCAAAGGCTGGGCTGCCGAGGCTTCGCGCAGCTCCGCGATGCGCCGCTCGAGCTCGACCATGCCTTTCTCGCGCTCGACGATGATGTTATTGCTCATGCCGTCCGACGTACTCCAGCAATCGCACCAGCGTGGCTTTCAAGTCCCGGCGATCGACGACCATGTCGATCGCACCCTTTTCCAACAAAAACTCCGCCGTTTGGAATTGATCGGGCAACCGCTGACGAATCGTCTGTTCGATCACCCGCCTTCCCGCAAAGCCGATCATGGCTTTCGATTCGGCCACGATGACGTCGGCCTGAAACGCGAACGAGGCCGCGACCCCGCCGGTGGTCGGGTCGGTAAGCACGATCACGAAGAAATTGCCGTCTTCCATGAAGCGCGAAACCGCAGCGGTGGTCTTCGCCATCTGCATGAGCGCGAGCATGCCTTCTTCCATGCGCGCGCCGCCCGAAGCGGCGAAGATCACGCACGGTAATTTTCGATTTCGCGCCTCTTCGAGCAGCAGCGTAATCCGTTCGCCGGTCACGCGACCCATCGTGCCGCCGCGAAAATGGAAGTCCATCACGCCCAATCCGACCGCGAAGCCGCCGATGGTTCCAAATCCACAGACGACCGATTCGGAAAGCCCGCTGCGCTCGCGATCGCCGCTAAGCTTGGCCGGATACGATTTCTTGTCCGACCAGCCCAAGGGATCGCTGGAAACGACATCGTTGCCGATCTCGGTGAACTCCGAATCTATAAGCGAGTTGATTCGATCGTACGCGTTCATACGGAAGTGGTAGCCGCAGCGACTGCACACGTAGAGGTTCGCGGCCAGATCGCGGCGATAGAGCACCTCGCCGCACTTAGGACACTTGCTCCACAGGGCCGCATCGACGCGCTGTGCGTCCTTACCGCGACGCGACGGAAGCCATTCGGGCATCGGCATTAGGTGCGGGGCTCCTTGGCAACTTGGGGGAACAGCCATGCGGCGTAGAGCCGGCGCAGCTGCCTGAGATAGTTGAAGATCTCTCGTTCGTTGAGCTTCGATTGACCGGCCACGCGATCCCTAAAGACGTACGGAACCTCGACGGCTTTTCCGTAATGCGCCTTCGCAATTACTTCCAGGCCGATCTTAAAGCCGATAGGATCCAGGGTAACGCCCGAGATCGCGTCGCGCCGCACCAAAAAGTAGCCGCTCGTGACGTCCTTGACGCGCGTGAGCGGGCGCGCCAGCCAGCACGCGACGAGCGACGTTATGATGCGGCGCTTTGGCCAGTTCACGATGCCGCCGCCGCGAACGTAGCGGCTCCCGACGGCCAAGCCAAACTCGCCGGATTCCAGCGCCGCCACCATTTTCGGAAGCGCGATGATATCGTGACTGAAGTCCGCATCCATCGCACCGAACGCGACGGACTGCGGCCGCGCGATCTTCCAGCCGTCGATGACGGCACTGGATAAGCCGAGCTTCCCGCTGCGATGCAAGCAGCGAACGGGCAAGCGCTGTGAAAGCTGTTCGACCAGCTCACCGGTTCCATCCGGAGAGTTGTCATCAACGACGATTATTTCGCCGTCTAGCGAGTTCGAGGAGAACGTCTCACCCAGCGCACCAAGGAGCTTCCCGATACCGGCGGCTTCGTTATAGGTGGGGATGACGATCGAAAAGGGAAGTGGCATGCCGAATCGGTGCTTCTACGACGTGAAGGCGCCGATCACCGCCAATAGCACGATGGCGGCGGTATCGGTTCGCAAGATGCGCGGGCCAAGGAAGACCAATTCCGCCCCGCGTCGTTGCGCCGACTCCGCTTCGTCGTGGGTAAAACCCCCTTCTGGGCCGATGACGATCAGGACCGTCCCACGCGCAGGCAACGCGCGCGTCAGCCGCTCCAGCAAGGGGACCGGCTGTGCCATCTCCCAAGCAAAAATCACCGCGGCGTACTCATCGAATCGCGCAATCAGCGCATCGAAATCGAGCGGATTGCGGATCTCGGGAACGTCGTAGCGGCCGCATTGCTGCGCTGCAGTGCGCGCCAGTCGCCTCCAGCGCTCGAGTTTCTCCGCTCCCACATCACGTCCGACGCTGCGTTCGCAATAAAAGGGGAGAAATTTGCAGGCGCCCAGTTCGGTGCACTTTTCGACGACGAACTCCATCCGCCGGGCTTTCGGAATGGCTTGCGCAACGTCGACCTTCAACGCAGGCTTTTGCACGCAATCCGGCTCGATAGCTTCGACTAGCGTTGCTCGAACGACCGGGTTTACGCCGACGATCGTTGCTGAAAAACGGCCGGCGGCGGAGTCAATAATCTCGATTCGATCCCCCGCATGCAAGCGGAGCACGTGCGCAATCTTGTGCGCGTCACCTCCGTCAATCTCGACGGTGTGTCCGACCTCTCTGCGCCCCTCGACAAAGAATCGTCGAGCGGTCAGGATTCGCTCACTCCGGACGAAACGCGTCCTTCACGCGATCGAAGAAGGTACGCTCGTCGACGGCATCGCCGCCGGCTCGCGCGTACTCTTCCAACAGATCGCGCTGACGTTTGTGAAGCTTTGTTGGAACGACGACATGAACCGTGACGTAGTGATCTCCGCGCTGTGTGCCGCGCACGCTCGGCATACCGTGACCTCGGATGCGTAACCTCGTCCCCGATTGCGTGCCCGGCGCGAGCGTCATCTGCACGTCGCCGTCAAGTGATGGGACGTCGACAGTGGCGCCTAGGGCCGCCTGCGGAAAGCTCACCGGAACATCCGCGAACGTATCGCGGCCGTCGCGTCTGAAGATCGGATGCGGAGCAACGCTCAAATAGACGTACAGATCGCCGGGTGCACCGCCGTGCGTTCCTGCCTCGCCGTTGCCGGCGATGCGAATGCGCGAGCCGTCGTCCACACCAGCCGGCACGTTGACCGTCAGGCGTGATTCCACGGTGCGCTGCCCGCTACCGCCGCAGCTTTCGCACGGATGAGCGATGACGTGTCCCTCGCCGCCGCAGCGCGTGCAGGCAGACTGCGTGACGATCTGTCCGAGCGGCGTCTGACGAACCGAGCGCGCCATGCCGCTTCCGCCGCAACGCTCGCACGGAACGACCATCGTGCCAGGTTTCGCACCGGTGCCGCTGCACGTGTCGCACTGCGACAGGCGATCGAAGACGATCTCCTTAGTTGTGCCGGTGAACGCCTCCTCGAGCGAGATCTCGACGTCGTAACGGAGATCGGCACCGCGCTGCGGTCCGGCGCGTCGCGTTGCGGTCGCTCCGCGCGCGTTGCCGAAAAACATATCGAAGATATCGCCAAAGGCGCCCGTTCCAAATCCGAAGTCGGCGGCCCCGCCCGACGCGCCGTTGCCTACGACACCGAAACGATCGTATTGGGCGCGCTTGTTCGGATCTGACAGCACTTCGTAGGCTTCGTTGATCTCTTTGAATCGATGCTCCGCCTTCGATTTATCGTGCGCGACATCGGGATGGTGCTGCCGCGCGAGCGCCCGATAAGCTCGCTTGATCTCTTCCCCCGAGGCGTCAGGAGCGACGCCGAGGATATCGTAGTAATCCTTCGTGGGCATGTTACGGAATGTGTTCGACGTCCGAAAGACGCTGACTTAAGCTTTCTGCGGTACCCGAAGCGAGCGCCAGTAAGCGGGCGTACGGCATACGTCTCGGCCCTAAGATCGAAAGCATTCCCAACGCGTGGTCTCCAATGCGATACGGCACCGTTACCACCGACAAGTCGGCAAGCTCTTCGCTTCCAAGCTCATGACCGATCTTAACGCTGGGAGCATCGGCCTTCATCGCGTCGGCTACGATTTGGTAAAGCGTCTTCTGTTCCTCGATAATTCGCAAGATCGAGCGCAGCTTGCGGAGATCTTGAAACTCCGGTTGATCCAATAAGTTCTGAGCTCCGGCGGAGGCAATCATTGGCTGCTCGCCTGAACGTGCCGAGAAAAAGGCCGCGACGACGGCGCTGCGGAGGTCATCCGAAACACCCGCCTCGCGAGCTGACTGCGTGATCTCGCCCTCGGTAATCTCGCGTAGCGAATGGTGTGCAAGCCGCGCGTTGAGCGCGTTGGAAAAGCGCGTGAGATCGTCCGGCTGCACCTCGGCACCGAGTTCGAACAAACTTTGCGCTGCCACGCCAAGCGACGTCACGACGATCGCAACGCCGGTGTGCGGCGTCAGCCAAATCAGTTGAACGTGCTTGAAGAGCTGAGTTTCTTGCTGCGGCTTGGTAACGAACGCCAGGTTGTTCGAAAGGCGCCCCAGGAGGCGCGTCGTGTTGTCGATGATCTCGTCAAGCTCGCGGGTCGCGTCACACAACTCGTCGTGGATCCGGTGCCGTTCGTTGGGGGTCAGGACTTCGGGCTGCATCAGCTGGTCGACGTAGGTGCGGTACCCCGCATCCGACGGGATGCGCCCGGCGGAGGTATGCGGCTGCACCAGGTAACCGCCGGCTTCCAGTTCGGCCATCTCATTGCGCACGGTAGCCGAGCTGATGCCCAAATTATACTTCTGCGTCAGCGAATTTGAGCCGACCGGCTCGGCCGTGGCGATGTACTCGTAAACCACGGTCGCAAGAATATAGGCCTGGCGTTTACCGAGGCTGCCGCCATCAATCACCACCCTACTGTAGCACTCCCGCCGCGGGAGTGCTAGCCGGAGGCGTCAGACCTTGCGCCCGCTCGATTGCTTTGTCGAGCTCGTCCCAGCTCAAGCCGCCGACCGAGACGTAGCTGACCCTACCCGAGGGATCCAGGACCAGAGTGATCGGAAACTTTGTTACGGAGTATATGCGGTCGATCGCGCCGTTCACGTCTTCCACGAGCGGCAGCGCAATGTTCCAGCGACGCAAATAGCTGGCCGCGACATCCGGCAGTTCTTCGGAGATCGTCACCACCGCAACGCGGTCCCCATATATCTGTCGAGCGCGCACGAAATCGTTGAGCTCCGAGGTGCACACGTGACACCAGGTCGCCCAAAAATCAATGACGACGACTTTCCCGCGAAGGTCGGACAGGTACTTCGTACCGTGCGCGGTCGGGATGGCAAAGTTGGGCGGTGGGGCGTCGTAGCGGATCGTCGCGAGACCCGTTGTAGGTGCGGTCAACGCCGCCAAAAGCAGTGCGGCCAACATCGAACCGCATGTTCTTCGGCAGGCGTGACTATGCGGCCTCGGTAACTGGTCGTCTCATGACGACGCCTGCGATCGAGGCGCTCTTCGAGGAGAGCCGACGCTTCCCACCGCCTCCCGAGTTTGCCGCTCAAGCAAACGCGACGGCAGACATCTACGCGGAAGCCGAGCGCGATTACGCGGCGTTTTGGGCTTCCTGGGCGCGAACGCTGGAATGGATCAAGCCCTTTACCGTCACGCTGGAATGGAACGAGCCTTTTGCACGGTGGTTTGGCGACGGAGAGCTCAACGTTTCCGTGAACTGTTTGGATCGCCACGTAACCGCTGGAGACGGTGAGAAGATCGCCTATTATTATGAAGGCGAACCCGGCGACCGGCGCAGCATCACGTATCGAGAGCTGCTCGATGAGGTCAACCGCTTCGCCAACGGATTGCGCAGCCTGGGAATTCGTCGCGGCGACCGCGTCGCGATATATATGCCGATGATTCTGGAGCTGCCCGTGGCGATGCTTGCTTGCGCCCGAATCGGCGCCGCACATTCCGTGATTTTTGGTGGCTTTTCGCCGGAATCGATCGTCGACCGTGTCAACGATGCACAATGCGTCGCGCTGATTACGGCCGACTTCGGTTGGCGGCGGGGTGCCAAGGTTCCGCTCAAGCGCAACTGCGATGTCGCGATGGAGCACACCCCGACGGTAAAGCACTGCATCGTAGCGCGTCGAATCGGCGGCGACGTCTTCATGCACGCGGGACGCGACTACTGGTGGAGCGAGGTCGTCGCGGGACAGTCCGCAGAGTGCGAACCCGAGGCGATGAACGCCGAAGACCTGCTCTTCCTCCTGTACACGAGCGGTACGACGGCTAAACCCAAGGGCATCAAGCACACCACGGCGGGTTATCTTACGCAAGCAATGATGACTCACAAGCTCGTCTTCGATTTGAAAGAAGATCGGGACATTTATTGGTGCACCGCCGACATCGGTTGGGTAACCGGCCACTCCTACATCGTCTACGGCCCGTTGGCCAACGGTGCGACCAGCGTCATCTACGAGGGCACCCCGGATTTCCCCGACAAAGATCGCTTTTGGGAAATCGTCGAACGCTATCGCGTGACGATCCTCTACACGGCCCCAACCGCAATTCGAACCTTCATGAAGTGGGGGACTGAATATCCGGCTAGGCACGATCTCTCGTCGCTGCGCCTTCTTGGAACGGTCGGAGAACCGATCAACCCGGAAGCGTGGATGTGGTATCGCGAATGGATCGGCCGCAATGAAGTTCCGGTCGTCGACACCTGGTGGCAGACGGAGACCGGCGGCATTATGGTTTCACCCCTGCCCGGCGTAACGACGCTGCTCCCCGGCAGCGCAACGCGACCGTTGCCCGGCATCGCCGCCGACGTCGTCAACGATCGCGGCGAACCGGTACCGCTGGGAGGCGGCGGATATGCCGTTCTGACGCAACCCTGGCCCGGAATGCTGCGCGGAATTTGGGGCGACGACGAACGGTACGTGCAAACGTATTGGTCGAAATTCCCACACGTTTATTTCGCCGGCGATGGGGCACGCCGTGACGCTGAAGGCAACTACTGGTTCATGGGGCGCATCGATGACGTCATGAACGTCAGCGGACACCGGATCTCTACAACTGAGGTCGAGAGCGCCCTCGTCGATCACCCGGCCGTGGCTGAAGCCGCGGTGTGCGGAAAGCTCGACGAGATGACCGGTCAGGCAATTTACGCGTTCGTTTCGCTCAAAGGTGGGAGCAGCGGCTCGTCCGAGCTTGCCGACGAGCTGCGCGATCACGTTGGCGCGCGACTCGGAAAGTTTACAAAGCCGAAGTACATCACGTTTACCCAGGAGCTTCCCAAGACGCGCAGCGGTAAAATCATGCGCCGCTTGTTGCGCGACATCGCCGAGGGACGAACGCTTGGCGACACGACGACGTTGGCTGACTCATCCGTCGTCAAAGAGTTGCAAGCGCGCGCGCAGGTCGAGGTAACGCAGGAAACCTAACCCGTTACGAATTCCCGGAAAGGAACAGCTCCAGGTCGTCGAGGTGTTCGATGCGCGTGGCGGGCGGCAACGTCGCGAGAATCGTCGCGCCGTAACGCGTCGATGCGGCCCGACCGTCGAGCAGCGCAACCAGCCCCCGATCGCTGCGGCTGCGAATGAGCCGTCCGAAGCCCTGTTTGAGCCGCACCGTCGCCGCGGGAACCATGTAATGCTCGAAGCCGTCCAAACCCCGTGCTTCCAACGCGCGCACGCGTGCCATTACCAGTGGATCGCTCGGTGATGGAAACGGCAACCGATCGATGATGACGCACGAGAGCGCATCCCCGACGACGTCGATCCCCTCCCAAAACGTTGCGGTCGCAAAAAGCACGGCAGCCGGCGTTCGCCGGAACCATTCGAGCAACGACAAACGCGGCATTTCACCCTGCATCCGGAGCGGAAACGCCAAGCGTTCGCGTAACAACGCATAGACCTCACGCAGTCGGGCATGCGACGTAAACAGGACGAATGCGCGTCCGCCGGTACGATCGAGGCACTCCTCGATCAGCGGCGCCGCGCGCCGCGCGAATTCCGCCGATTTCGGATTGAGTTCCGCCGGCGCGATGAAGAGCCGCGCTTGTCGCGCGTAATCGAAGGGCGACGGCGCAATCAGGCCTTGCGCGTCGTCGACACCGAGCGTTCGACGCACAAATTCAAACGAGTCATTCGTGGAGAGCGTCGCGCTGGTGAGCACGACGCTGTGGGTGTGCGAAAACAGCGTCGCACGCAGAAAATCGGCAACCTCGTGCGGCGCGCATTTAACGCAGTAGCGTCCTTCCGAATCGCTCCGCTCCACCCACGCAATCGTCTCAGGCGTTCCGGCCTCCACGCGATCGATCACGGATTCGTGCGCGACCACCGAACGTAAGGCAAGGTCTCGCCGGCGCTCCGCTTCGGCCGGGTTTTCCACTCGTCGCTTTAAGGCGTGGAGCCAATTGGCAAAGAGCCAGTTTTCGAGGCGGTACAGCGCGGCGCGTAGAGCTTCCAGCGCCGGCCAAGCGTGTTCGTTTGCCGCGATAGGGTAACGATCTCCCGGGACCCGCGTTAACGAAGACTCCAAGCGTCGAACCGCGACGTCGAACTCCGCGTCGAAGGACGACGGGAGCTCGTACACGCGGTGGAGCTTTCGCAGAATTCGATTGACGCTCGCTGCTGAGATCACGGCGGTCAGCGCATCCGTCGCCCAGCGCTCGCACTGATGGGCTTCGTCGAGCACCGCAACGTCATATGGTGGAAGCAATCCCCCGCCGGCCGCAAGATCCAAAAAGAAGAGCGCGTGGTTAACGACGACGAGATCGGCATACTTGGCCTCGTCGCGTTTGTTGAAGAAAAAGCAATCGTGAAAGTGCGTACAGAATTCGCCGACGCAATCATCGGCGTCGGCGTCGAGCTGTTCCCACTCCGCCGCCGGCGGCACGAACCGTAATTCGGCACGATCGCCCGTCTCGGTACGGCCGGCCCACTCCCACATCTGCTGCATGGAAAGCGAAGGCGCTACCAATCGGTCTGCGCGCAAACGCTCGAGCTTCTGACGGCAGAGATAGTGACCGCGCCCTTTGAGCAGCGTGACTCGGACCGGTACGCCAAGCGCCGCCTGCACCAGCGGAATGTCCTTATGCACGAGCTGCTCTTGGAGTGCGATCGTTCCGGTCGAGAGCACGACTTTTTTCCCGCTGCGCACTGCCGGCACGAGGTACGCTAAGGATTTTCCCACACCCGTGCCCGCCTCGACGATCGTATGCATCCCTTCGAGGATGCCGCGCTCGACGAGCTGCGCCATCTGCACTTGTCCTGCGCGCGGCTCGTACCCGGGCAACGTACGCGCAAAAGCGCCATCCGATCCGAAAAGGGCCTCCAGGGTTCCGGTCACTGCTCGCCGTGCTGCGGATCGATCGGCGATTCGTACTCCGTCTCGAGCTGGCGGCCGCTGTGCGCATCGACGACGACCGGCGCGACGCGGCGCGGCGGAAAATAAATTGCGTACGTCAAGGCAAAGCCCGCGACGAGGCCGGCGACGTGCGCCTGCCACGAAATCTGCGGAACGGTAAACGTAATGATTAAGTTCAGGACGAGGATCCCAACGTTGGCGCGCACGAGCTCCATCCCGGGTTTCCCGAGTTTGAATCCGATCGCGAAGAGCGCGCCGAACAGACCGAAGATCGCGCCGCTGGCACCGACCGTTGCGACGTTCGGGTCGCTGAAGTAAACCACGCCCAATCCAGAGGCAATCAGCGAGACCATGTAAACGACGAGCATGCGCCACGACCCGAGCGCAAACTCGATGAAACGGCCGAGAAAAAAGAGCGACATCATATTGACGCCGATGTGGATCAAGCCGCCATGCAGAAAGGCGCCGGTCACGATGCGCCACCACTGCCCACCTTGCAGAACGGCGACCGGAATCAGCGCGCCGTCGTTGAGCACTCGCTCCATTCCGACCCCGCCGCCGAATCCCGAGATCATCGAGGGTCCGGCGACGGAAATCTCCCACACGTAGCCGATGATGTTGAGAACGATCAAGAAGCGCGTGATCACGCGATCATGACCGTGCGCGCGAGTTCGAGTGAGATGGCGTGACGTTGGCCGCCGACTTCGATCGTGACGGGACCGCCCAGCGGCGCCTTCTCCAGCACGGAGAGGCGCGCGCCGGGGCGCAACCCGACCTGGCCGAGATAACGAAGAATTTCCGGCATCTGCTCGGTGACGCCGGAAACCGTGACCCGCTTGCCGGGCTCGACCTGCGCTAGCGGCGTGCCGCTGCGAACTGGCTCCGTGAGGTCTTTCGGCGGAATCGGATGCCCGTGCGGGCACGTCTGCGGGTCCCCCAGCGCGGCGACGAGGCGTTCCTCAACGCGCTCGGTGATGGCGTGTTCCAAAATGCAGGCTTCCGAATAGACCTCATCCCACGGCATGCCCAAAATGTCGGTGAGCAGACGCTCCGCCAAGCGGTTACGACGCACGACGCCGACGGCCACTTCGAGCCCTTTTCGCGTGAGCTTGATGTCCCCGCGAACTTCGTGCTCGACAAACCCGTCGTTCACGAGTTTTTTGAGCATCCCGGAGACCGATGCGGGTGCGACGCCCAATTCTGTAGCCAGTGCCGATGTGGTTACGCCGGGACCCTCGCGCTCTAAGCGATAGATCGCCTTCATATACATCTCAAAGGACTCGGCAAAATGCGAATGTGAGTGACCGGGCATAGGAGTCTTAACTTCGTGGCCGCGCGGGGAGTTCCGCAACGGCCTCGTTCAGCCGCTCCTCCATCGCCCGCTTCTCTTGCGCGCCGGCAAAGCTGGCGTCGATGGCGTTACGGACGTAACGCTCCAGGGCGGAGGCTCCCGCGATCTGCTCCACCTGTCCGTATTCGTGCTGCAGCGAGGTGCGAAAGATCGCTGGATCGTCGGCGTCAATGACGACGCTGCAACCTTGCTCGTCGAAATCAACGTAGGGATGAGGGTAATCGAGAAGCGTCGCGCCGGTCAGCCGGTTCGACGTCGGACAGATCTCGAGCGGAATGCGCCGCGATGCGAGCATCGCGACGGTGTCCGGATCCTCGAGAGCGCGAATCCCGTGACCGATGCGTTCGACGCCGAGCAGTTCCACCGCATCCCGCACGCTGTGCGCGCCGGCGGCCTCACCCGCGTGCGCGACGCAGTGGAGTCCACTCGAGCGTGCGTATGCGAACGCATCGACGAAGAGGCTGGCCGGAAATCGCACTTCATCCCCACCAAGCGCAATGCCGATGACGTCCAAATCGCGCATGCACGACATTGCGCGTGCCGTCTCCATCGCGCTGCTCGGCCCAAAGTTTCGAGTCACGTCGGCCAAGAGATTGAAGCCGGCACGAGGTTGCGCCGCTCGCAGCTCGGCGACGATCGCTTCCATCGTCGCGCGAACGTCGAGATCCGGATTGAAAAACGTCCACACCGACGGCGATATAAAAAGCTCTCCGTAGATCACGTTCTGCGCGAGCGCATCCTGGACGAACTCGCGCGCCAGCCGCGCATAGTCTTGCGGATCGCGCAAGGATCGGCTCACCGCAGCAAAAAGCAGCAAAAACTCGTCGAGATCCTTGAACCCATACGGGTCATCCTGATCCCCTCGACTCCGCTCGGGATAGACTCCGTCGAAGGATGACTTATCTACTCGCGACCGCGTATAGCGTAGGGGCACGCCATGCCTCGCCGCCAACTCGAGGAACGTGGCAGCGCGCAGACATCCCTCCAAATGGCAGTGCAAGTGAATCTTTGGGATGCGCTCAGCAAGCGAACCGATCGCCATGCGCTTGCCTTCGTCATCGGTCCGGCGAGCACCGCGCCAAGCGGGCCGTGGCAGGGGCGAAACCCACGCCGTCGTATTTTAGTCGTTCTTATCGCGGGGTGGAGCAGTCCGGTAGCTCGTCGGGCTCATAACCCGAAGGACGGTGGTTCAAATCCACCCCCCGCAACCAATTTTTAGGTCCAAAATCCAGCGTCGTCCTTACAATGTGGCTATCCATCCGTGCGCCGTGCGTTATGCACCGCGTAGAATTCGTAGCGATGGCTTCCTTCAACGACACCGGCGCGGCGAGGAGCGCGGCCAAAGCAAGGACGAAAGAGCATCTCATGTCCTCTCGATGCCGCTCGGGTCGAAACGGTTGGGGGGTCGCGCTCGGATTAGCCGCTGGGATCTCTGCATGCTCGAGCGCCGGGAATGGATCAACCATGCTTTCCGGTTCCAATATAGCCCCGGCGGCCGCGCAGAAAATCCTCGATGACGAGTTTGACGGCTCGAAACTCAACGACGAAATCTGGTTCTGGTGCTATCCCTACGGCGCGCCCGACAACTGTACTAACGGCCAGAGCGGAATCCCGTATCGCGAGCGCGAGCAATATCGGCCGTCCCAGCTGACCGTCGCCGATGGGGCTTTGCATCTGGTCGCCATACGGCGTTCGGTCAAGCCGCATTTCCCGTGGACGTCGGGCATGGTGACGACGGGGGGCCCGTTCGAAAACGGGCCGCCGCGTCCAACCTTCGCCTTCAAGTACGGTTACGCGGAGATGCGCGCCAAGTTGCCCCGCGGCCACGGGTTTTGGCCGGCCTTTTGGCTATTGCCGGCAAGCGGCGCCTGGCCGCCCGAGATCGATATCATGGAATGGCAAGGCGCTCAGCCCCGGCGTGATTTCATGACCGTTCATTTCTCCGACAAGCACACGAAAGACGATTCGCTGCAAGGAACGTACGACGGCCCCGATCTCTCGCAGGCCTACCATACGTATGGGCTCGATTGGAAGACCGACAGCCTCACCTGGTACGTAGATGGCGTGACACGCTTTAGCGTCACGCCGAAGCAGATCGAAGCGCGGGGCGGTCGATTCCCTCGCACTCCGATGTATATCCTCATCAACCTAGCCGTTGGCGGGTGGGTGAGTCCGCCGAATCGGCATACGCCGTCGCCCGCGGCTATGACGATCGACTACGTCCGCGTGTGGGATCGGAACCCCACCGAGGCATCACGTCCGCCGTAAGATCGACAACCTTCCTCGCCCAATTTCGTAATCCGCCATGCCGTAATAGATGTCGAATTCGCTCTCGCTGCGAGGGTCGATGCCTGTGGGGAAAACCACGTGACTGACCGTTCCGCGCAACTCGCCTCGTGCTTCGGGAACGAAGAGCGGCTCCGGCGACCGAAAGACGATTCGATCCAGCCGCTGTGCGTCGTGAATGATGACTCCCGCGCCGTATCGCAGCAACTCCGAGCCGCGGGGATGTTCCAGTTCGTCAACGCCGTGAATGACGGAGAGCCAACCTTCCGGTATGCGGATCGGCGGCGTTCCGGCACCCACCTTGATCGTGCCCCAGGTCGCCGCGGGCATCGTCAGCCGATGCGTTTCAGTTACGTTGCAAATCGCATGCAGGTCTTCGCGGACGCCAGCGAGCGGTACGTATCCGATCGCAATGCCCTCGCGCCGTTTTGGCGGTAACGACTCGATCACCTCAATCGCCTCCTTCCCGTCGCTTATTGAAAGCTGTAAGGTTGGGCGGTGATAAAAGGCGAGCGACTCGATTCCGCCGGGAGAGCGCACCGGTTCAGGAAAGAACGCCGCATCCTTGTCCGCAAACGGCGCCTTGCCGCCGCAAAACTGCAGCAGGCCGAGCCGTTCCCATCGCAGACCGTCCTGCGAAGCGGCAACCGCGACCTCAGGGCCGCGTGGTCCAAAGGCTACGTACGCCATGACGTACCGATCGAGAACCTCGATGAACGTCACACGCGGATCCTCGCAACCGTAACCGCCCGGCTGATCGCGCAGTTCGTACTGCGCTTCAGGTTCGAGCGCGTAACCGCGAGGCTGCAACTCCAACGTACCGTCGCCGCGCGGTAAGGCGCTAAAAGATCCGATTCGCGAAATGTTGCCGGGGGCAACCATGCGCGGATAAAGCTGCAGGGTGCCATCCCGCAGCCGCGTGCAGGCCGGATTCAAAATGCCTAAGCGCTCGGCGACCAGGTTGTCCGGCTTTAAGACGATGCCGGAGCGGCGGAATCGCAGCGCCTCGAAAGAAACCGGCATGCGTTCAAACTCCCTGCAAAGACTAGCCTTTAAGCAGTCCCATTTCTTTACCCACTGCCTCGAACGCGGCCAGCGCCCGATCCATTTCTTCGCGCGTGAGCGCCGCGCTAATCTGCACGCGAATCCGCGCCGCTCCCTCCGGCACTACCGGATAGCCAAAACCGGTCACAAACACGCCACCCTTTAAGAGCTTGTCGCTCATAGCGATCGCAAAGGCCGTCTCGCCGACGATAATCGGAACGATCGCGCTCTCGCTGTCGAGAGGACGATACCCGACGCGCTTGAGCGCATCGCGAAAGTAGCTCGTCTTCTCTCGAAGCGCTTGCACGAGCTCGGGATGCTCGTCAAGATACTCGATCGCGGCCAGCGAGCTGCATGCGACCGTTGCCGGCAGCGCGTTCGAGAATAGTTGTGGCCGCGACCGCTGAATCAGCGTATCAATGAGCGCGCTGCTGCCGGCGACGAATCCGCCGGCGGCGCCGCCCAAGGCCTTTCCCAACGTGCCGGTGATGACGTCGACCTTTCCCGTCAAGCCGTAATGCTCGATCGTGCCGCGACCAGTCTTTCCCATGACGCCGGTACCGTGCGAATCGTCCACGACGGTAATCGCACCGTACTCTTTAGCGAGCGCAACCATCTCGGGCAGTTTTGCGAGATCGCCTTCCATCGAGAAAACGCCGTCCGTAACGATTACGATGGGAAAACTGCCTTGCACGCTCTTGAGCTTCTCCTCGAGCTCACGCATGTTGCCATGTTTGAAGCGTTCGCGTCGCGCCTTGGAAGCAAGTCGGACGCCGTCGATGATCGAGGCGTGATTGAGCTCGTCGCTGATAATCGCCGATCCCTCGTCGCAGATCGTCGGAAAGAGCCCGGTATTGGCGTTCCAACAGGAAACGTACGAGAGCGACGCTTCCGTGCCCAAGAAGTTGGCGATGCGATCTTCGAGCGTGCGGTGGACGTCGAACGTTCCGCAGATAAAGCGAACGGAGGCCGTGCCGGCGCCGTACTTTTCGAGCCCCCGCTTTCCCGCCTCGACGACTTCCGGCTGATCGGCGAGTCCCAGGTAGTTGTTGCTGGACAGTACGATGACGTCGCCGGCCTCTTCCATGTGAACTTCGGGCGCCATCGGCGTCGTCAAATGTCGGAGATGCTTGTAGGTACCGGCTTTTTTTAGCGCATCGAGGTCGCCTTGCAGCTTCGCTTCGAACGCCTGATTCATGACTTTGCAGTATCTCCTTTGAAATCGAGTACGATCTTGGCGGCTTCGCCCTTGCGCATCAATTCAAACGCGCGCTCGAACTGCGTGTACGGCAGCACGTGGGTGATGATCGAGCGCGGATCGACGCGGCCGCTCTTCACCAGAGCTTCGGTCTGATACCAAGTTTCGAACATGCGCCGGCCGTTGATGCCAAGCACCGTCAGTCCCTTGAAGATGATCCGCTCGGCAAGGTTCAAGTTCACATTGTCGGAGGGAATCCCCAGCAGCGCGGCAGTGCCGCCGTTGCGGACGAGCTGCAATCCCAGATCGATCGCGGCGCCGCTGCCGGACATCTCCAGCAGGACGTCTACGCCGTCGCCACGGGTTCGATGCTTGATTTCTGCAACGAGATCGGCTTGTGTGGCCAAAAACGTGGCATCGGCGCCAAGCCGCGCTGCCAGCTCGAGCTTGGCGGGATTTACATCGATCGCGTACACCGTCGTTGCCCCGGCAGCTCGAGCGACGGGAATCGCCATGAGGCCGATCGAGCCGACGCCGGTAATCGCGACGCTCTTGACGCTCACCCCGGCGGCCATGACGGTATGGACGGCATTGCCCAGCGGATCGAAGATCGCCGCGCATTCGTCGGGAATGGCCGGATCGAGCCGCCACACGTTGTACTCTGGGATCGCGACGTATTCCGCAAACGCGCCGTCGCGATCGACGCCGATGATCTGCACGCGCTCGCAGATGTGCGCCTGTCCGATGCGGCAGAGCAGACAAGTGAGGTCGGCGATATGACCCTCCGCCGAAACGCGTTCGCCGACACGCACCGCGCGCACCGCATCGCCGATCGCCGCAACCGTCCCCATAAATTCGTGCCCAACGATCAGCGGCGGCTTGATCCGGTGTTGTGCCCAACTGTCCCAGGCGTAAATGTGCAGATCCGTGCCGCACAGTCCGGCCTTCTCCACGCGGATCAGCACGTCGGTGGGCCCGATCGGCGGTATCGGCGCATCGGTCAACAGAAAACCAGGCTGGGGGCCCGGCTTGACAAGAGCCCGCATCGACGAAGCCATGACGGCGCGGTATTTCACTCGCACGGGGACAAACCCCCGCGGGAAATTAGCCGGCGCGCTGCTCGTTCGCGAAGACGGCGAGATCGCGCGGTGTAATGAAGACTTCTTCGCCGTTATGCAGGCCGAGATCGCGGAAACGCTCCTGCGCCATTTCAACGTGAACCGGCGCCCCCCACTCCGTGATCGCCTCAACTTTGACCAAGGGACCGGCGGCGTTGATGTGCTTAGTGGTTGCGCGAAAATAGTTTGCGCCTTGGGGATGCCGGGCGATCTCCAAGGCGTGCGGCCGCACAAAAACCAAATGGCCCGTGGCCTCCCGGTGGATGTGCGGCGTGCCGTTGTCGATCCGACCATGAAAGAGATTGACGTTGCCCAAGAAATTATAGACAAACGAGCTGGCCGGCCGGCTGTACACCTCGTCGGGCGTTCCGACTTGTTCGATCCGCCCTGCGTTCATGACCGCAACCTGGTCGGCAACCTCGAGGGCCTCATCCTGATCGTGCGTCACGAAGACGCTGGTGACGCCGACCTCGTCGTGCAGTTGACGCAGCCATCGGCGCAGCTCCATGCGCACCTTGGCGTCGAGCGCACCAAACGGTTCATCCAAGAGCATGACGCTTGGCTCGACCGCCAAGGCGCGGGCAAGTGCCACGCGCTGGCGCTGCCCGCCAGAAAGCTGCGAAGGATATCGGCCGGCTTGATTCTGGAGTTGGATCAGATCGAGCAGTTCGCCGACGCGCGCGCGAATCTGTTGCGCCGAAGGGCGCGTTCGACGCGACCGCACTCGCAAACCAAACGCGATGTTCTCGAAGACCGTCATGTGGCGAAACAGCGCGTAATGCTGAAAGACAAACCCAACGCGCCGCTCGCGAGCCGTTCGATCGGTGATGTCCTCGCCGTCGAACTGCACCACTCCGCCGTCTGGAATTTCTAAGCCGGCGATGATTCGTAGGAGCGTGGTCTTCCCCGAGCCCGAAGGTCCCAGGAGTGCCACCAACCGCCCCTGCGGGATCTCGAGATCGATTCGGTCCAGCGCGCTCAAGGTTCCAAAGCGTTTGCTGACGTTGCGTACGGTGATGCTCATGTTGGCTGGCTTCCGACCTTTCCGGCTTTCCATTCGACGATGCTCTTGATCACCAGCGTCGCGAGCGCCAACAACGCTAACAGCGACGCGACTGTAAATGCGGGGACGAATTGATAATCGTTGTAAAGCACTTCGATCTGCAGCGGCATCGTGTTGGTCAGGCCGCGGATGTGCCCCGAAACGACCGAGACGGCACCAAACTCGCCCATCGCGCGAGCGTTGCACAGAATCACGCCGTAGAGCAAGGCCCACTTCACGTTCGGCAGCGTGACTTTGAGAAACGTCTGCCAGCCGCTGGCGCCAAGCGTCAGCGCGGCTTCTTCTTCATCGTTGCCTTGAGCCGAAATCAGCGGCAGCAACTCGCGCGCGATGAACGGAACGGTGACAAAGATTGTCACCAGCAGGATACCTGGAACGGCGAAGATGACGCGCACATTGTGGTCGGTCAGCCACGGACCCAGCGCTCCATGCGCGCCGAAGAGCAGCACGTATGCCAGGCCTGCGACAACGGGAGAGACGGAGAACGGTAGGTCGATCAGCGCGATCAGAAAGCTCTTGCCGAAAAACTCGAACTTGCCGATGCACCATGCCGCCGCTACGCCGAATACCAGGTTTGCCGGCACCGCAATTGCGGCGGCCAGCAGCGTCAACCGAATCGCCGACAACGTATCCGCATCGCGGAAGCTCGCCGCGTATGCCGCGAGGCCCTTGCCCAACGCAACGGCAAAAACCACCGCCAGCGGCGCCAAAAGGAACGCCCCGAGAAAGATTACCGACGTACCGATCAACAACCCGCGCACCCACGCCGACTCCCTGACGGCAGGTGCGGCACCCCTAAGCTCGATCGCGCTAACCACTGCGTTCGCCCCTGCTACTCCAACGTTGTAGCGAATTGATGCCGAAGAGCAGCACGAAGGATACCGTCAGCATGACCACGGCGATCGACGTTGCTGCCGTGTAGTCGTATTCTTCGAGTTTGGTGACGATTAGCAATGGTGCAATCTCGGTGCGCATCGGCATGTTTCCGGCGATGAAGATCACCGAGCCGTACTCGCCGACCCCGCGCGCAAAGGCCAGCGCAAACCCGGTGAGCGCCGCGGGGAAAATCGCCGGGTATACGACGCGCGCGAAGGTCTGCCAGCGTCCCGCGCCGAGACTTGCGGCGGCCTCTTCGAACTCTTTGTCGAGATCCTCCAAGACCGGTTGAACCGTACGCACAACGAAGGGCATCCCGACAAAGGTCAGTGCGATGACGATCCCAAGGCGAGTAAAGGCAACGTGTACGCCGAGCGACGCAAGCGGCATGCCGAACCATCCGCCCGGAGCGTAGAGCGTCGTTAGCGCTATCCCAGCGACTGCCGTCGGCAGCGCAAACGGCAAATCGACGAACGCATCGAGGACGCGCTTGAGCGGAAACCGGTACCGCACTAAGACCCATGCGACCAGCGTGCCGAGCACGAAGTTTAACGACGCCGCGACGGTCGCCGCGCCGAAACTCAAGCCATACGCGGCGAGCGCGCGCGACGACATGACGACGCGCCAGAAATCGTGCCAACCGATTTTGAACGACTCAGCGAACGTCGCCGCGAGTGGAATCAGCACGATCAGCGACAGATACGCGATCGTGAAGCCGAGCGTCAGCCCGAACCCCGGAATGATGGTTTTCCGGCGAAGGCCCGCGAGAGCAAAGGCCATTGTTTAGGGTGGACTCGACTGATAGATCTGGTCGAAGACGCCGCCATCGGCAAAGAACGCCTGCTGGACCTTGTCCCAGCCGCCGAACTGCCCGATCGTGACGAGCTTCATCGCAGGGAACTGCCCGGCATACCGCTTTGCCACCGCAGGGAGTCGCGGGCGAAAGTTATGCCGTGCGATGATTTCTTGCCCTGCAGCAGAGTAGAGGTAGCGCAGGTACGCCTCCGCGATGCGGCGCGTTCCTTTCTTGTCGACGACGCCGTCGACCAATGCCACCGGTGGCTCGGCGAGAATGCTCAGTGACGGCCTCACGATTTGGAATTTCCCGCGTCCGAGTTTATCGACCGCGAGCAGCGCGTCGCTCTCCCAGGCGATCAGCACATCACCGATTCCCCGCTCCACGAACGTCGTGGTCGAGCCACGCGCTCCCGAGTCGAGCACCGGGACGTTTTTGTAGAGCCGCGTGACGAAGCTCTTCGCCGAGGCCGAATTGCCACCGCGACGAGCAAGCGCATAAGCCCACGCCGCCAAGAAGTTCCAGCGCGCGCCTCCCGAGGTCTTTGGATTTGGCGTGATCACGGCGACGCCAGGCTTCGCCAAATCGTTCCAGTCGCGAATGTGTTTGGGATTTCCCTCGCGCACGAGAAAGACGATCGTTGACGTGTACGGCGTGCTGTTGAACGGAAGTCGCGTTTGCCAGTTAGACGGAAGCAACGTTGCTTTCTGTGAGATCGCATCGACGTCATACGCCAGTGCGAGCGTAACCACGTCGGCCTGCAGACCGTCGATGACCGCGCGGGCTTGTTTACCAGACCCGCCGTTGGATTGTTCTACCGTCACGGTTTGACCGGTCTTCGCCTTCCAATATTTTGCAAAGGCCGCGTTATAGTCGTCGTACAGCTCGCGCGTGGGATCGAAGGAAACGTTTAGTATCGTTGATGCGGGTTGGCCCTGAGCACCGGCAAGGGCACCGGAGCCCAGGACCAACGCCGCCGCCGCAACGGAGATAATAGCCTTAGAAATCATATTCAAGCTGCGCCCGATTGTATTTGAAGAACGGAATTCCGCCAAGTTCCGTCGAGCCGAGCGTCGAGCCCGTTGGACAGTCCGTCGCGGCTGCGCCGCAGAACGTGTTGGAGAGCTGCCGCTGAATGTAGCGATAGCGCAACATCAAGCCGTGATACGGCCCTTTGCCCACGTGGCTAAAGCGGTAGCGACCGTCGAGAACCCAGATGTTCGTGTTCTCGGGCGCCAACGCGTTCCCGTAGTTGTACCAAGCGTCGGTCGCGATGAAGATGAGCTTTTTATTCGTCGAAGTGTACGTCAATCCGAGCTTCCACGACGTCCCCGGCGATCGGCGGTCGACCATGCCCTGCGAGGTGCTGGTCGTGAACAGCGGGTCGCTATCGTAGTTGTCGGTGTAGGGGCTCGCCCAGCCCCCATAGTAGATCTGCGTCGTGCCGTTCGGGTTGGTGAAGCATTGCGCGGCATTGGTCGGAAGAAAGTAGGCCAGCGTTGCCTTTGCCGTGATCTGATAGCTGGAGTTGCTGCACGTCACGTTCTTCGGCAGGAAAATTGAGTCGGTGTGCCAGGGGATCGAGTCGTAGCCGGCGGCAAACTGCAGGTTTCGCGTAATATTCAAGCCGGCTTGCGCCCCGACCACCTGGCTATTAACCTTGCCGATGTAGGACTGTCCGCTGTTGCTCTCCCAGCCGCCTTGCAGCGCGACGAACGGCGCCATCTTTCCGGGCGACGTGTACTTGCCGTCGAACCACCACATGTTCACGAGATCGCTGACGCCATAGAAATATCCGTCGGCGGATAAACCCGCTCCTGACGGGTTCGCGTAACCGGCTTTGCCCATCGCAAACCCGTTGGTATTGATGCCCAAGCCGCCGGGAACGTTGATATTCGCGGGCAAGCCCGGAGCGCCGGCCGGATAACTCGTGAGCATCGTCTGCCGGCTGAAATTGGAGCTCGTCCGGTTTTCGAACGTCAGCATGTCGGCGGCTTCAAACGTCAAGCCGGAGGGAAACGTATATCCCAAATCGCCGCCTTGAAAGGCCGCCGGCTTCAGACGCGAATCGGCTGGGTTAGCCCAGGGCGAGGTCAAGACTTGATTGCCCAGCGTTCCTAACCATCCGTACGCCTTGTACCGCACGTAAGCTTCGTCGAACGTGCTCAACGTAAAACCGGGAAGCGTATCGTCGGGGTTGGTGTTGGGCGGAACTTGCGTGACGCAGACCGAGCCTTTGATATGATTGGCCGGAACGACGCACGGCCCGTCGATTGGATTAGCATAGAAGTACGTTCCGCCAACATCCCAGCCGCTGCCCGGAAAATTGTAGTCGCCGTGCAGCGCGATGCCGGTGTTCCACGTCGCCTGATTGACACCGTTGGCGTTATATTTGGCACCCGGCGCAAAATCAAACTGCGTTCCCGGATTATTTGAGGCATTCTGCCGCGTGAAGTAATACGAACGCAGATAACCGCCCAGCGTCAGTGGATTCGGCGTCGGAGGCGGCGGCGGCGGGGGCGCGACCGTCGCTTCGGGAGCGGGCGGCGGAGGCGGCGCTTCGGTCGGTGGCGCCGTCGCCGGAATGTACCGCACCACCACCAAATGCCGATCCGGCACCCACTGGACGTACGCGCCCATCCCTTCCGAAATCACGCGCACCGGAACCAACACCACGCCCTGATAAATGATCGGCGGCACGTCGAGCGGGCGCGATTCGCCGTTGATGATCACTTCGGGCTTGCCGACCGTCACCCGCACTTCCGCGCCGGCTTTCGAGACCGTCGCGGTCTTGCTGGACGAATCGTACGAAACCGTCGCGCCCATCTGTTCGAACATCGAGCGCAGCGGAATCAGGATCGTGCCGCCGCGCACCAGCGCGGCCAGGACGCGACCCTGCTTGAGCACGTCGGGATTGGCGTAGACGTGCCGATCGTTATAGAGAATCGGAATCTGCCCTGAGGGCGGTGCCCCGAAATCCGCCGTCTCCGCCAGCGCCGCGGCGCCGCCCACGAGCGCCAGCGCCGCTGCCATAACCCCAGCACGACCGAGAACCTGCATGCGAGAAGGAACCTCCTTTTAACGTAAATGACTGGAGTCACTTCTCCTTAAAAAACAAATGACCTTGGTCATTGACCTTGGTTATTTTAAAAGAAATAGCCTGGCCGCAACGGCCAGGCTATCCCCGCACTACTCCCGGGCTCTGAGGCAGCCTAGAAGTCGTATTCCAACTGTGCGCGATTGTATTTAAAGAGCGGTAAGCCGCCGAAATCGGACGCGCCGATCGCCGCGCCCGGGGGGCAGTTCGTGGCAGCGGCGCCGCAAAACGTGTTTGATTGCATCCGCTGGATGTACCGATCCCGGAGGACCAGCCCGTGATAGGGTCCCTTTCCGACGTGGCTGAAGCGGTAGCGACCGTCGAGAACCCAGGTGTTCGTGTTCTCTGGGGCCAGCGCGTTGCCGTAGTTGTACCAGGCGTCGGTGGCGATCAATATCCACTTCTGGTTCGTCGAAGTGTACTGAAGCCCAACCTTCCACGACGTTCCCGGTGCGCGCCGGTCGGCTTGGCCCTGCGTAACGCTCGTCGTGAAGAGCGGATCGCTGTCATAGTTGTCGGTATACGGGCTGGCCCAGCCGCCATAGTAGATTTGCGTCGCGCCGTTGGGATTGGTGAAGCATTGCGCCGCGTTGAGCGGAAGGAAATACCCAAGCGTGGCGCCCTTCGCGCTGATTTGATTGTTGGCGTTGCTGCACGTAACGTTCTTGGGCAGAAATACGGTATCGGTGCGCCAGGGGATTGAATCGTAGCCAGCCGTTAGTTGAAGGTTCTTCGTGATGTTTGCTCCGATTTGCGCGCCGACGACCTGACTGTTGACCTTGCCGATGAACGACTGCCCGCTATTGTTCTCAAAACCGCCTTGCAGCGCGACGAACGGCGCCCAACGGCTATTGAACGTGTACTTACCGTCGAACCACCACATGTTCACGAGATCGCTGACCCCGTAAAAATACCCGTCAGCCGCGAATCCCGTTCCTGAAGGCTCGGCATAGCCGACTTTGCCCATCGCAAAACCGTCGGTCTTGATGCCCAAGCCGCCCGGAACGTAGATGTTGGGCGCCATCCCGTTGCTGCCGGCTGGGAAGCTCGTCAGCAGCGTCTGCCGGCTGAACGCCGAACTCGTGCGATTCTCATAAGCCAGCATATCGGCGCCTTGGACCGTGAAACCGCCCGGGCTCGTGTATCCTAAGTAACCGCCTTCAAACGCGGCCGGCTTCAGACGCGAGTCCGCCGGATTCGCCCAGGGTGAGTCGAACAGGATGTTTCCCATCGCGCCGTTCCAACCGAAGGCATTGTATTTCAGATAGGCTTCATAGAGCGTGCTCATTGTGAAGCCCGGCAGCGTATCGTCGGGATTGGTGTTAGGTGGAACTTGCGTGACGCAGACCGAGCCTTTGATATGGTTGGCCGGAACGACGCACGGCCCGTTTATCGGATTAGCGTAGAGATAGCTTCCGCCGACGTGCCAACCGCCGCCCGGGAAGTTGTAGTCCGCGTGCGGCGCAATAGCGGTGTTCCACGTCGCCTGATTGACGCCGGCAGAGCTGTACTTCGATTCAGAAAAGTTGAATTGAGCGCCCGGATTATTTGAGGCATTCTGCCGCGTGAAGTAATACGAACGCAGATAACCGCCCAGCGTCAGTGGATTCGGCGTCGGAGGCGGCGGCGGCGGGGGCGCGACCGTCGCTTCGGGAGCGGGCGGCGGAGGCGGCGCTTCGGTCGGTGGCGCCGTCGCCGGAATGTACCGCACCACCACCAAATGCCGATCCGGCACCCACTGGACGTACGCGCCCATCCCTTCCGAAATCACGCGCACCGGAACCAACACCACGCCCTGATAAATGATCGGCGGCACGTCGAGCGGGCGCGATTCGCCGTTGATGATCACTTCGGGCTTGCCGACCGTCACCCGCACTTCCGCGCCGGCTTTCGAGACCGTCGCGGTCTTGCTGGACGAATCGTACGAAACCGTCGCGCCCATCTGTTCGAACATCGAGCGCAGCGGAATCAGGATCGTGCCGCCGCGCACCAGCGCGGCCAGGACGCGACCCTGCTTGAGCACGTCGGGATTGGCGTAGACGTGCCGATCGTTATAGAGAATCGGAATCTGCCCTGAGGGCGGTGCCCCGAAATCCGCCGTCTCCGCCAGCGCCGAAGTCGAGTTGGTCGCAACTAAAGCCACCGCGAGGAGGCCGTAGCGCAGGATACTAAATGACACGTTGAAGCATGCTCCTTCTGCAGTTCAGGAGGGACTCAGCAATTAGTCTAGCGCTTGCCGATTAAGCCCCTCTTAACGGATGCTTAACCCGAGTGGCGGATTAACCGAAGCGCCCGGTAATGTAATCCTCGGTCCGTTTGTCTCTCGGGTTGGTAAAGATGGTCGCGGTCGTGCCGCTTTCGACCAGCTCGCCCATCAGAAAGAACGCCGTGTTATCGCTGATGCGGGCGGCCTGCTGCATCGAGTGAGTCACGATGACGAACGTGTACTCCTTTTTCAGTTCGCAAATGAGATCTTCGATCTTGCTGGTTGCGATCGGATCCAGGGCCGAAGCGGGCTCGTCCATCAAGACGACTTCGGGGTCGACCGCAAGGCAACGCGCGATGCAGAGCCGTTGCTGCTGTCCGCCCGAAAGCGCCAGCGCGGAACGATCCAACCGATCCTTGACTTCGTCCCACAGCGCGGCGTGCCGTAAGCTGTGCTCGCAGATGTTCATTAGCGCGCTTTGGTTGCGCTCGCCGTGAATGCGCGGCCCGTACACGACGTTATCGAAGATCGACTTCGGAAACGGATTGGGTCGCTGAAAGACCATCCCGATGCGGTACCGGATCGTAACCGGATCAATCTCCGGCGCGTAAATGTCTTGGTCGTCGAGAATCACGCGCCCCTCGACGCGTGCGGCCGGTGTAAGATCGTGCATCCGATTGAGCGAACGAATAAACGTGGATTTTCCGCAGCCCGATGGACCAATCAGCGCCATTACGCGGTTGGCGGGTACGTTTAGCGAGGCGTTACGAATCGCATGAAAAGCGCCGTAATAAACGTTTAGTTTCTCAACGGCGATTTTCGGTTCGGTCGAAAGCGAAGTCGAATCCTGCGCAGCCAACATGCGGCGCTGCTATTCGCCCCCGATTCGCAATTGCCCGTTTACGCTTTAAGGAGGTTAAGGGATGCCGAGGAGCGCAGCCTAGCGAGCCGTTTCACGTTTGATGCGCATGATGGGCAGGCGAATCGTGAACGACGTTCCCCTGCCGAGCATGGACTCGGCCGAAATCGCGCCGCCGTGCGCATCGACGATACCCTTGACGATCGCCAAACCCAACCCGGCGCCGCCGCTGCCGCGTGTGCGCGAACGATCCACTACGTAGAATCGTTCGAAGATGTGCGGAAGATCGCGATAGGGGATCCCTTCGCCCGTGTCGCGCACCCGCAAGACCGCGTCGCTATCGCGGGCGTCGAGCTCGATTCGAATTCGGCCGCCGCCTGACGTGTGCCGGAGCGCGTTGTCAATGAGATTGACGAAGACTTGCGCGAGTCGGTCCGGATCGGCTTCGACGCGCACGGGACGCAGCGCCCCAAGCTCCAGGGAGACGCCCTTATTCCATGCTTGCTGCTCGAAGGACGCCACGATCGGGCGCGCGACTTCTTCCAGGTCGACGTCACGTAAATCCAGCTTCAGCTGTCCCGACTCGGCACGGGCTTGCTCGAGCAGCTGACCGACGAGCGCCGTCAATCGATCCACCTGCGAGAGCGCTTGCGGAATAAAGAGATCGCGCGCCTCTTCTTCCGGCGCTTCGAGCACGGTCTCAAGCATCAACTTGATGGATGAAAGCGGCGTACGCAACTCGTGGGAGACGTTTGAAAGAAACTCTTTGCGCGCGCGATCGAGACGCACTAAGCCGGTTTGATCGTCGGAGAAAATTACAACGCGTTCGGAATCGCCGCTTTCGTCGGTAAGCGGCGAGACCGAGACCCGATACGTTCGCTGGCCCGACGCTCCGGTCATTAACAAGGGCGCGACCGAGGCTTCGCCCCGTAACGCGTCTGCAATTCTGCGCTCCAACTCGACGTTGTGAATTGCTTCGATGATATGGAGATTGGTGGCCCGATCCGGATCGAACCCGAAGGTCGCGCCCGCGGCCGCGTTGGCGAACTCCACCCTTCGCGCCCCGTCGACGAGAATCACGCCAATCGGGAGAGCGCCGACCAGCCGCGCGAAACCGCTATCTACCGGAGGGGAAAGCGTCGTTGACGGAGCGGCATTTTGCGCTGATTCAACGCGATCCGGGCCGGCGCGCCATTGCCAGAGACGCGATATCCCAACCCCGCCGGCCAGACCCAGGAGCGCTGCCAACAGAGACCACTCAAGCGGCGTCAAGCTTTAAACATGTAGCCGCGGCTTCGCACCGTCAAAATGTGGCGCGGCGCGCGCGAGTCCTCTTCGACCTTCTCCCGCAGCCAGCGAATATGGACGCTGACGGTCTGTTGCTCGCCTTCAAAGTCGTATCCCCATACTTTGTCGAGAAGCGTCTGCCGCGTGACGACGCGCCCCTGGTTCTCCATCAACACGCGCAGCAGTCCGAACTCCTTGGGCGCAAGGGAAACATCTTTACCTCGCACCGTGAGCTGCTGGCGGGACGGATCGAGGACGATCTGGCCGAGTGCGATGGCCTCGTCGTGCCCAATCGGCAACGCATTTTGCCTACGCAACCGCGCCTTCACCCGGGCGAGGAACTCGTGCAGTGCAAACGGCTTGGTGACGTAGTCGTCGGCGCCTAGTTCGAGCGCCAGGACCTTGTCGATCTCTTGATCCTTCGCCGTGAGCATGATGATCGGCACGGGACTAAACTTTCGAATCTCTTTGCACGCTTCAACGCCATCCAGGACTGGCAGCATAATGTCGAGCACGATCAAATCGGGTTGCTCGCGCTGCGCCATCGCGATCGCGCTGCGGCCATCGCCGGCGGTGACGACCGC
>DAIMCN010000035.1:0-29215 GCA_036726365.1 Candidatus Cybelea sp.
GGGGCGGCACGCGAAACGGCACGATCGTGCGCTGGCCAAAGGGCATCAAGGCGAAAGGCGAGGTGCGCCACCAATTTCACCACGTCATTGATGTAGCGCCGACGATCCTGGAAGCCGCTCAACTGCCCGAGCCCTATATGGTCAATAGCGTTGGACAGGCTCCGATGCAGGGCGTCAGCATGAGCTATAGCTTCGACGACGCAAAAGCGGCCGAACGCCACGAAACCCAATACTTCGAAATGTTCGGCAATCGCGGTATATATCACAAAGGTTGGACGGCGGTCACGCGTCATCGCACACCGTGGATCATGACGGCAGAAACGGTGCCTTTCGACGATGATGTGTGGGAACTGTACGACACGACGAAGGATTGGTCGCAGGCACACGACCTCTCGAAGGAGATGCCCGATAAGCTCCATGAGCTTCAACGTCTTTGGATTATCGAAGCAACGCGCAACGGTGTCTTGCCGATGGATGATCGCATGTCGGAACGAATGAACTCCGACACTGCCGGGCGACCGGTACTCGTTCGCGGCACATCACAAGTCCTCGCCAACGGCATGGGCGGCCTCAACGAGAACGGGCTCATCAACGTTAAGAACAAGAGCCATTCGATTACGGCTCAGGTCATCGCTCCCGAAGGAAAGTCTGCCGAGGGAGTAATTCTATCGCAAGGCGGAATCGGCGGTGGATGGATGTTCTACGTCAAAGACGGGAAACTCATATACATTTACAATTTCCTTGGACTTCAGAAGTTCGTCGTAGCCTCAACTCAAGCGCTCTCTCCGGGCAAGCATCAGATACGGATGGAGTTCGCGTACGACGGCGGCGGTCTCGCCAAAGGTGGAAACGTGACGCTCTTGATCGACGGGAAAGCTGTGGGCGAGGGTCGCGTCGAACGGACCGTCCCAGCGGTATTCTCCGCGGACGAAACATCCGACGTCGGAATCAAGCGCGGCTCCCCGATGACGCCGGACATGCCTCCGGAAAGGAGCGCGTTCAATGGTACGGTCGACATCGTTGTTATTGAAACGAGCGGCGAAAACACCGATCACTTACTGGATCGTGAACAAGTTCTCAATATGATCATGGCGCGACAGTGAGGCTACTGTCGCAGCACGTTGCATTTGTTATCGCACGATCAGAACGGGGATCGTTGCTTCTCGTACAACCGACTCCGCCACGCTGCCAAGCCATAGTCGTTTGAGTCCGGTGCGGCCGTGGCTTCCCATGACGATAAGGTCGGCCTTCTTGCTTTTAGCCACGTCGAGTAAGACCGCGGAGGGGTCACCGTCCAACACTTTCGTTTCTATCGATACTCCGGAGTTCGCATATTTCGAAATACCTTCGCTTTCGATCTGCCGGGCGTCTTTATTGAGCGTCGCGATCCACTCATTAACGATATCTCCTGTCGCGAAGGTCATTGAAGTCGCGGCGCGTACGACGTCCACGACGGTGCAGACCGTACAACGCGCGCCTTGCTCCTTCGCGAGTTCTACAGCAATTTCGAGAGCTTTGTGAGAACAATCCGACCCGTCCAGCGCGACCAAAATATGGTTGAACATGAGGGGTGACTTCGCGCGGCCAGGAAACTAATCCACCCATGACGCGAATAGTCCGGACGGCGCGAACCCACGAATCCCAGAGTGCCGTGCTCTCTCGCCTCGAAGAGTTCTTTTCGCAACGGCCAAAACTCCAGGTAAAAGCTTTGGGGCCATCAACTGCGGGCGTTGAGGTTCGTTACTCTCTGCTTTACGATTGGACGAGCATCGCTCCGCCTCGAGGCGGCGTGGCGTTTGCATGGCGACCCGCTTGGCGCGGATTTCCGTCGTTTGGCGCTACGCTTACTGTTCGGCCGGCCGGCGAGGAAACCGAGCTCGTGCTCGAAGGGTCGTACGAGCCACCCGGAGGCGTCATCGGCCGCCTGTTCGATCGGGTCGTGGGTGAAGAGTTGGCAGCTCGAACCATGGATGCGTTGCTCGATCAGCTGGCACATAGCACCTAGGGGCCAAACGAAGGACCTTACGTGAAAGTACTTCCTATATTCTTAGCGGCACTGCTCCCAATCGCTGCCCTCGCGCAAGAGGCGCCCCAGCCATCGCCTTCGCCCGCCCAAACCTCTTCAACGCCTGAAGCGTCACCAGCTTCGGAAAGCTTCGATATAAGTAAGCTAACGCCACAGCAACGGGCGGCGCTTCAGCAAGCGATCATCAAGACATCGCAAAATCCCGTCGGCAATATTGCGATTTTTCCACTCCAGAATAATTTTAACTATGGCGTGGGACCCTACACGCGCTTCCAATATATTCTAAACTTTCAGCCGGTTGTGCCCTTCATGCTCAGCAAGAACATGACGCTGATCGCCCGCACGATCATGCCGGTCATCAATCAACCGTCATTCGCGCCACCGCAGGTCTGCGCATCACCCTATAATTGCCCATCGACATTCGGCCTCGGTGACATTCAGGAGCAGCTCTTCTTCGCCCCAAAAACTAAGCCCGGCGCACTGATTTGGGGCGTGGGGCCGATTCTTCAGTTTCCGAGTGCCTCGCCCGGCACGCTCGGAGCCGGCAAGTGGGCCGCCGGGCCAAACCTCGTTGGTCTAATCATGCCTGGGCATATCGTGGCTGGAATACTCCTATCGCAACTCTGGTCGGTGGCGGGTCAAGTCAATCGCCCGAACATTAGCGCGGCGCTCTTTCAACCATTCTTCAACTATAACTTGAAGGACGGTTGGGCCATTTCGACTTCGCCGATCCTTACGGCAAACTGGACCGCAACGCAGAATAAGTGGGCGGTTCCGCTAGGCGGCGGCGTAGCCAGGACGTTTAAGCTCAACGCTCAACTCATGTCGCTCAGCATTCAATACTACACGTACGTCGCGCGGCCCGTCACCAGTCCCCAGACCAATCTCAAAGTCACGTGGAGCCTGCTGTATCCGATCAAGCGCGGAATCGACATCCAGGAGCTGATCAAAGAGAATCAGTAGATGCCGCCCCGCGAAACATTTTTGAGCAGTTGCCGTAACGGCGGAGTGAGCATCTTCGACGCTGCCGGGGCGCTTTTGTTCCCGGGCCTGGTTTTCGTAGCAACCGCCGGCGTGCCGGCGCAGCCCGACGCGCGCGCGAGCGTCGTCATTCGCGAGTCCGCGCAGGCAATGGGCATCCCGGCACTCCACGGTATCCGTGCGATCCGGGTCGAAGCGGCCGTTACTTACGTCGGCCTCTCCGGGACGGGGAATCAGTGGATCGACCTCGCCGGACCTCGGTTTGCCGAGTACGTGGCGGTGCCGCCGCTGGTACAGGACGACGGCTTCGATGGAAGCGTCGCCTGGAACCGCGATCGCTCCGGTTTGGTTTGGAACGACGGAAGTGACGCGGGCCGCTCGGTGGAGATCGACAACGCGTACGTCGCGCGCATGGGTTTGTGGCGACCCGACGCCGACGGCGCAGCCGTGAAGTTCGCCGGAACCAAAACCGACGCAGGCCGCACCTACGACCTGCTAACCATTCTACCACGGGAATCAAAACTGCCGATGGATCTCTGGTTCGATCGGCTCGCGCACGTATTGAGCCGCGAAGTTTTGGCCAACGGGCCGCTCGTTACGACGACGACGTTCGCCGGCTATCGACGCGTTGGAGGGGGGCTCTTTCCGTTTTCGGTGCAGGCCGCGGGTTCCGACGGCAACATTTCGATCGATAAAGTAACACGCGTCGTGCTTGACCCCGCCGGTGCGAACGCGCAAATGCGCCGCCCTGCGTCAAGCGTGCATGATTTTTCCATCGCCAACGGCGCGAGCTCGACGACTATCCCCTTTGCGTTGCACGAGAATCATGTGTACGTCAACGTGATGCTCAACGGAAAGGGTCCGTATCTCTGCATCCTCGACACCGGCGGGGGAAACGTCATCGACGCGCAGGTCGCCGAAGCGATCGGTGCGACCGGAAAGGGCTCGGCTCAAGGCGGGGGAGCTGGTTCGGGAACGGAGACGGCGAGCTTAGCCGATCTCGACACATTGAAGGTCGGCGATGCCGTCCTCAGAGATCAGTTGTTCGCGGTGGCTCCGGTGCGCATTGGCTTTGGCGTTGCGGAGGGAAAGAACGTCGACGGGGTGATCGGCTGGGAAGTGCTGGCGCGTTTCGTGACGACCTTCAACTACACCGCAAACGAAGTCGTCCTGACGCTACCCGATCGCGCTGCTCCGCCGGCGAACGCGCACGTGATTCCCTTCGTCTTCTACGGAACGCAGCCGCAAATCGATTGCGCGATCGACGGAATTCCTTCGGAATGTACCATCGATACGGGCGCGCGCGATTCGCTCACGATCTTCGGTCCGTACCTTGCAGCGCACCCCGAGGTTCGGCCGGCGAAGCTCTCGGCGGTCGGCGTCAACGGGTTTGGTTTTGGAGGTCCGGCGTTAGGAAGGCTCGGCCGGCTACGCGCGATCCAGATCGGCGGCTTTCAGCTAAACGACGTCATCGCGGACTATACCTCGCAGACGCAGGGCGCGCTTGCGGCGCCGTTCATTGCCGCCAACGTCGGCGGTAACCTGCTGCGCCGTTTCGACATCACGTTCGACTACGATAAGCAAACCATGGCGCTCGTTCCGAACGCCGCCTTCAACGATCCCGAGCAGTACGAACGGATTGGGCTCTTCCTGATCGACAAGGGCGGTAAGATCACCGTTGCCGACGCTCGCCCGGGTACTCCCGCTGCGGATGCAGGAATCGTTGCCGGCGACGTGATCGTGACGATCGACGGAGCGTCGACGGGTACGATGTCGCTCGAGGACGTCCGCGCGACGTTCTACCAGCCCGCCGGAACCGTCGTTCGCCTCGGCCTCTCGTCCAAAGACGGCACACAGCGGACGGTTGCCGTAACGCTCCGCGACTTCGTGTAAGTCGAACTTAACATCCTTAATGCCTGAAGGGTTCCTCAAGAAGACGGGTCTAATCTTTGGGTTCACGCACGTCGCCCATTGAGGAACCCACCGTTGAGCAACACCGGTCACAACGACAAACCGACGGCCGCGCCAGGGTCGCCGAGCGCCACTGAAACGATTGACGGAAAGTATCTGCCGCCCGCGCCCGGGCGCTTTGGCGGCGAGATCAATCTTACCGCCGAAGAGTCCAAGCCTTTTTGGCCGCCCAAGGTCGTTCCGCCCCAGGGTGCTCCAAACGTACTCTTGATCATGACGGACGACGCGGGGTACGGCGTATCGGGCACTTTTGGCGGCGTCATTCCTACGCCGGCGTTAGACCGAGTTGCCAAGGCGGGGTTGCGCTACACTCAGTTTCATTCCACCGCGCTCTGCTCGCCGACGCGCGCTGCGCTGATAACCGGGCGCAACCATCACTCAGTCGGCTTTGGCGTCATCACCGAGCAGTCGACGGGATATCCTGGCTATGATTCGATCATCGGCCCGGAAAACGCGACGATTGGTGCAATCCTCAAGCACAATGGCTTCGCGACTTCGTGGTTCGGCAAGGAACACAATACGCCGAGCTTTCAATACAGCGTGGCCGGTCCATTCGAGCAGTGGCCCGTTGGAATGGGGTTCGAATATTTTTACGGTTTCATGGGTGGCGAGACCGATCAATGGCAACCCTACCTATTCCAAAACCAAACACAGATTTTTCCCTGGATCGGCCGAACGGACTATAACCTTACGACCGATCTTGCCGATGAAGCCATCGACTATCTGCAAAAACTGGCCGCGTCCGCGCCCGACAAACCCTTCTTCCTCTACTACGTGCCGGGCGGTACGCACGCACCGCATCAGCCGAAGCAGGAGTGGATCGAAAAGTTTAAGGGCAAGTTCGACATGGGGTGGAATGCGCTCCGCGAGCAGATCTTCGCCAATCAGAAGCGCCTCGGCGTGATCCCGCCGGAGACGGAGTTGACGCCCTGGCCCGAAAAAGAGCTGCCAACTTGGGATTCGCTCTCGGCAGATGAGAAAAAACTCTTTGCGCGCCAGGCTGAGGTCTTTGCAGCGTATGCGGCCTATACCGACTACGAAATTGGCCGCGTCATTCAAGCGGTCGAAGATCTGGGCAAGCTCGATAGCACGCTCATCATCTATATCAGCGGCGACAACGGCTGCAGCGCCGAGGGCTCGACGATCGGCACGCCCAACGTCATGACGGGTTATCAAGGTATCGACGTTCCCGTCGAAGTTCAGCTAAAGTACTACGATGTCTGGGGATCCGACCAAACCTATCCGCACATGTCCGTCGCATGGTCGTGGGCCTTTGACACGCCGTTCAAATGGACGAAACAGGTGGCCTCGCACTTCGGAGGCACGCGTCAGGGGATGGCAATGGCGTGGCCCGATCGCATCAAGGACGCGGGCGGCATTCGCACTCAGTTCCATCACATGATCGACATCGTCCCAACGCTTCTAGAGGCCACAGGCATCGAAGCCCCGGTTATGGTTAACGGCGTCGCGCAAAAGCCGATCGAAGGCGTCAGTATGGCGTACACGTGGGAGAAGGCCGGCGCCGACCTTCCATCGACGCGCACCACGCAGTATTTCGAGATGTTCGGCAACCGCGCGATCTACCACGACGGTTGGATCGCTGCTACGACTCCGCCGGCTCCGCCGTGGTTGCTCGGACTGACGCAAATGCCCGACGTCGTCAACGGCTATACCTGGGAGCTATACAACATCGCGCAGGATTACTCCGAGGCCAACGACCTCGCGGCAAAGAGCCCGGACAAACTGCGAGAGCTGCAGCAGCTCTTCCTCGTGGAAGCCGCTAAGTATAACGTACTACCACTGGACAACTCGGTTGCCCAGCGGATCATCGCACCGCGGCCGAGCGGGACTGCCGACAAGAACGTGTTTACTTATAGCCGTGCGCTCACGGGGATCGATCCGGCATTCGCGCCGAACCTTCTTAATAAGTCCTATACAATCACCGCAGAAATCGAGGTCCCGCAAGGCGGAGCCGAGGGAATGATCGCAACGCTCGGGGGACGCTTCGGCGGCTATGGTTTGTATTTGCTCAAAGGCAAGCCTGTATTTCTCTACAATTTGCTAAATTTGGAACGCTTTCGTTGGGAGGATCAGCAAGCGCTGACGCGTGGTAAGCACACGATCGTCTTCGAATTCACGTATGAGGGACCGGGCCCCGGTAAAGGCGGAACGGGCGTACTGGGGGTCGACGGGACGGAAGTCGTCAACCAAGCCGTGCCGCACACCATCCCGTTTCTCATGACGTTGGACGAGACATTCGATATCGGAAGCGATACACGAACATCGGTTTGCGACGCTGACTACCAGGCACCGTTCCCGTTCACCGGCACGATTAACAAGGTGACCTACCAGCTTGGCCCGGAGCAGTTGACGCAAGCAGACCACGCGGTGATCGGCCCCGCATTGGCACGGGCCCGAGACTAGTACCCGCGATGTGTAGTACCTGCGGAGCCGCCACCACGGCAGGGTTATCGATTCCTGGAAGTTGTCTTTGCGGTGATGTTCGCGAAGGAGACTCGTATCGGTAAAATGCCGCGTTGGATCGTGGGAGTTATCGCGTTCGTTGCTGCGGTGAGCGGCCAGCGCGCGTTCACGATCGCCGACGCCACGATCGCCCCCCGGTCCACATTCACCATGATGATGCAATCCTGGATCGGTACGTGGTCGTGCACGAAGTCAATAACCGGCACCAAAACGGTGCAATGGACCGAGACCGCGACCGCCTTCGGAGAGGACTGGCTCAAGTTTACAGGAGTGGACCCAGCCGAGAAGTCAATGCAGGCCAGCGCTTACGAATCTGTTCTCAGATACGATCGCGAACGACATCAGTGGGTGACCGTTACCTTCATCGCTGATGGCACGTACGGCATCGATAGAGGCACGAGTGGGGGAAACGCGATGTCGGTGATGTGGGTAAATGCTTATCCAGTCGAATCTCACGTTCCCGCAACGCAGCTCATCACGAGGCACGGGTTCACGGTCGATGGAACGTATAACGAAGCCGGAAAGCCCATCTCCTTTCTACTGGAACCGCTTCAAGCAGTAGCCACGCCGCCCGTGTCCGCGTACAGGTTCGCGAAGCCAACCGCTTAGGCTTCAGGGAGACCTAGCCGATGAAAACCTTCACAATCAATCGTTGCGCACTACGTGCCTAGAAAGCGACGCCCTCAGCCGCGGTTCGATGCCGAAACGATCCGCGCTTGCGGTGAACTGCTTAGGTTCGCAATCGAGCCCCGCCCGCTTCCCGCTAACGCTCTTACTGCGCTGATACCGCCGTCGGTCGATCGCCACGACGTTGCAAGAATCGTTCGGTTAGCGTTCGGCGAACTCTCGCCGAGACAGAGTGAGATCGTCATGCGCTGCGAAATCAGGGGCGAGCCATATGCCGCGGTCGCAAAGTCAATGCACCTCTCCGAGCGACACCTCTATCGCGAGCGACGAGCTGCGCTCAGTCGCATCGCGCATCGGCTTCTCACCGCGGAACCCGCCAACACCGAGTCGGCCGTCACGATCGTGCCCGACGCGCTCGAAGCTCACGTGGCGTTCAGCGAAGCTCTTGAGAACGCCGGAAACTGGCAGGCCGCCGCGGAGACTCTCGAACGGCTCAGCGGCGGCCTCACGGCGGAGCAACGCGGGGCGGTCGAGGTCCGCCTTGCGCGGCTCTATCGGGACGCCGATCAATTCACGCAGGCCTATCACCATGCCAACCTTGCGAACGCGCTAGCCACGCAATTGACGCCTGATGGAGGTCTCGCTCGCGTTGAAGCTCACATTGCCTTAGCTGGAGTCGCTATGGCCGACGGGGATTGGAGACTCTCCGACGCGCTCGTTGCGCAAAGTATCGACCGGCTACGTCCGTGGAATGACCGAAGCTTCGATGCGCGCGTTCCGAGCGCACTGGCGCAGGCGCTGCTTCTCAAGGCGGAGCTACTCGCCGACAATGGGGGCGTCGATCAGGCTCTCCAGCTTGCGTCGGAAGCGTGCCGCGTCGTCGATCGGAACGCTACTGACCCAGCGACTGAGATCAGCTCGCACGCCATGCTTGCGGTGATGAGTTCGCTTCTCGCGAGAGAGCCTCACCGGTCTGAAGAATTGCTGCAGGAGTGCTATCGTGCCGCGCTCGCGGCCGGTTTAATCCGCGGGTCGCTGATCATCGCCACGCATCTATCCATGCACTATCGCCTGGCCGGTCGCCCGGCAGACGCCGCGCGACTGCTGGCACCGCTCGTCGATACCGCTCGCATAGCCGGGACCGGATGGGTGCACGCCGGCGTCCTCCACCAGCTCGTGAACGCAAACTTCGAGGCTGGGGCGCTCCCTGCGGCCGCTGATTACACCGCCGAGCTCTCCAAGTATTCGACCGGAAATCCGCTAACGCAGGCCTCGCAGGAAATGTCCCGCGCGCGATTGCACCTCGCGCGCCAAGAGTTCAAACCGGCGCTCGAGGGCGCCAGAGCGGGCGAGGCAGTGTACGCGAGCATCGGGCTGGGTCGATATGTCGGGCTTTCGCTGCGGATCCAAGCCGAGGCACTCTGCGGGATGGAAGAGCCCGAGGCCGCGCAGCGGACCATTGCGCAGGCCGTCGATGTGCTCAAAGATACGAGCCACCCGCGTCCGCTCGCAAGCGCCTATCACGTGATGGCGCGAATCACCGGCCGATCGCACTACGCGGGCCTTGCGCGGAAATTGCTCCGCGAGATCGGCGTCTCTCCGCGCCGCTAATTTTGGTCAGCAAACTGACGCGCTTCGCGCTACCCGTTCCGGGGTTTTTCAGGCTTCAGCTGGAAACGCGCGGCCATGAAATATTCGTCTATCCTTAGCGCTGGTGCGGTTGCCCTCATCGCCGGATGTGCCAGCGGTGGATTGCAGAGCCAACCAGCGACGCTTCCCGCCGTGGGCGCCGCGCAGACGTCGGGCGCCGCGGCAAACCGCGGCAAGTCGTGGATGCTCCCTCAGGGCAAGGGCGGCAGTTCGATCCTCATCTACGCCGAGGACGAGCAGACTGGCAACGTTAACGTTTACGATTATTCGAGCGGCGCGCAGGTCGGAACAATCGGCGGCTTTGTGGCCAACGGCGGATGCGTCGACGCCAAGGGCGACGTTTACTTCGTAGATTCCGGTGCCGGAACACTCGTGAAGTATGCGCACGGCGGGACGACGCCACTGCGTACCTACCGTCCGGGCGGCACCCTCGTGGGATGTTCGATCGACTCCAAGGGAGACGTCGCAATCACCGGCAGCTCGCCCGGAAGAGTCATCATCTATTCGAAGCGCGACTCCAAGAAGGGCGCGAGCTATAGCGACACGGACTGCGAATCCATCGCACCCATGGGCTACGACAACAAGGGCAACGTCATCGGCGCGGGCGAGTACGATCAGGTTAGCGTCTGTGCTCTATTGGCAGGAACGAAGCAAGAGACGACGCTCTCGACCAGCGGCATCACGATCAATTTCCCTAACGGCACCATGTGGGACGGAAAATACATCGTGGTTGGCGACCAAGAAGCCACCAGCGGTAAGAATGACACCGGCATGTATGAGGCGACTATCTCCGGTAATACGCTCACGTCCGCCGGCGAAGCGGTTCTCACCGACACATGCTACCGGGGTTACACTGATGTGCTCGATCCGTTTGTTGTCGGCAAGAAGAACACACCGGTTAATACGCAGCAAGGCAACGTCGTCGTCGGAAGTAACTTGTACTGTTTCGAGTCGGACAGCGGCGGCATCGAGTTCTGGCACTATCCCAAGGGCGGCAATCCGTTCAAGATCTACAAGACGGTGGACGAGGTAACCGTCCTAGCGGTCAGCATCGGAACCTAGTCCTAGACCCGCCGGGATAGCTCCTCACATATGACGCTTGCAAATCTCTTAAGCCTCGTCTCCACGCTGGCGATCGTGGCCGCCGGCGTATTCGCCGGCATACAAGTTCGCCAATTGAACCGACAGCGCGAGATTCAGCCTTGCAGCTAATGCACTCGTTTCAAACGCCCGAGTTCGTTAACGCAGTTGATATCGTCTTCGATCTTCCAGAAGGACCATCGAAGAGCGATCTTGAGGGTTGCTTGGGAAGTAAAATAACAAGTATTCTGGTGATGTTTGGAACCTTTAAGGGCTTGGGGATCCTAATTTTTAGGCGTGAGATTGATATCAAGCTCGTAGAAGATTTTTGTGGCGGCGTCATCATTCTTGCCGGAAGAAAATTCAAACGATATCTGGCAGAGATGCAGGACTCGAGTAACCGCAGCACTATTATGAATGGTTTCGGTGGCTATTTGAGCAGTGTCAGAAACGCGAAGTGCAAAGACCCGTGGTTCCTGCGTTCATCGCCTATCGCGACTGGAAGCGGTAGATTTAGCTAGCCTGGTGAGCCAGTCGGCGACGATCCAAGCCGCGGCGACCGCCGCTAGATTATAGGCGTTGCCGCCCCAGGCCGCCTGCTCGTGCGTGAACCTAAAGAGCTGCGGCACCCACACGACGGCGCTGAAGATTGCCAGCATCAGTGCCAGCAATCGCGCTGCCGGCGCACCGAACCACCGGGTAACGATCGCAACTCCGGAAAGGATGAAGCCGGTGCCGGTGACGATCGCCCAAAAAGTTCCCCCGAACGGCATCCAGTGCGGAACGAGCGGAACCACGTCCGACGTGCCCGTAAAATGCGCGACCCCGAAAATCACCGCGCAGAGACCGAACGTGACGCGCGCAAGCGCGGCAGATGCCGGCTCACGGGCTCCTGCCGCGGTGGTCAAGGATGCGTACGTTAGGACCGCAGCGGCGACGAGGATCAGTTGTTGGCCGAGACCGTCGAGAACTCCAATGATTCGCGGGAGGTTGAACCCGAGCAAATGCGGCACGAAGTAGAGCCGCGGCAGCCAAAATATCGCGAAGATGCCGTACACGGCCGCCAGACCGGCCGCACCGGCGCGTTGCGTTCGCGGCCCCAAGAGGGCTGCGCCGGCGACGACGAGCCACAACGCGGTGAGGTACGCGAGGAAGGCTCGCCCCACAACGTGGTCGCCGAAGGCTTGGATCGGCTGCCAGTCGGTCGCGAAATCGCCCCACACCAGATTGATCGCGCCGGCCGCGATCGATGCCAGGGCGAACACGCGGGTTCCGCTTCTCATCACCCTATTTAATGCCGTCACGTGGGGCGTCCGTCCTACCGGGAAGGCCGTAGCGCGTCAGCGAGCTGCGAACACGGAGGCTTTGCGCGAAGCGGCGAACGTTCTGGAGCCGCCATTCGTTCGTGGAGCAAGGAGCAAGACGATAAGGATCCTGGATCTTGGCCGCTATGCTACCGGGGTTTGCGCGGCTGCCGCGGTGCTTGCCGGATGCGGCCCCCTTCGACAAGCCATGCCGCCGCCGGGCGCGATGCCGCAGAACCGCGCCCCCGCTGCGCACGCCGAGTACGGCCGGTCGTGGATGCTGCCCGAAGCGAAGGGTGAGGATTTGATCTATGCGGCCGACACCAAAGGCGGTAATGTCTACGTTGTCTCTTATCCCGAGGGAAAACTGGTCGGCACCATCACCGGTCTCTACTCACCGATAGGTGAGTGCGTGGACGCTTCGGGTAACGTTTGGATCACCGGTCAATCTAGCAACAGTCTGATCGAATATGCTCACGGTGGCACGAACCCGATCGGAACGCTTCAAGAGGGGGCGAATGCCGAGCCGCTCAACTGTTCGGTCGATCCCACTACCGGAAATCTTGCAGTAACCAACCGTTACCCGACCACCGTCGCGGTCTTCCACAACGCGATGGGAAGCCCGACGATGTACCAGCTCGATGGGTTCAAGTACTGGTCCGCCTGCACGTACGACGCAAACGGAAATCTTTTCGCTAATGATTGGGCGACGGCGCAAGCAATCGCCGAGTTGCCGCGCGGTTCGTACACCTTGACCAGAGTCCGCCTTAAACAGCACGTCTTTTCGGGTAGCATACAATGGGATGGAACGTACTTGGCCGTGCACGTCGTGCCCAGAGGTGGTCTTGGCGGACCCACAAAGATCGCGCGGCTCCAGGTATCGAACTCCATCGGGCGCATCGTCGGAGAGACGATCCTCGATGACCGGAAAAACCGGCAAGCCTCACTGGTCGCGCAGTTCTTTATTGCCGGCAGTACGATTATCGGGCCCGACCGCTTCCGCGGCCCCGAGGGTGGTCCCCACGGCTCCTCGCTGACTTTTTGGAACTATCCAGGCGGTGGCCATCCAACGAGAGTCATTTCGAAAATCGGTCATATCGATGCGGCGGTTATTAGCTTTGCTCGGAAACGCGGCTAGCGCATTGCACCGAGTACCCTTTCGTCAATGGAACTGGTTGCCGCTCATACTGGCTGCGATCGCGGGAACGATCCCGTTCGCAAACCCCGCACGCGCCGCGCAAACGGGGCTCATCGCCGTCCCCGGGCCGAACTCGAGGCCCAGTGCGACTTGCGATCACACATGTTACTACGTCAACGCGTCCAACGGCTCCGACGGTGCGGACGGACGTACTCCGGCGACTGCATGGCGAACCTTGCGAAAAGCGGCTCAGACGGTCGGTCCAGGCTCCACGGTTTTGGCCGCAAGTGGGGTGTACGCACCGCTACGCATTGCAATGTCGGGAACTCCGGACGCGTGGGTCAAGTTCGTCGCAGCTCCCGGAGCTCATCCGGTCATTCGGTTGGACGATTCGAGGGTCGGCATCGCTACCGGTACGGGCGCGTATATCTTGATCGACGGCTTCGAAGTAATCGGGCAAAACCAAACCATCACGCCCGCTCAAGGCCAAATGAATAACGGGTCGCAACCTGCGTTAAACGAAAACTGCATCCTTGTCGGCCGTATTCCGTCGGCAAGCAGTTCGCAGACTCTCGCGCACGATGTCGTCATCCGGAACAATATCGTTCACGACTGCAGCGCGAGCGGCATTACCACCGCATTCGCCGACGCCGTTACGGTCGTCCACAATATCGTCTACAATAATTCCTGGTGGGGTGTCAACGACGGCAGCGGAATCTCGATCTGGATGCTAACCGACGTCGTGCCAAGTAACGGTCCGTACAAAAACTACATCGTGGGGAACTTCGTCTACAACAACTACTGCAATTTGCCGTTCCGCTATTTTCGGCCCGTTCCCGCTATCACCGATGGAAACGGGATTATCATTGATACGAATTCGCACCTAACCAGGATGCCGAACATGCCGTCGTACCCGGCATATCAGGGTCGGACCTATATCGCCAACAACATCGTGTTTGCCAACGGCGGAAAGGGAATTACCGCAAACGTATCCTCGCACATCGACGTCGCGAATAACACGGTCTATGATGATGAGAGAAGCAACTCTCGCTACGTCAATATTGGTGAGATCGCGGCAAATAGTTCGTCGCTCGACGTTCATTTCTACAACAACATTGCCGTGAACCTCAACGGTAAGAAACTAGACAACGCTACCGGTGGGACGTACGACTACGACATCTTAAGTGGTTCAACGATACCGTACGTCGGGCCCCATGATATCGTCGGCGACCCTCTACTGGCAAACCCGATAGCTCGTGGGTCTCTCTCAAACCCGTCGCCCACGGATTTCGCGCCGAAGGCGAGCTCGCCCGCGCTGCGGAACGGAACGAATAACCGGGCGCCGGCGGTGGATTACTTCAACAACCCACGGACAGCCGGCACCGTGGACCGCGGCGCAATTCAAGTATCGCGAAGCTAGCAGAAATGAAAGCAGCGTTGATCGCAGCGCCCGGCGAGAGTGCGCACTACGGCGACTTTGCAGAGCCGGGCGATCATGAGGGGCGGCAAGTCGTCGAGCTTGTCGCGGCGGGCATTCATCCGATCGTGCGTGGCCTTGCAAGCGGCCAGCACTATGGAAGCAGCGGCCACTGGCCGCTCATTCCCGGGATCGACGCCGTTGTTCGCTCAGCAGAAGGCGTGCTTGCATACTCCGGTTTCCCTCAGCCGCCTTACGGCACACTCGCTGAACGAATCTCCGTGCCTTCATTCCTATGGATACCGCTCCCGGAAGGCGCCGACCCTGCGCGAGTTGCCGGCGGTGTGAACCCGGGTCTTGCATCCTGGTTGCCCCTCCAGGCACGCCGCACGGAGGTTGGTAGGCTCGACAACGTTCTGATTCTTGGCGCCACCGGGATGGCAGGACTTCTCGCAGTACAGAATGCGCGCATTCTGGGTGCCAAGCGCGTTGCCGGCGCAGGTCGTGATCCAGAGGGCCTGTCCGACGCGGTCAAGGTCGGCGCATTCGCCGTGGCATTAAGCGGCGATCGTGAGAGCGACGGGGCAGGAATCGTTCAGGCTCTCGAAGGGTCCTCTCCCGATATCGTGCTCGATTTTCTCTGGGGTGAACCGGCGGAAAGCACGTTTGCAGCGCTCGGTAGACGCGGGCTCGAGGCTGATCGCTCGGACATCTCGTACGTTCAAATCGGCGCTGCCGCAGGCTCGCAGGCATCAGTTCCCGCTGCACTCTTGCGTAGTCGCAAGCTGCGTATAACTGGAAGCGGCGCGGGCTCTGCGTCGATCGCCGATATTATAGCGGAGATTCCGCGCTACATTCAGTTCATCTCGGACGGCGCAGTTGACGTACCGATTCGAACGTTTCCATTGTCTATGGTGAGCGAAGCTTGGGAGGCCGCGCAACGGGGTCGCCCGCGCGTGGTCGTCCTCGCCGGCCGCCGACCGTCGACAGGCTAAAATGCGATGTCCACGCCCAACCGCAGGTTTTTGGGATTGGCCGCGTCGCACCATATAAAAAAATCTGTGTATTGAGGACTCGCTAAAATGAAGAACTCGGACGTTGGCCGCTCCGCACTGAGCATCAGCATCGGCGCTGCATTGCTCACAGGGTGCGGCGGATCGCAGCCGCCGATTGGAGCACCCGGTGCGATGGCGCAAAGCCGATCAATCGCTGCGCACACCAGTCGTGGCAAGTCGTGGATGCTGCCGGAAGCGAGCGGGACGAATCTGCTTTATCTCTCGGACGATACCGCTGGAGAGATCTACGTCTTAAGCTATCCGCAAGGAAAGCTCGTCGGAACGCTGAGCGGTCTCAGCGCGCCGACCGGACTCTGCTCCGACCGGAACGGGAACGTCTTTGTTGCAGAGTACGGAGCGGTGGTCGAATACGCGCACGGCGGCACGAGTCCGATTGCAACGCTGGAGGATCCCGGCACCTATGCCGAGGACTGTGCGGTCGATCCCGAGACTAACGATCTGGCCGTCGTAAACTTTACCGGCCGCAACGGCCACGGCGATGTCATTATCTATCCAGACGAAAAAGATGATCCGATCATGTATTCGGATCCGCAAATGGCTGACTATACGGCGTGCGCCTACGACGGCAGCGGCAACTTGTTCGTGGACGGCTACGACGGCACGGTAAGCCTCGCGGAGCTTCCGAAGGGCCGCGGCTCTTTCATTAACCTCTCCGTGCCGTTCGGCGGCCTCGCCGGCATGCAGTGGGACGGCAAGTATCTCGCCATCGCGTCGTACTACTATTCGAGCGTCGGAGAAATTTTTCGCGAGAGCGTCTCGGGCAGCAAGGTAACGGGTCACGGAGCGGTCTTGCTGCAAGCCGGAAAGAATCCCGTGCGCGTTGTCTATTTCGCGCTGCAAGGAAAGCGACTGATCGGTCCGTCCGGCACGTCCGGTAGCTTCATTGGCTATTGGAAATATCCGAAGGGACGCCAGGACACGAAACTCATCAAAGGCTATACGACGATCGGTGTGGCTTTGAGCTTGTCTACGAACCCTGGCAGCCACCTTCGCTGAGTCCTGAAATTCGTAAGCCCTCGTCGGCGGGGCTTCTACCCATCCATCCGCGAAAGGTCTGGTGCACTCGTGTCACTCGCAAGGAAGAATCGCAAATGAAAACGATTGGTCTGGTGAAATTCGCCGGTGCTATGGTTGCTCTCGCGATACTAGCAGCATGTGCGGGCGCCCTTCGACAGGCTCAGGGTGACATGGCCGTCGCGCCGTCGACCGCTGCGCTCGATGGTACGTATATCGGTAGGACGCTCTTCGTGAACGGAAGGCCGGTAACGGCAGCGCGCCTGAATCTGGGCCCGTTGCCCCGTTTTGCGACGATTCTTCCCGACCGGCGTCGGCATAAGAAATTTGAGTACATCTTCAACCAGTACGAAACCTACGCCAGCATTTTCGACTATCCAAAGAGCGTTGCGCAGATTGGTTCGATCTATGGCGACGGAGGTCAAGGGTGCACGAACGTCCTCTACGGCTATGGGAAGAAGATCTTCTGGAACATCGGGGGCAATACCCAGATCACGGAGTACCAGGTCCCTCAGACGCCGATCAAGACGCTCTCTGTCGTCTACTCTTTTCCTTCGAGCTGCGCGATGAATACCAGCGGCGACCTTGCAGTCGGGATTTTGTACGCGTCGGGAGCGGGTGGCGGCGACGTCGTCATCTTCAAGAATGCGAGCGGCTCGGGCACCTCTTACACCACGCCGTTGGACGAAGAGTTCTTCGACGGCTACGACAACCAGGGTAATCTCTTCGCCGACGGCTTTACCGGCGACCGAACGGGCTTCTCGCTCGTCGAGCTCGCGAAGGGCAGCGCTAAATTCAAAACAATCGAGACGAGCAACGCGGTGCAGTTCCCCGGATCCGTTCAGTGGGACGGCACGTACGTGACCGTCGTCGATCAGCTAGCGAACAAGCTGTATCGGTACACGATCAGCGGAACGAAGGCGATGTTGAAGGGCACCGTTTCGTTCTCGGGCTCCGGTGACTGCGCGCAAACCTGGATCGCGAAAAGTGTTGTCTATTGTGGGGACGCGGGTAACGATGACGGCGAGGTTTTCAACTACCCCGCCGGCGGTTCGCCGATTGCGGTCTTTACGGGGAATTTCGACGAACCGCTCGGTGCAGTGGCAGTTGAGAAATAATCTGCTCAGCGTTTGACACCGGATCGTACCGACATCAGGTAACGTGGGTCTAGGAATACGCTCACGGAGGCACGCCCCCAATGCCGGTCGAAAACTCCAGAGGACATTGCAAGAAGCCGAGCGCGGCGCCTGACATCTACTTCAAAGGAGCATGGTTTAATGAACACCCGTGGTTTACTTAAGTGCGCCGGCGCTGTCGTTGCACTCGTAATTGTTTCGGCGTGCGGGAGCGGCCTTCGACAGGCTCAGGGTGACATGGCGGTCGCGCCGCCAGCCGCTACGCTTAATACGACCTACGTAGGTAGGACGCTGTTCATGAATGGGAGGCCGGTCACGGCGGCGAGGCTAAATCCACTGCCGCGTTACGCAGAGCTTGTACCGGATGCGAGATCGACGAAGCACGAGTACATTTTCAACATCTACGGGTCGTACGCCAGCATTTTCAAATACTCGAAAGGCACCGCGATGATTGGTCAGATTAATGGCCTCGGCGGCCAAGGGTGCACCAACGTTTTATACGGCTATGGGAAGCATATTTTCTGGAACGCCGCGCGTACGAACGACCTCATACTCGAATACAGGGTGCCCAAAAAGCTGCTCAGGACGCTGTTTCTTGACTACACGTTTACATCCAGTTGCGCCATGAATACTAGCGGCGATCTTGCAGTCGGAGTCCTATTAGGTAATTCCTACGGTCCAGGCGGTCAGGTCGCAATCTTCAAGAACGCGACCGGCTCGGGTACGGTCTACAATACTCCGTTGAGCAAAGAGTACTTCGACGGTTACGATCCCAGCGGCAATCTCTTTGCCGACGGTTTCGGCCCGAGCTACAACTTCGCACTCGTCGAGCTTCCGAAGGGCAGCAGCAAATTCGTTACCATCAAAACGAGCAACTCTCCGGAGTTTCCCGGCTCGGTGCAGTGGGACGGCACCTACCTCACCGTGTTCGATCAGGACACGAGTGAGACGTATCAGTACACGCTGAGTGGAACGACGGCGACATTGCAGCACACCATACAGTTCACCGGCGCTAGCGACTGCGCGCAGACGTGGATCGTTACGGGCCTGCTGTATTGCGCCGACGCGGGAAATGACGGCGGCGAGGTTTTCAAATACCCGGCCGGCGGTTCACCGGCTGCGACGTTCACGGGGAGCTTCGATGTCCCGCTCGGCGTGGTGGCAGCGAAGAAATAGCCTAGGCGCGTCAGCTACGCCGAAACTGACGGGAAGATCGTGTTCCAGTCGCGTTGCATATCAACCACGACCCAGCCCCTCGACTTAGCCTCATCGAGCGCCTTGCTGAGCATACCAAAGGGCGAGTGAGCGTCGTATGCGTATTCGCGCTCCGAATCGGTGTGGTGCACGAGTAGGACGAGCCGTGCTCCGCTTCCGGCTGCGGTCCATTGCAGCATCTCCAAGTCACCGTCGGAGTTCCCGAAGGCTGCGATCGGCTGCTGTCCGATGTAGTCATGAATTCCAACCGGTTTACCGTTGCCGTCGTTGACGAGGTTGATCTCCGGGGTGCGGATCAAAACCGGCTGGTCATCGCGCATTTCGAACTTCGTCTTCAGCGAACTGCCGACAACGCGCCGCAAGGGAATGCCATACACGCGTTCTGCCCACGGACGTACGAACTCGACGCCGCCACCGGTGACGATATAGACCTCAAAATCGTTCGCGCTTAGGTATTTGATTAGCTCCAACATCGGCTGGTAGACACATTCCGTGTAAAGGCGGTTAAAGCGAGGGTGGCGGGCCGTTTCGATCCAGCCCTTGGCCGTTTTTGCAAACTCCTCGGTTGACATTCCGCACTGGGTCGCAGCGAGAAGCTGCATGAGGCCAGGCACTCCAGCGGCCGCTAACCCCGCAAGATCGTTTTCCAAGACGAACTTGAAGGGCTCCGTCGTCTTCCACTCGGGATGCTCGGGAGCCAGCTTCCTGACGTCGTCGAGCAGGAATGCGAGCTGCGTATACATAGGCTGTTCGACCCACAGCGTTCCGTCGTTATCAAACAGCGCGATGCGATCGGGCACGCGCACGTAATCCGGGCTTCCTTCAGTCGTCGTACGGGTTACGAAATCGACAACCGCTCGCTTTGAGACGCCGTCGTTCCATGAGGGAAGCGGATCCAGGGAGTCGTTGCGGCGCTCGGCCGCCGCTTCGGGCGTCATCTGCCGTTCCGCAAGCCGGGGAATATGTCGAGGGACATATCGCGCATAATATCCTCCGCTTGCGCTCCGGTGATGTCGCTATCTCGCGATATTTCGGGCACCCTTGCGCCGAGGCTTTTCTCAAAGGCGAGAATTCCGAAGAAGATGCTCTTGCCGAGAACGGAGAGTGGCAGGTTTGGCGGAAGCAGTGCCGTGTTGAACGGCGGCACCGGCTGTGGCGCAACGTCCGGCCATTGCTCGGGCGCCCTCGGCGTATCGAGTGAGAGTATCGGTGCGATGTCGGGCGCCATGGCATCGCGGGCAGTCAGCGGCGGTCCAAGTGACCATCGCTCTCGCAACGTACGTATCAGTGATGTGTGACGGTACTCGTCGTTAACCACGCGGCGTTCGGGGATCCACGCGGAAATCGCGATCGCGGGCACGCGTTGGCCCGAGCGGTCGAATGCAAATCCCATCTGCCCAAGCGGGGCCGAAGGATCGGGGGGCGGAGCGGCGGGCGGTGCGACGTGATCGTACGTACCGCCCGCTTCGTCGAAGGCGACCAGCAGCAAGGTGTTGAGATAGTTCGATCCGCTCGACGACGATGACGTTCTGACGGCGTCGTAGATCTTTGCAAGTAACGCCTCGCCACCCAGGAGCGAAGAGGGCGGATCCCACGGCAAACCGTGGAGTAATGCGGAGATCGGCGGATGCATGTCGTTATGGCCGTGCCACAGATTTGGCTCGATAAATGCGTAATTGGGGAGCTGCCCCTTCTTCGCGTGCTCCAAGAAATCTTCGACCGTGAAGAAGTTCTTCGCAAAGCGGCTATGCAGCCGCGACGCGTGGATGATACCGGTCATCGAGGCGGGACTGGGCGCATCGCAATAGACGCCCCAAGTGAGACCCTTTGATTCAAGGCGCTCGAAGATCGTTTCTGCGGTATTGTGAACCGGAAACGCGTCGGCCGGTGGAAAGTTGATCACGTAACCCGAGGCCGTAGCCGCGTGGAAGAACGAACGATTCGTAAACGTCTGCGAGGGCACTTCGCAAAACCAATGGTCGAAAGTGGCGAATCCACGTGCAAGGGCGGAGGTTACGGGGAGCTGCTCAGGCGTGTAGCCCGTCATGATTTGGGCGTACTCTTCGTAGGTTGGCTGGCGCCCCATCTCGGCGGTGAACGCGCTGATGTAATCGGCGATAAAGCCGGCCATCGTAGGTTGCCGTCCCGGACTCGGGGCGTTGAACGGGGCAACCATCTTCGACAACGGCACGAACCGGTTCTTCGGATCCGCAACGCCGAAGAGATCGGTGTTTATATGGGGATACTCTTCGCCCGGGTCCGGCTTGGGCGTATTCATGTTCGCGGCGACGCCATACGGCACGAACTTGCGATCGACACCATTTGCGGCCCACTCCGGGATCGGATTCTTGAGATCCTTACCGACAACGCCCTCGAATGACGCGACTTCTCCTGGGCCGTAGAGCCGGCCGAGCACGTTGTCGAACGAGCGGTTTTCGAACATGATGACGACGATGTGATCGAGCGCGTTTTTGCGATCGCCGATCGGCTTCGTACCTTGCGCCCCCGCGAGGCGCGGCAGGACGGCGCCGACGGCCGCTATCCCGACGCCTTCCGTAAACCGGCGGCGTGTGATTTTACCTTCAGGCGTTCCGTCAGACATCTTAATTAGCCGCCCTTTCTCGACTCAATATGGATTCGCGTGGGTCCCTCTTAACCTTCGACAAGGAGTAGTTCCGGTTTTTAACGCAGGAACGGAAATCCTGCGCCCGACGGGATAGACACTGTGGGAGGAAAACAAACATTGAGCGACATCACCGCAATCGATATTTTACTTGAGCCTGACGCTTCAATGCTGGAACATGCGCAGGCCGCCAATGAGCGCCTTCGGAAGGTGTACTCGAAGGGTTATGCGCTGGATGCGGCTCATCAACCTCACATCTCGTGTTTGCAACGGTACGTAAAGACCGATGCTCTCGACGATGTCTTCGCCGCTGTGAGGGACGTGCTGGCGAATGAGCATCCCGCGACTTGGAAGTTAACGGCCTTTAAGTACTATTACATACCATGGAAGGGTTTGGGCCTAGCCGGGATCGTGATCCACCCGATCGACGATTTACTTGCGTATCAACAAAAATTGATTGACGCTGTCGCGCCATTCACTGAGCCGTCGGGAACGGCAGCCGCCTACTTTACGACGCCGGAAAATCCGGAGATCGTACAGCCGCTGATCGAGTATGTCGCCGGCTTCGTACCGAATCAGACTGGTAAGAACTTCAGCCCACACGTGACGATCGGTCTCGCGCCCGAGGATTACCTCAAAGGCATGCTTGCCGAGCAATTTGATGATTTTACGTTCTCGCCGGCGGCTGCGTCCGTCTATCAGCTTGGGAATTACGGCGTGGCGGCCAAAAAGCTTAACGGTTGGACATTGAGCCACTGACCCGCATGAGCCGTTCCGTCGGGGTTCCCGGTTCTTCGTGGGAACTGACCAGTTAGGCGATGCGGTCGCACGTTTACGACTCATCGCAGAAAGCGCTGGAGATGCCCGTAGGAAGCAGGCGGATGACAAGCAGGCTCCAAGACGTTTCAGCTTTAACCGCAATGGCCGGGGGTTCTTCTGCATATGACGGGAACGAGCAAGTGGTTCGCAATAGCGCTGACGTTCGCAATCGCAGCCTGTAGCGGGCTGCAATCCACAACCCCGAACGGCGGCGGCCTACCGGGCACGTCGTCGATCTCACCGGCCCATCGCTCGCGCATCCGACACGTCGTAATCCTGGTCCAGGAAAACCGCAGCTTCGATGATTTCTTCGCCACGTTCCCCGGAGCCGACGGCGCGACGCAAGGCCTGATGAAGACACCCAGCGGCGACGTGTACGTTCCGCTCAAGAAAGCCGGCTTAAATTCGGATAGCTTGGGCCACTCCCACTTCTCGTTCAATAAAGAGTTCGATCGGGGAAAGATGGACGGCTTCGCCAAAGTCGAGCGCGACCTCGGGCACGGTGTGTTAGTTCCCGCCGGCACGTACACGTACCGCTACGTGGATCCGAAGGACATTGTTCCGTACTGGGACATTGCAAAAGAGTACGTGCTTGCGGATCACATGTTCACAACCCAAAGCAGCGCCAGTTTCACGGCGCATCAAGACTTCATCGCGGGCGGCACGCCGGTAGGAGATCAGGGCGATAACGTGATCGATTTCCCGGAACCTTCCTCGTGGGGATGTAACGCAGCGCCCGGAACGGTGACGGATTTGATCACACCGAAACGACACGAAGAGTTTGGAGCCGGGCCGTTTCCGTGTTTCCATTACAAGACGCTGCGCGATTTGCTCGATGCCGCCGGCGTTTCCTGGCTCTATTTTACAAACAAGAACCCAAACGCGGAATGGAATGCGTTCGACGCAATCTCCGCGGTGTACCACGGTTCGCAATGGAAGACGAATATCGTCATTCCGGAGACGAATATCTTCCAGTACGTCGACGACAATGAGTTGCCCGCGGTCAGTTGGGTGATTCCCGATGCGCTCACCTCCGACCATCCCGCGCGTATTCACGATCAAGGTCCCGCGTGGGTCGCGTCCGTGGTCAACTCGATTGGCGAGAGTCAGTATTGGGACTCGACCGTCGTCATCGTGGTCTGGGACGACTGGGGCGGCGAGTACGACAACGTGCCGCCTCCGCAACTCGACGGTCAAGGGCTTGGAATCCGCGTGCCGATGTTGATCGTTTCAGCGTACGACAAGGAAACGTCCGCGAGTCAACTCGGCTATATCTCCCACACGCAATACGAAGACGGCAGCCTGCTAAAGTTCATCGAGCAGAACTGGAAGCTCGGTTCGCTCGGGACCACCGACGTGCGCGCAAACAGCATTGCCGATTGCTTTGATTTCGGTCAGAAGCCTCGCACGTTCGTTCCGATTTCGACAAACTTCAGCGAATGGTATTGGCGGCACTACAACGTTTCAAGTGCACCGATCGACGAGTACTGAGAAGAGGGCGAACGCGTGAAGACGTTTGTTGCAGGGATTTTAACCGTGATGGTAGCGGGGTGCGGAGGCGGAAGCACTCCGCTGAACCCATCGCCTGCCGGAGTTGCGGCGGAGCGAACGCACGTGCGTCCCGCGTACAGCGTGCTCTACAGTTTCAAAGGCGGGAGCGACGGCAGAGACCCGCACGCGGGTCCTCTCATTAAAGTCAAGGGCACGCTCTACGGCACCACCGAATACGGAGGCGGCCCCTGTCGTGACCGTTGCTTCGGCGGCACGGTCTTCGCGTTCACGACTTCCGGCAGCGAAACCGTGCTCCATAGTTTCGAAGTCGGCTCGGGAGACGGTAAGAACCCGCGAGCAGGCGTCATCGACGTCAAGGGCACGCTCTATGGCACCACCCTCAATGGTGGAGTTGCGTCCTGCTATTGCGGAACCGTGTTCAAGGTCACACTCTCCGGCGCGGAAACCGTGCTGCACAGCTTCGCAGGTGAACCAGACGGCTTCGGCCCGGAATATGGCCTCCTCGGCGTCAACGGCACGCTCTACGGTACGACGGCGAACGGCGGCACAAACGGCGACGGAACGGTCTTCGCGATCACGACTTCCGGCACGGAAACCGTGCTCCACAGCTTCGCAGGCGAACCAGACGGCGCACACCCAAAAGCGGCCCTTATCAACGTCAACGGCACGCTCTACGGCACGACCACTAGTGGCGGCGCGAACTGTAGCTCAAGCGGCGGCTGCGGAACGGTCTTTACGATCACCACGTCCGGCACGGAAACGGTGCTCTATAGCTTCAAAGGTGGCCCGGGAGACGGCAAATACCCAACGCAGGCGGCCCTCCTCGATGTCAACGGCATACTTTACGGTACGAGTAAATACGGCGGGACGAAAAACCGGGGAACGGTATTCTCGATCACGACCTCCGGCAAGGAAACCGTGGTCCACAGCTTCGGCGGCTCGGGCGACGGCGTGTTTCCATATGGAGGCCTCCTAGATGTCAACGGCACCCTCTACGGTACGACCTCCAATGGTGGTTCGGTTTCATGTGGTGTGCGATACGGCGACATTCACGGATGCGGAACGGTTTTCAAGACTACAACCTCCGGTACGGAAACCGTGCTCCACAGCTTTGGCGCATCTAAGGACGGAAAATATCCGTATGGAGGCCTCATCGATGTAAACGATACGCTCTATGGCACGACTACTGCGGGCGGCGCGCATAACGCAGGAGCCGTCTTCTCGTTATCGCCGTGAAACGGCCACGCTGAAGTTCTCTTTCGCGCCTGCAACGGCGACCAAGCTAAATTCGGGACCTCCCGTCGCGGCGCTCAACGCCCAGCGCGTGCTGGTCGGGCTATGGCTTAGCGCGCTTGCGACAATTGCGTTAGTTGGGAACGCAGAGCCGGCGATGAGCCAAGAGCTCGAGCCTCGATCATATTCCGCTTCACCAATCGATTCCAATTTCGCGGTCGGAGCTTTGTCGAATTCGACAGGAACGGTACCCCTCGACCCGTCGCTGCCGCTCAGCGATGTGCGCCCGGCGATCAATACCATCATCCTGAGCTTCACGCACACCTTCCGTCTCGGAAATCGCACGGCGAACTGGGCCGTTAGCATTCCATATCTGGGCGGCCACGTCAGCGCAGTCATCTCGGGTCAACCGCAAGCATTCTCCCGCTACGGGTTTGCGGATTTCCGAGCCCGTTTCGGCGTCAATCTCCTGGGACGAGCGCTTACGCCGACAGAGTTTGCGCGTCGCAAGCCGAGCACGACACTTGGGGTCAGTTTGACCGCGATCGCGCCGTCCGGCACATATGACAGAACGCAACTCATCAATACGGGTTCGAATCGCTGGACGTTCAAACCCGAGATCGGTTTGGAGCAGCCGATGGGGAAGTGGTTTGCCGATGTGTCTGCGGGCATATGGATCTTCGGCGAGAACACCGACTACCTCGGCGGTCAGATGCTTCGGCAAGCACCCCTCGATATTTTCCAGTTTCACACCGGATACACTTTTCGTCAGAACCAGTGGTTGGCTCTTGATGCAAACTACTATTCGGGGGGTGCGACAAGCGTCAACGGCGCCACCTCGATCAATACCTTGGCCAACTCGCGATACGGACTCACCTTTTCCCAGCCGATGGGATCGAACCTATCAGCGAAAGTGTCGTGGTCGCGCTGGTTGAGCGGCCGTTACGGCCAGCAGTTTTCCACCGTTGCCGCCGCCCTTCAATACCTCTGGTTCGATGGTCATTAGCTCCGCGCGCCGCAGGCGCTTACTTCTTCTTATGCTTCAGATCCGCGATAAGGCCCCCATTTTGAAGGATCCGAATGTAGCTCGCCGCGGATAACTGCGGGAACCATCTTGTCGCTCCCCTTACGCAAAGACGACCGTAAGTGGAGTCAGCGGCTCGTTCGAAAGATGAGACGAACCCCCGATTCCATGACGGGAGGCATCGGAACAAGCGGCATTTCGTCAAGGCTTTCGTATTCGCGGCCGCCGGGATCCCTCGAGAGCGGATAGCAGAGTGCACCATCGTCATCCGGAGATGCCGCAACGAGCAACAACTTGCGCAAGCGAACATGCTGTTTTAAGGTCGCGGCCTGCACCGCGTGCCAGCTTTCTTGCAGCGTCAGCCGGAGCAGTTCTCGCGCGGCGGGCGCACAGTCTCCAATGAACGGATTGAGCCCAAAACTCACCTCAGCTTTAGCGGGCGCATATGGCCCCGCAATGATGCTTGCGATTTGCGGTATCGCTCCGCGATCCGTACGTTGTGCGACCACGTTATAGAGCACACTCGTCCCACCGTTCGCAGAGGACGCGGCAGCGTCGACCACGCCGGGGACCGAGCGGATCTTCGCGACGGGTAAGCGTGGGCGAGGTAACGATGCCGGTGTTGTCGCCGACCAACCAAGGCCCGACCGTTTCCAACGTTAGGAACGCTGCCGCAACGATCTTTAGCATCCACAGATAAGTGCTCCGCCCATGGGGACCGTGACCTGCCTCTTTGGAGACGCTCGCTCGCGACGCTGCAACGCGCCACGCGATCGGTGCCGGGCTGCGCAGCTGCGAGGCTAACCTGAGCCTCTAACGCGATGCGGCCTCGCGGGCATAGCTTGCGAGAAGATAGCCCGAGTGCGGAATTTGCTGCGTTACGGCGTCAACGCAAAGACCGTTCCGCAGCAATTCTGTCCTGCCTTAGGATCTCCGCCACTGAGGGTAGTTCCATAGAGCGTTCCTTTAAGCGGCGTCAAAGGCGCCAACGGCGCGTTTCCGTCGTTGCCGCCGGTGAAGCTATAGAGCACGCTTAACACGCCGGCGGTGCTAAGACTATAGACGGTTCCGCAGCCGTAGTCCCCGCATCCGTCGTCGCCACCTTGGGAGGTGGTTCCGTAGAGTGTGCCGTTTACGTCAACCAAACCAGCGAATGGGCGAGCGCCGTCGGAACCACCCGTAAACCGATAGAGCACCGTCTCTTTGCCGCTGGTCGTTACGCTGTAAACGGTTCCACAGCCGAGGCCGGCGCTGCATCCGGTGCCTCCGCCGAATGCGCTCGTACCGTAGAGCGTGCCGTTGACGTCGAGTAGGTTACCTTCTGGGCCCCAGGCATCAGAGCCGCCGGCAAAACGATACAACACCGTCACTTTTCCGGACGTCGTCATGCTATAAAAGGTTCCGCAGCCGGCGGAATTGCTGCATCCCGCACCACCGGCGCTCGTCGTGCCGTACAGTGTGCCTTTGATGTTGATCAGGCCGCCTTCAGGGTCATTTCCACCGGGCCCGCCTTTGAACTTGTGCAGCACGGTGTGAACGCCCGACGAACTGACGCTATAAGCGGTTCCTCCGTTATCACGACTTCCACCGTACGTGGTTGTGCCGTAGAACGTGCCGTTCATGTTGACGACGCCAGCGTCGGGATAGGCCCCGTCCCCCGAACCTAGGAAATTGTAAAGCACCGCGGCCAATCCAGTGGTGGTAACACTATAGACGGTGCCTTTTCCGCTTGCACCGCCCTGACGGGCCGTGCCATACAGCGTGCCATGCACGTCGATCAGACGACCCTCAGGGGCTACCCCGGTCCTTGCCATGAAGGCGTAGAGCAACTTTTCAGTGCCTTTCGGCGTAATGCTGAAGAGCGTTCCGCAACCGCCCTCTTGATGGCATCTTCTAACGCCGCCGTTTGAGTCCGTGCCGTAGAGAACGCCGCCAACATTCGTTAGGCCCGCAATCGGCTCTTCCCCGTTCGGGTAACGATCAAAACGGTATAACACCGAATAAGATAACGCCGCAGGGCGGATGCGATTTTGCGGCATCGTACCCTGCGCGCCGATGGCCGACTGCGATCCGCCGCAGCCGGCAAACAACGCAGCCGCACCGATCATAAGCGCGTAGCGACCCAAGGTCTTCATGTTTGATGCCTCCCCGAGAACCGAACGAATGAAGAGCGAGAAATGTTCGCCGCTAAAAGGCTCAACTTCAACCGAGCGAGCGTTAGCGCCGCGACCGAGGCAGTTTAGCCGGCGGAGGGCGGCGTTTTGCTCGGCCTAACTCATTGCCGGCTGATGTCCAATCACAAACCTCCGCGAAAGTGCGTCAGCGCCACTGCCTTAGCTTACCAATTCGACATAGTAGCTGATCCAAACGTGCGCATTGGCTTGCCCCGTGTAATGAACACGCACATTGCCTGGAGTTGCAATCAAGAAGTAATTGTTTCTTGGCGCTTGATTTTCTATTGGCACGACCGCTTCAATTCCCGGCAGCGACGGCGTGGTTTTGCCTAGCAAGTACTCTAACCACAGGGTCCCTGCCGGCTGGCCAGGCTGCCGGTATTCCTCCCATGCGATGGTAATCGTTAGTCTAAATTCTTTTCCTTTCGGGTTGTCGATATCGACCAGCTTTTCATCGTTCGCGCTTGTAAGGATAAAAGCGTCGCTTCCTGTTTCTACATGAATATTTGTTGCAGCCATCGCATCGTCTCCCTATTAGTAGCCTTGTTGGTTACCAGCGTTCTTGTTTTGCACGAGGATTTATGTAGCAACCTGTGGAGCTCGTGCTCCCCGACTTCTACACCGACTGCGCAGCGCTTAGAATTACTTTGACCACACGGTCTGGTTGCGAGAGCATCGGCACGTGGCTCGAATCGAGTTCGGTCGTCTTGG
>DAIMCN010000036.1:0-29138 GCA_036726365.1 Candidatus Cybelea sp.
CGCCCTTTCGAGCATCGAAAGAAAACATGGCGGCGGAGTTGAGCTTCGCCAAATAGTCCCTAGGCCCGACCTGGGCGCTTGCGTGCGCGACGCCGCCGGAACGACGCGGCAGATTTGGAATCGTATATTGGAAGTTCCCGCCTACCGTGGGAGCCCAGAGGTATGGCGCGAGCATGACGTGCATTCGGCCGTCGTACTGCATATCCATCAGCGTCGGGCTGGCCTCGGGCGCCGGCGTTGCGGGGGCTGCCGGCGCCGGTGTTTCTTGCGCACGCGCCACCCCGGTGACGCCGAGTGCCGTACACACCAGCACCGTCGCGACGGCACCGAACCGGTTGATAACGTTCATTAAATTATTTGAACCCTTTCGGGCTCGATTGTACCGGCGCGTCGAGCCGATGGTCTATCCCAAAGACGCAAAAGCACAATTCCCAGCACTGAGGAGGCGCTCTTCATGCTGAGCGGAGTCGAAGCGCGAGCTATAAAACACCCCTTTATGTTGCAGCATCTTACGCAGCTTCACCCACTGCTCGCGCTCGGCGTCGTCGTCAGCACGGCCGCAACCGACGCGGTCTACGTCCTCTTCACCGCAGCGGTATCAGGGCGAAGACGGGTTTCCGCCGCCACGTGGAGCAGCGTTTGGTACCTGCTCTCGTCGTTCGCGGTGATCACCTACACTCGCGATTGGACGTACGTAGCGTTCGCTGCGCTGGGCTCGTGGATCGGCGCCTATCTGTCGATGTCCCTGCTTCACCCGCCGTCACGTAACGCGCCCGCCCCCGTTGCTCCGCCGCTCGAATCTTAGCTCTTTGATTGCGAGTCCTTTGTCAACTTCAACTCGACGGTGTCGTTGCTGTAAACGCTTCGCTGCGGTAGATGCGTGCGCACGTCACTAACGACCACGGGAATCCTTGCCGTGGTATCGTACGCGATGCGCTGTTTGGACGTTGCCATTAAGTAGCGCCCGCCTTGCTGATTGAGTTTGCCGCTCGACTCTATCAAAATGGTCGCACCGGCATTGGGGATCGGTCCCTTTCCGTGGAGGCTATAAGTGCAATTCCACGTGGTAAGTTGGCCGGCGAATCCAGACGCACCCGGCAAGATCGCGGCCTTAACCTGATAGCTTCGCGTCCAGCTGGATTTTCCATGTGCCGACAATTCCTTGAAATAGCTGTGCGCCAGCAAAGGAAACAGGGTGAGTTGAATCGGCGATAGAGCGTAGGGAGCTTGCAAGCAGGAGACGCCGCCATTCGAGTAAACTTCGCAGGTGTTCGTGGCCCTCGGTCGCGCGGTGTTCCACCAATAATCGGTTCCGCTTACCATCATGCCACCGTCTTTGGCGAGCCCTAAAATAGCCACCGTCGTCGTCCCGGTTCCGTTTCCGGAACTCGCGACTTTCGTATTATAGCCAAACTCATACACGAGCTGACGCACCGGCGACGGCGTTGGCGCTTGCGCGCTAAGTACAAAAATTGCCCCTAAGAACAACGCGATAGCTTTCATAGTCTTGTCCTCCGAGCGGAGTCGTTCGCCGTACGCTCACCCGGCTACTCCGCGCAATCGTTATTGATCGCGTGTGAAGTCACTCGGAACGCTGAAAATCGGATCGTTGGCTGACACCGGCCGCAGGTCGCCGCGCTCGATGACGACCGTTCCCGCGCCGCGTGGTCCGCCGCCAATCGTCGCAGCCTCGTACATCGCAAGCCGCCCGCGCGGCAATGACGGTCCGCTTTGCTTCAGGCTGAAACGCGAGTCCATCCCCGCGAGCGAAAGCGCTTGCCTGAAACGCGCATAGCCGCTTGCCACCATCGAGAATGTCTGCGCCCCATTTGGAAGAGAGCTTACCGACGGCGCTGCGATGCCCGGACGAGAGCAGGACGGGGCCGGGTTCACATAGCTGCTATAGTAACCGACGAGATCGCCATTGTAGCTTTGCGATTGGCCGGACGGCTGCGTTTCGGTGAAGCTCGTCTCGGAACTGAATCCGTTCGTCGGTTGACCTCCAACGTCTCTCGCGCCGAGCGCCTTATTGGCAATCACGATCGCAACCTTCGTCCCGGTATCCGTTGCTCGCGGCTGCGGCGCGGAGCCTCCACTCGTGCTTGGGCCCGGCGAAGCATCCATCGACACCACGCGATAGGTCTTCTTACGCAAATCGAGTGTTGTAATCGTGCGCGCGGCGCAATCAACGATCGTAGCGGTCCGATCGGCAACTTGGTCGGTGCGCTCTTTTGAGCCGGCGACGTAATGCTTCTCCGCAAAGCCGTTCTGCACCAAGGCCTGCAGGTGCTGGCCCATGGCCATCGCTTGATTCATCTTGCTCATAAACCCGCCCCCGGACGACTCGGGGGCAGGTTGCACCGCCGCGGCCTGCGCGTAATCTTGATCGAACGAACCAGGTTGCAGCGACGCGGCATCGGCGTTCATCGCGATTTTCGTAATGGAATCCCAGGCCAACCCGCTCGGCGCTGCGGTTACTCTCAGCGGCGGCATCAGAATAACTATCGCAACGAGGAACACATGAGAACAGACCAGACGGCTCAACGGAGTCCTCTGGGAACCGCGCTACGGAGTAGGCGTCGGAGTCGGCGGCGCGAGCGCATCGGCTGCGGAACGCGGCGCGTCGTCGGGTTTGGCGTTGAGCACTCTGTCGTTGTGCGAACCGATCTTCCATAAGATCAGAGCCGCCTCGGCGCGCGTGACCGGCTGCTGCGGTCGAAGCATCGCGATCGCACCAAACGCACGCGGCACGTTGCCGATAACCAGCGCTGGCTGCGCCTGCGCAATCGCATACCGATCCAGGCCCGAATCCTCCGCAACCGCGCCGCGGAACTGCTTATTGATCTGCTGCTTGTCTTTCCAATCCGGCGTCGTGGATTCCCAGAAGCTCACGTAGTACTTGGCCACGCCGCCACGATCGACGGCTTCCTTGATCGCGATCATCTGCTCGCGCGTGAGCGGCACGTCCGGTTTGAACGTCTTATCCGGGAATCCGATCGCAAAGCCCGCGTCGTACATGCCTTGAATGTACGAAAAGTCGGGATGCGAGGTAGCGACGTCCGGATAGGCCGACGTCGTGCTCTGGGACGGACGAATCATTTTGTCGGGCATGTTGGCGTAGATTGCGTTGTTGGCTTGGACCAACCATTGGACGAACTCGGCTCGGGTTATCGTTCCGTTCGGATTGAACGCGCCGGTGGGCGTTCCGAAAACACCCAGCGCCGCCAGATCGGTGATCTGCTTCTGACCGAACGTTCCGGAGATATCGGTGTATGCCACTCTAGTGGCGGCGGCCGTTGCGCCGGGCGACGGCGACTCGATGGCTGCGGATTCCGACGGAGATGCCTCGGCAGAGGCCGTCGGTGATCCGGATGCCTCGGCCGTGCTGCTCGAGTTCTCCGAGCGCGTACACGCGCCGAGCATAACGCACAGAGTGACGAGGACGGCAAGGGCGGCGCAGTAGCGATACACAGTGAGCGCTTGGTTCGTCAGGCGCCGCTGCGCTACCCTTGCAGGCGCTGATTCCAGCTACATGCTCTGCATTTGGCCCATCGCGTTGAGGTGATACGCCGCGGCGAGATCCTTCATCGCCGTAGTGAGGATCGCATGGTATTGGGCGTCCGCCGCGAGTCCATACTTATTATCGATATCGGCCATCACTTCGACGTGAATGGCGTGCGAGACCGCGCGGTCGAGCATCACCTCGACGTTGTAGCCTTCGCCCGTCTGTCCGGCAGCCCACAATGCGCCCGCGAGCGCCGCGCCATTCTTCGGATCCGGGTTCGGCTTGCTCGGAAGCGCAATCTTCTTCTCGCCTACGATCTTCAACGAATCGGCGACCACGAAATCAAAGGTCTTCAGAAACTGTCCGACCTGATCTTTGCCGTATTGCTTCGTCAGTTTGGCGACTTCGGCGTCAAAATGCGATCCGGCCAGCGTTTTGAGCAGCGTTGCCGTGCTGAAGTTGCTGGGGCCGCCGCCGGCCTCGACCATTGAAAGCGTCACTTGGAGTGCGGGAGCGCCGGTGTAAACGCAGCACGACCCCGAAAATCGCGTCGGCTGGGCGACGACATTGGCCATCAGCTTGGCCGATGCGATGCCGGTTCCGATCAACGCGAAGGCGACCGCAAGGATTGCGGTCAGTCGCAGGTTCTTCATGAGTTCCTTTCCGAGCCGTAGCTCCTACATTAAAGAAGTAAGTCTCGGATGGAACGACTCAATCGAGCCCCTGGATTGCGCGCGGCCGGATGACCTTAGAGCGTCACCATCGCGATCGGCTTGGTGGTCGGCAGTTGCGAACCGCCTTCCGGCTCGACGCTAACCGCCACCGCGGCAAGCGTCGTCGCGGCTTCGGGCAGGGGCACGATGGTCATGCCCTTGCCCGACGGCATGAACGTCTTGGACGGCGTGACGGTCTTGGCGCCCTTCGCCAACGTCCACGCCTGATAGACTTTGCCGGGCGGCGGCATCGGCATGTGGGGCATAGCGAGGTAAAGGCGTTGGCCGTGCATCAGCACTTCGCCGCCGGCGAACGGTCGTCGGTGCGCATCGGGCGCCATGAAATCGGCGATGGTCTGCTCTTGCTCCGTAACCTGCGCGCGCTCGCGGTTGAGCCGATCGTTCAGTGAGAGATCCAGCATGCCGGTCACGATCGCCAGCGCCAGACAGGCTGCGGCCAGCGCATACGCCGGCCATACGCGCGGACGCGCTGCCCGAGCGGCGCTTTCCCGCACGTGCTTCATCACCCGCGCCTTGAGCAATGGACTGACAACCGCCGCGCCCATCGTTGCGTCGGCGCACGATTCGGCGGAGTATGCGACCGCGGTGACGGCCGATTGCATCGCACGGTACTCTTGCCGGCACGCTTCGCAGTTTCGCAAGTGTTTCACGACATCGGCGGCCTCATGCGGTGGAAGAACGCCCAGTGCGTACGCAGCCACGCCGTTTAGCATCTCGTCGTGCGAGATCATACGGTGACCGCTCCTTCCAACGCGTTTTTCAGCCTGCGCAATCCGGTTCGAATGCGCGTCTTGACCGTTCCCAACGGTAATCCGAACCGACGCGCGATTTCTTGATGCGTGACGCCGCCGAAGAACCCGAGCTCGATCGGTTCGCGCTGCTCGGGAGGAAGCCGCGCAAGCGCGTCGCGCACGCGATCCCCATCGAGATGGGCGATCGCGGTCTCCTCGAGTGCATCGTCGACCGGAATCGAATCGGGAAACTCTTCCTCGCCATGCGCCGCGCGGCTTCGCAAAACGTCGAACGCGCGATTGCGGGCGACCCGGGCGATCCACGCGCCAAAGTTGCCGCCGCGAAAGAGCGTCGGACTGTCCCAAACCTTCAGGAACACGGCTTGCGTGACATCCTCAGCGGCGCTCGGATCGGAGAGAACGCGGAGCGCGAGACCATATACCAGGCGGTGGTACGCGTCATAGAGGGCCTCGAAGGCAGCGGCGTCACGGGCGCACACGCGCTCCATGAGCCTGCTTGCATCTTCCACGGCACCACCCTTCGCTGCACTCGTCGCTCCGCACTCCTGCTTAAACGTGCGCGAGCGCGGGACGGATTGTCGCCGGAGATGCAGGGGGCGTCGCCGCGAGCTATGGTGGACGAGCCATCGCGAGGCGAGCGAAATCGTCGCCTATACCGTTTCCTAGTTCAAACTTCAGATTTCCGCGCGAGCGCGGCGAGCGCGACCGCGACGACGGCTGCCAGCGCGAAGATGTTCGAGATTAAGGTAAAACGCTCGTTGAGTGCCATCGAGCCCATCGAGGCCGCGCCGAGCGTGCTTCCGATCAGCCGTTCCATGATCCCGCCTGCGAGCATAGCCCCCAGCGCAAACAGCGCGACGAACGTCCAGGTGATGCGCGCGGGAAAGGATTTGCGGTAGATCGCGATCAGCGGCAATATCAGGAGATCGCCGTAGATGAAGCTGATGTTGGCGCCTAACGGGATGCCGGCGTTGGCGAGATAACGCGCAACCGGTACGTTGCCCATCGAGCAGATGAATGTCGCGATCGCAATGAGTAAACCAACCGCCAGTAGCAGCGCATAGCCGATCACGGGAACCGATCCGACCGAGTGGAGAATCGCCGATAGCCAACCCGGCGGCACGAGTGCGGCCGCAAAGCCGGCAATGAGATATCCGGCGAGCAGCTCCGTGCGCAACATGCGAACGTCCGCGAGCGCGGTTGACGCAACGGCTGCCCAACTGCGCCCCGGGCCACCGGCCGCGTCGTGGTCGCAACAAGATTCATCTTCCCGTGCTTTCTCTTCAACCTGCTGGAGGTATTCGCGTTGCAGTCGCTGCAGCTCGCCCACGCGGAAGAGCAGCGAGAATCCAAGCGTAACCACGGTGATAATAATGATGCCGCCGAAAAACTCGGCGAAAGCGAACTTCCAGCCGAGCAGCGACCAAAACAAAATCAGTATGGCGAGATTCATGTTCGTCGACGAGATCAGAAACGCAAAAACCGAACGCGCATCGGCCCCGCTCCGGTAGAACCCGCGCGCGGCCGCTGCCGCGCCGTACGAGCAGGCCGACGAAATTATGCCAAAGCCCGCGCCGTAGAGCAAACCCTTGACGCTCGGCCCAAGGTATCGGTGCATCGTGGCGGGCGTCAGCATCACCTGAACGATCGCCGAAATAAGAAACCCGAAGATCAAACCGAACAGGCTGTCCCAAAAGAACGCCGCTGCCGCGGAGAAACCGGCGACCACTGCGTGGGCGACCGTAAAGAGCATTAGCCGCCGACCGAGACGGGCGCGTGGCCAAATAGCGGCGGAATAAAGTGTCCCGCGAGATACGAGATCACAAAGACGGCGCATCCATAGAGCACGACTTCCAGGCCTTTGCCGAGCGGATTGCGCTCGCTCAGCGTTCCGGCGTAATATCCGACGGTGAAAAGTCCGACGAGTGCGAAGAACAGCGACAGCAGCGTCGAGGTCATCATCGAGACCGGCAGCATGAAAGCGAGGATCGGAACGAGCGAGCCGACGGCATACGACGTGCCCATGCCAAACGGGGCGCGCAAACCCGCGTTTTCGGCTTCGCGCGGATCGATCCCAAACTCGTCCCGCACCATTTCGTGGAGGTAGATTTCGGGAAGCTGCGTCAACCGCTTGACGATCATCTCGGCTTCTTCCGCGCTGAAGCCCTTCAGTTTATAGTACGCGACTAGCTCCGCGAACTCGCCCTGCGGATCGGCAGCCATCTCGCGCTTTTCCATGTCGATCGTGGCCTGCACGACCTCGCGCTCGGCTTTGCGTCCGAGGTACTCGCCGACGCCCATCGAGAGCGAACCGGCGAGCAACGCAAGAAAGCCGCTGATGAAGACAGCCGCTCGGTCGCCTTCGGCGACGCCTACACCGGTAATAATGCCGAGGGTAGTTAGGATTCCGTCTTGAACCCCAAAGACAATCTCGCGAATGCTTCGGCGTTTCTCCAACGCGCGGCGCTGTGGCGTATCGGGAATGCGCGGCCGTACCCGCTGCCATCCCGGAACGTCCGCAACGACGTTTTGGATCGGGGGCGTCAGATGGGTATCGTGCGGCTCGGCCATCCTTTTTGCCTTTGAAGTTCGGTTTCCCTAAATCCTATGCTCGTTCGTTCAGCTAAAATTCAACTCCGCACCTTAGGATTAGATGAGCAAAGGAGATACGCTATGTTAAAGACCACGCTCGCCACCGGGGCCTGGCCAATACTCATAGTCGCGCTCAGCGCGTGCGGCGGGCAATCCTCGTCGCAGTTCATGGCGCCGGTGCGTACAGCCGGAGCCGCGACGGCGCTCCAAAGCCAAGCCGACCAATCCGTGCAATCTACCACCCCGATCCGGCACGTCGTCATCATCTTTCAGGAGAACCGCACGCCGGATTACCTCTTTCAGGGCTTGCGTGGAGCCGACATCTCGAACGTCGGAATCGACTCGAAAGGAAAGACCGTCCCGCTTCGCCCCATCTCCTTAGCTGCCGGCTACGACCTCGGGCACGGACACTTCCACTTTGAAACCGACTACAACAACGGCAAGATGAATGGCTTCGATAAATTCTTGCCGCCGCAGCTGCACTTGCGCCCGTTTGGCTATGCGCCGATGTCCGAGGTCAAGCCGTATCACGATATGGCGACTCAGTATGTATTCGGCGATCACATGTTTCAGAGCAACCAGGGCCCTAGTTTTCCCGCACACTTATACATCGTTAGCGGCACGGCATCGGACGACTCGCTGAGCCCATACCACGTCGCCAGCAACGCCTACGACAGCCAATCCCACGATCACGCGCTGGCAGGCTGCGACGCTCGCAAGCTGACCGTCGTGGACACGATCGACCCGAGTAACGGGTCGGCCGGCCGGTCCGTGTTTCCGTGCTTCGACCCGGTGGTGCTTTCAGATTTCCTAGATCGCAAAGGCGTGTCGTGGCGATACTACCAGAACAACTCGAGCGCGGGGATTTGGCATGCTTTCGACGCGGTTCGACACGTGCGGTACAGTCCGGATTACAAGAACGTTATCGTGCCGTCGCCCAAAGTTCTGAAAGATATCGCCCAAGGACGTCTCGCGGGTGTGTCGTGGGTGATTCCCGGCGACGCGTGGTCCGATCACGCAGGCCGGGCGAGCACGACGAAAGGACCTTCGTGGGTCGCGGCGATCGTCAACGCGATCGGTGAGAGTCAGTATTGGAAGAGCACCGCGATTTTCGTCACGTGGGACGACTGGGGTGGGTGGTACGATCACGTGAAACCGCCGATCGACAACTATTACGAGCTCGGTTTCCGCGTACCGCTGCTGGTCATCTCGCCGTACGCCAAGCGAGGATACGTTTCGAGGGCACAGCACGAGTTCGGCAGCATCTTGGCCTTTACCGAGGAAACCTTTGGAATACCAAAGGGCTCGCTCGGCACGACGGATCGGCGCGCAGACGATCTCATGGATGCCTTCGACTTCACGCAGCACCCGCGCGTCTTCAAACATATTACAGCGCCGAAGTTCAATCCCGGACCAAACCTCGGCACTCTCGACAGCGAAGACCCGTAGAGAAGCTGTTCCGCTGCGAGGCCTAGCCGCCGAAATGACGAGGCGTTGCGCGGTTTTGCTGTTCGTCGCCGCGGTTCTCACCGCGGCCTCCCCACCACCGGGAATCCATGCGCCGCTGACCGCCGCGCAGATTTCATCGATCGACGGCTTTCTGGCAACCGAGATGACGCGCTCGCACGTTCCCGGCGTCGCAATCGGCATCTACAGTCGCGGCAACATTCTGCTTGCCAAGGGTTACGGACTCGCGAACGTCGAGCTCGGGGTCCCGGTAAAGGCCGAGACGATCTTCCAATCGGGCTCCGTCGGCAAGCAGTTCGTGTCCGCGGCGATCATGATGCTCGTTGAGGAGCGACGGGTTTCCCTGCGCGACAGCATCACGAAATACTTTCCGCAAGCACCGGGGAGTTGGAAACCGATACGAATAGAAAACCTGCTTTCTCACACCTCGGGTCTGGCGGAGTACGAAGCGCCTGACAGAACGGGCCCGAAGGGGCCGTTCTACCTGCGCCTGGATTTCACGGAGAGCCAGCTGCTTCGCAAGATCGAAGCGCTGCCAATCGAAAACGCGCCCGGCGCGAAGTGGAACTACAGAAACACCAACTACGTGCTGCTCGGGATACTGATACATCGCGTGACCGGAATGTTCTATGCGGATTACCTTGCCAAACGCATTTTTAAGCCGCTGGATATGACCTCTACGCGTCTTATCAGCGACGCGGACATCATCCCGAACCGCTCGGCGGGGTATCAATGGGAAAGCGGCGAGCTCAAGAATCAGGATTGGGTTTCACCAACCTTTAACTCCACGGCCGACGGCGCATTGTACTTCAACGTTTTGGATTTGGCAAAATGGGACGGCGCGCTGTACACCACGCAGTTGTTGACGCAGTCCAGCTTGAACAGAATGTGGACGATCTACAAACTCAACGATGGAAAACCCAACTCTGCCGACTACGGCTTCGCATGGGCGATCGGCAGTCAAAACGGACACCGCCTTATCGAACACGGCGGCGCGTGGCAAGGCTTCACTTGCGATATCTCGCGTTACGTGGACGATGCGCTGACGGTCGTGGTGCTCACCAATCTTGACGCGGCACGGCCCGACTACATGGCGCACGTCATCGCCGGCCTTGCCGACACGCCGCTCCTGCCGCCGAAGCTGGTGACGATCCCGGATGCTCGACCTCGAACTGCGGCATCGCTCGCGTCTCTGCTCGATCGCATGGTCGCAGGCGCAGATCTCCGGCCCGTCGTTTCAAAGGAGCTCGCTCAAGCGATCGATTCGGACGCCACCGCAGACGTGCGGCGGCAGATTGCGCCGTTATGGCCCGGCGGTACGCTTGCGCTCGTCCTACGCAAACCTTCGCCCGACGACGCTTCACTGACGATCTCGCAATTTCGCCTTGCGAAGGGTGCGGATTCGATACTGATAACGTACGGCCTCAACGCTCATGGGAAGGTCGATACGCTCTACTTCGAACCGGATCAAGAATACCGCTCGCAATGAGCCACGCACCGGGCGCCTCGCTTTGATCGGCGGTGCCGATGCGAGGCGCTCGCTTTTCAGGTCGATTAGGAGTACAATCCCGGAGCGCCTCTTCGCTCTAATGCACGCCGTGGTTGCGATCTTCCGATTGGCCGGCTAGCGACTTGTCATCAACTAAGAAAGGTTTGGTCCCGTATGCGTAGTCATCTGCCGCGCTTTGCGAACAACGCAATCGCTTTTTTCGTTGCCGGCGTTTTTCTCGTCGGATGTTCAAGCAGCGGATCTCAAGTCGCTCCGGCAGGTCCGATGCAGCAGAACGCCGTTCCATCGGACTTGGACACCAACGCTGCTAAGGGTGCAGCCTTCCCGACGACGACCTACACGTACTTCGATCTCGGCCCCGGACCAAACGGCAAAGATGCGTACGGCTACGGTGAGAGCCCCAATGCGCAGGCCGGTGCGTACTTCGATCACACCATCTCGTGCGGCAAGGCTTGCTCGGCCAAGGTTTATTACCCACTTGCATGGTCGGGACCCAGCTCGAGCCCCGTCGTCCTCTTGCCCCAAAACTATGTCGAGGGATGGGCGTATGGCGCCGGCGGCAGCCTGATCGTCGGGACCCTCATCACGAATGACGGCGGCTACTTCGGATTTCCCCACGCCGCGTTGTGGCAGGGTTCGTCGCACACCTTCACGGACCTCAACCCGTCCGGCAGTTGCGGAAGCTGTTCGCCGGGATCAAATGCGTACGACACCGACGGAACGTATATCGCCGGATACAGCGGATCACCGCAACACGCGTTCCTATGGAAGCTCGGGCAGTTGAATGCGCCCGTCGACCTGAATCCGGCCGGCTATTCGAACTCCGAAGCCTACGTGGTGCGCGGTACCACGCAGGCGGGCTGGGCCTTCTCGAGCACGACGAATTCCTACCATGCCGTTCTTTGGCACGGCACCGCTGCGAGCGTGGTCGACCTCACACCATCGACCACGTCGAGCGCCGAGGCCACCGGGTTGGGATCCAAGAGCCAGGTCGGCTGCGGCACGCTCGTCGGGATGAGCGTGACCCACGCGCTTCTGTGGCACGGCACTGCCGCGAGCATGAAAGATCTCCAACCCTCGGGATTCACCGATTCGTGCGCTCGCGCTGCCCACGGGAACGTGCAAGTGGGATACGGACACTTCACCGCGACTTCGCTGCATGCATTGCTCTGGAAAGGCAGCGCGAAGACCGCGGTCGACCTCCAGCAGTACTTGCCGAACACGTTCACGAGTTCCGAGGCGTATGCGATCGACCCGGCCGGCGACATCCTCGGCTCCGCGTACTCGACGACCACGGCTACGTGGCACGCGGTGATATGGCACCCCTGAGCTAGGCGGTACAAAACGAGGACGCGCTCGTGATCCTCGCTAACGTCGTCGCATGGCAAAGCGATTCGCGACCCTCTCCTTGACGCTCGGATTTCTTGGCGCGACGACGCTCCAAGTTTTGGCGACGGACTGGCCTGTATTCGGGTTCGATTCTGCGCGCAGCGGATACAACTCGGCCGAGCGCTCTTTGACCGTCGCGAACGTACACCGGTTGCGCGAGCGGTGGCAAATCTCGCTCCCAGCCGTCGCCGATTCGACGCCGATCCTTCTTCAACACGTGCGCGTCGGGCGCGCGTATCGCACCATGCTCTTTCAAACCACCAAGCCAGGTGAGACGCTCGGCATCGAGGCCGACACCGGACGGATCGTCTGGCATTTCAGCACGCACGGACCGCAAATCACCGACTCGACGCCCGCGGCCGACCCCTCCGACACGTCCATTTACGTGCCGGGCGTTGACGGTAAGGTGCACAAACTCGGTGCGTCCAAAGGGCACGAAGAGGGCGCCCCGGGATTCCCGGCGCGCATCACCCGCATTCCGACGACGGAGAAGGACGCCTCACCGCTCAACGTCGCGAACGGCTATCTTTATGCGGTGACGTCGGGATATAACGGCGACGCGACGCCCTACGACGGGCACGTCGTCAGTGTCCGCTTGAGTGATGGCACAACGGCGGTCTTCAACTCGCTGTGCAGCCAAAACCGAAGATTGCCCGGTCCGCACTCGTGCCCGCAGCAGCGTTCGGGAATCTGGGCCCGCGGCGGGGCCGTCGTCGATCCCGATCCGTCGATGGGCGGGCGCATCTATACCGCGACCGGCAACGGCGATTTCAGCGCGAACACGGGCGGACACAACTACGGGGACTCGGTGATCTCGCTCGCGGGCGATCTCTCCTCTTTCTTGGGAAACTACACGCCAACCGATTACGACCAGCTGGAACAAGGCGATACCGATCTTGGGAGCACGTCGCCGACCATGCTGCCGCAGCAGCCCTCGAGTCAGACGCCGTGGATGCTGGTGCAAGGCGGCAAGGATGCGATACTCAAACTCGTCAATCGCGCCGCACTTCCCGGCGTGGGAAACGAACTGCAGCTGGTCGACTTGCCGGGCGGACTCTTCTCGACGCCTGCCGTTTGGACGGATGGCTCGAACAACGCATGGATCTTCATCGGATTCTCCAACGTCATTGAAGGCTATCGCTTGCACACCAACTCGCAGGGCGTGAGCAGTCTCTCGCTGATGTGGCAGTCCAGCCCCGGCTCAACCGGCGGCGAGGGAACGTCGCCGGTCGTTGCCAATGGCATCGTTTTCATTGCGTTCGACAACGCGATCGTTGCGCTCAACGCGCTCAATGGCAACGAACTCTGGAGCAGCGCGATGCACGGCGCCGGGCGCACGATCGGCCCGGTACACTGGGAAAGCCCGATCGTCGTCAACGGTTGGGTCTACTGCTCCGACGAGAACGGCCAGCTAACCGCGTACGCCTTGCACTAACCGAGGATCCCGCGAAACGGCTCGATTGCGAGATCCAGCGCGCGCTGCTGCGAATCGCTCACGGGCATGAGCGGCGGCATCCCGCGCAGCCACGTCGGATCGCGCCGCAGGTTGGCCGTGAGATAGCGCATCGCCGGCACGAATGGAACGCCATCGAGCGCGTTGCGCGCCTTCGTGAGCGTTTCGGCTTTCGTTTCATCCTCGTCGATAAACGCGGCGCGCGCGAGCCGCGGCCAAAGAGATACGCTGCCTGAAATGCAGCCCACCGCTCCGCGCGCCTTGGCCGCAAGCAGATCGCCCTCGAAACCGGGGAAGACGCTGAGCTTGGGATGGCGCGAAAGGACCTCGGTTTGGAGCGCCGCGTCGTTGGAGCTGTCCTTCATGCCCGCGATGATGCCGGGGAATTCGCGGAGCAGCCGGTCGACGAGAAGCGCGTGGAACGTGATCCCGCTCATGCGCGGAAAGTTGTAGAGAAGCACGCCCTGCGGCGGCGGATTGACTTGCGAGAAGAGTGCGTCGAAGAAATGGACGATTCCGTCGTCAAGAGCGTCGCGGAAAAAGAACGGCGGCATGATCAGCGCGGCCACAAAGCCGCAGTCAACGGCGCAACGAGTGAGTCGCGCTGCGGCGTCGAGCGACGCGGCGCCAGTTCCGACCATCATGCGTTCCATCGGCAGTCCACCGGATGTCAGACTCTCCATGAACTTCATGCGTTGATCCGTGCTAAATGACATCGCTTCGCCGGTGGTGCCCAAGAGGTTGATGCCGTCGCTGCCGTGTTCCAGTAGTTCATGATAGTACGGAAGCGCCGTCGAAGCGTCCGGCGCTAAGTCGACGCCGATTGGCGTCAGAACCGCCGACCAAATGCCTCCCCTCATTTTCGGGTCAGCGCACCTTTTAGGAAGAACGCGACGTTGGCGGGGCGCTCCGCTAGGCGGCGCATCAAATAAGGAAACCAGGATTCGCCGTATGGGATTGAAAGCCGCACGCGGTAACCGCGTTCGACCAGACTACGCGCGAGCGGAGTGGCGATGCCGTAGAGTAGCTGAAACTCGAATCGCCCGCGTTTGGGCAAACCTCTTGCTTGCGTGAATTGAATGACCCTCTCGACGATTGCCGGGTCGTGCGTGGCGATGGCGGTGTAGCCCGGCTGCGAGAGGGCCAGTTCGGCGAGTCTTATATAGTTCTCGTCGACGTCGCGCTTCTTCGGATAAGCCTCGGTTGGCGGCTCGAGGTACGCACCTTTGACGACCCGTACGTTTGGCGCGAGCGAGAGGAGTGCCGTCAAGTCCGCCAGGCTGCGATAGAGATACGATTGCAAGACGAAACCAACCCCATCGAAACGCGCGCGCAAACGGCGGTACATAGACAGCGTTGCATCCACGTGGCGGGATTGCTCCATGTCGATGCGCACTGTGTTCCCGGCTTCATGCGCCGTGGCGGCGATGCGCGCAGCGTTCTCGAAGGCGAACTCCGGATCGATGTCGAGACCGACGTGCGTCAACTTGAAGGCGACGTTCGCGTCGATGCCGCCGCGTGCAAAGTCGCGGAGCAAGCGACAGTATTCCTCAGTAACCGCCAGCGTTTCATCGCGTTCCCGCACGCTTTCTCCCAACAGGGTCGCGGCGACCGCAAAACCTTGGGCGTTAGCCTCCCGTGCTACCGGTAAGAACTCGGCGGCGTTTTCGCCGGCCACGAAACGGCGCGCGCCGAGACGCATGCCGTAACGAGTGACGGTACGGCGAACGAGCGCGCTGTCGGCCGCCGCGAGAATCACCGCTCGCAGCGGCCGATGCAAAACCGAGCCCATCCGTCGCTTCTTCTTCCGTTTCGCCGAAGCTCTTCTCTGGCCAGGCGGCGCAGAGAGATAGGACCGGACGGCGGCGAGCGGAAGCCGGATGGGTGCAAATCGCATGGCTGCTGATCGCGGCGATCCTCGGTTCGGCGATGAGCTTCATCGACAGCACCGCCGTCAACGTTTCGCTGCCGGTGCTGCAACGCGAGCTTCACGCAAGTACCAGCGAAACGCAGTGGGTCATCGAGGGCTACGCGCTGTTCCTTTCAGCGCTGATTCTGCTGGGCGGGTCGCTGGGAGATCTGTATGGGCGACGGCTCGTCTTTGCTTCGGGGATCGCCCTATTCGCGGCGGCGTCGCTCGCCTGCGCGCTGGCCCCCAACATCCAAGTGTTAATCCTGGCGCGCTGCATTCAGGGTATAGGCGGCGCGCTCTTAACCCCGGGCAGTTTAGCCTTGATTAGCGCGGCCTATAGCGGCGAAGCGCGCGGACGCGCGATCGGATTGTGGTCGGGTTTTTCGGCCCTGACCGCGGCGGCCGGCCCAATCATCGGCGGCTGGCTGACGCAGAGCTTTTCCTGGCGGTACGTTTTCTTGATCAACTTACCGGTAGCGGCCGTGGTGTTACTCATCCTTGCATTCCACGTCCCGGAAAGCCGCGATGATACCGCCGATCGACGGGTCGACGTCGTGGGAGCGACGCTCGCGACGTTCGGATTGGGGCTGCTCGTCTACGGTTTGATTGGAATGAACGCCGGGCACATATCATTGCTTCCGCTTGCCGCCGTCATTCTTGGAATCGTTGCGTTAGGTACGTTCGTGCTGTACGAGCGCCGGACGCCCGACCCCATGATGCGCTCCGATCTCTTTGCGTCGCGGAATTTCAGTTCCGCCAACATCTATACGTTCTTACTCTACACCGCAATCGGCGGCAGCCTTTATTTCGTGCCGTTCGTGCTGATCAACGTTCATCACTACTCGCCCACCGAGGCCGGCGCCGCGCTGTTGCCGTTCATCTTCATCATGGTTGCCGCGTCGCGTTGGTCGGGCGGCTTGGTGGCACGCATCGGGCCCCGCACTCCGCTGATCCTGGGATCAATACTCGCCGGTATGGGATTTTTGGCGTATGCTTTGCCGGGAACCGATGGATCCTATTGGACGACCTTCTTCCCCGCGGCAACCGTGCTCGGATTTGGCGGTGCGCTGTTCGTCGCGCCGCTGACGACGACCGTGATGGACTCCGTCGGAGTGGAACACTCCGGCGTCGCTTCGGGAATCAACAACGCGGTCGCGCGCACCGCCGGCCTGCTCGGCGTGGCAGTGCTCGGCGTCGTCGTTACGACCGCGCCATCGTATATACAGGGGTTCCGTCACGCAATGATTGCTTCGGCGCTCCTTGCCTTTGCGGCAGCGGTCTTCGCTGCAAAGGGGTTCGCCAGGTCGCGATAACGGCGCGCCCTCCGCGCTTCGGCGGGGGCACGCGTACACCCATCGCGCCGAAGATCTGCACCCGTGCGCTTATTAAGCCAGTGAAGTCATGCGTCATCCGCTGTTCTAAGGGACGGTCACCCGGGGAAAGGAGACAGAGCCTCTCAAAACGAGGCCCCGGCGCCGCGGTCGAGGTCGGGAGTGCTTTGCAGCTGGGCCAGCTAAGCCAATCTACGTGCTGCGCTGCAAGCTGCGATCGCGTTGGCTCGAATACCAAGCGTTCCAGCCCACCTAGGCGTCGCGCGTGGTCGGAATAGGTAACAGAGAAAACCCTTCGCTGGAGGTACGGCCAATGCTCCTACAGTCACTGAATAACCTTGCCCCTCTGGCTACTCTTATCGTTATAGCCGTTGCGGCTTTTGCCGCCGTCGTGCAATTGCGACATCTTCGGGCCAGCAATCAATTAAGTGGACTGCTTACGATCCTGCACTACTCTCAGGATCCGGAGGAGCAAAAGCGGCGAGACTACGTTCTAAACGATCTCGAGACACGTCTGAAAGATGCAGACTTTCGCAAGAGCTTGATGGAGCATCCAGTCGACCCGAGCGTGCATATCGAATTGAAGGTATGTGATTTTTTCGAACAGGTCGGCAATTATTTGAAGCGCGGGCTAATCGATGAGAGTGCATACCTCGACACTGCCTGCGATTTCGTCGAGACAATGTGGGAGAAATTGGAACCGGTAATTGCCATCATGCGGCGAACTCGGGACGAAACCTTATATGATAATTTCGAATATTTGACTGCCCGGGCTCGCCTTTGGAGTGCGCGTCATCCTCGTGGCAACTATCCGCAAAGTGCAAGAAGGGTTGCAATCCGAGACAGCTGGCTCATCACGGACAACGCCGCATCTCGTATTGGCCAGACCTCGGAGGATAAGAGCTAAGGCGTTCCAAACGAGGCCTCCTCCCGGGCGCCGTGGCTACGGAGCCGTGGGCCGAGGTGGCTTCCACGACCGTGGCCTTGGGTGCTACGATGGGGCTGAGCGCGCGGGTCAGGACATACCTGGCCCGCGATGCCTTCATGCTTAAGGGAGCAGAGCAAATGAGAATTTCAAACTTTGGCTACGCGCTTGGTTTTTTCGGGGCATCCGGCGAGAATGCTATTTACCAAACCACGGGCGCAGGCGGAAAGATCGTACACGAGACACCGCTTGACTCTGGCGGGGGGGATATTGTTGAATTCTGGATTCAGGGCAGCACGGTTATCGGGCCAAACGCCTTGGAGCCACGCAGCAAATACGACATAGGGTCCGTAGGGTTCTACAAATACCCGGCCGGAGGCGAGCCTACGAAGACACTCATGAAGGGCTTCGGCGCCACAGGGCTCCGCGATTAGCAAGTAGCCAAAACCCGGTACAGGGATCACGTCCCTCAGCACGGCCGATCCCGCGGTCATCACCGGCATTGACGCGCTTGTAATGAAAGGCAACAAGATCGGCGCAGTTTACGTCTTCCCCGATTCACCAAAGAAATAGTCGGCGCGTAGCCGATGCGAATCGGAGTCTGGCCTTACCCGAAATCTAGAAAAGGGATGAGCCCGCTTTGGCGGGCTCATCCCTTTGGTTGCCGCTGCTCTATCGCGGAATCGCAGATTTGCTGCGAAGATCCCAGAACCCGGCACGGGGGTTCCGAAGTCGCATCGGCAGGCTTTCGCGTAGCATAAACTTAGGCGCGGACACGCCCTTAGGCAAAACGTCGCTTGATTCGCGAGGGATCAACAGGACCGCGCGCTCTACGCCCTGCGCGTTGACGGTTGCCCCGGTGATCTCCCCACTGTCGTTAATGTTGCTGCCAAACAGCACATTGAGGTTCTCGCTAGGCGGAATGAGTGTATTGAGATCGGTCATTGACCCGTTCTGCCATAGGAAGCCTCGGCAGTTGCCGCTCGCGTCGCATGATTCGCCGACGACCTGTCCCTCATTGTTAATCCCACCGGCAAAGCTATCGACGTCGCCGGGCAACGCGCCAAGATCGCTCATCGTGCCACGTTGCCAGAGAAAAGTATGAGTCACCATGTCTCCGTAAAGGTCTGAGTTGCCAACGATCTGACCCCGGCTATTGATATCCAGTGCTACGTTGGACGCGCCTCCGAGGCTGCCGAGGTTGATCGGTGATGAGGCGTTTTGCCAGAGCAGCGCGTGAGCTGTTGGAGCGGCGCACGAGCCTGAATTACCAACGGCATCCCGCCCGGACTGGTTAATTGTGTACGCATATGAGACGGTATCGCCGGGGTATGGCGGCAGGGTTGTGATCGTACCGTCCGGCTGCCAAATGACGCCGAGGAAATCAAAGACTTGCGGCGATTTGCAGCTCGCGTCTTTGGTACTGGTCTCGGAATCACCGGCGATCTGGCCGCGGTTGTTCACGTCGTTGGTCTGGTCATTATTTCCGCCAAGCGTCGGGAGCGACCTCATCTTACCGGACTGCCAGCTAAACCCGCGGCAAATGTGTGACGTACCGAAACCGCAGTAGTTTTCGTTGTAGGGGTCGGTTTCGGAGGTCTCGGACCAGCCCACGAACTGACCCGGGCGGCCATGGTTATACTGGAAAATCGCGCTGTTCGGGCCGCCCAGCGTGCCGAGGTCAGTCGTGTGCGGTGGCTTTATCCAGATCTGCGCGTGCAAGATTTGGTTCCCACTTAGCAGCGACGTGCCACTGGCCTGGCCGCTGCTGTTGATGTTAATGGCGAAGTTAACGCTTCCGCCGAGCGCATCGAGCGTGACGAGCTCGTAGTGCGTAACGCCTCCTCGTGATCGTGGGTTCGAACGGGATTGTGTAATGCTTTGCTGCTTCGATGCTGAAGGGGCGAAGCTCGATGACGAAGCGCCGCTGCCACAGCCGGACAGCACTGCGGTGGCCGCTAATGCGACTACCGCAAAAACGGCCGTGATCGAAATTCTCATTGACAGATGCTCCTCTCCACCAAGAAGGTGCGATGTCGCCTTGCCGTTGATCCAAGGAGAACGTCTCCGTCGCTGACATTGTGACGGACGGCGTGACCTTTTTGCTGCAGACCTTCGGCAGCTTGACCGTTACCAAGCGAGTAGTAGTAAGTTTGATGTGAAGTCGGCACACGGATGTGTTGTTCGCGCACCGGTCCCCGTGGTGACGAGTGCCGCTAAAGCGAATGCGGGCGAAGATGCCGAATACCAGCGGCGAGGAGTATCAGCAATATGAAGTGGTTTTTCGAACCGGGACATACGGCGGCTGAGTTTCGAGCGCGTCACATGATGGTTACGTGGGTTCGTGGATCATTCAAGAACGTGACGGGTCAGCTTGAGTTCGACCCGGCGAATCCGCGCGGCCTCGCGGTCGAAACGACGATCGACGCCTCGACCTGCTGGACAGGGGTTCAGATGCGCGACGATCATCTTCGCAGCCCCGATTTCCTGAACTGCGAACGATATCCCGAAATCCGGTTCAAGAGCACTGGACTGCTCGAGATCGGCCCCGTAGATTACCATCTGACCGGTGACCTGACGATCCGAGACGTCACTCGACCCGTAACGCTACGCGTGCGCTATCTGGGCACGTGGCAAACGCCCTGGTGGGAAGACGGTGTCGACAAAGGCCCGAAGACGCGCGCCGGGTTCACCGCTCGGACGCAAATCGACCGCTACGACTTCGGCGTCACCTGGAACGACAACACGCCGGACGGCGGCATCGTGGTGAGCCGCGAAGTGGACATCACGATCGATGTCGAGGCCATCCAGCAAGACTGAACCGCACGTCAACCGGCTCGTTCGAAACGGCGGATCGCGTCGAGCGAAGCCAGCGCCGAGGCGAGGCTTCGACCGGCTATCGCATCCCCCAGCGCTCGCATCGGCGCATAGCGTCCGAGCCGGTCTGCGTATCGCCGTGCAAGGAAGATCGCTAGCGGTATCACTGCGAGCCCAAAGAGCAGGTTCGCGGCGAGCCATCCCGTGCCGGCAGCGAACGCGTCGACTCCCAAGAGGCCGCGCATCGCCACGATCAGCAACGGCACCCACATCAGGGGAGCGAACAACAGCACGCCCATCGTCGTGCGGATCCGGCGAACGCGCAGCTGCTCTAGTTTCTTTTGAATCGCGACGACGGGTTCGTCGTAATCAACGTCCTTGATGTCGACGATTTGGCGAATGCCTGCGACGATCGTCGCGATAGCGTAGGCGCCCAGCGCAACGGCCGGCGCGAAGAATCGCACCTCGCGCAGATGATCCGCGGCAAAAGCGCCGATGAAAACGAGCGCCGCAAAGTTCAGCACGAGTTCGACCACGATCCCGCGCGAGAGGCCTCTCAACGAGCTGCCCGCTTCCCGCAAATTGGTTTGCCGTAAGAGCAGCGCGTTAAGACGTTCGCTCGCCTCGAGCTGGCGATTGGTCTGCGCCCAAAGATTTTTGAGTTCCTCGAGTTTCGGATCGTCCTGCATCGTTAGATTTGTCCTTGTGCGCTGAGCGTGCGTTTCAGTTGTTGTTTGAGCCGGCTAATTTTGGTCGCCACGTTGGTCTCCGATATTCCGAGGATCTCGGCGATCTCGGAGTATGGGCGATCGTCCAAATACAAGATCATCAGCGCGCGGTTGAGCGAGTCGAAGCGCTCGATGATCTCGCGTAGGATCGTGCTCCGTTCGTCGGTCTGCGCGTCCGCGGAAACGGCCCGGCTTTCGAGAGCCGCACCTTCGAGGGCCGTTAGGGGTTGAGTTCTTCGACGCTCGCGGCGGTAAAATGAAATCGCCACGTTGACTGCGATGCGATACATCCACGTCGAGAACGCGGAACGGCCGTCGAATCGAGCAAAGGCGCGCCAGAGCTGCGCGATGGTTTCCTGGATGAGGTCTGCGCGGGCGTCGGCGTCGCGGCAGTAGGCGTTTGCGATCGTGAACAGGATGCCGCGATGCCGCTCGAGCGAGTCGAGGAACGCCCCTTGCGTATCGTTCGAGGTCATTTCAGCCCATTATTCGCCGGGGCTCGAAAGAAAATCACATTTACGGGCAGACAAGGGGGCGCTTGAGGGGTACCGAACCTGAGCGCGGAGGAGGGCTTTCTAATGATTCATGCGTTTCGGTATGTCCTGACGGTCGCAATCGTGCTGTCGTGCGTCGTGGCGGTTTCCCCGGCGCTCGCGGGAGCGTCGTCGCAACAGGCCACCATTGCGGGCTTCGTGGGAACGTGGAACTGCACGACGCACGGGAGCGACAACAAGACCTACCACGAGACCGACGCGGACGCGATGTACGGGAATTGGCTACGGATCGACGCCAGCTATCCGGCACAGAACGGCCAACCGGCGAGTACGAGCGTGACGTTCTTCGGCTATGACGCCAAGCACACGCGCTGGATCGTTACCGGGGTCGGGACGGACGGCAGCTATTTCACTAGCGTGAGCATGTCGCCGACGTTCAATGGCTCGAAGTGGACCAATCAATACCCGGCCGACCACGGCACCGCCGTCATTCACATGACGCAAGCCACGCAGTATTCGATGGACACGCAAGGGCCGAGCCCGCAGGGCAAAATGATGACCCAGCACGCGGTCTGCGTCAAACAGTAGCGGCGGCTCAGCCTCTCGGTGAAGATTCCGCTCTATCAGATTGACGCTTTCACGCGAGAGGCATTCGGCGGAAATCCCGCGGCCGTATGCCCGCTCGAACAATGGCTCGACGACCGCACGTTACAGGCAATCGCGGCGGAGAACAATCTCGCCGAGACGGCCTTCTTCGTGGCCGAAGGCGACGAGTATCGCCTGCGCTGGTTCACGCCCGCGGTGGAAATGCCGCTGTGTGGCCATGCCACGCTGGCGACGGGCTACCTCATTCTCAATATGCTTCAGCCGGAACGCGAGCGAGTGCGCTTCAACACGCTTTCCGGTCCGGTCGAAGTCGAGCGCGACGGTGAACGCCTCGCGCTCAATTTCCCGGCGTTGCCGGTGCAGAAAGAATGCGATCCCGGGCTGGTCGCCGAGGCCATCGGCGTACGCCCTGCCGAACTCTGGGAGGCCGACCGCGGAATGGCCGTACTGTCAGAGGCGGTGCAGGTGCGTGAACTGCGCCCCGACATCGGGCGAATCGCCGCTTTACCGTTCAGGAGTTTGATCGTGACCGCGCGCGGCTTCGACGGAGATTGCGATTTCGTTTCGCGCTTCTTCGCGCCGAAGCTCGGCGTTCCTGAAGATCCGGCGACCGGTTCGGCACATTGCGTGCTGACGCCGTACTGGTCGGGCGTTCTCGGCAAATCGCAGCTGTTTGCACGCCAACTCTCGCCGCGTGGCGCGGAGCTGTGGGTCGAGGACCGCGGCGCTCGCGTGCGGATCTCCGGAGAGTGCGTTCCGGTGATCGAGGGGACTTTCGCCGTTCCCTAGGTCCCAAGCGCCGGAAGCGCTCGTTCCAGATCCGCGATCAGATCGCCCGTGGACTCCAGCCCAATGCTAAAACGGACCAGCCGATGTTCGTAGCGCGGGCGTCCGGGAACCGGTGCGATCGTGTACGCAACGGCAAGGCTCGTCGTACCCGCCCAGCTGTATCCAATTTCGAAAAGTTGTAGCCGATCGACGAACGCGTAGACCTGCTCGCGCGTCGGTCCGGGCTTGAACACGATGGAAAAGACGCCCGAGGAGCCGACGAAGTCGCGTTTCCAAAACTCGTGCCCGGGACATGACTCGAGCGCGGGATGTAATACGCGCTCGACGTCCGGCCGTGCCGCAAGCCAGCGCGCGATTTCCAAAGCGGAGTCTTCCACCGCGGCGAGGCGAACCCCGAGCGTTTGCAGTCCTCTCAACGCGAGGCTGCAATCGTCCGGCGAAACCGCGCAACCGATGACCTGTCGTGCCGCACCAATCCGTTGATACAGTGCCTCGTCGCGGACGGTGATCGAGCCGAGCAGCAGATCGCTGTGACCGCCGATATATTTCGTGATCGCCTGCATCGTGACGTCCACGCCGTGCGCGAATGCATCGAACAAAATCCCGGCCGACCAGGTGTTGTCGAGCACGACCGTCACGTCGCGCGCGTGCGCCGCCGCAACAATAGCCGGCACGTCCTGCACTTCCATCGTGACCGATCCGGGACTTTCGGTCCAGACCAGTCGCGTGTTCTCCGTGATGAGCGACGCAATTCCGCCGCCCACTAACGGATCGTAGAACGTCGAGGTTATGCCGAAGTGAGAAAGCAAGGCCGTCGTAAGCTTGCGGTTTGGCCCATAGACGCTGCGTGGAACCAAAATGTGGTCGCCGCTCTTTAGCAAGGCAAAGTCGATGAGCGAGATGGCCGATTGGCCGCCCGGCGCCAGGATCGTGTGGCGTCCGTTTTCGAGTTCGCAAATGCGCGCGGCGAGCTCGAGCGTCGTCGGCGTACCGTAGAGGCCATAGGTGTAACCGACACGCTCTTGGTCCCATTTTTCGTTCACGTCGCTGGCCGAAGGAAAGAGCGTGGTGGACCCGCGGTAAACCGGAGTCGCCAGCGACCGATAGCCTTCCGGTACGGTCGCGCCGGAGTGGATCAGCCGTGTCTGCCAGGTTCTGCTCATGTGGCCTCCGTAGTTGCCGCCGATGAAGTGCTATTTCCTACGTCACGGCAACGCGGTCGAGCCCGCAGAGTGGCGTGGCAGCGACGACGACCGCCCGCTCACACCCGAGGGAATCAAACGAATGCACGGTGAGGCCAAGGCGATCGCCGATTTCGCGGCCGATGTCGACGTCATCGTGACGAGCCCGCTCCTTCGCGCACGGCAAACCGCCGACATCGTCGCCGACCGGCTGCGCCTGCGGAATGCCGTCGTAGAAGATGCGCGCATTGCCCACGGCTTCAACGCCGAATCCTGCGGAGCGATCCTTCGCGAACGTGGTGCCGCGGGATCGATCGTGTTGGTTGGTCACGAGCCGACGATGAGCGCCGTCATCGGCAGCCTCTGCGACGGCGCAAACGTCGAGCTGAAAAAAGGCGGCCTTGCCGGCATCGAGCTCGCCGATCGTTTCGCAACGTCGGGTACGCTCATTTGTTTGATTCCACCGAAAGTTCTGATTCGCGCATCCAAGTGATCGTCTGTGCGATGCCTTCGGCCAACGGAGTCTTGGCATAGCCGTTGAGGCGACGCTGGAGCGCGCTATCGTCGAGCACGAAGTTGCTGTCGAACAGGTAGTACATCTCCGCCACCTCGCGCATAAAGGGCTGCACGATGCCAACGGCTTGCAGCATTACCTTCGGAATCGACCGAAATTTCGGCGGCGTGCCGATTGTGGCAAAGACCAGGTCGACGAAGGTGCGCGCCTGGATCGCTCGGCCGCCAAGATTCCAACAGCGTCCGTAGGCATCGTCCATCGCCGCCAAGCGCAGCAGCGGTTCAGCAACGTCCGGCACGTAGACTAACTCGCGCTGCACGTCGAGCCGCCCAACGAACGACGCCGTCTTTCCGCCGAGCGCCTCGCGCATAAACGCGTTTGCATAGCTGAGGTCGGCGTTCGGACCGTAAAAATCGGGAAGGTGCACGACCACCGTGGTAAAGTCGGCACCGTTGCGCTCGAGCACGGCCCGCTCTTGTTCTAATCTGAAGCGCCCCTTGCGCGTGCTCGGCGCGTGGGGCTGTGTTTCGGGAACGGGCCGAATTCGCGCCGGCCCATAGCTGTAGACGGGCGCAATGTGAACGAAGCGCTTTACTCGGGCTGCTTGTGCGGCATCGAGTGCGTTCCGCACCATGATCGGGTGCTTGTAAAACTCAGTGTACGGCGCGCCGGCGAGGTAGAAGACCGTATCGACACCCTGCGCCGCATCGCCGAGCCCTTCACCGGAGAAAAAGTCCGCGTGCACGGGTTGCGAACGTCGAAAATCGCGCCCCAGCCGCTCCGCGTCACGGCCGACGGTCCGATAGCCGATTTCCCGTCGCTCCAGCACGGGCGCAAGCGCACGTCCGACCGCACCCGAGGCGCCAAAGAGCGCAACGAGGCCGAGCTGCTCGTCACCCATGGTTCACGTCAACCGAGACACGCTGCTCATAGTTGCACGGAGTAGTCGATCGTCAGCGGAGCATGATCGCTAAACCGAGATTCCTTGTAAACTGACGCCGCCCGAACGCACTCGCGCAAGTCCGGAGTGATCAGCTGGTAGTCGATGCGCCATCCCAAGTTACGCTCCCATGCGGCGGGCCAGTTCGACCACCATGTATACTGTTTCGGATTTCGATTGACGACGCGAAAAGCGTCGACCCAGCCGACTTGCTCGACCAGCGCGTCCATCCACGCACGCTCGTCGGGAAGAAATCCACTCACGTGCCTGTTGCGCCCGGGACTATAGGTATCGATCGTTTTGTGCGCGATGTTGAAGTCGCCGCAGACGATGTGCTTGCGCCGAGAGTGCCGCAGCTTTGCGAGGACTGCGAGGAGCCGCTCCAAGAAGTTCATCTTGAAGGCTTGCCGCGGAGGGCCGGTGATGCCGGAGGGAACGTAGAGCGACGAGACCGTCACCGCTCCCAGGTCGGCCTGGATGAAGCGGCCCTCCGAATCGACAGCGTCCCAACCCAGCGTGCGACGTACTTCGATCGGTTCTTTCCGGCAGTACAGTGCGACTCCGCTGTAACCGCGACGCTTTGAATCCACAAAGTAACCGGTAAGTCCGGGGATCGTCAAGGCTTGCGGCAGTTGATGCTCTTGCGCCCGCGTCTCTTGCAGGCAGACGACGTCGGCGTCTTGCAGCGCCACCCATTCAAAGAAGCCGCGCCGCGTGGCAGCACGGATGCCGTTGACATTGAGGGTGATTATTCGCATTCAAGCTGCTTGCAAAACTTGACGAGCCGCTCTGTTTCGCGAAACCCGCATCGCAAGTGAGCGGCGAGCGAGGCTTCGTTCCAGGGTTCGGTATCCGAAGCCAGTTCGGTAAAGCCATGCCGCTGCGCCCAGGTTTCAGCAGCTTCCACGAGCGCGCGACCGACGCCCCGTCCGCGTGCCGACGCTTCGACGTACCAGCCTTCGACGTGAGGAACCGGCATCGACTCGCAACCATCCGAAAACGAACGCAGTGCGAGCTCGAGGAATCCAACCGGCGCCTCTGCTTCTTCGGCGATGAACGCGGCAGTTATGGTTGGCACGCTTCGCCCTTCCAGGAAGGCACGTGCTTCCGCAGCAAGACCTTCTGCGGCGGCTGAAGGCCAGAGGCGGCCGCGAAGGACCGCCCATGTAGCCGCGTCACTTGAGCGAACGGACCGGACGAGCACGTGACACGATTTTGGATCGCTGAAAAGGCGCCTCTTTATCGGAAGGATCCGGTCAGCGCTGAATGAGCTTCATCATCTCCGGAGCGTAGCGCTCTCCGGAGGTTTGCGCCGCTAGACTATCGAGCTTCGCGAGGTCTTCGGGCGTCAGGCGGACGTCGAGCGCGCGAACGTTCTCCTCGAGATAGCGTACTCGCTTCGTACCCGGGATCGGCACGACGTCCTTGCCGCGCGAGAGCACCCAGGCGAGCGCGACTTGCGCCGGCGTAGCGCCGCGTTCTTCCGCCACGCTCCGCACGACGTGGACGACCGCTTCGTTCGCACGCGCATTCTCGTGCGAGAAACGCGGGTTCGTTCGGCGGAAGTCGTCTTCCGCAAGGTTCGTCACGTCAACCGAGCCGGTCAGAAAGCCTCGTCCCAGCGGACTATAAGGCACCAATCCGATGCCGAGCTCGCGCGCGGTTGGAAGAATCTCACGCTCCACGCCACGTTCCCAGAGTGAATACTCGCTCTGCAGCGCACTAATGGGATGCACCGAGTTCGCGCGACGCAAGGTCTCCGCGCCCACCTCGGAGAGCCCGAGATAGCGCACCTTCCCCTCGTCGACGAGCTCCTTCATGGCGCCGACGGTCTCTTCGATCGGGACGCTCGGATCGAGACGGTGTTGATAGTAGAGGTCGATGACGTCGATGCCGAGGCGCCGCAGCGATTCGCTCGCCACGCGCTTCGCATTCGCCGGCGTACCATCGACGCCGCGATTGCCATTCGCGATACGAAAACCGAATTTCGTCGCGATCACGACGCCCTCACGCCGGCCGCGAATGGCACGGCCGACTAATTGTTCGTTCGTGTATGGGCCGTAAATTTCAGCCGTATCCAGGAAGTTGACGCCCAGTTCGAGCGCGCGGTGGATCGTCGCGATGCCTTCACGTTCATCACCCTTGCCGTACGCAAAGGTCATTCCCATGCAGCCCAACCCCATCGCCGAAACGGTCAGGCCTTGCGTGCCAAGCTTGCGCTGCTCCATACGTCTACCCTTATACCCTTTCTCCGGCCGAGGCCGCTAATGGTATCATAAACCGATGGAACCTTCCGACGCTGCGACGCGAAGGCAGCTCGACAAGTTCGTTGCTCGGTTTTCGCCCGACATCGCGGAGCGAGCGCACTCCGCTTTGGAGACGCTGCGCGACCGGCTTCCCGGCGCCTTCGAGCTCGTGTATGACAATGCGTACGCGCTGGTCGTGGGCTTCGGGCCAAACGAACGCCCTTCGCAAGCCGTTTTCTCGATCGCCATCTATCCGCGGAAGGTAAGTCTCTGCTTCCTTCAGGGCGCGCGACTACCGGATCCGGCCGGCCTTCTACAGGGCAGCGGTAACCAAGTGCGGCACATTCGATTGGAAAGTGCCACAACGCTCAACCGGCCCGGCGTTCGGGCTTTGATGAAGGCCGCAGTGATCGACGCGGGCGCGGCGTTCGACGACCCGCGCCCCGCCCGTACGATTATCCGCGCAATCTCGAAGAATCGCCGCCCGCGCGTCTAAACGGGCGCTTTACCGACGATCGGCTCCTCGCTGACTTCTTCGCCGAAGAGCGCCGGATAAAGCAGTCCGGCTAGGCCGCCGCCGATTAACGGCGCAAGCCAAAACAGCCAGAGCTGCGAAAGCTCCGCCCCACCCGCAAAGATTGCCGGTCCGGTACTGCGTGCGGGGTTCACCGACGTGTTATCGATCGGAATACTGATGAGATGGATCAACGTTAGCGCTAAGCCGATCGCCAAGCCCGCAAACCCCACCGGCGCGCGGCGCTCCGTCGCGCCGAGAATCACCATCAGAAACGCAAACGTGAGAACGACCTCGGCGATCAGGGCCGACATCATGCCGTAGTGCCCCGGCGACAGCGCATCGTAACCGTTGCTCGCAAACTGTCCCGCGACGAAGCCCGGTTTGCCGCTGGCAACGACGTAGAGAACCGCTGCCGCCGCGATGGCTCCGACCACTTGCGCGACCATATACGGCAAGACGTCTCGTGCCGGAAATCGCTTGGCCAGCCACAATCCGAATGTGACGGCCGGATTAATGTGGCAGCCGGAAATCGGACCGATCGTGTACGCCATGGTCAGGAGGGTCAAACCAAATGCCAGGGCTACGCCGACGAATCCGATGCCGAGTTGAGGGAAGCCCGCCGCGATCACGGCGCTTCCGCAACCGCCGAACACGAGCCAAAACGTGCCGATAAACTCGGCGGATACGCGTCTTGAAAGTGCCATGGCCGAAGTGTAGCAGAGGAAGCGGCCGCTCG
>DAIMCN010000037.1:0-26768 GCA_036726365.1 Candidatus Cybelea sp.
GGGATGCCGGATCGAGCCCGGTGACGTCGATGCCGTAGCGAAACTCTTCCGGCTCGATGCTTTGACCCAGTTGGACGCTCTCTTGCATCACATGTACCAGCCGCCGTTGATATTGTAGACCGCGCCGGTGATGTATCCCGCTTTCTCGTCAAGCAGGAACCGAACGAGCCGTGCGACTTCCTCGGGTTTGCCGAGCCGGCGTTTGGGCGTTTGCGCGATCGCGTGTTGGATGACCTCAGACGGCATCGCCTTCGTCATGTCGGTGTCGATGAAGCCCGGCGCGACCGCGTTGACGGTTATCCCCTTCTTTGCCACTTCCAATGCCACGGTCTTGGTCAGACCGAGCAGGCCGGCTTTTGCGGCAGCATAGTTAGCCTGCCCAAAGTTGCCGCTCTCGGCGACAACCGAGCTGACGTTCACGATCCGGCCGAAACCCTGCTCCACCATTGTCTCGAGCACGGCTTTAATCATAAAAAACGGCCCTGAAAGATTGACTTTCAGGACCGCTTCCCATTCCTCGACCGTCATTTTGCGAACCGTGTGATCGCGGGTAATCCCCGCGTTGTTGACGAGGAAATCAATTCGCCCGTGCTCGCGGAGCACGCCCTCCACGGCCATCCGGCATTCTTCGAAAATTCCCACGTTGCTCTCGTAGTAATGCAATCGCCTGGCTGCGCCGTTGAGTCTGGCGGCTAGGCGTTGCGTTCTCGCGCGGTCCTCCGGCAAGCCGAGCACGGCGACCGTTGCGCCGTCTTCGGCCAACACCGTGCTGATCGCGCCGCCGATTCCGCGGGAACCCCCGGTAACGATCCCGACGCGCCCTTTGAGCGGTAAACTACTCACGCGCTAGATTTACCCAACCCCAGCCCGCTTCCCCTCCCTCGTCACCCCGAGCTCGTCGAAGGGCTCCGCCCACTCAAGGTCGGGGGTCACATATCTAAGCCGCCGTTGATTGAGTACACCGCGCCCGTGATGTAGCTCGACTCATCCTCAAGCAGAAACCGCACTACCCGCGCGACCTCTTCGGGCCGGCCCAACCGGCGCTGTGGGATTTTCTCGACGACTTTCGAGAGAGCGGCTTCCGGAATCGCGGAGACCATTTCGGTCGCGATGAATCCCGGTGCGACGCAGTTGACGGTGATGCCGCGTTGTGCCATCTCGAGCGCCAAACTTTTGGAAAATCCAAACAATCCGGCCTTCGATGCGGCATAGTTGGCCTGCCCGATGTTGCCGGTTTCCCCGATCACCGAGCTGATGTTCACGATACGCCCCGAGCCGCGTTCGATCATGTGCTCCAGCACCGCCTTCGTCATCTGGAACGCGCCTAAAAGGTTGACGTCGAGAACTTGACGCCAGTCGTCAACCGTCATTTTACGCACCGTCTTGTCGACCGTGATTCCCGCGTTGTTGACCAGGTAATCGACACGCCCGAAATTATCCATCACTTCCTTGACGACGCGGTTGCAGTCGTCGGCGTCGTTAACTCGCCCTTGATGGACGGAAATCTTCGCACCTTGCTCAGCCATCCGCTGCTGAAACTTCTCGGCGCTTTCTTTCCCGCGATTGTATCCGGCCGCAACCGATGCTCCGCTCTGGGCAAGGATCTCGGTAATTGCCGCGCCGATGCCGCGCGTACCCCCCGTTACCAACGCCACTCGACCTTGAAACATGACCCCTCCTTGGCCCTAGTGCTTTAGCAGACTTCGTAAACGCCGCTCAAGAACTGCCACAGCGCGTCGCACGCTTCTTCCGTCGCGGCCACCACTTCGGCGCGCTTTGCATCCGAATCGGCGGCGTGCTCGATTAAGCGCCACTCCACGGCGGAGTGAACGACGTCCGCCTTCTCGTGCACGCTAAAGAATTCCACAGACGATGCATCGGTCATGCCGTAGTATCGTCGCAGCCCCTCGATCTTCACGGCGGCTATCGCCGGCACTTGCGATTCAAACGCGTGCAGTGCGGCCATCCCCGCGTAGTATGGCCGATTCCGGCACAACTCTCTAAACGTCGCGATGAGCCGTTGGGTCGCCGGTAGCGGCACGACGGCCACAAGGTCGTCTTCCGAAAGCCCGAGCGCCGCGGCGAAGCGCTTCCAGAGCGTGGGGTGATTCTCCGGCCCCAGCTCTTCATCAATTAGATTCTGCAAGATCGCCTGGCGCGGCCCGAGATCGCTCTTTCCGTCGCTGGCAAAATGCGGCGTATTGGAATGAACGGCGCTCAAATAGGTCGGTTCCGCGAGCACGTGATGAAAGTATTGCCCCGCGTACTGCTTGAGCTGTTCGCGCGTTAGTTCGCCCTTCGTCCAGGCGACATAAAATGGATGCGTCAGCAGATGCCGGCGTTCGATCGTGGCCAGTACCTGCGCGTGTAGCGATTGCGAAACGGTCATTTCCATGGCCGGAGCTTTTCGTGAGCGCCCTCCGACTCCTCGCCGTCGGCCCAATCCGATTTTTTTTCAAACGCCCACATCCAGAACCGTGCGGCCGCCGTTTGACCGGTAAGTTCTACTTGGAGGAGCACGCACGATGACTCGGTGGCGATGGTCGGCCATCCTGGCGCTCACGTTTTCCGCAATGGCGTGCCGGCAAGCCGCCGCGCATCCCCTAGGAAACTTCACGATCAACCACCTCGCGGTATTGCGGCCGGAGGGCGGGCGCCTAAACGTCCACTACGTTCTCGACATTGCCGAGATACCGACGTTTCAAATCATGCACGCCGACGGCTGGACGCATTCCCGCGTCCAGGCGTGGGTCGACGAAGAAGCGCTGCGCGTTTCGCGCGATCTCTCGATAACCGCAAACGACACACCGCTGCAGTTGGAGCTCCGGCACGCTGCCGCGACGACCCACCCCGGCGCCGGCGGCCTCCCGACGCTCTACTGGATCGGCGACTACACCGCTGCGCTGCCGCGTCAAGCTACGGTGGCGGTGAACGATCGCGTCTACGCCGACCGCCGCATCGGCTGGAAAGACATCGTTCTCTCCGGCGCCACCGACCCAACGCGCGCGCTTCGTTCGTATCCAAGCGCGTTGATCGGCTCGCCCCGGCATAACGATCGCGCCACGTTCACCTTTGCCGGAGGCCGCATCACACGCGTCCTCATTTCCGGAAGCGCACCCTTCTCGGGGAGTGCAATCTCGATCACGCGCTCGTCGCTGCTCGCCGATCTCTTTTCACGCGGACGGCAGACGCCGATTTTAATTCTCCTTACGATCCTGGCTGCGTTCGGACTTGGTGCGCTGCACGGCCTCGAGCCGGGGCACGGCAAAGCCCTCTTAGCCTTCACGCTGGTCGGCGCGCGCGCAACGTTTAAACAAGCCGTCGTGCTCGCCGGCGCGCTAACGTTCGCGCACACGATCGCGGTCTTTCTCCTCGGGCTGCTGCTGTTCGTCGCGGCGGGTTTCGCGACCGAGAGTATCTTCACGTGGATCACGCTGCTTTCGGGCGCCGCGGTCGCGGTGATCGGCGCGCGCAGCCTTGCCGCAGCCATCAAACGCATCGCGCCCTCGCATTCGCACGACCGCACTCGCTCGCACGATCACCATGACCACGCGATTCCTGGGACGGCGCCGCTGCACTTCCCCAGCGCCGTCATCGCGGCGGCAAGTGGCGGCATCGCGCCCTGTCCGGCCGCCATCGTCGTTCTGTTGACGGCGCTGCATCTGCACCGCGTCGGCTACGGCATGCTGCTCATCGTCGTATTTAGCTTGGGTCTGGCGTCGATTCTCGCCGGTCTTGGGCTGGCTGTCGTGCATGGCGCTGCCTGGCTGCAGCGACGCAGCGGCTTTAATCGCCTCGCGCGCCTCGCGCCGCTATTTACCGGCATCGTCATCTCCGTCATCGGCGCGACGATGGTCGTTCAAGGTCTTCACACGCTGCTTGCAATCACCCCGTTCGCCCTCAACTCATTTCGAAAGGAAATACCGTGAGAGTGCTTCGTTCCGTTCTGTCGACCTCGGCAGTCTTTTTGCTCGCGTTCTCGATCTCGCTCTATACTCTGCGAGTGGCTCGAGGGTCTGATCATCAAGACTCGCCGACCGTCGTCGCCAACCCGCTCGCCGACATCACTGACGTCTTTGCCTTTCCGAACCCGCACGACGCCGGCAAAGTCGCATTAGCAATGAATATCCGCCCGTTGATTCCGATGGGAATGACTTCGGGCATTGCACTCGATCCCAACGTGCTCTATCAGTTCAAAATCGCGAACAACGGCGTTGCGAGCGGTGCCTTCACCGAGAACACGGTAGTGCAATTCACCGCCGACAGTTCCGGCACCGATCAGCGCATTACGCTCTACGGCCCCGCGGCGCCTAATGAAGTCGGAACCAAAAACACCCTCGTAGCAAAAACCGGAACGTTTGCGTTTGGGAAGGTTTCGAGGCTAGACCATGGCCAGATCAAAGTCTTCGTCGGGCCCCGCCGCGACCCGTTCTTCTTCGACCTCGCCCAGTTCTTCAAGATCATTCCGGACCGCAACTATCAGAATCATCCGCACACGCCACCGGCGACCGCGACCTCATTCCGGTTCGCAAAATCTTCTCAACCCATCATCCTCAATGGCGTAAATTACGGGACGGCCGGTTCAAACGACTGCGCGATCAAGCGGCCTCAGGACTTCTTGACCCCCTACAACGTCATCTCGATCGTGATCGAAATGCCCAAGGCGATGTTGGCCCCGGGGAGCGGAAGCCCGGGCGTGATCGGACTCTGGGCCGCTACCGCAACGCCCGACGGCCACGCGGAATAGGAGAAAATGCAATGAACCTTCGCTTCACTATCCTTCTCGTTACCGCAGCCCTTGCCGGAGCAGTCGTCGCCGCGTGCAGCTCGAGCTCGACGCTCAATCCGTTCACGCCCCCGAGCTCGTCGCCCGGCGCGACCACGTATACGCAGATCGAATTGCTCGCGCGGCCCGCAGTCAAAGAGGCGTTCGAAGCCTTCGAGGACCACAACAAGACGAATCGCTCGGAGCCATACGCAGATCCGGTCCTGAAATCGCAGATCAAGTCATTCGCGTTGAACTTCCGCAGCGAAACGACCGCAGCCACCCTGCAGGCAGTTCTCTATCCGAACGTGATGAAGGTCGATCTTTCCCAAAACGTCACAACCGCGTCCTATCTCGGTTACGAAACCGGCGGCGCGACCGGCAGTAAGTTCGGCGGCCGCGCTCTCAGCGACGACATTATCGACATTTCGCTCGGCGCGCTCTTCGGAAACACGCTGTCGGCGCTCCACCTCATCCCCGACGATCATAAGGAAGCCCCCTGTCTGACGACCGACAATGTCGGATACGACAAGATGAACACGACAACGTTCCCCTACATCCAAGCTCCGATTTGAGCCACGTGCCTCCGAAAGCAGGCCCCGCGATCGCCGTCTTCGTGACGGCGATCGCTCTCGGAGCCGTGTGGCCCTGGTTTGCCGCGCACCGGGTGCAGGCGACCACGATTCCGAGCGCACCGCTTTCCACCGACTACCGCAACCGCGATAGCATTATCGCCTTTTACGAAACGCAAGCGCGACGCGATCCTCAAGATCAAATCACCGCGCGCATGCTGGCCGGTGCATATCTGCAGCGCTTCCGCGAAGCGGGTGATCTCGGCGACGTGACCCGCGCAAAGCTGCAGGCCATACGGTCCCTGCGCCTGCAGCCGCAGGGTAACGTCCAGGCTCTCGAAGTCCTTGCGTCGAGCGACCTTTCGCTGCACCAGTTCATCAATGCGGTCAACGCCGAGCAGGCGGCGGTACGTGCCGAGCCATTCGACGACAACGCTCGCGTGCAGACGGCGTCGCTGCTTCTGGAACTCGGCCGTTACCGCGAGGCCAATCGCGTCCTTCTCCGCCCGCACGAGTCCGAGAATCCCACGTGGATCTCCATCCAGGCTCGTTACGACGAGTTGACGGGCAATCTCAACTTCGCGCGGGTCGAAATGAGCCACGCGACCGCGATCGTCGATCGCATGATCGAAATCCCCGCGTACACGCGATCTTGGTATCACCTGCGCGACGCACAGCTGGCATTCGAAGCCGGCGACCGCGCCGCGGCAGGACGAGAATTTGTCGAGTCGCTCCGGATCTATCCCGATAATGCCGCGGCACTCTTGTACGAAGCGAAATTTTTCCGCGCAGCGCACGACTGGCCGCGCGCCCTGGCGGCCGCCGCGCGAAGCGCCGACCTCTACCCGCTGCCGCAGGCGCTGGGGTACAAAGTCGATGCCGAACGCGCGTTGGGCAAGGCGGACGACGCGCAAAAAACCGACGCGTTGATTCACGCAGAGCAAGTGTTGTTCAACGCACAGGGCATCAACGATCGCTTGTTGGCGATGTACGGCGCGGAACATCGCGAACATCTGGCCCAGGCGCTTGCAGCCGCGCGCTCCGACCTCGCCAAACGCGGCGACGAGATATATGCCGACGACACGATGGCGTGGGTGCTCGCCGCGACGGGACGATGGCGAGAGGCTCGCGTGTATGCCGAGCGGGCCGCGCGCTGCGGCACGCAAGATCCCGAGCTGCAGTATCACGTCGCGTTCATCGCGTGGCATACCGGCCATCGTCGTGAGGCGCGCCGCCGGCTCGCCGCCGCGCTGCAAGCCGATCCGCAGTTCCATCCCGTTTACGCCGACGCAGCACGCAAGCTTTTGGAGGACGGTACGCAGTGAGCCCCCGCGAGCGGACCTGTTTCGTGTATGCATTCCTGATCGGTCTCAACGTCGTCGCCTGGATCTCGGCGTTTATCGCGTTCCACGGGCACCCGCTGCTCATCGGAACCGCCGTACTCGCATACACCTTCGGTTTGCGCCACGCGGTAGATGCCGATCACATCTCCGCAATCGACAACGTCATGCGCAAACTCATGCAAGAGCGCAAACGTCCCGTCGCCGTCGGATTGTTCTTCTCACTTGGGCACTCGACGGTTGTCATCGCGCTGACGGTCGCCATCGCGCTCGCCGCAACGGTCGTAAAGACCCAACTCCCCGCGCTTCAGAGCATCGGCAGCCTCGTCGGCACATCGATCTCGGCCGCATTTCTGCTGGTGATTGCGGCGATCAATCTCTTCGTCTTCGCAGACATCTATCGCGCCTTCTGCACCGCGAGCAGCGGTCAAGCATATTGCGAGCGCAGCGTGGACGCGATGCTCGATCGGCGCGGCCTGATGGGACGCTTCTTCCGGCCGCTGCTGCGGATGGTCACGAGCAGCTGGTCCATGTATCCGATAGGGGTGCTCTTCGGCCTGGGATTCGATACCGCGACTGAAGTCGGACTGCTCGGCATCGCCGCCGTCGAGGCCGGTAAAGGCCTCCCGGTGTACGACATTTTGATCTTTCCGCTGCTCTTTACCGCCGGCATGTCGCTGCTCGACACGACCGACGGAATCTTGATGCTGGGGGCTTACGGTTGGGCGTTTCTCAAACCACTGCGCAAGCTCTACTACAACATGGTCATCACACTCGTGTCGGTGCTCGTCGCCCTCATCGTCGGCGGCATTGAGGTCGCCGGGATCGTCGGCCTTCGGTTCAAGCTCAGTGGAGGAATCTGGAACGGCATCAACGCGTTGAGTGACAACTTCGGCACGCTCGGTGCCATCATCGTCGTCGTCTTCGTCGCCAGTTGGGGCGTGTCAACGATCATCTATCGCCTCCGCCGCTACGACGATCTCCCCGCGGCTCCCTGAGCGAAGCTATGCAGTCCCATCGCCTCGCGTCGTGGCCTACAGCCCGCCCGGAAACTGCCTTTCCGGCAGCTGCGAGAAGCGCGCCTGCGTCCCGTTTTGCGCTCGCTGCCGCCGGATTTCGTCTTTTTTGCTCGTCAACAAGCCTGCAAGCTGTCCTAAGTCCATATCGAGCTCCAAGTTCTGCGATTGCCATTGCGACTTCGGCTTAACCGCTACTCCCGGATAGATGGTCTGAAGGTTCGGCACCGTTCGATTATCGTTTTGAACACGTCGGATTATCCCGACGAGCCAGTCGATATCGCCAAATGCATACCCGTTAATGTCGGGTCCAACAAGCTGGAAAAATGCGTCCTGCGCGTGAAACAGCTCGAAGCCCCGGTTGCCGATGCTTCCCATCTTTTTCTGGTCGATGAGCAGGCCGAACAGACGCCCCCGATACTGCGCCGTGTAGAACCAGTACGTTGCCTCCTTGCGATATCCAAGATCGTAGAGGCGAATCGCGCCGACGTATAGCTCTATAAGGTTGAGGTCACGCCACTGCTTCTTCATCCTCAGAATCGTTGCAACGAAATCACCGGGGTTCTTTGAGGCTAGGCCGGCACTGTATTTTCCGATGCGAATAACCGGGCCGGACGAATCGTAGTATGGAGTCACGTATGCGTTGATACGTCCGGGATCGTCGCCACGCGCGACCGAGGTAAGCCATAAGGAACCTGCAACGGCGAGCATCGTGGAAAGGAGCAGCTTTCTCAACATGTTCTCCTAGCCGAACCGGCCGGTGATGTAGTCCTCGGTGCGGCGATCGCTGGGTTTAGTGAAGAGCTTTGCGGTATCGTCGACTTCGATCAGCCGCCCCGTACCGGTTTCGTCGGCGAGCATGAAAGCCGTCACGTCGGAAACGCGAGCGGCTTGTTGCATGTTGTGCGTTACCGCAACGATCGTGAACTGATCGGCCAGCGACGCCATCAGCTCTTCGATCACCGCGCTCGCAATCGGATCGAGCGACGCCGTCGGCTCATCCATCAACAATACTTCGGGCTCAGCCGCCACCGCACGCGCGATGCATAACCGCTGCTGCTGACCGCCGGAGAGCCGCAACGGACTGGCCTTGAGCTTATCCTTGACCTCATCCCACAGCGCCGCCGAACGCAACGCGCGCTCCGCCACTTCGAGCTTCCGCCGCCGGTTTAACGATCGTCCCGCGGACGCGACGGTGTTGTCGAGAATCGACAGCGTCGGAAATGGATTGGGGCGTTGAAACACCATCCCAACGCGCCGACGAATCGCCATCGGATCGACGCCGCCATCGTAGATGTCCTGCCCGTCAAGCAATACGCTTCCCTCGACGCGAGCTTCAAAGCTCAGCTCGTGAATGCGATTGAAGCAGCGTAGCAGCGTCGTCTTGCCGCACCCGGATGGTCCGATCAGCGCGGTCACCGCTTCGCGCCGGAACGCAATCGAAACGTTGCCGACCGCCTTTCGCTCTCCGTAGTACGCGCTCAGATCGTTGGCGGCGAGCAGCTCGCCGTTGAGCGTCGCAGCACTCACGCGTCGAGCCCTCGCATCGCCCGGCGTAACATGAACCGGGCGCCCAAACTCAGCACAAACACCGCCACGATCAACAATAACGCGCCGCCCCACGCCTGCTGCTGCCAGTTCGGGTACGGCGAAATAGCGTAGTTGAAAACTTGGAGCGCGAGCACCGCCATTGGATTATTCGGACTGGTCTCCCAAAACTGGCTGCCAAAGGCGGTGAAGAGGAGGGGCGCCGTCTCGCCGGTGACCCGCGCAATCGCCAGCAGCAGCGCTGTAATGATCGCCGGGCGCGCCGTCGGCAGCACGATGAACATTGTCGCGCGGAAATTCGACATCCCCAGCGCCAGAGCGCCCTCCCGCACGGTCTGCGGCACGGAGCGAATCGCTTGCTCCGACGTGCGAACCAGCAGCGGGAGCATCAGCATCATGAAGGCAAAGGATGCTGAGAAACCGGAGAAGTGTTTTAGCGGGGCCACCAAAACGGCATACGCAAAGAGCCCGATTGCAATGCTCGGAACGCCCGACAGAACGTCGGAGAGAAAACGCAGGGCCTCCGGAATCGCACCGCGTCCGAACAGCGCGAGATAGATCCCCGTCAGAAGCCCGAGCGGGACGGCCATAGCGGTTGCCAGACCGATAATGATCAGCATCCCGAGGATGCCGTTTCCGACGCCGCCGCCCGGAACGCCAACCGGGTGCGGCAACTGCGTGAGAAATGCCCAGTTGATGGCGCCGATGCCTTGCACCGCCACGTAGAACAAGATCACCAGCAGCGCACCCGCGGCGATCGCCGCGCAGCACAGCGCCAAAGCGGTGCCGAGCGACGCGTAGATGCGCCGGCGCCCTAGCCGCCGGTATCGCGGCGAGAATCCGCGCTCGTCAATTGCGTCGCTCGGCGTTGTCATCTGTTATGCGCGCGAACCGCGCACGCTCCAAATCATGAGCCGCGCCAGCGCGTTGACGATTATGCTGACCACGAACAGGATCAGACCGAGTTCGATCAGCGCGCTGATGTAGATGCCGGTCGTCGCCTCCGTGAACTCGTTGGCAATCACGCTGGCCAAGGTGTACGAGGGCGCAAAGAGCGACGCCGAGATCTCCGGACGGTTTCCGATGACCATCGTCACGGCGATCGTCTCGCCCAATGCGCGCCCCAGTCCGAGCACGCACGCGCCGAAGATGCCGACCCGCGCCGCCGGCAACACCACACGCGTTGCGGTTTCCCACTTCGTCGTTCCCAGCGACGCCGATGCCTCCCGCAAGTCGCGTGGAATCGCCGCGATAACGTCCCGCGAGATCGCCGTAACGGTGGGAACGATCATCAATGCCAGGATGATCCCGGCGGTCAGCAGCCCGACGCCGTAAATTGGCCCAGAGAATAGCGGCGTCCAGCCCAACGCGTGCTGAAGTGCCGGCCCAATTGTCGTTCGCACGAACGGGGCCAGCACGAAGAGTCCCCACAGGCCGTACACGACGCTGGGCACCGCGGCCAGCAGCTCGATGAGAAACGAAAGGGGCGTGGCCAACCATCGCGGCGCGAAGTCCGCCAGGAAAACCGCCGCCATGATACCGACGAACGCCGCCAGTGCGATCGCGATAAACGACGTCACCACGGTACCGTAGATCATCGGGAGCGCGCCGAACTTGCTCGTAATTGGATCCCACGAGCTCTTCCAAATGAACGACGGGCCGAAGGCGGCGATCGACGGCCACGAGCCGAGCACGAGTTCGACGAAGAGCCCTGCGATCAGCAGCGCAAAGAGAACGCTTCCGCCGTACACGATCGCGGCAAAGCCGCGATCGGCGGGGCTCACAAAGCGTGCTAGGCGTCGAAACCGCGGCTCAGCGTTTTGCAATCAGTGCTGCATTTGTTTGAGCGTCGCTTGCGCTGCAGCCTGCACGTTCTCCGGGAGCGGAACGTAGTCGACGGACTTTGCGTTCGCCTGTCCCTGTGAGCCAACGAGCCACGAGAGCACGTTGTAGAGAATCTTGGCGCGCGCCGAATCCGGCGGCTTCTTATACACTACGACCCACGAGTAGCCCGAGATCGGGTAAGAGTTTGCCCCGGTCGCATCAACGATCGAGAAGTTCGTTGGGTCTACTTCGGGCCTCGTGGCCGCCGCGGCAGCGACCGTATCCTGTGAACACGTCACCCATTTGCCGCCGCGATTCTGGAGCATCACCGCGGGCATGTGGTTTTCGATAACGTACGCCAGCTCGACGTAGCCGATTGCACCGGGCGTGCTTTTAACCTGGCCTGCCACCCCCTCGTTGCCCTTCGCGCCGACCGAGCTGGGCGCCGGCCACGATACGCTCTTGCCCACGCCGACCTTGCTCTTCCATTCCGGCGAAACATGGCTGAGGAAATCCGTAAAGATGTAGCTCGTTCCCGAGCCGTCGGAGCGGTGGACTACCACGATCGGCATGTCAGGAAGATTCACACCGTGATTGAGCTTGGCAATGAGCGGATCATTCCACTTCAAGACCTTGCCGAGATAGATGTCGACGAGAACCTGCCGCGTGAGCCGAATCGTCGCCTTGACGTCGGGCAGGTTGTAAGCGACCGCCGCGCCGCCGAGGGTCACGGGGATTTGCAGCACCGGCTGGCCGGCGCGCGCGAGCTCTTCTTGGTTCATCGGAACGTCCGTCGCGCCGAAGTCCACGTTCTTTGCGGTGAACTGCTGAATGCCGCCGCCGCTTCCGATCGACTGATAGTTGACCGTGACGTCCGGATTCTTCTGATTATAGATGTAGAAGGCTTTGGAAAAGAACGGATAGTCGAAGCTCGAGCCGGCCCCGGTCAGCTGCGTTGCGGCGGCTGCGGGAAGAGTCACCGCGGCCACGACGGCGAGCGCCGCGAACCGGCGAATGAACGATCCTATCACTGAATTAGCTCCTTGTAGCGTAGCGAATAGCGCCCTGCGTGTTGAAATCGAGGGGACTTTTTAGTTGTAGCCCAGCCCCATTAACCCCACGTTAAGGCGCGTCTCCCCCCGGTCAGGCCAGCCCGACGAGCGCAGCACTCCCAGCCTCATCACAGCCTCCCTGTGTCATCCTGAGCGGAGTCGAAGCATGACAGTGGCGAACCCGCGCTCCATAATGGCCGACCCTAGCATCGAGGATCGAAAACCCTCGCTTTTTGAGCTGCGCCATACCGCGGCCCACGTGCTGGCCTATGCCGTACAGGACCTCTTCCCCGAAGCTAAACCGACCATCGGTCCGGCAATCGAGAACGGGTTTTACTATGATTTCGACCGGCCCACACCGTTCACGCCCGAAGACCTCGATCGACTCGAGAAGCGGATGCGCGAGATCGTAGTCGCCGACTATCCCATGGCCGCTCGCGAAGTAAGCCGCGGCGACGCCATCGCGGCCTTTGCCGGCAATCCCTACAAGATCGAGATCGCCCGAGAGATTCCGGCCGGCGAGCCCATCACGCTCTACACGATCGGCAGCTTCATCGACCTTTGCCGCGGCGGTCATGCCGAGTCCACCGGCGAGATCGGCGCGTTCAAGCTGACCAGCGTCGCCGGCGCGTATTGGCGAGGCGACGAGCACAATCCGATGCTGCAACGCATCTACGGCACGGCTTGGTACGACGCCGGCGAGCTTGAGGCATACTTGGCGCAAGTGGAAGAGGCGCAACGCCGCGACCATCGCAAGCTAGGCGCGGAGCTCGATCTCTTCTCCATTGAAGAAGATGCCGGCAGTGGACTAGTTTTCTGGCATCCGAAGGGCGCAATCGTCCGCAACATCATTGAAAACTTTATTCGCGAAGGGCTGCGCGAACGCGGATACGAGCCCGTCGTTACGCCGCATATCGCAAGCGAACGCCTCTACGAGATTTCCGGACACCTCGAGAACTTCGCGGAAAACATGTTCGGCCCGATCGAAGTGGAGGGTCAGCGCTTTCGTCTCAAGCCGATGAACTGTCCAGGCCACATCCTAATCTATAAGAGCCGACTGCGCAGTTACCGCGACCTGCCGTTGCGTTTTTCGGAGTTCGGAACGGTCTATCGTTTCGAGCGCTCCGGGGTGCTGCACGGGCTCACGCGCGTGCGCGGCTTTACGCAGGACGACGCGCACATCTTCTGCACTCCCGACCAGCTGCAGTCCGAGTTCGAGCGAACGCTCGACGAGGCGCTGCGCCTGATGAAGGCCTTCGGATTCAACCAGTTTCAGTACGTACTTTCGCGCCGCGCGGAAGCAGAAAGGGTCGAAACGGATGAAATCGCGGAGGCCGCGATCGGTAAGGCGTTAGAACACTGTAAGCTGCAGTACGAAATCGATGACGGCGGCGGGGCCTTTTATGGACCGAAGCTGGACGTTAACGTGCGGGATGCGATTGGACGCCCGTGGCAGCTTGGCACGGTACAGGTGGATTTTGTGTTGCCTGCTCGCTTTGGATTGAAATACCGAGCGGCCGACGGTCAGGATCATCACCCAGTCATGATCCATCGCGCACTTGCGGGCTCGTTGGAACGTTTCTTTGGTATTCTGATCGAACATTACGGCGGCGCGTTCCCGGCTTGGTTGGCACCGATCCAGGCGGTCGTCACGCCGATTTCGGAACATCAAGCAAGCTACGCTCGCGAAATCGCAGCGCGGCTCGCCAAAGCGGGCTTTCGGGTCCAGGTGGACGAAGCTAACGAGAAGCTCGGGTACAAGATTCGGCATTGGAAAACTCAGAAGGTTCCATACATCTTAGTCGCGGGCAAACAAGAGGTTGCAGACGGCACCGTGAACGTCAATCAACGCGGCATCGACGAGAAGCGTACGATTTCGGTCGAGTCCTTCGTCGAGGAGTTACAGAGAATCGTGGAGGCGAAGGAATAGTCCGGTGATTAAGTGTGATGCCCGCGCCGTTTTTGCGGCGCTCGCACTCGTGTTGGCCTCCTGTCAAGGGTCGGGCTTCGATAACGGTATGGGCGGCAGCATGTCGCCGCCGGTTTCGCAACCCGGTTCGATAGGCAGCATGAACAGCGGGCTTTCGGGCGGTTTGAACAACGGACAGATGGCCGGGCCAACGATGGGTCCCAACGGTCGCGAGGAGCTCGCGAATCCCGGCGCGACGCTCGCGCCGAACGAAGTGCAATATCCTATCGGACAAGGTCCCAGCGGAATGAAATGCCCCAACGTGCTGCAATTCAATCAACAGTACTCGTGCACGCTCGCGTTTAACATTCCGGGGCCATCACCGAGTGGATCGCCGAGCGGAAAAAGCACCACCAGACCGACGGCCAGCCCCACGCCGACGCCGAAACCCAGCCCTTCCGACGACAGCAGTGACAACACTGACGACAGCAGCGATGCGCCGACCCCAACGCCGACGCCGCTCGGAACGATGACGCTGCAGGTCGAGCCGCTACCCCGCGACGTTCCCTCGATGACCAATCCGAATCCGCTCTTCATGCACGTCACGCCGCTAGTGGCAATCCGCCTGCAGAGCGACATGGATTTCCAACTCAACGGCGCCGCATCGGTGCAATACACGCTTCCCCCGATCCAATTCAGCGGACGCGTCTTTGCGTTACAACTCTACAATGAAAGCATTCTACGCGGAAAGCGTACCGATCAACTAATCGCGAACTACTCTAAGTTTACGATGCCGCAAAGCCAAACCGTGCAGTTTTCGTTCTCCGTCCCGAAAGTGATGGTGCGTCACTCACAAATCTGGCTGCTCGCAATGTACGGCGCCCAAATACCGCCCGGCACGACGCCGACCCCATCGCCGACGACCTCTCCCACAAGCTCGCCAAGCAGCTCCCCCTAAATCCGCCCACGAACAGAGCCGTCACGGGAGTCTACTGCTGCGGCGTCCCGGCAGCCGGCGTGAGCTGTAGATCGTAGCGTTGCGTCTGATCGGCAGACACCGAATAGCCTGAAACCGCTCGGGTGTCGTAACCTTCCTTCGACGCCGTCAACGTATAGTCGTCAGGTTGCAGCGAAAGCGCGATGTAATGCCCCTGGGAATTGGTCGTCGTCGTTATAGTCTGTGACGCCGACTTAATCTCCAACTGTACGCCCGCCAGAGGCGTGCCGGTTTTAGCGTCGGTGATCGTGCCCGACATCCCTCCGCTGGTGCCGGCCAAGGCCCAACTTATCTGGCTCGCAAAAAGTACAAACAGCGCGCACAGACTCAAGGTGCGCAGCCGGGATGCTTTCTTCATACTCGTTATCCTCAACATAAAACCCGAGACCCGGGCCGATGTCAACGTGGTTGCGCTACAGCGCTACTCGGGGTCCCCGTGCTGCACGACCGGCGGCAGGCCTTTGAAGTATTCTATGGAGTCCGGTGACGCGATCCTTTTGAAGGGGCGAGGAACCTGTGCGTAATTGAAGACGCCGCCGATACTGGCTGCGCGTGTGTCGGTCGTATTGAGCCGCCCCACGTTAAAGTTATCCTCGATGTATCGCAGGATACTGCCGAACTCGTATTGCGTGTGTGAAACATACCCGCCCTGGCTGGATTGTCCCGAAATCGCATAGGGTGAAACGACCAAACACGGAACGCGGAATCCCAGGCCACCCAGATTGTCCTGGAACTGTTGGGGCACGGCATTGTCATAGAAGCCGCCCCAATCGTCCCAAATAATGAAGACCGCCGTCGAATTCCAGTACGCGCTCTGGCCAATCGCGTTGACGACGCTGGCCACCCACGACGGCCCCTTGTCGATCCGTTCTCCGGGATGATCGTCCTCGTTATCCTCCGGGATCACCCACGAAACCGCCGGCAGCACGCCGTTTGTGATATCGCTGAAGATCTGAGTCTCCGGCATGCCAAAGTTCGTACCCCATTCGGAACCGTAACGGACCGAAGCGATCACGTCGTAGGCGTTTAATAAATTACCCGCACAGTCGGGGCAGCGTTTGTCGGGCGTGCAGCCATTCGACGTGCTAAAGCACGGTACGTAGTACTTCCACGATACGCCCTTGGCGTCGAGCAGATCGCGCAGCGTCTCGTACGAGCCGGACGAAGGAAACCTGTTCGTGCACGGAAAGGGCCCTTTGTCGAAAAGGTATTTGCCGGAGGATGTAATCAGCGACGTCTGCGAATGCGACGGAGCATCGCAGCCCCACGGCTGACCGCTTGGATTGTCGATGATGCTTTCGGTCGAGTTGATGTTCGTTGCGCCGCGGATCAGGTCCTGATGTGCGGTAAAGCTGCCGCTGCCTTGAGTCTGGAACATATGATCGGCCAACACCCATTGCGACGCGATATCCCAGTACGGCTTGATTTGACTCTCCTCGACGTACTGATAGGCGGCCGTTCCAACACCGTTGCCGGGATGTCTGCACACACCGAAGTGCACGAGGTTGAATCCGTCCATCTTTCCGTTGTCGAAAGCCGTCTCGAACGAGGCGTGACAGTGCTGGATGTCGCTGCCATTAATCAAGGCGTGCGGCTGAAGCATCGTCCATTTATCGACGTACTTGCCGCCCCGTTTCACTTTCATCTTGCCGCGCGTTGCGCCGTCGGCACCCGGAAAGAGCGCGAAGAAATTGTCGAAGCTCCGGTTTTCCTGAATCACCAACACGACGTGTTGAATCGGCGAGCTTGCCGAGCCGTATCGCGCGGTGTTCGGTGGCATTGCGCCACGGAGTCCGAGCGGCGTCTGCGATCCACCGCAACCGATCGTCGTGCCTGCGGCCACGCACATGCTTAGTGCGTAGACGTAAAAACTCTTCATCCGATCAGCTCCTCGTCAAATGACCACCGAACGTCCTGGCAGGCAAGGCGACGTACGGACCGGGGTGCGCTTCCGGAATATTGCACGCGCCCACCGGTTGACCCGTCACGGCGAGACCCTGGACGTAGATCAGCTGGATGGCGCAACCGTGAAAGCTCAATGGGTGGCTGCGCACGTCGACGCCTGCGACGTGCCCTTGGGCGAATTGAACCTCCGAATCGCGCGGCAGCGCCGATCCCAGGACCTGCAGGCTCGGAGGAACTGGACCGATCCCAAACCATACGAGGTCGCCATAGTCGGTCAGCTTCGTCTGGGCGCGCCAAGTGAAACCGAAGCGCGCATAGTCGGCCGCCAGCGTGCAAACAAGCCCCGATTCCAAGTTGATATCACCGGCGCAGGGAACGCCGCGAATCCGGCTCGATTCGGCGAGCCGGCATTCCAGCAACTTTCCCGCTTCGAAGCGCACTGGAGCGCGCGCCGTGCACGGGATTCCGCCGATGCGGGCGTCTCGTGCTAGCCGCACTTCCCCGTCCAGCGCACCACTGGACAAGCCGACATGCCCTCTTAGCGGGACACCGTGAATGACGGTCGCAATCGGCAGATCGAACGCCGCCACCTCGCCCGACCAGCCGGCGGCGCGGGTCACTACCGTTCCGGCCGGCACTCGAACTCCCGCGACCACGCTGCCGTGCGCGAGGGTGCTCTGCCGAGCTCGCAGGTCGGCAATATATTGATCGTGATTGCGCGCGCGGGTTGCGAGGATCGAGAGATTCGTGGCGCCCGAAATCGTCCAAAGCCCGACCACCACGATCGCGACGGCCCACCCCACTTTCGACCTTCGCTGGCGCCAAACCCAAATTGCCGCGCCGACGGCGCCGAACGTCAGCGGCCAGAACCAAGGGGCCAAGATCCAGAGCACAATCTGCCACCAGGTAAATTGCAGATCGATGTCGCTCATGCTTAGGGCGTTCGGGCTACGACGGCCGGCTCACTCGCAGCCTACTTCGGGCTTAACCTTGTGCGCCACCCGTTTGCCGTTGACGTAATAGTCGACCTCGTTGGTTTCCGATCTTTGCAAGAGCCAGGCCCCACGCGCCTTGACCCACGTATCATCCGAGAACGCGACGAGTTCGACGTGCTGGGCGATGCCGTCAGCCCCGGGCCGGACGGTCTTCATAGCGTAGCGCTGGCTGACGAATGCGGTGTCGCCGTCTTGCGATAGAGACGCGATGGTGGTCGTGCTGATCCTGTTCGGGTCCCGCAGAAGCAAATTGAGGTCGCCGGTCATTTGCGTCACGCCTTCTCCCTTGCCGGATACGTCGACGGAGATGAAACGCTCGGTCAGAATCGCCGCAATGCCTTTGCTGTCGTGAGCGGCCATCGCCGTTCTCAGCTCCGTATAGCGGGCCTGCAGCGTCGCCTGCAATGCACCCTCGTTCGCCCGTGCAACGCTAATGCACGCAAATGCGCATGAAAGCGCGGTGAGGGCCGCAGTCAATCTTATGGACATGTCGATTCTCCTTGAAGATTGTGGTGGTACGGCTTTCATCCTAGCGGGCCGGCCGTACCAAAACGCACGGCAGCCACGGGGCGCCAAAAGCTAAACCGGCCCGCCAGAAGCAAGGCCGGAGTGCAGTGAGCCGAAGCGGTGGCCCATACCAGCCGCTAAGGCCTAGTGGAAGGCGAGGTAGTTCGCTCCGTTGAGAGTCGTCTTTGAGCCCGCAATGGTGCGCAGCGGGGTCGCGTTGCCGCTGGCGTTGCTGGCAAACTCCTTGATTGAGTTGCCGCTGAAATCCGCAGCCCAAATGTGATTGTCTTTGTCAGCCGTAACGCCGGCCGGATACGAGAGTCCCGTTATCTTTTGGACGGGAGCCACGTTGCCGAGGGCGCCGTTGGCGAAAACGAGCACGCCTGAGCCCTCGTCGGCGACGAGCAGCCGGCCCAACTTGTCAAAGGCCAGGGCAAAAGGCCGGGAAAGGCCCGTGTTGCCTCCGGCGATCACGCCGAGCGGCGCAACGTTGCCGCTGGAGCCCTTGGCGAACACGACGATCGAGCCGCTATTTGCGGTGAAGAGCTGGCCGTTGGCATTCATGGCCATCCCCGTCGGGCTGTTCAGCTTCGTTTTGCTTCCCTTTATTGTGTTGATCGGCGCGACGTTACCGTTGGCGCCCGGCGCATATTCGGTGACGTCGTCGGCGCTATAGCTGCTGACCCAGAGATCGTGCGAAGCATCGACCAGGATACCCTCGGTGGGGCCCATGTTCGACTTCGATCCACCGATCATGCGCATCGGCTTGGCGTCGCCGTTCGCATCCTCCGCAAAGACCGCTACCTGGTTTGCACCGTCGTTAGCCGCATAGATGTTCCCCGCAGCATCCAGGGCAAGTGCGTCGGGTGCACCGAGCGTCGTTTTTGATCCGGCAATCGTAACGCTGGGCGAGACATCGCCCGAAGAGTTTGCGCGAAACGCCAGAACGCTGTTGTTATCCCGATTCGCAGTGAAGATTTGAACCGCAGAGTAGTCGGGTTGAGCGTACGGGTTGGCTCCGGCTGGGGTGAAGCCGCCGGTCGCGGTCTGTTGTCCCGAGCAGGCGGCGAGGCCGGCGGCCAGGGCGAGGGCCGGCATGGCGCGCCGGCCCAGCGTGGATGTCAGCATTGTTAGAAACTCCTTGAAGGCAAGTGTTTGGTGATTTAGGGCTCATCGTAGTAGAAGGGGCGTACCAAAACGCACCAAGGCCGGGAGCCACGCGCCAAATTCGAGAAGGTGGCCCGAGTTGCAGGTAGAGCGACTCAAAAAGCGCGGGCATCTCGACATTCGCCTGTTCGGTCACGTCGAAGTCGCGCTTGACGGCGCGCCCCTGCGGCTTGCCACGCCGCGCAAGTCGCTTCAGGTCCTCGCCTACCTCTTATTGCACCGCGCTGCCCCGGTCTCGCGCGAGTATCTGGCCTTTCTGCTCTATCCCGACGATGAGGAGGGCGCCGCGCGCGCCAAGCTGCGCGCGACGCTGAGCGAGCTGCCCAAGATCTTGCCCGCGCCGGCCGACCGCTACGTGATCGTCGACACCGACAAAGTCGCGTGGAATCCGGATGCCGACGTTTGGCTCGACGTCGACACGTTCGTCGCAGCCTCCGCCGATCGCGCCCGGCTCGGCGAAGCCATCGAACTCTATCGCGGCGATCTGCTGCCCGAGATTTATGACGAGTGGCTTGACGTCATTCGCGAGCGTCACCGCAACGCATATTTGCGCTGCCTGACCGAACGCATCTCTGAAGCGCGCCGGCACGCCAACCTTGCGCTTGCCATCGAAACCGCTCGCAAAGTGCTTGCAGTCGATCCGTGGCGCGAGGACGTCGTCCGCCGGATCATCGCGATGCGTTACGAAAGCGGCGATCGAGCGGGTGCGCTGCGCGAGTATACCGAGTTCGCCAAACGCTTGCGCGACGAGATCGGCGCCGAACCGATGGTCGAAACGACGGCGGTCGCGGAGCGCATTTCGCGCGGTCAGGCTCCAGCGGACGAAGACGGCGACATCGAACGCCCGGTTAACGCCGCCGGATCGGCCGTTCTGCCGTTCGTAGGCCGCCGCGACGAGATGGAACGGTTGCTGGAAACCTGGAGCCGCGCGGCGCGCGGCCGTGGTGCGTGCGCGTTCATCGGCGGCGAAGAAGGCATCGGAAAGTCGCGTCTCGCTTTCGAATTTGCGCATGCGGTCGAAGATCGCGGCGGACGCGTCCTGGTCGGTGTGACCGGCTCACCCGAAGCCGTTCCATATGAAAGCGTGGTCGATGCGTTGCGTTCGGCGCTCCCGCTCGTCGCGTCGCTCAAACCGAGCATGGCGCTTGCGTGCGTGGCGGCACTGCTGCCCGAGCTTCACGCGCGCGTCGCGCTCCCCGATGTCCAGCGGCTCGATGCCGAAAGCGAGCGCATTCGTCTTCTTGAATCGCTCTTTCGGTGCGTCGCCGAGCTCGCTCGGCCGCGCCCCGTGCTGCTGATTCTGGAAGATTTGCATTGGGCGCAGGCCGCGTCGGTGGAGCTGCTGCACTTCTTGCTGCGCCGGATCGTCGGCGCGCCGGTCATGATCGTGGTCACCTATCGCGACGAAGAAGCGTCGCGCCTTCACCCGCTGCACCGTCTTCGTCGCGAAGCTCGTGCTGCCGGCGGCGCGTTGAACGTCTGGCTCACGCGGCTTTCGATCGCCGACGTTGAAGAGCTGCACGCGGCGTTGCCCGACATCGGAGACCGTTCCGCAGAAACGTTGGTCGCCGCCTCTCAGGGGAATCCGCTCTTCCTGTCCCACCTCGTAGTTGACGTGCGCGAAGGCGAGCGGGCCGCACCACCGGCGTCGCTGCAAGCCGTGGTCGAGCGCCGCATCGATCGGCTCTCCGAATATGCCCGGACCGCCGCTGAGATTGCGGCCTGCATCGGCGATCGTTTTTCACGTGATGCCGTGCGCGAAGTCAGCGCATGGGACGACACCGCGTTAACCGACGCATTGGACGAGCTCCTCGACCGGCGCGTGATCCGCGAAGCCGGCGGCCGAGGCTTCCTCGAGTACGCCTTCACGCATCACCTCGTGTACGAGACGATCGCGCACTCGGTGCCGCCGAAACAGGCCGCGGTACGCCGCCGCCGCGTCGCGCGGGTGCTCGAAGAGCTGTATCCGGAACGACTATCGGAGCTTTCGGCGTTGCTTGCGGGGCACTATGAAGCCGCCGGCGATGTGCCTAACGCTACGCGCTGCTATTTGGAAGCCGTGCGCCGATCCGTTGCGATTGGAGCGCTTCAAGAGGCACGAGCGTTTTGCAAGAGCGCGCTTGCGCTCGCCACCGATCCGCTCGCGCGAGCTAACCTTCTTCTCGAGAGCGTCACCATCGAGTCGCGATGCGGCGACCTGGCCTCCCGCGATTCAGTGTTGCTCGCTTTGGAACGCGTCGATGCCGAACTCGCGGATCCCGCCGTGCACCGTGCAACGATCTTGAATCGCATCGAGTTGGCGGCCAGCGCCGGCGACCCCGCAGCGCACGAGCAGGCCGTTCGGACGTTGCGCGCTTCCGTGACCGACGACGATCCGCACTGGAACGCCGTTTTGCAGTTAGAGGAAGCGAAGCTCGCGTTGGCCTATGGCCGCTTAGCGGAAGCGTACGCCGCCGGCGAAGCGGCTCTCGCGTATAGCCGTGGCGCCGGAGACGATGTCGCGACCGCGCGTGCACTATGCTCGATGGCGCAAGTGCAAGCCCATCGCGGCCCGTTGAGCGCCGCTGACGCCTTAGTCGATGAAGCCGCGCGAGTCGCGGTTCGCGCCGCCGATCCGGTGCTCGAGTTGCTCGCATTGAGCAGCGGATGGGCGATCTCGTTCCAGCGTCGCGACATCGAGCGCTGCCGGTCGTTGAGTGCTCGTTGTTTGGAACTGGCCTTGAAGTTGGGCGACCGACCCGCTGAAGCGCAAGCGCATAGCCGACTGGGCGCTTCATTCGCGGCTGGCCGCGGCGAATTAGCGCAGGCCCGCGAACACTTTGCGGCGGCCGGGCGCATCTACGGCGAAGCCGGAAACCCGGCGGGGAGCGGCGGCCAGTTCATGAATCGCGCCGTTCTCGAAATGCGACTCGGGTTTTTCGATCGTGCACGGACGGCAACGCAACGAGCGATAGAACTCTTCGAACGCGCAAATGACCTGCGTGGGCGGGCTAGTGCGCTGGCCAATCTGGCATTTGTGCAAGCTTACGCCGGTCACGTAGTCGAGGCGCGTGAGGTCGGCGAAACAGCGCTCGACTTCGCGCGCCGGTCTGGCTTCCGGCTGATTGAAGCCTTTGCACTCGAGAATCTCGCAGCCGCGGAGGGCGCGGCCGGCGAGTATACGCGCGCGATCGAGCTCGCCGAGGCGTCCTTCGAGGTGCGCTCGCGCTCGGAATCGCAAGTCTGGTCGGGTCAAAGCCTTGCCGACGTCGCGATCTGGCATGCCAGGCTGGGCAACGTCGCAGCTGCACGCGTAGCGGCACAACGGTTGCTCGCCGACGACGATGCGATTTCGAGCGGCGCGGATTGGCCGACGTACTGTTACTGGGCCGCGGCGCAGATTTTCCATCTCGAAGGACGTCACGCTGAAGCGTCGCGCGTGCTCGAACAAGCCAAGCGGCTCATGCAGAAAACCGCCAACGAACTCGATCCCGAAGACCGCGAATCGTACTTGGCACTACCCTGGCACGTCGATATCAAACAGACCGCCGCGAGCGGCCTCTGGCCCAACCCGCCTAGATAAAACGATCGTCCTTGCTTATCGCACGGCCGAGAGCGCCTCGCGCAGCCGCTGTCGTAGATGCTTTACGGCCTGCGCGTGAATCTGTGAAACCCGCGATTCTGAAACCCCAAGCGCGCTCTTGATCTCCTTCAGCGTCTGGCCATTGAAATAGTAACCGCGAACGACGATGCGTTCCTGAGGAGGCAGCGCTTCCACCGCGGCGCTCAACTCGCCGCGAAGCTCGTCTCGCTCGATTTCGATCGCGACGTCGGTCTCTTCATCTTCCAGCATATCGGCTAGCGACAGGTCATGACCCTCGGTCCTGGGGCGAAACTCTTCCAATGACACGATCGAGCGACCGCGCACCCGCTGCGCCAGCCGGTAAAACTCGCCTCGCGAGAGATGCAGCCGGCTAGCCAGTTCGGCGTCGCTCGGCACGCGCCCGAGTTCGGATTCCAGCTCCTCGTAGGCGCGCTCGAATTCGCGCGCCCGCTGCCGGACCGTTCGAGGCACCCAATCCAGCGAGCGCAACGCGTCCATAATCGCCCCGTTTATGCGCGTGATGGCGTACGTCTCGAACTTCACCGCGCGCGAGTCGTCGTATCTTTCCGCGGCATCCATCAAGCCGAAGACGCCGTCATTGATAAGATCGTTGATATCAACGCTCGACGGAAGATGCACCGAGATGCGTCCCGCAACGTACTTGACCAAGTGCAAGTACTTGTGGACGACTTCTTCGCGCGTGAGGTCGAGTTTATTCACGGCTCGTGAAGCCGCGAGCACCAAAGCGTAAGGCTTGTAGATAAAGAAAGAGGCGCTCGCTCATCGTCCGCTCGCAATCCTCCTTCTGCAATACCTCGCCCAAGCCCGGAGTCCTCGCAAGCTGCTCGAAGAGCAACGCAAAGCGACGCGGCCGTTGCTCCAAGAAACGCATTAATGCAACACGATGTTGCAGGCGGCGCCTAAAACGATCCGCGATCAGCGAAGCGTAGCGTACGCTCGCACGCTCCGACCGCTTTATCGCGCGCACCGCCGCGTCGGCTGCGAAGCGCCCGCTCATTGCGGCTTCAAAAATTCCCTCACCGTTGGTCGCATCAACGAGACCGGCCTCGGTCCCACCGACCAAGATCTCACCGTCGCTAACGCCGGGGCGCGGCATTCCGCCGTAGAGCAAATGACCTTCGGTCTTGACCGCTAGCACGCGAGTCCGCGCGTAGAGCCGATCCAGATAAACGCGATGCTGGAGCGTCGTCATAAAGCCCTCCCGCCAGCGTCGCATCGCGATCCGGCCGAAAGACGCCTCATCGAGCCGCGCCGTCGCACGCCGCTAAACGGGCGATCGTTCCGTCGAGCTCTTCACGCGTGCTGGTATGTCCCGGACCGAAGAACAGCTCGTGCTCGACGCCGTCGCCGCCGAACAACGCTAACCGTGCCGTGTCGCAGTGGACCAGCGTGCGCGGCAAATCGAAGCTCTCGCAAAATCCTGGCCGCAGTCCGGCAGCGCAGACGCGTTTTTGCCCGACGATTGCATCCCGCTCTAACCCAACGGTTTCGATTCCGGCTCGCGCCGCTTCGCGGGCCGCGGTTGCGCCTGCCGGTCCGCACCCGACAATCAACAGATCGATATTCATAATAGGTCAAAACCGTTTGATTCCGCAGGCAAGCGGGAATTCTCTTACTAGCCAAGCGTGCTTATAAGGAGTAACTTCCATGGAGCTCAATCGCCAACTCTTACGGGTGGTCATCGGACTAGCCGCGCTTTCCCTCAGCCTGGCGGCGTGCCATAGTGGCTCGTCCGGAAGCTACGTGCCGCCGAGCAGCGGCGTTTCCGCGCCGCAAGCCGATCTCCGCGTCTCGCCCGCGCATGAGGAGCATGGCGAGATCACCTCGAGCTGCGGCAACCACATCCGCATTAAGGTGGCCGGCATACTCAACTGCCGGTTCTGGGAGGCCGGATACGGCAAAGCCACCCTTACGTTGCAAGATCACACGAACGGCCTGATCCTAATTTCGCCGAAAACGGGTACGCGGCACACGAACTTCACGATCACAGGCGTTCTCGTGGGCAGCGGATATTTCGTCGTACAAGGTGCTGCAGGCTCAAGCCTCAAGGTCACGGTAAAGGTCAGCCTCTAGCCGCGGCTACGCGGAACAAACGCCAGCAGGCTCGCCCTCCGGCGAGCCTGCTGGCGAGTTTCGGCTCAACGCGCCGCGCGAGGACTTGCGTGCCCGCCCGGAGTAGCCAAGCCGGTCGGCCCTCTGGGGCCCGTATTTTTACTCGACCGTAAGGATCACCATGACCGCACAAACAGCCATTGCAAGCGGACTCATTGGGGGCGTTCTTGCCGTGCTCTACGGCATCGCCCTGACGTTCTGGGTCCTCGCGCAGCCGGCCGGCAACGAACGCATGCGTGAAATTGCCGCCGCAATCCAGGAAGGCGCGATGGCGTTTCTGCAGCGCCAATACCGCACCATCGGGATCGTCGCGATCACGCTCGCGATCGTGATTTTGTTCGCCCCCACGCTTGGCAGGGAAGCGGCCATTGGCTTTTTGATCGGCGCGATTCTTTCGGGCGCTGCCGGTTTTATCGGAATGATCGTCTCGGTACGCGCCAACGTACGCACCGCCGAGGCCGCGCGCGGCGGCCTTTCGCCGGCGCTCAACGTCGCGTTTCGCGGCGGGTCGGTCACCGGAATGTTGGTCGTGGGGTTGGGGTTGCTCGCGGTTTCCGGTTACTACGCGATCTTATTGCGAGTCAACAACGGCGACGTATCGACCTCGCTCGACGCGATGGTCGGCCTCGCTTTCGGGTGCTCGCTGATTTCGGTCTTCGCGCGTCTCGGCGGCGGCATCTATACGAAGGCCGCCGACGTAGGCGCCGATCTGGTCGGAAAGCTCGAGGCGGGCATTCCGGAAGACGACCCGCGCAATCCGGCCGTCATCGCGGACAACGTAGGCGACAACGTCGGCGACTGTGCCGGCATGGCCGCGGATCTCTTCGAGACCTACTGCGTCACGACGGTTGCCGCGATGCTGCTCGGCAGTTTGCTCTTCGGCTCGAAGCTTCCCAGCGCGACGACCTTCCCGATCGTGCTGGGCGCGATTTCGATCGTCGCCTCCATCATCGGCGCGATGTTCGTCGGCGTCGGGCAGGTTCGTCGCGGAAAAATCATGGCCGCGCTCTACCGCGGGATGACCGTCGCCGGCGTTTTGGCGTTGGTCGGCTTCTATTTTGCAGCGCAGCGCGTCTTTAGCGGAACCGATCTCGTCAGCCAGACGGGAATCTTCATCTGCGCGCTTGTCGGAGTCGTAATCACTGGTTTGATCACGTTCATTACCGAATACTATACGGGCCCGCAGTTCCCACCCGTGCAGCGCATCGCGAAAGCGTCGATCACGGGACATGCCACCAACATCATCGCGGGCCTTGCAGTATCGATGCAGGCGACCGCGCTCCCGGCTATCGTCATCGTCGTCGGCATTCTCGTAAGCTACGCGATGGCGGGCGTCTACGGCGTCGGCATCGCCGTGATGGCGATGCTGTCGCTCGCCGGCATCGTGGTGGCGATCGACTCGTTCGGGCCGATCACCGACAACGCGGGCGGCATCGCCGAAATGGCCGATATGCC
>DAIMCN010000038.1:0-25857 GCA_036726365.1 Candidatus Cybelea sp.
TGCCGATTTCGGCACCGCGTGATGCCAACTATTTCCTGCACCAACCCGTATCGACAGAAACGCCTGACGACGATTTTTAGGTAATCGCCGCGGGCGGCCGCGTGTGCCCCAGCCCTTGCGGATCGGCCTGTATGGCAAGTGCCTTATCGTACGCGTCCAGGCCGGACCGCTCGACCATGGCGTTGAGATGCTCCAAGTATTCTCGCACCGCTCCGACTCGCGTCGGATCGGACAGCGAGCCGGCGAGATCCATCAGTGCAGCTCGCATCCGACGGAGCACCTGGACCGTATCGGCGCCGTAGAGGCGAATCTCGTCGAACGCAAGTGAAAGGTACTCTCCCCATGTCGGCATCGGAAAGATCAGCCGCAAATCTCCCTGCGCATCTTTGACGAATCCGGCTTCCAAAACGCGATCGCCTAGCCGGTGGAGCAGGTCTTGGATTTGGTCGATCGCCTGGACGGCGGTCGTTGGATCGTTCACCGCGGGCGACAACGCCATGATGGCCGTGTCCACCAGAAGTCTTAGCGGATACTTTGGATCTTGCTCAAAAGTGCGCTCCCGAGCTAAGACGATGCCTTGCAAGAGCGAAGGCTCGGGAATCGAAACCTTCGCCCCGTATACTTCGAGCAATACCGTTCCTTGCGATACGGTGTCGCCGACGGCGCATTTCATGATGATCGTACCGCCACATTCTTTGGCCTGCCGAACGAAATCATTGATTCGAAAATTGGCGATCGCCAGCGGCACGCCGTCGTAGGTGACCGCTTGCATTGGGACTTGTGCTCGAAGTGCGTCAGCCGTTCGCCGAAACGTAACGAGTTCTTCAGCGGTATCGTCTTCCAAGCGTGGGAGCATTTTCGCGATGACGGCGCGACCCTTGTCGCCGATGAACTGCAGTACGTACGTGATTCGGATCAGGGCGACGCGCTGAACGAGCAGCGCGAGTAACACCATGCTTGTCACCAGGAGAGCGATAACGAACTCCATAGACAGCAAGGGCACTTCCCCATTGTGATTCCGATCGACGAATTGGAGTGTACCGAGCGCACACATAAAGGTCGCGCTAAATACGCCGAGCGCGTGCAAGCCGAGGGGGTTCCCGGCAAAGAGCATGATGAGGCGTTTCGAGTATGCGCTCATCGTCATTTGCATCATCAGGAACATCACCGAAAACGCCAGAGCCGTCAGCGTTATCGTGCCGGATGCGACCGCCGACAGGTATGCCTGGGCCGATCCGACCGACACGACGTGGCCGAAGGTTGGGAGGTAGGCGTGCTCGATGCGAGGGAGTGCAAAGCCCGCAGCAATTCCGAGAAACAGGTACGGGAGCGGAATCAGCCAGAGGGGCCAGCCCACGCGAACGGACGGGTTACCCATCGACAGCTACGCTCCAGCTCGCGGCGTTACGGTGAATTTCAAGAATAGGCTAATAAGTAGCGCCAAGCCCGCATATCCGGCCGCCAGAATCGGCAGCATTGCATCCCCCAGCTGCCACGTTATGCCCAAGCCTTCGCCCAGCCAGAACGTTCCGAAGGTGACGAGCATAACGCCAACGACAAACTTCATCGTGTTTTCCGGAATTCGCCCAAACGGCTGGCGGACCAGGATCGCGGCGATCACAACCAGGACGAAGGCGGCTAGGGCGCCGGCAGCTGCGGCCAGGAGGGCGGCGCTCGATGCCGAGCCGACCGTCACGACGATGATCGCGACTTCGAGCCCCTCGAGAAAGACGCCGTTGAACGCAGTCGCAAGGCCGGCGCCTTGCTCTCGTGTGTTGCGCAACGTTGCGACCTCGCGCTCGAAGGCCGCAAACTCGTCGCGTAGCGGGATCCGGCCGGCGTACCGCAAGACGGCTTTGCGCAGCCAGCCGTAGCCGAACCAGAGCAAAAAGAGACCTATCACGATCCGGATGATTCTGATCGGGACGAAGTGCAGGATGGCTGGGCCGCCGATCCCGACCATTGCACTGAGAGCAATGCTTGCGTAGGCAGCACCAGTAAGTGCGATTCGCCAGCCTTGGGCGTAGCCGACCGCAAGGACGATTGTTACCGCTTCGATCGCCTCGACGGCACTTGCGAGGAACGCGGTTGTAACGAGCGCCCAGAGATGCACGCTATTTAGGAGCGGACTGTGTTACGCAGTCGCCCCCGCCCGCCGCTCATTCGTAATCCGGTGCAAAATAGCTGTTCAATAAGCGGCGGCCGATGAAAAATTTCGCAGGGTAGGGGGCCGCGATCTTTACGAACGGACGAGGCTTCTGCGAAAAGTCAAAACAGTCGGAGGCGGGGGACGTTGCGCGCTTGTCGGCTGCGGCAAGCTGGGCCAAGCCGTAGAGGTCCTCGGCGAAGCGCAAGACGCTCGCCGTTTCGTACTGCACGTGTGAGACGTGCCGCTTTTTGGCGTAAGGAGAGATGACCAAGAGCGGAACCCGAAAGCCCACACCGTCGTAATCCTCGTACGGTGGCGCAACGTGATCGTAGAAACCACCCCAGTCGTCCCACTGGACGAAGATTGCGGTTGAGTCCCAGAACTTGCTCGCTCCGATTGTGTTAACAATCGCGGCGACCCACGACGGCCCGTATCCGCCGCCGCACTCGAGGTGATCGGACTCCGCACATTCGGGCGTGATCCACGTGAAGTTCGCAAGCTTGCCCGACTGCACGTCGGTGAGAACCTTCCAATTGGGCGAAATGACGTCTTTGTGCCAGTCCGGGCCGCGGAAGATGTGCTTTACCGCCTGATAGGCCGACCACGTTCCTCCATTGCCGCCGCCGTCGTTGCCATAGTGTGGCGCGTAGAACCGCCATGACAGATGTGCTTTGTCGAGTTCGTCCCCGAGTGTCATGTAATCGAAACAGGCCCGCTGCGCGCGGCCGTCGGGGTTGCGACTCTGCGTGATCGTCGCGACGGTATCGCTCGAGTCGCCTGCACAGCCCCAGAGGAGCTCCGCCGGTAAATCAACGCTCGACTGCGCTTGGGCGGCAATCACATATTGATGCGCGACGAAGCTTTCGTCGAGCTGCGACTGGAACATGTTGTCACCGACGACCCATTCACGAGCCATGTCGAAGTACGGCTTCGACTCGCTGTGCGGCACGTAGACGTACTGCGGGTTCGCTGGTCCACCGTACGTCGGTTCATTGTTGAAGCCATCCATTTTGCAGTTCGTTCCAGGAAGACTTCCGTTCCCGTCGCAGGCCGAAAACATCGCGTAGGCCGAGTGATCGATAACGTACACGTTCTTCAGCGACGACGGCTGCAGCGTGATCGTCTGACCGTTCGAGTTCATCCCCTTTGAAACGGTATCCGCACCAGGATAGCCTTGGAAGAGATTATCGAAGCTTCGGTTCTCCTGGACGATGTAGACCACGTGCGTGATCTTCCCGGCGCCGCCGGCATTGAGGACACGCAAAGCGGCATCGCTCTGCATGTAAGGCAACGACAATTGTGCACCCGATGCGCAACCCGTAAAAGCGAGGAGCGATAGAAGTGCAACGTAGCGCGGCGTCATCGTCGTCGCTTCCCCGGTGCGCCCTTCCCGGCCTGCGGGACCGGCTTTCGCGGGAGCAAGACGCAGACTTGTCGGCGGAGGAAAGGAAAAGAACCTTTCGTAAGGTTGGCGATCGTGAAATCGAGCGTCGTTCAACGTCCGTTGCGCGCGACGCCGCCTCAGAGCGGTCCGGTCGGTCTGTTACTGAGCGTTCTTTTGATATTCGCGTTTCTTAGAGCCGCAACGCCCGCGATGAGTCAAGAACTCGAGCCTCGATCTTATTCGGCCTCGCCGATCGACACGAATTTTGCGGTTGGAGTTTGGTCCAGGTCGACGGGGACGGTCCCCGTCGACCCGTCGCTTCCGCTCAGCGACGTGCGCCCCGCGATCACGACGAGAAGCCTCAGTTTTTCGCACGCCTTCCGTCTGGGGGAACGCACCGCGAGTTGGGCCGTTCTTGTTCCGTACGTCGGCGCGCACGCTACCGCGTCTGTCTTCGGTCAACCCCAAGTGTTCGCGCTCCATGGCTTTGCAGATTTTCGAGCGCGTTTCGGAGTGAATCTTCTTGGTCGAGCGCTTACACCGGCTGAGTTCGCGCGCCGCAAGCCGAGCACGACGCTCGGCACGAGTCTGACCGTTATCGCGCCGACGGGAACGTATAACCGGACGCAGCTCATTAATACTGGTTCGAATCGCTGGACGCTCAAGCCGGAAATCGGTCTGGAGCAGCCGATGGGAAAATGGTTCACTGACTTCTCTGCCGGCCTGTGGGTTTTTGGCGAGAACTCAGATTACTTTGACGGTAAGAGACTACGGCAAGCGCCGCTTGGCATTTTCCAGTTTCACGTAGGATATAATTTTCGCCAGAACCAGTGGCTGGCGGTCGATGCGAACTACTATTCAGGTGGCGCGACGAGCGTGAACGGCGCCACGCCGATCAATTCACTAGCAAATTCGCGTTACGGCGCCGCTTTTTCGCAGCCGATCGGAGCGAGCCTCTCCGCGAAATTTTCGTGGTCGCATTGGCTGAGTGGGCGATACGGTCAGAACTTTTCTACCGCCTCAGTCGCTCTTCAATATCTATGGTTCAACCGTCAGTAAACGCTACCAGCTAAAAACTATTATGCCGTTGCCGGTCGCATTTTTCCAGCCGCGCCACTCGCGTTGCGCAAAGGCGCCCGGCTCGACATACGATGATCCGCCACCACCGCCGCCACCACTCGCGCCACTGAACGTATCGCCGCCGCCCCCGCCGCCGCCACCGCCACCGTAGTAGCCGCCTCCCCCGCCTGCGCCGCCGAAGCCGGCACCGGATCCGGAGCCGATCCCGCCGGCACCTCCGCCGCCGCCGTGACCGAGTGAGCCAGCATCGCCGGGGCTTCCGCTGAAGCCGGCACCAACGCCGCCGCTGCCGCCCGAACCACCCCGATGTTGCGTTCCGCCGCCGCCGCCGTTACCGCTGGAATACGACCCGCCGCCACCGCCGAAACCGCCCACGCGGCGGCCGCCCTTCCCGCCGTTGCCACCATTTCCGCCTTGGCCGCCTCCGCCGCCGGCGACAAGAATGCGATTCGTCAACCGATCGCCGCCAACGCGGATATCGGAGGCGCCGGCCCCGCCGCTTCCGTTGTACCCGGAACCTGGGCCCCCACCGTTCGCGCCGCCGTTGAAACCGCCGGTCGATCCCGAACCCTCGCCGCCAACGTACACGCCCAAGTTTTCTCCCGGCGTGACCGGGACAATCGCCCACACGCGCCCGCCGAGACCGCCATATTGCCCCGCTCCGACTGCGGCGACAACTTCAACCATAATCCGCGTCACGTTGGGCGGCACCGTGAACTGCTGCGGTCGACCTGTGTAAAGAAACGTTCGATGGTGCCGCAAAGCCGTACCGTCGTCAATCACTGAGGGCACCGCGGCACCGCCGGCGTGACTGGCGCAAGCGGTGAGAATCATGGCAACCGCGACCGCGGAAGTCATCGTCGCTACTTGTCCCCGAAAACGTGAAGCCACGAGTCTGCTCCTTTCGCGTAAGCACGCTCACGTACCAACGTATTCTGTTCCCGGCTTTACCGAGGAGTTCTTTCGCGCCGAAATAAACGTCATTCTGTTGCCCGCGATGCCGCGTCTTGTTACGATCTTCACGATAGCCGCGCTTGGCGCATGTTCCGGCGCAGTGCCGCTTTCTCGTCCGGCTCCATTTCCCCAGCATACCCCGGCGAGCCGGTTCGGAGGCGTGCTAACGTGGCACAACGATCTCGCGCGGACGGGCCAGAATCGGGATGAGACGATTCTCACGCCGGCCAACGTGCGCGTGGGCTCGTTTGGGAAGCGCTTCGCTCGGTCGGTCGACGGGATGATCTACGCGCAGCCGCTCTACGTGCCGCGCGTGAACGTCTCGCGCATCGGAAAGACCGACGTGGTGATTGTCGCGACGGAGCACGACAGCGTGTACGCGTTCGATGCGAGCGGCAAACGTGCGCGACCCTTATGGCACGCGAGCTTCATCGATCCACGACGGGGCATCACGACGGTACCGTGCACAAATACGCGACAGCCGGAGTGCGACCCGACGATTCTCGTTCCCGAGCACGGGATCACGGGCACGCCGGTGGTTGATGCCTCGACTGAGACACTGTTCGTGTATGCGAAGACGCTAGAGCGCGGGAGCTATTTTTGGCGCCTCCATGCGCTCGACATCAGAACCGGGGGCGAGCGACCCGGCAGCCCCGTCGCGATTCAAGCGTCCGCGCCGGGCTATCCCTCGGTGCAATTTGAACCGGAGCGCGGGTTCGGTCGATCCGGCCTCGCCCTGTTGCGCGGCACGGTGTACGTTGCCTTTGCGTCAAATGACGACGCGCGCGGCTGGCTCCTCGGATACGACGCGTCCACGCTCACGCAGAAATTCGCGCTTTGTATCGCACCCACGGGCAATCTCGGTGGGATCTGGATGGCCGGCGCTGCGCCCGCGATCGATGACGACGGCAACCTGTACGCTACTACCGGGAACGGCTCGTTCGACGCCGATCGCGGTGGCCCAAACTTCGGCATGTCGCTGCTGCGCGTAACGCCGAGCCTCTCCGTTGCCGATTACTTCGCGCCGTTCAACCAACACAGTCAGTCAAAGCGTGATCTCGATTTTGCGTCGACCGGCGTCATGCTGCTGCCGGAAACAGACGGGCCTCACGCGCACGAGGCGGTGAGTGCCGATAAGCAGGGTTGGATCTTCGTCGTCGATCGCGACCATCTCGGCGGCTTTAATCGACGTCATAATGATGTCGTCGAGCAACTCGACGGCAACCTCGGTGGCGGCCAGATGTACAGCGATGCAGCCTATTTCTCGGGCGCCGTCTACTACGCGCCACCGGGCGCACCACTACGCCGTTACGCGGTGCGCAATGGTCTGTTGTCGCGGGAGCCGGTTTCGCAGAGTCCCGACGTTTTCAACTATCCCGGATCGACCCCGGCGATTTCGTCTAACGGAAACGCCGACGGCATCGTGTGGACGATCGCCGTGAGCGGACGCGTGCGGGGTGGCCCGTCCGCGAAGCTTCGCGCGTACGACGCGCACGACGTATCCATCGAACTGTACGATAGCGGGCGCGCCGGCGCGCGCGATCAAGCCGCTCCCGGCACGAAGTTTTCCGTACCGACCGTTGCCGGAGGGACGGTCTATTTCGGCACCCAGACTGAACTAGAGGCTTACGGCCTGCGCCGCTAGACGAAGTCGCGCAGCGTTACGTCGATCGTTTTTTCCGCGCCGTTCTTGGTCATGACGCCGAGGTGAAGCACCGTCCCAACTGGCTTTGAGAACGTCGCACGTACCTCTTCCAGCGACATCGCGCTGGTTGGCGCGCCGTCGATCGTCGAAATAATGTCACCTCGAGCGATTCCGGCTAAGGCAGCCGGCGCGCCCGGCCGAGCATCGGCGACGGTGACCTTTCCGTCTTTCAGGATAAGGAAGAGGCCGATCCGCTCGTAGTTGTCGGGATCATTGAAGGCCGCGTTCGGGACGAGCGCCATGGTTTGCCGGCCGTAGTCGAAGGTGATGTCGAAGCGACGCAACAGGTTGCCGCCGATATTTGCAGCGATGAACGGCGCCGCAAGCGCGCCCTGCGTTTGCGTGGTATAGTCCGCGACGAGATTATTCAACTGCATGCCGTCGATCTCGATCTCGCGCAGACGCCCAAGCGTTCCGAGCGCCGGGCCACCGAAGCCGAATCCGTTGATGCCAACCGCCGTGAGCGTCCGCGGCCGAACCTCCGGGTGTGCCGCGAGATACGGACCGAAAAGCGTCAGCGTATCGCGCGCTCCCGTATCGATCGTACATTGCGACGGGATGCCGTCGATCCCGCAGTTGATTTGCGGCTGCGTTCCTGCGAAGACGAATGGAATTACGTGAGCGCTCGCGGGCACCGTCGCGCTACCGGGCAGCGTCAGGACAACCTGGCCTTCGGCGTAGTCGAAGCTCGTTACGAAGCGCGCCAGCACCTCCCAGCCGATCAGACCGTCGACACTTTTGCCGGTCGAGACCCCGAAGCCCATCCGGACCGGAGCTACCGCAAACAGTTGGTCCTTGAGGATTGCGTCGCCGACCGTTAACGTACCGACGTCGGCAAAACTGAGCGACTGCGTCGCGGAACCTACTCCGCCGCCTTGCGCCGAGCCCTTCCCGGTTGCGCCGATTTCTTGAGCGACTTGAGGGTCGATGACGTTCTGGCCGCCGGTATCGAAGATGAAGAGATACGGTCCCTTGCCGTTGAGCATCACGTTGAGGTAAACATGATTCTCGTGTAATGTGAACGGAACCGTAGTCGATGCAGCGCCGTTCGCGATGGAAAAGTCATGTACGCTTGATGTCGGTCGCGCCAAATACTCAGCGGCGTCCACGGGGTTCAGCACGACTCGCGTAATCTTGCTGTCTCCAGTGTTGCCGTCGGTGCTTGCGTTGTGCACCGTAAATGCAACCATCGTCCCGTTGACGGGGCGGTAGTCGGAAAACGTCGTCGTCGTAACGAGCGGCCCGGTAGCGAGGACTTCGCGGCTCAATACGTGGGTAGCGCGATCGAACCAGAGTCCCATCGGGAGTTTTGAGTTTAACGGCAAAACCGTCAGCACGTCGTACCTGCGGCCCATGTCGGTTCGTGTCCCCGCCGACGTTACTTTCGCGCCGCCTGCATGAGGCTGCCACAGCGCCATGCGCGCGACGTACGTCGTGTCGATCTCCCCCGACCGGCCCGCGTCGCTCCCGTCGTTCCAAACCAAACCGGAGCGATCGCGATTCCACGTCACGCTTCCGTCATAGCCATCGTCCTGGACCAACGGCGGCAGCGACGCATGCTCCGCGAAGCGCACGTCCGTAAAGTCGATCCACTGGCTGCCCGTTCCCGAGAGCCCGACGGCCGAGATCGTCGCGTCGAGGCGAACCGTACGGACACCGCGCAGTGCCGGCATTCCCATCGCCGCAGCGGACTCGCGTATGACTAGGTTTGACTGCGAGTCGGCGAGTGCCGGCGCGTTGTGGGCTGCAAAGAGGAAGCACGGGACCAAAAGCGCTCCGGCGGCGCCTCTACAGATGCTCATGTCGCGGGTACGTCAATGGCCCTAAAATGTTTCACGCCGGGACGGCCGGGCTTGCGATTTCGGGATATACTTGGCCTAATGACTAGATTTAGAGCGGTCGTTATGCTCGTTTTTGTGTTCGCGCTGACTGGAGCTTCACTGCAGCGCGGCAGCGCGCAGCCGGCCGGCGGGAGCCGCTATCTTTTCGCCTGGTGCATGGAGACTACGCCGGCTGCTAAGCGTTTCGGCCGCGATTTCATCGCCGTATTCGATATCGCATCCGATTCGAAATCCTTTGGCCGGCTGGTCGCGATGCTGCCGGTTGGAACGCAGGCACTAATGGCGCATCACACCAACTATGAAATGCCCGCCAACGGCATGCTCTTCGCGAACGATTTCATGGCGGGCCAATCCTTTGTCTTCGATCTGCGTGATCCAAGTCAACCCCATCTCGTCGCGCAGTTCGGAGCTGCCGGCCCGTATACGTACCCGCATAGTTTTGCAACGCTCGATAACGGTAACGTCATCGCGACCTATCAAACCAAGGGTTCGGGCGATAAAGTCGCGGGTGCGGTAGTCGAGCTCGACGGCAAAGGCCGGGTGATAAGAACCAGCGATGCCTCCGATCCGAAGGCCGACTCGTTTATCCGGCCGTACAGCCTGCAGGTCGTGCCGAAACTAAATCGCGTGGTTACGAGCAGTTCCGATATGAACCTTAACGTCGCGTCGAGCCACGTCGTTCAAATCTGGCGCCTCTCGGATCTCAAGCTCATCAAGTCAGTGGTCTTGCCGGCGGGTCCACGCCGCTGGCAGAAGAGCGTCGGCACCAACTCGGCCGAGCCGCGCTTGCTCGCCGACGGCGTCACGGTGCTCGTTGGAACGTTCACGTGCGGGCTCTACCGTATTAATGGGCTTGCCGGAATGAATCCGACGGCGCAACTCGTCTACGATTTCGGGGACCGGTTGTGCGCAATTCCCGTCGTGGCCGGCCACTACTGGGTCGAAGCGATCATGAGTTCGCACAGCGTCGTCAGTCTGGACGTTTCCAATCCGTCACAACCGTTCGAGGTAGGGCATCTCGCCTTTGGCGGCAACGACATTCCTCACTGGGTCGCGCTTGAGCCGAGCGGAAACCGGATCGTCATTACCGGGATGGGCGAAATGGCAACGCGCGCGTACTTTGCGACGATCGATCCGCAGACGGGAGCACTGACGCTGGATCCGCGCAGCATCAGCTTCGCCCGAACTTGGCCGGACGGATGGAACGGCACCGCGGTTCCCCACGGTGCCGTTTTTAGTCGCAACTAGTTGCACCCAAAGGCTTGGAGCTATGGGGTTGTTATCATCCATTCGACCCCGAAGCGATCGACGACGTCGCCGAATCGGCCGCCCCAGAATGCGTCCTCGAGCGGCATGCTGACCTTACCGCCCTGCGAGAGAGCTTTGAAGATGCGTTCGCCTGTCGCACGGTCGGCTGCGTTGAGCGCAAGCGAAATGTTGCCCGCATCTGGATCGATCGTCTTGGTCTCTCTCCCGTCAGAGGCTAAGAACGAAATCCCCGAGCCGGTAAACGAGGCGTGCATGACTCTGTTGTCCTGGCCGGCAGGTACGTGCTCGGCCATTTCGGGTGGTGCCTCGTCCATGCGTTGCAATTCATACGTGCCACCGATCGTGTTCTTGTAGAATTCGAGCGCCTCCTCGCACCGTCCGTAGAAAAAGATGTACGGCTGAAGTTGCAACGAGGTCGCCGTGGCGTTCATGGCCATTGGTTTTCTCCCTTATTCGATGTGGTTCTTCGACAGTACTCGACCTTGCTTAGACTTCGTTGTGGACAATTGAAAAACGATTCCATCGTTTCTTCTCAACCCCCCCTCGGACGCCGTGCCATACAGCGTGCCGGCGCTCTCGGTCAGGCTTGCGTATGGACGACATCCATCGCCCCGCCTTGCACCTTGAAAACTGTAGAGAATGCTTTCAGTGTAGCCCGAGCCCGCCGGAGTCAATCTAAACACCGTCCCGCAGCGGGTCTTGGCCGAGTCGCCGATTGGCGTCGTGCCGTAAAAGGCGCCATTCGAGTCGGCATAGAGACCATTCTGATCCCGGGGTTGTACGCCGTCGCCGGAAACCGCGCCAAAGGAGTAGAGCACTCGTTCGCCGCCGGATGTGCCTACCTCGAACACGGTCCCGCATCCCAAGCCTCCGCATCCGGAACCGCCACCGTTCACCGTCGTGCCGTAGAGCTGCTTTGTCGAACCGTTCCCGCGACTCAGTGCCGATCGGGGCTGGCTGCCGTCACTTGTTCCGCCTCTAAAGCTGTAGAGAACGCTTTCGATGTAGCCTGAGTGCGACGGAGTCAACTTAAACACGGTCCCGCAACCGCTGGTGCCGGAAGCCGATGTGCAACCCGTCGCCCCGCCGCCATACTGCGTCGTGCCATAAAGCGCACCGCTAGTGTCAGCGATAAGGCCGTCCGCTGGGAGCGCGCCGTCTCTGCCGGCCTGAAACCTGTGAAGGATCGTTTCGGTGTATTTGGAGCCGGATGGCGTTAGCTTGAACACGGTTCCGCAGCCGCCCGGAGCGGAGGGAACTCCGACGCATTTGGTAGATCCGCCACCGAGATCCGTCGTGCCGTATAGCGCGCCGTTCTTATCAATAAGGAGATTACCTGACGGAATCGCACCGTCAGCGGCGCCCTGAAATGCGTACACGATACGCTCGGTGTAACGAGAGCCCGAGGGGGTCAACTCGAATACGGTGCCGCAGCCTAAGTCACAGAACGTCGCGCCTCCGCCATAGTCGGTAGTGCCGAACAGCACGCCTCCATTGCCTGCGGACAGGCCTGCCTCGGCGCCTAGGCCGTCGTTGCCGCCTTGGAACCTATACAGCACCTTTTCAGTGCCCGTAGGCGACACTCCGAACACCGTGCCGCAACCGGCCGTGCAGAAAGCCGCGCCTCCGCCCCTGTTCGTCGTACCATAAAACTCGCCGTTGCTGCCGGCAAGCAAGTTTGCGTACGGAACTCCACCATCGCGTCCGCCTTTGAAAATATAAACGACATCCGAATGGCCCAAGGTGTGCACTGTGCTCCGGGATGAACCCGTCGGGTTAAATGATGGCGTCGCGCCGCTGCAGGCGGTAAGAATTAAAACGAGCGCACAAGCGACCCATGCGTAGCGACCTTTAGAAATTCGGGACATTGGTGCACCTTCGCCGTTGCGGCCCTTCGACTCCGCCCAGAAGAGAGTTATCGGCCGATCGCGGAGAGCGCCACTGCCAAGACGCCGGCCACGACAGACAAGACGATCAGCAGCGTGAGGCACTCGTAAACGAAGCATGAGAGCCGCCGATCAGGTCATCGATTTACACGCAAGAGGATTTCACCAAGGGTAGTCAGCGGTACGCGCGCTGCCGCGGCCAGAATCTTCTGAATCGCGCCGAAGAACCGCGTCGTTGCTTTGATACCGAACGTCGATATAAGCACTGGGATTGCCGGGGCGGCCATCCCGCGAATACATGATCGCGAACACTTCATTGGGCGTGCGATATGGGTGCGCACGTTGGTCAGTCCGGCCCGAGTGAAAGATTCGGCTAAGGCGTCCTTCTTGATCGTCCGTCCAGCGACGTTGACTCCGCGCAGGAAAGCGATAAACCTCGTTTTCATCGAGGAGAGGTTCTTCACCACGCCAAAGGATCGCTTCGCGAAATGAACGACGCCCAACGGCTGACCGCCGCGCTCAGCGTGCTCGTGAAGCGCCCGCAGTTTTCAAACTCCAAGGCGCGGGCCGCTGCGCGTCAAGAACCAGCCGTGAACTGGCCGGCGACCAAGAAGCTCAACGAGGACTTCAACCCCGAGGTCGACGGATTCGAGTCTTTTGTGATGAACGACGGGAGCGTGTGCGCGTGGAAACCGGGGCAGTTCCGGTACGCAGCCGAGCGGGGCGCGTGACGGTTATCGGCTCGTTATCCTGGGTAAACGACCTTCGCGTAGGAGGAGTACTATGGCTCAGCAGTTAGTCGTTGGGATCTTCCCGTCATCTGATGTTGCGTCGCTTGAGGCCGCGCTCGGCAACGTATCGGGTATCGCTCGCAGCAAACTTTCAGTGCTGACTGCGGATCCGAAAACGCAAGCGCACGAGGATTCGTTTCTCAACTTTCTGCCTGTCGCGCAAGAGCTGGAACGTCAGGAGCCGTCCCCCGATATCACTCACGGGACGGGCCTGCTGACCGACTTCGGCGGAACCGACGTCCCCGGGATTACCGATAGCCGAGAACCGTCGCTCACCGACTTTGAGGAACCGGAGGTTGTCCCTCACTACATCGGCTCGCTGCCGATTCCAAGCGACGAGGCCGAAAACTACGATGAAGCGATTTCGGAAGGCCGGGCGGTCGTCGCTTGCTCCGTTTCTTCCGACGTCGAAGTAGCGCAAGTGCAGCAGGCTCTGCGCGCAGCCGGCCTGCGCAACGTGAGAGCGTTCGCCACGGCTTAATGACGATGATAGCGGTAACCCAATAACTCGCTGACTCTGCGTCGTGGCGGAGAGTAAGAGTTCTGGCAAATCGGCGCGGCGTGTTTCGCTCGCGCCTTTGCTATGGTATTTCCTTCGACTTGGCCTAACGGGATTCGGGGGTCCGGTTGCTCTTGCGAACTACATGCGCCGTGACCTAACCGATCGCTACGGGTGGATCAGCACGGAGGAATACGACGAAGGGCTTGCGATAGCCACCGCTTGTCCGGGACCTCTTGCCTATCAACTCGGTGTTTACTGCGGATATATCACACATGGCAGCCTGGGGGCTATTGGCGTCGCCGTGGCATTTGCGGCGGCACCTTTCTTGATCGTGATCGTCGTCGCGGCTCTCTACGTGCAATTGGGTTCAACCTGGCAGTTGCGAGGTATTTTCTACGGGGTTGGACCGGTCGTCATTGCGATCATTGCACGATCGTGTTGGGATCTTGGTCGAAAGACCCTGCGCCAAGAGTCGCTTGCTTATGCGTTCGCTGCGATTGCCTGTGTTATCACGATTGCGGTGCAGCAGGAACTAATTGCGTTGTTCTTGATTGCCGGTGCCCTTGGAATCTTTTTATTCAATCGGCCAGCACCTCCCTCTGCGGAACCGCGCGCCGGATCTACCGAAGCGCCACGACAAACGCGGGTCAGCTTTTCTGTCGTCGTCTCCATCGTTTCCGGTGCGTACCAGAACGTTGCACTGCCGAAGCTCTTCTGGTTTTTTTTCAAGACTGGCTTGCTGGTTTTTGGCAGCGGTCTCGTGATCGTGCCATTCTTAAAGACTTATGTCGTCGACCAGTATCACTGGCTCTCCAATCAGGCATTCTTAGATGCCGTGGCGGTGGGAATCATTTCGCCCGGACCGGTTGTAATTACGGCGACGTTCGTGGGATATCTTAATCATCGACTGCCTGGGGCGATCGCAGCGACGGTTGGAATCTTTACCCCTTCGCTTATCTTCGTGATGCTCGGGACGCCGATCTTGCGCCGCTATCGGCAGAACAGTCGCGTGCAGGGATTCGTTCGCGGGGTCACCGTCGCAGTCGTCGGGGTTCTTCTCGGCACTTCATTCCTCGTCGCCCGGAGTACGATTCGGGATGCGTTGGGAGTGACGATTTTGATACTAGCGCTTGTAGCGCTCTGGTCAAAATGGAAGGTTCCCGAGCCGGCGTTGGTGGCTGTCGGAGCCGTGATCGGGCTAGGGGCAACGTTCTTCGCCCAAGGAAGACCATAAGCGTAGCTTTACAGCAGGATGTCGATTGGTGCTGCGGCCGCAGGCGGTGATCGACGTAGACGCTTATTGATCGGAATGCAAAACGGCTTCGCGATTGCGAAGTCGTTTTGCCGGTTATCGAAAGCGGTCAGCCGGACGTCGTAGGCGCCGGATTCAGTTGGAGGTCGTACTGTTGCGTTTGGTCGGCAAAGACGGGATACCCCGACAGGGCTCGCGCGTCGTACCCGGCCTTTTCCGCGGTGAGCGTATAGTCGTCGGGCTGAAGGGCGAAGACGACAAAATGGCCGTGGGCATCCGTCGTCGTTTCGATCGCCTGGGATGCGGAGCTTATCTGTAGATGTACGCCGGCAAGGGGTGCTCCGGTTTTAGCGTCGCGAACCGTGCCGGCAATGTTTCCGCTCGTACCGGCCAGTGCGAAGCCTGACTGGCCCATAAACGCCACAAGCAGCGCGATCAAGCTCAACGAGCGTCGGAGAGAAGATGGTTTCATCACGTTGGTTTACCTCGGTATAGAGACCTAAGCGTCTTCCTGCAGTTTGAGCTCTCTCGGCCGGCGATAACAATAGGAGAACAATCAAAAGCTTTTTAGCGTGCCGCTTTGATCCTTGTTTTGATGTCGCGCCAATGGCGCTATTGCCAAGCGTGCGTTCAGTCAGTCGCCCGCAGACGAGACCTTGTCGTTTAGCCTTTCTTAGGTGGGCCGATAGTTGCTTGTCGCGCTACACGCAACAAAGAGCGCGCTAACGAAGACGATGACCAGTCCAATCACGATCCAGTTGTTGCGCCGCCCGGAGTGAGCCATGAGCCAACCGTTAATCACTCCCAGCACCCCGGCAACCACGACGAGGCCGAATGCGACGTTGATCCGTCCGATGAATTCATCCGTCGCTAAATCGTGCTGCACGCTGCTGGAGGCTAGCAGCCCATCGACCCAAATCCAGATCGCGCCCATAAAGACCACCAAAAACGCTCCGCCGCCGAGAGCCAACCAGCCGCGGCGCGTCTGGCTCTGCATCGTCTTCAGGCGCGAGCCGCAGGTCGAGCATTTATCGATGTCGTTGGTAGGTTTGTTGCAGCGTGTGCAAATCATGGCCGCAGTAGTGCTCATAAAATTCTTATTTGCTCAAAGCAAGCCGCTGGCCCCTTCCTCGTGGCTTGGCTCAGACACCAGCGTGAATCGCCGCTATGGTGTGAATTCGAAGACGGTGCCTTGGCCGAAGTTCCCTCCCCCAACGGTCGCGCCGAAGAAGTTACCATTGCCGTTGGGCGTCAGCCCGTAGGAAGGACTTGCGCCGTCGGTGCCGGCCCCAAAGCTGTGCAGCACCGTCTCTTTTCCGGAGCTCGCGTTGACTCTAAAAATAGCTCCGCAGTCGCAGCTCCCTCCGCCTGCGGAGGTCGTGCCGTATAGATCGTTCGATTTGCCGAAGACCAACGTGCTGGTGGAGGAACTTCCGTCGTTGCCTCCTTTGAAACTGTAGAGCACGCGTTCGCGATATCGCGCGCCGCTGCGAATCAGCTTGAAGACCGAACCAAGTCCGTTGGTACCGCCATAGTACGTCGTTCCGTAAAGATTACTTGACGCGTCGGCGACCAATCCGCCGTAGGGGAACGCAGCGTCGGGCATGCCTTTGAACGCGTAGAGCGTTGTCAGTTGCCACCGATTCTTTCGAGACGGCGTCAGCTTGAACACCGTTCCCGACTTATGGGCGCCGCCTAACTCCGTCACGCCGTAGAGGCTACCCGACACCACCAACAAAGCGCCGAGAGATCCGGTCGATCCGTCGCGACCTCCGGAAAAGGCGTGAATGACCCGCTCGTGCCAGGTCGTCCCGGCTGGAGAAACCTCGTAGACAACGCCTTGTGAATGGGCTCCGCCGTCCGGTGTGGTTCCGTACACCTTACCGGCGGAATCGAATGCCACCGCCCCCCCAGGCCCGAAGCCATCGTTTCCCGCGGTAAAACTATGCAGAACGTTTTCGGTGGATGGCTTCAATTGAAAAACGATCCCACATCCATCACCCGCGCACGATCCGCCGGAGCCGCCCGCGACGGTCGTGCCATCGAGGTTGCCGTGGGAATCAAAAGTGACCCCGCCGTAAGGGTTCTTTCCCTGACTAAAGCAGTCAAAACTATTGAGCACCGTTTCTTGCCACGGCAAGCTCGATCGCGGCGTGAGCTTGAACGCCGTGCCGCATGCGTACGTTCCCCCGATCACGGTCGTACCGTAGAGGTTGCCTTGGCCATCGATGACGAGTCCCGTTGCGGCATCGCCGCCGTCGTTGCCGCCGGAAAAACTAAAGAGCACCTGCTCGCCAGTCGCAGCGGGGCCCACTCGTGCGTTCATCGGCTGCACCGCATTTGCCGGCGCGCCGAGCGTCGAGTGAGAGTCTCCGCAGGCTGCTAACATTGCCGCCGCCAGGCCGATGGCCACGCAGTTACCAAAACCTAAAAATCTCACGGGCTTACTCCTTGCCATCCGCAATCTCGCGGAGTTTAGGAAGGCGGTTAGATTTCCGAAAATAGACTCGTGAAGTTCGCGTATCCGCTGCTGACCGTCACGCCGTTCTCGAAGAAGCAGCCGCCGCCGTATGATAGTCCGATCTGACTCACGTTAGCTACGGCGGCGAAGAAATCGTGTGGATGTTGTGTGCCGAACTTTCCGTTCCAGTCGGACCATAGACTCGGATCCGTAAGCGATGCCGTCAACGTCCCACTTCCGTTTGCTAACGTAAACGACTCCGGATTCGACCACCAGAAGTGAGTGTAGTCGAACCCGGACCTACGGAAGAAGAAGCAAACGTTCGGGGCGGGGCTGCAGCTGCCGCCGTTCTGGCTGACGAAGGCGTCCGTCGCGCCGCTCACGCCCACTGTATCGCTCAACGTTTTTCCGGTCAGGTTGCCGATGAGCGACTCATCTTTGGTCGTCAACAATGCCGTGAAGACGCCGGGCTGAAAAGTAAAGCTGGCCGTGCCGTTCGCGTAGCCCGCCTGCGTGCGCAACAACGCGTAGCCGGACGCGTTGTAATAGTACTGCCACCAAACTGGCTGTCGAGTCGGCCGCGCGGCTGCGGACTGGTCGTTAGAAGCCCAAGGAGCGAGGCGTGAACCGGTGCCGGTACTGCTGCACCCGGCGAGGATCGCGACGACTGCCGCGAAGCCGAGTGGGTGCCGAGCCCAATTGGACAACTTCACAGGGCATTCTCCGTCTTCATTTCCGTGAAAGAAGCGACGATGTATCAGGCCCGGATGGTTCGTCCGCCTTCGGCTAGCGACCTACCCAGATGGCTCTAGAAGTCGTCGTCGGGGCTCTGGTTTGAGATAGGCTGTCTCAAGAAATAGCTCTCGTGAAGTGGCGCGGGAATCCGCGTAAATTTGCTCGGCGTTTTAGAAAAGTTAAAGCAATCGGAGAGGTCGTCGGCTCGCACGTCGGTCGTGCCCAGCGATCCAAGCCCAAACATTTCTTCGGTGAACTTCAAGATGCTGCCGAACTCGTGTTGATTTGGCGAGATGTAGTGTTGCTTGGCGTATGGCGAGATAACGATCAACGGTACCCGAAGGCTCAGTTCGTACGAGTTATACTGGGGCGGCGCGACCGGGTCGTACCAGCCTCCCCAGTCGTCCCACGTTACGAAGATTGCCGTGCTGGCCCAGTAACTGCTTTGGCCGATTTTGTTGACCACTGAAGCCACCCACGACGGCCCTGAGCCGTCGTTGATGCCGGCGTGATCCGACTCAGCCGGTGTCGGCGTTACCCAGACCACGTTTGCTAGGTTTCCGGCGTCGACGTCGGTGAGAATCTGTGACGGCGGCGCGACGACGTCGGTCGAATACTGGGAACTGTTGCGCACGGATAGGATCGCATCGGGGGCTTCCCACAGGCCCGCTCCGATATGGCTTTGATAGTAATGCCAGCTCAACGACTGCGCTTCGATCAGCGCAATGAGCGAGTTGCGATTGAAGCATGGATACGTGCTCTGATTCTCTTGCCCGGCCTGGTCGATCAGTTTCACCAGGGATCCCGTAGGTGAATCACACCCGCCCGTGAGCTTTTTCCGGGGCGTTAGCGGATTCTCCGAGGCACGTAACGGCGAGCCATCCGAAATGGTCGACGTGCCGCTCAAGAGATACTGATGTGCGGGGAAGCTCGGACCTTCATTCGTTTGAAACATGCGCTTCGCAAACGCGTAACGCCGCGCCATAACGTAGTACGGCTCGACGCCCGGCTCGGGGACGTAGCCGTATGCCCGGATATCCGCCGGCGGGCATTTTCCCGATTTTTTGCAAGTCGAGCTTACGAGATCGAACCCGTTGAGCTGGCCGTTCGCATACTCCGTCACGAACCCGCTGTGCGCGTGGCTGATATCGTACGGCGCCGTCAGCAGTCGGGGGCGTAGCGGCACGGACTGCCCGTGGGAATTCTGACCCGTACGGACGGTATCCGCTCCGGCCAGCCCGTTAAAGAGATCGTTCACTGTTCGGTTTTCCTGGATGATGATGACGACGTGCTGAATCTTCGACGTCAAGCGCTGCGTAAGCGGTTGAAGCGGCCCGGCCCTTCGAACGGCGCTGCCGGGCACTTGAACCACCGATGATGATGGTATCGATGACTGTGGCGTCGAGCTTTGCGCGCATGCCGCGAGCGTTACGCTCGCGCAGAAGGTTGCGAACCGTGTGCGATTCATCCAGCCGCCCTCCGAAGTTGTTAAACGAGTACAACAAGTCTAAAGGCGCTGCAACTGTGCGGTCAAGGTGTTGCGCAAACGAATTAACGCGAAAGATGATCGTAGTGCGATGACTTTCGTTGCTATCAGTTGAAAATACCATTCGCTTAGGAGGGCTTCCATGAAGGCGTACGGTGTGAGTCGTAAAACCACGGCTTCTCCGGAGAAGGTCTGGAGCATATGGAGCGATCCCAATAACTGGACCCGCTGGAACTCCGGAATTCAATCGGCTCAAGTCGATCGGCCGATCTCCGACGGCACAACGGGCAGAATGACGACGAATCGCGGCAGCACCCACGACGTGACGTTTTCGAACGTCGTCGAGGGGCGCCGTTTCAGCATGTCGATGGCCGGGGCGCCGCTGACGACGTTTACCTTCAGCTGCGAGATCACGCCGGACGGAAGTGGGAGCACGATCGCCCAGAACGTCGCGATCGCCGGCACGCTGGCGTTCTTATTCGGGCCGATGATGGGCAACGAGATGGCGAAGCATTTCGTGCCCGTTCTCGACGACCTCGCCCGGGCCGCCGAGGCTTAGACACGATAGGAGCAGATTATGAGAAATTCTTACGGGCTTGCTGCGGCGGGCGTTAGCCTCGCGCTGCTGACCGCCTGTGGCGGCAGCGGGCTCTCACCGTTTGCGCCCGCATTCGTGGGGCCGCCGGCAGCACCGCCGACCGACTCCGAGCTCTATGCCGCCGGCGTTAAGGTGACACCGGATTTTCGGGACTTCGGCCACGCCTCGGCCTCGCTTCCGATGCGCCTGAGCGTCACGCTGCGATACCGACATCAATCCGAGCTGGACGCTTTAGTGGAGGCGCAGTCGGAGCCTGGTTCAACGTCTTTTCGTCACTTTCTGACGAACGCGCAGTTCGACGATTATTTCGGGCCCTCGCTGCAGGCCCAGCGGCAGGTGATCGAGGCCCTCAAGGCCGCGGGCCTTCGGATCGTCCGCACGTTTGGAAATCGGACGATTGTGGACGCGACCGGATCGAGTGCCGCAGTCGAACGGCTTTTTCAGACCCGGATCGACTCGGGGATTCAGGCCGGCCACGGGCCACGCTACAAGAATGTCCGCGACGCCGTGATGCCTGCGGCGCTTCGCGGTTCCGTGGCGGCGGTTAGCGGCCTCGATAACTTGGTCGCGTTTGCCCCGCGCACGGACGTCGTTTACGGTTTCGTTTCCCCGATACGGCCCGAGACCTCAGGTAGTCCGCTGCGGGGACCAAACGGTGCGCTAGGCCCGCTGGGATTCTCTCGCGCTTACGACGAGCCGAACCAGCACGGATACGATGGTACCGGACGATCGATCGGCAACGTCATCGCTGGGGACATTAGAGATGACGATCTTCAGGCGTTCCTAAATTACTTTCACATCAAGGCCGCGCACCGGCTGCGACGGATACGCGTCGACGGCGGGCGTATCGGGTACGGCGACGTCGAAACGACGCTCGACGTCGAAGCGATGACCGGTACCGCGCCGGGCGCACAGGTATATCTATACAGTTTCCCTGACTTCACCGAGGCCTACGCCGTCGACGCTTATAACACGATCGTCGACGACAACCTCGTTGACGCGATCAACTCGAGCTGGGGCGGATGCGAGTCGTTTAAGAAGAGGCGCCTGGGGCACGCGTTTTCGGTCGCATCGAACCTCATCTTCGAACAAGGCGCCGCGAAGGGCATAACCTTTCCAATCGCGACCGGCGACAACGGATGGCGCACGTGCCGGCACGACGGAACCATCGACGAAACGACGGCGGATTCGGATCCGCACGCACTGGCGGTCGGGGGAACCACTCTCAATGTTGACGCCAGTGGCTACTGGGTGAGCGAAACGGCCTGGCGCGGCAGCGCTGGCGGCATCTCCGTCGTTTTTCCGCTGCCGAAATACCAACGCGACGTTCCGAATGCACTTGGCGGCGGGCGCAACATCCCGGATGTGGCGTTTGATGCCAATCCCTATACGGGATTTGCAGCGCGTTGGCAGCATCTTTGGATCGGCGCCGGAGGAACGTCGTTAGGAAGCCCGCTTTGGGTCGGTCTCGAAGGACAAATCGATCAGTATCTCGGCAGCCGAATTGGCTTCATCAACCCGCAGCTCTACGCGCTCGAGGAGGGCCCGGAATATCGCACCGTCTTTCACGATATTGTCAAAGGCAACAACGGCGGTTACCGCGCGCTTCGCGGGTACGACCTCGTTACCGGAATCGGATCGCCAATCGGCTGGCCTCTGGCTCAAGCGCTGAAGTAAGGTCGGCTCCTCAATCGCAGGTCGCGACGTAGTAAGTCCGTGGAGCGGGGACATCGATTCGGACGAGCTCGAGGCTCTCTGCGGCCTGGTGGAATCGGCCGCACATACCTACGAACATCTAGAAATTGCTGCGTTGCGTGAAGAACTCGCGCTGCTCCGCGCAACCTTGGACGCCCGCTAATGAGCGACTGCGTTACATCTTGACCTTAGCGATCGTGATCATCGTTTTGCCGCCCGACGTGGTCAGCGTTACCGAAGTCTGGCCCTTACCCGGGTCGCCGATCATAAAGACGGCGCTCTGAATCGGCGACGTCACATGCGATTTCTCCGAACCCGCCGGCATGTTTTGCTGATACCAGCCGTAGACTTTGTCGAACGGATCATCCGTCGTCAACACCTGGCCTGCGGCGCTGGAGGTCATGTTCGAGCTGCTGCCCGAAGCTTGCGTGACGGCGCCGGGATATGACGGAACCTCGCCGGCTGCCGCAGTGGTCGCCGCAGCGTTGGTCGTTTCGGCGCCTGACGTTGCCGCTGCCGTTGCGGAGGCGTTGGACTGATCGGACGAGTTTGACGAGGATTTGCTGTTACAAGCTGTGATGGCCAGGAATGCCGTTACGATAGCCAACGATGTGGTGAGAAAGCGCATTTAGGATCTCCTTGCGTAAGAATGGGAAGGGCTTGAGCTCAGAATTGCATCCGAACGATTTTGAGTGACGGGGTCACGACTGCCACGGGTCGAGCCCGGGCCGACTCGAGATAGATGTACTTGCGATCGTCAAGTCCGATCCCGCCGAACTCCCATTGGCTAACCCTTGCGTCGGGATAGTTCGACTTCTCGATTGCTTCTCGGGCCGTCTGCGTGAGATGGGCAAACGCAATCACTTTCGGATCGAAGGCTTGCGTGTCGACGACGGACGCCGTGATCGGACTCCCGTTCATCGACATCACTTTCACCGGCGTGGGACCGGAGAGCGTCCCGTCGGGCGCGACGGCATAGTGATCGACATTGATGTGATGTGCCGGCTCCTGCACGTCGACCATCAATCCGTTCACGCCATCAGCGCTAATCTCCGTAACGCGAAGCGGCTCACCAGAACGCGCGGCGATAGCATCGAGTGCGTGCAGAACGGCGATCCCGTCGGTGAGGAACGGATCGATCGGACCACCGCCCGGATTCGGGGCAGCCAGATTTGGATCGCCCGAGCCGTAAGAGTTGCTCTGTCCAGAATGGCCCGAACATGCAGCCAGCGCGAACGCGAACGCCGCGAGGCTCATACGGCGGAGGACCATCATACTTCTCCCCTTCCCAAACACCCGAGCTTTTCCCCGCCGCCCGCTAGCTCGGTAGCCGCATATAGAGGAGAACGACGTAGATCAGCGTCAGCAGCATCGCTTGCGCGGTGATCCACTCCTGCGATCGACGAGATCGGACGACGAGCGCCACTAGGATCGCCACGTCAAAGACGATCAAGAAGATGAAGTTGAGCCACGAGGCCATGTGTCCGGTTCGCGCAATTTCTTCCGCGATGCTCAGCGCCGGCAAAAAAAACATGATCGCAAAGAACCACGCCCGGTTGTGAAAATACCAGCGCCCGAGATCGAGCACGCCGTTTTCGTCGCGTTCGGGCATCACCAGCGTCGAGAGAAGAAAGAGATCGACGGGCACGAGCAGCTGCAGCCAAAATATTCCAAAGTTCCATTGCGTTGTGTGGCGCACGCCCCATTCCGCCCACCAATGCTGGACGCAGATGAAGAAGAGCCAGATTGCCCAGGCGACCGGCGGCCAGTAGAAATCCACGCGCTCTCGAGCGGTAATAACCGTGGCCAGCCGCGTCAGAACGTTCGCAATTGCTAGCCCCAGCACGATCGATATCAGGATCGTGAGGTAATCGAACGCGCCCATCATACCGGCTACTTCGTTCTGCGCGGCCCTTCGATTCCGTTCAAGCTGACAAGGAAGAATCGCCGATTCTTACCTCAGTGGTAAAAGTACGGGTCCAATACCGTGACGGGGACGATAGAATCGACCGGAAGGCCGTTCTTTTCAGCGGTTTGCCGAATCGCCGCCTCATCCGGCCCATCGTAGATGCAGTACGTCTTCTTTTTGTCGGCCGAAACATAGGAATGAACCCAAGTGACGCCGCTGGAGGCGTTTGTTGCACAGACTTTCTGCACGATTTTCGTTCCATCGTCGGTTACCGGGATCTCCAGTCCGTCGGGAAAGGTGCGTTCGACGAGAAAGCGTGTCATAAGGTCTCCTTTCAGACAATGATGGGCCGCTAAAAGGTTAGCGGCCCATCGGTTTTATTCTGCGTTGGGCCGTGAGGCTTAGCGCGTTACTATTGGTCTAGTACGTATGCACGCAAGACTGGGTAGCGTTGCTGAACATCGGCTGCGAGGTGTACGATTTCGGGCCGAACGGATCGTTCAGGATGTTCTGCCACGCGCAGATGTCACCGATTTCCCCGTAGCCTCCGTTATACCAACCGCTGGGCGGATTCGGGTCGGTGACGGATTCACCGTACTCGTGACCTTGAACGATCGTTACGCCTTCGTCGGTTCCGCTTTCATCTGACGGCGGGGCGATGATGTTTGCGCCGCAGTTAGTCTGCGGAACGGCGTCCGGCATGTACGGTAGATTCGTGTACGAAACGAGCTTGTTGCTGGTGAAAGCTGCGCCATGGTAGGCGCACCACTGCGAGCCGAATCCGGCCGAATTGTGGCCGTGCGGGGTGGCGACGACGTACGAGCCGTTCGCATCGTAACCAAAGTGGGCCACACCGTTGAGGGCTTCAGCCGCCACCTGTGCGTCGCTGGGGCTACCGGGAACCGAGTTGTGATCGTCTTCCCAAACGCCGCCGAGCTGGGTCGTCGGATTGGTGATGTAGGTCGTGGTGCCGCCTACCTTTTGATAATACTGGGTGTAGATATTGTTATGGCCACTGCCGCCCATGTTCTTGGAGTAGAGCTTGAGCAGCCGCTTCACGTGGTCGGGATCGCCGTAGGTTTTATAGCCCCAGAAGATCAGATAGACCTTCGGAGTAACGAGCACCGGGCCGCCACCGTACGACAAAAGGATGGCGCTTTTTATCTGGCCGGTCGCCATCTGACGAGTGACCATGACGTGGGGAGTGTGGTAGAGGACGCCGTTGGAGTAGTGCCACTCGGGACCGGACGGGACCGTGTGCGCTTGCTGTTGCGTCGTTGCACCGGTTAAGGGCGTAACGTTCGAATTTGCCGCGCAGCCTACCATTGCGAGCGTTGCCGCGCATCCTAAAATGCCGACAAGCCGCGAGCGCTTATACATACGCAATCAAACCTCTCGTAAAGGAAAGCTAGAGAATGCCTAGCAGGGAAAGGCCCTCGATTCCTCGGGAGCGAGCGCCTCCCCTCCTGAACGCATGCAAATGTCGTAGCTCGCGTCAACCAAGCTCTCCAACGCCTGGCCTCCTAAGAAAAAGAAGCGCGCGATTGTTATCGCGCGCTTCCTCTCTGTTCACATGCCCGCGTAGGTGGGAGGCTGAGGCTCGATCGGCGGCGTGGGCAGGGGACCGATAATCGGATTGGAGATGATCGGTCCGGAAATTGGATTGGAGATGATCGGTCCGGAAATTGGATTGGAGATGATTGGTCCGGAAACGGGTTGCGCAATCGGATCGCGGTCCGCCCGGCGTTCGTACCCGTTGACCAGCGCGCCGCCGAGGTCCACATTATGGGCAGTCACATCGACGTTGACGCCGTTTCCTTGCGGAGTGAGCGTCGTATCGATTCGGCCGCCCGAGCCGTTCTCCGCACAGACGCGAAGAGCACCGCTTTGGTCGTACGTGACCGATTCTCCGTTGCCGAGCGTGAGCGTCTGACCGCGAGAGATAGAGATCGGCTGGCCGGAACTCGTGATCGTCGGCTCACCCCGATTATTCATGCTAACCGTTGTTGCCCCGTTGTTCAACGAGATCGTCGCGGACTGGTTCCAGCTGACGTCTTTACCGTTCGGCGGGGTCGTTTGCGTCGAAATTTGAAAGCCGCCGGGAAATGAGTTCGAGTTCAGCAGGTCTGGTTGCGACGCCATGTTATTCCACTTCGCGCC
>DAIMCN010000039.1:0-18387 GCA_036726365.1 Candidatus Cybelea sp.
CGTCAGCGCTTGTTCAAGCGAAGATCGAGGAATCGGCGAACGTACCAGAGTGCGATGCGGTCGTGAAAACCAAGGGCGACATGCTCGAAGGCGTGATCGGCCCACGGCAGCTCAATATAGGTAACGCTCACGCCGTCGCCCCGTAGTTCGTCGCGCAGGAGACGTTCGAAACCAAGTTGGACGACGTGATCGCGTCCTGCGGCTATCATAAGGACCGGCGGCATACCGGCATGGACGACGTACCGCGGAGATCCGCTTCGATAGCATGTGGGTTGCTGTTCCGGAGTCCCGCCGCAAAGGTCCAGCAGGACGTGGCGTACGTTGATCAAGTCGGGTTGGGACGGATACTCATAGGCCAGTCGAAGATCCACAGGGCTTTCGTATGTTATTGCGGCGCTGATGCGGTGCGGCCGCAGGGCTGCGGCGATGATTGCCAACTGTGCGCCGGACGAATGCCCGAGCACGGCGACGCGACCGGCAGAAAGAGAATCGATCTGGCGAAGAACGGCCTCACGCTGCGCGGGCCAGCGCGAGTCAGGTGAGTGCGGATAGTTCAGCGCAATGACGCGATAGCCCCAAGACCCAATGATCGCGTTGAATTGCGCGTCGTTTTTGGGTGAGCCACGCTCCCATGCGCCACCATAAATCACGAGCACGATGGGGGCGTCTGACCGTACGGCGATGGCGTGCGAATCTCCGGATAGCGGCATGAGGAAAGCCGACCACGGCACGTGGGGGCCACGTAAGGCATAAGCAAGAGGTGGGAGCAGTGTACATAGCACAGCTGCGAGCGCGATGATAATGGCAGCCGGTCTCAGCGAGCCATGTGAGCGCAGCGTGATGAACAGTACGATAGCGTTGAGAACCGTCAAGACGGGCCAAAGCTCGGTGCCACCGACCGTCAGAACGAACAGCGGAAGGACTGGGCCTGGAATTACAATCCAAATCGAAAGGAAAAGCGCGAGTAATGCCAGCGCGAACGGAATCATTAACGGCGCTCGGTGGCCAAGCACGTCCACCAGACCCAAGAAATAAGGATTAGCTGGAGCGGAAGCCGGATGTAAAACAACGGCGCACTCCCGATGTCGCCGTATTGCTCGGGATGTTGCGCCATTTGAAGGTTTGCCGGAAAGACCGCTACTAGAAGCGCGATAAGGCCGGTACCGGCGAGCTTCCGAGTCGTCGGAATCAGCACGCCGATTCCGCCGAGACACTCTAAGATGCCGCTGATTTGAACGAGTAGCGAATGTACCGGAAGATAAGGCGGCACGATCCGCATGTAATAAGCGGGATGCACAAAGTGGTTGCCGCCCGCCCCAATAAAAAACAGCCCGAGCAGAGACAAGGCCACGCGGCGCAAGGCTTTCACGTAGAACGCCCTTCGCTAGCGACGTTCTAAATCACCTGGACTGGAACATCCCGCGCTGCCGAGCAGTAAATCGGACGCGTGAAAGTTATTCGACACTCTGGCGTGCGGGCCGTGTTGGACGTTTTCGTGCGCCTCGGCCGCTAGAGTCATTGTGAGCGGCGCTTCCCTCGGGTGGCCTTGAGCCTGGGAACGACCGATACAGCCTGCGGTCGCACCCCCGGCCGTTCTCTTGACTGAGGAGAGTTCATGACATGACGAAGGACCTGATAGCGCTCGCAGCCTGGGCCTTATTTGCGACGTGCAGCATGGCCCTTGCGGCATCTTGGCAGCCCCAAACCTATATCGTCGTTCACGCTGAGGCAACTCCGGCGAAAGCCGGCGTCGTGGCCGGTCGTGCCAACAACGCCGTGAGTCGAGGCTGGAATTAAGAGTCAGTCATCCGCGCGACTTCTGACGCAATCTCCGCTTCAGTGAAGCCGCGATTCTGCAGCGACGAGAAGAACCGCTGGATCGATTCGCGCAAACTGCGGGCACGCGCGAGTCGATCGTGACGGGGAACCCGCGAGGCAACGCGCGTTCCGCGCCGGCCGTCGCCGATCAGCCAGCCTTCCGACTGTAGCTCGGAATACGCGCGCGCCACGGTGTTCGGAGCAACGCCAAGATCGCCCGCGAGCCGGCGCACGGGCGGCAGCGGCATTTCGGGCTTCAGTTCGTCGCGCTCGATCGCGGCGCGGATCTGCTCGATGATTTGGCGATACGGCGGCGACTCCGCCGTTTCGTCGACGACGAGAAATGAACCGCTCACGCGAGCCTGATGTGCTTACGCATTGGATTGAGGCTCACGACCATCACCGTGACGAACGCAACAGATACGGCAATCGTCACGACACCGGAAAAGTGCGCGGTAGACGGAAGCGCTGCCACCGCCAAAGCGACCAACACGGTCGGCGGCGCGCACGCCAGCGCGACGAGGTTTGTCGCGCGGCAGAATCGCACGTGTTCGTCGACGAGATATTCTAGTTGGGAATCGTCACCGAAGAGGATCGCCGGCGCGACCGCGACGCGCCACGCGATGACGAGCAGCACGAGCGCCGACACGATGACAATAATGACGCCGAGCCGGAACTGCGGATAGGCGGCAAAGACCGCCGCGCCCACCAAACAGACGGCCGTCGCCGCGATCGCAATCGGCGATAGCGACGCCCAGGGGCTACGGCGCACGAGCGGTGCAACGCGGCGTTCCGTAGCGCGGCGAAATCGAAGATACGCAAAAAGCACTGCCACTGCCATGGCGACGCAGCTCAATGCGTACGGAAGCACGTAGGGAACAGCCGGTAGAAGGGCAAGCGGCGCAAGCAAAATGGTTAGGCCGCCGACGTAACGCGAATATACATCGGTGTTGCCCTCGGCATCTTGGCGTGCCGCGAGAACGCGCGCGAGGCGCTCGCGTTGCCCGGGGTTAAAAGCCGCGCGGGCTCCCTTGAAATACATCGACATGCCCCAGAAGCACCCGGGCCTGACGATTTGCATAATCCCGAGAAAGACGAGCGCTCCCGCAGTGACGATTCGAGCGAGCTGGTCATGGGTGAGGTGTTCGACTGTCATTGTATCAGCATCCTAATACAAAATCGGCTTTGTGTCAATACCTTAATACAAAACTGACCCCGGAGAAGTATCTCCCTCGGAAGTCTTCGATTTTTCGCTCGACGCGAATGCAAAGAGCGAGGTCGAGCGAATGATGAAAGAGGAGCTTTTGCCACGATGATGCACGTCGGTGTTGTTGGTCTAGGAAAAATGGGGAGCGCAATTGCGCTGAACCTTCTTGCGCGCGGCTATCACGTTTCCGTTTGGAACGAATCCCCCGAACCTGCCGGCGTCCTGGTCGAGCGCGGTGCGACGCACGAGAGTTCGCTCGAAGCCCTCGTGGAGAGCGTCGACGCCACTATCATCAGCCTATGGGGCGACGAGGCAGCCCGCGAAGTCACATTGGACCAGATTATCCCCGCAGCGCGCGCGGCGGAACTCGTTATCGAAATGTCCACGCTCTCACCGGCGATGTACGAAACGCTCGAGGCGGCGGCGCTTAAACGCGCGGTTGACTTTCTTGCCGCACCGGTACTTGGTAGTGTCGGCGCGGCTCGAGACGGTTCGCTCGCGATCCTGGCCGGTGGCCGCGAACCAACATTCAATCGAGCGCGTTCATTGTTGAACGACGTGGGCAAGACGGTGACGTACACGGGCACCGTCGGCGCGAGCGGATACCTTAAGCTGTCGTACAACACCATCATCGGCGTCGTCGCGGATACGCTTGCTCAGTTGCTTGCACTCTGCGAACGCGCGGGAGTCGATCGCCGGCTGGCCGTGGAAACGCTTACCAGCGCGTTCGGGCGAATCGCGAGCTCGAAAACGCAGCAACTATTGGATCGCGATTCCGAGCCACGCTTCTCCCTCGACGCGTTGCTCAAAGACCTTCTGCTGGCGCGCGAGGCGGCGCAATCCGTGCACGTTCCAGCGCCGATTTTGGAGTGTGTCCTGCCGCGCATTCAAGCCGCTGCTTCGAGCGGCTTGGGCGATCGCGACTATATCGCGGTTGCTCTGTGACGGCCGTTTGCTACTGGGCGTCAGGTTCTTGAGCGCTTTCCTCCCGAAGCATCCGCTGCACTTCTTGACGGCGCAGCGGCTTTCCGAACGGTTCAAACTTACGTACTGGTTGGGTGAAGTCGAAACAGTCGGCAGCTGGGGAGTTGGCCCGCCTGTCGCTGGCGGCCAAGCGCGCTAGGTCGAACCTATCTTCGATGAACTTTAAGATGCTGCCGTGTTCGTATTGAACGTGCGAGAGGTAGCCGCGCTTCGCGAAGGGTGAGATGACGAGAAGCGGCACGCGGAACCCCAGACCGTCGAAGTCGAGATAGGGCGGTTTTACATGATCGTACCAACCACCCCACTCGTCCCACATGACGAAAATGGCGGTGGAACTCCAGAACGGACTCTCGCCGATCGCGTTGACGACGTCCGATACCCACTCCGGTCCCGTGGGGCTGCCGCAGGCCGAATGGTCGGAATTCTTGCAGCTTGGCGTAACCCAGGTGACGTCGGCAAGCTCGCCCTTCGCAACGTCGGCAATCACCTGCAGCGAAGATCCGATGACGTTAGCGTTCCAGTCCGCACCAAAGCGAATGTGCCGAATCGAACGGTAGCCCATCCATTGCGACGATTTCGAGGCACTGTAGAGCCGCCAGCTGAGGCCGGCCGCATCGAGCTCGTCTCCGAGCGTCTGATAGTTTTGGCAGACCGGGATGACGGGCCCGTACGCGCGCGCCTCCGTGAGGGTTCCGATGGCGTTGGGTACTTGGACGCATCCCCACGCGCGGCTGGGGAAATCGACGGCGCGGTTAGCTTGGCCGGCAACCATGTACTGATGTGAGACGTAACTGAGGTCGAGGTTCGAGGCGAAGGTGCGATCGGACAACACGTACTGGTGAGCCATCTCGAAATAGAGTCGTGACTCGGAATGCGGGACGTAGCCGTACTGGGGGTGTCGCGGACACCGCTGGAAGCAGTAGATGCGTTCTCGGTCAAACCCATTCATGCGGCAGTGCGTTCCAGGAATGCTTGAGGTGCCGTTGCAGGCTCGAAAGAAGGCGGCGGACGAGTGATCGATATCGTAACCCCGGGCTAACGAGACCGGCATAAGCGAAACCGTGTGACCTTGCGAGTCTTCACCGTAGGGCCTCGTATCGGCGCCCGGATAGCCCTGAAACAGGTCGTCGAAGCTGCGGTTTTCTTGCATGATCCAGACGATGTGCTTGATCTTGAAGATGCCGCTGGTTGGCTGAGTTGGAAGCATTGGGCCACCCGAAGAATGCACCGAGCATGCCGCACAAACAAAAAGCACCGCCAATCGCGCGAGCGTTCTGCTAAAACCGATCCTACCGTGACTGGCCTTGCTGCTCTTCATCTAGGTCGTCTCCAATTTGGAGAAAACGCTATCCTAGAGTTGTGAAGAATGTCTAAATTTTAGGGCAAAACAAGGACCATGAACGAAACATCCGTATGCGGCGTTCGCTCGTGTCGTGCAGCGGTGAAGTGTTGGTGCTGCTTGGAAGCCTAGCTATGCGGAGCGAGGCTGATGGTTGCGCCTTCTAAGTAGCTTGCGTTGATATGCTTCTTGATGATTTTCGTCGCAGCGCCACCGGCAGGGTATTTCCAGAAGCCGACTTCCTTGGGCGGATTGGTGCTTTGACCAAACGGTACGATTACGGTGCCGGCGTATATCCAAGAGGACGAGGCCGAGTTTCCGGTACCGGTCAGGTGGGTTGTGCCAACCCGGGTCGCCGTCGAACCGGAAACCTTGAACTGGTAAATGACCGGATTGACGAGATCCTCGATTGCGAGATAGGTACCGTCCCATTGGACCTGCCCGGCACTAACGATATTTTGGTTCACCGAGACGGTCGTAAGGCTACTGCCGCCCTTTGGAAGTTCTTCCAAAACAAACTTGCTGCCGCTCATGCCGTCCGCAAATAGGTTTCCTTTGTTGTCGTATCCACAGTAAGACAAGAACACGCCGGTTGCCTGATACGACGTGGGAGAGCCTTGGGCGTTTTGGAAGATCGCGACGGGTCCATAATCGCAGTTCTTGCAAAGGTATGTTACGGCAAGGTTTCCCGTGGTTGGGTCGACGGAACATCCTTCCGCCAGTAGACCCGGAACACTTAACGTCGCGAACGGACTCGTCCCGCCATGCGCGTACTCATATACGACCGCCTGTCCGCTGCTCGTTGAGCTCGGCATAAAAATGTTGCCGTGCTTATCGGAGCATAGGCCCAAGCCGCTCAAACTCAAACTCCCGACTCGCTTACCCGTCGGATATGCAAAGACACACGTGCCGCCGCAGCCCCCGGCGACGTAGAGCAGATCCTGCTCTGCAAGTGCCGTGCTTGGTGGCATCGTCCCCGGCGCGCCGACCGGCGGTTGCGCTCCGCCGCAACCCGCGAGCATCGCAACGGCGATGCTGAGGCTTAACGCGTGGCGATGAAGATCCAGAATTTTCATTTGCTTACTCCCTGATGTCAACTCCGGGGTTCCGCGCGATATCCTTCAGACTTTCCTTATCTCCTGGTGCTATGGTCGCAGCCCCGGTGCCGTCGGGTTTTGAGCCGCGAAGGAGCAGCATCCAATGAAGGCTTGTAACGCAACCGGCTACGTAGTAGGCGTAACAGCGGCGGTCATCATATTCGCTGGCTGTAGCGCCGCCCAGTCACCCCTCTCCCCTTCGGGCCCCACACAACCGAGTGCTGCCCACTCGGGCTTCGGCGCGCAGCAGCTTGACCGAGACCGCTCGTGGATGGCTCCCGACGCGCCGGACGGTGACCTCCTTTACGTATCGGACGTGGGCCAACCCCAGGTCGTTTACGTCTACTCCTATGGGCCGGGCCGGCTCGTCGGAACGCTCACCGGCTTCACGCAGCCATTAGGTTTGTGCGTCGACGGCGCGGGCGACGTGTTCGTCCCGGATGCTTCATCGCAAATCTTCGAGTATGCGCACGGAGGCACGACCCCAATCAAAACCTTGAGTGACCCAAGCGGCGTTCCCGATGGGTGTTCCGTCGATCCGGCAACCGGGGATCTCGCCGTTCCTAACGGCTCCGGTTTACGAGGAGCGCCCGGCAACCTGTTGGTTTACGCCGACGCTTCAGGCACGCCGGCGGAGTATACCGATTCCAAGTTCTCTGCCTTCAATTTTCCCGGTTACGACGATCGGGGCAGACTTTTCGTAGACGGCATGAATAACACCAATAACGGCTTCATCCTCGCGGAACTCGCCCACGGCGGCAGTACGCTCGCGAATATCGCGCTAAACCGGAGGATCGGGTTTCCCGGGGACGTTCAGTGGGATGGAAAGTACCTTGCCGTCGGCGATCAGAGCACGAACGAGATTTACCAGTTTACGATCGAAGGCTCGAGAGGAACGCAAAAAGGCACGACGAGTCTCCACGGTGCGAGCGACGTCGTCCAATTTTGGATCGCGAAGCTTGGCGGCGGCAAAGTGAATCCGCGGGGCACGCGAGTCGTTGGGGCGGACTTCGGTGGCGAGAGCTTCGGCGGCCAGGTGCTGTACTGGAATTATCCGGCCGGCGGCAATCCCAAGAAAGCGATCACGAGGAACCTGCAGTCTCCGTACGGCGTAACGGTGAGCAAGGCCGTTCTTACTGAATCGCGAGCCCAATTGGAAAGCTTAGGCCCGTAGCGGAGCCTTGGATCGTGCGAGCGGGTGCGACGTCTCCATTTGATTCCTTCGGATAGCTCGTAATGTTGTTAGATGGCGGGTTCGTCACGACAATCGCACCCTGAGCCGTCAAGACGATACCTGATGGGCTGTTCAGTTGAGTAGCGGAGCCCTGGATGGTTCTCAGCGGGCTCACGTTTCCGTCGGCACCCGCCGCAAAAACGAAAATCGCGGTCGCGCTATCGTCGCTGACGTAGAGGTTTTGGTGGCTATCCATTGCCAGCCCAACCGGATTGACGAGGTTCGTGTTGCTGCCTGCGATCTCGCTGCTCGGACGAACGTTGCCACGTGCGGCGGTTGGATAGACCGTAATGCTATGACTCCCTATATTGCTGACGTATAACAGCGATCCGGAAATCATCACTGCTGCGGGACGTGAAAGCTTCGTGTGGCGGCCGCGGATATGGCCCGCGTTCGCCACACATCCGTTGGAGCCGCTAGAAAAGATGGAGATCGAGTTCCCCTGCAGGTTAGCGACATAGAGATTACCCGAAGCGTCAACGGCCGCACCGTCAGGAAGGTTGAGGCCTCCGCAGGTTATCGTGGCCGCTGGAGCGACGTTACCATTCGAACCGGCGGGATACACCGTGACCGCGTTAGCGTTAAGGTTCGTAACGTAAATCGACCCGGATCCGTCAACGGCGATATTGATTGGAGCATTTAACTGAGTATTGGAACCGGAAATCGTCGCCGACGGTGAAACGTTTCCGTTCGCCTTTGACCGATATTCCGTTACGGAGTTCGCCGCGTTGTTGGCGGCGTATAGGTTCTGGTGGTTTCCGGGATAGTGGGCGTTTGAACCTCCATCCTGCGACAACGTCACTGGTGGCGCAGAGGGTGCGTCCAAACTTTGGGCGCAGGCCACGAGTGCGCAGAGGCCGATTGAGCACGCTAGCAGGCGCATCGCTGAATACCTCATTAGTAGATCGTGAGCATGGGACGACGGCTCGGGCCGGCATCGTTAAGCTCTCACACCGAAAGCATAAACAATCAAATCGCTGATGTCTCGACTTAGGCGAAGCCAGCGTTAAGAATTGACGCAACTGATAACGCCCGCGCAAATTCGCGCAGCCGTCCAAGCCCTCAATTAAACCTCAATTATTGAGGAATCTTGATATGCTGCTCCGGTCGCGCCCACGAGGTGTTGACGAGCGCGTTCCGCCGGTGCTAGAGTTTCAGCATTCGCACCGAGCGCATCTCGATCGCCTCCTATTCCTTCGATCCGACTGCTCGGCTTCTGTACCGGGGCGGCGACGAGATTCTGCTTCCGCGCAAAGCGGGGGATCTTCTCGCCGTGTTGGTCGCCGAGCTCAACTCGCTTGTCCCGCGCGAGCAAATCTTTGCCAGTGTATGGCCCGAAGGCTTCGTGCACGAAGGCAACCTGACTCAGACCATCTACGTTCTGCGCAAGTCGCTCGCTGCCGATCCGGCGGTGGCGATCGAAAACGTTCCTCGACGCGGCTATCGCCTGCGCGTACGGCAAACGGAGCGTACGCCCGAGGTACGCCGTCGGGGATTGACCGCAATCGCGACTGGAGTGTTGGCCTTGGCCGTTCTTGTCTCTACCGGGAGCTGGACGGATTTTCGGTTGAGCAGCGCTCGTGCGCTGCCTTTGAAGGCTCGCGAAGATATAAAGCTGGCGATGTATCATTTCGACCGATTCGTGAACCTGAAGTTTGCCCGAGCGCGCTTTGAGATGACGACCAGAGATGCGCCGGCCGTTCCCGACGGCTACGCGGGAATGGCCCTGGTCGACGCGATCGACGGATTCGATTCGCCCAAGCGCCGCCGGTATTGCCTCGAAGGCAGGAGCGCCCTCGCGCGTGCGAACACATTGGGAGCCTCGACCCTGAATCACGTTTCGGGGGCGATGCTGTTCGTCACGTGCGACCGGTCCCTGCCGCGGGCACGTCGAGAGCTCGACACCGCACTAGCGATGGATCCGTCGGATCCGACGGCTCTGACGTTGCGCGCGAGAGTAGCCTTATGGGAAGGTCGGCCGTGGGAAGCGATTTCGTTCGCAAGTAAAGCCGCTGCGAACGATCCAACCTCTCCCGAAGCGGTTCTCGCGCTCGGCATAGCCTACTATTATAATGGCGATCTTATCAACGCGAGCGCGACGTTTAGGCGACTCCTGGAGCTCATGCCGGGCCGACCCGCGGCTCTCGATTTCCTGGAGCGCAGTTACGAGGGGCTGGGTGATCTCGCGAACGCCAACGCAATCTTGCACGATGCGGAGGGCGATCCGAAAAATGCAGACTGGGTCAATGTCGCGCGCGCCCGCCTCCTGGCGTTGAAGGGCTATCACCAGCCTGCGGTCGCCATGCTTCGACGGTGGGCGCTACGGTCTGATCCGGAGTCTCTCGCGGCCGGTTACGCAGCGGTCGGCGATACCGAAACCGCCATTCGAAGCTTGGAAATCTCCGCTTCACGTCACAGTCTCAGCGCGCAAGTCTCGTGGCTGGCTGACTTTCGATTCGCATCGCTACGCCGCGAATTTCCTCAGCTCACACGGACGTTTGTGACATGGAATTGACGGTGGCATGATCTCCCGCGAAATACTCATTCTACCGCGGCTCTTCTTGGGCGTTATTTTTTCGATTGCCTCATATTCGAAGATTAGCAGCGGTGATTTCCCGGCGCATCTGAGCGGATTTCTTAGCCAAGTACTAACCAATGCGACGTTCGCGTACCAGGCATTTGCGCAAGCAGTTGTGTTACCGCATGTTGCTACTGTTGCAACGCTAGTAATTATCGGCGAAACGTTTGTTGGGATTGCAATGCTTGCCGGAATCACAACGCGACTTGCGTCAGTGGTTGCGGTGCTGCTCCTTCTGAACTACATGTTTGCGAAGGGGATGACGCTGTGGACTCCTGCCAGCAATGACGCAGCAGATATTATCTTGGCGATCGTCGTGGGTGTGGGTGCGGCAGGCCGCGTTTGGGGAGTCGACGCCGTGTTGAAGAAACGCTATCCCCGCGTGCCCTTGTGGTAGCGCTCGACCAGGAACGGCTGCTCTCGATGAGCCGGCAGCAGCTCGAGGACCTGTACGCATCGAGTCTCGCGGGTTCGATACCGAACGGTCGGGCGCGCGGTGTTGCAATCGTGGCGCCCGGGACCCGATATAATAGAATCATCGCGCGGGCCACGAGTCTCCTCGGATGGCAGGGCAAGACGTTTGACGCCGCGCGGGGCACGCTCGTCAATCGCATAACGCCGTTCCGAATCAACGCAATCGCCGCCGAAGTGTATAGTGCTCCGAGCGTCCTCGACGGCAGGGAGTGCATAGTCCTCGATTATTCGCGCACGTCGACTCTCGCGCGCTGGATTCGCGACGAGATACGCAACATCGCCCCAGACCTTTACTTCGGCTTCGCGTACTGGGGCAGGCGACCCCTGATCGGTTTCAGCCTCGACTTCACCAGTGTTGACGCGGCGTCGTCTCCTGTGCGGTGAAGCAGTGGAGTCGCGCGCTGCCATGGATTGCGCTCGTTGTCGTTTACGTCGTATGGGGATCGACGTATCTGGGCATTCGTGTGGCGGTCGAAACGATTCCGCCCTACTTGATGACCGGCATTCGATTTCTTATCGCAGGCGTGTTGCTGTTTGCGTGGCAGTGGCTGACTTCAAAGCCGCGACCACGCATGCCGGCGCGCGAGGAGCTGCTGCGCATCGCGATCGTTGCGGTGCTCCTCATCGTTATCGGTAACGGATTGCTCTGTCTTGCCGAGACACGCGTCGAGTCGGGGACGTCGGCCCTTCTGCTTGCCAGCACTCCGATTTGGATGGTGCTCTTCGACGCGTTGCGTACGCGGAAGGTTCCAAGCGCGCTGGCAATCGCCGGCGTGGTCTTCGGGAGCGTCGGCGTCGTGGCGCTGGTCGGCAAAGGTGCCGGAAACGCCGACGTGCTCTTCGCTTCCATTATCATGATCGCTTCGATCTCGTGGGCGCTCGGATCGGTCTATGCGCGAGGAAACGGGCATCGCGCGATCACGGCATCCTTGGAGATGGCGATCGGGGGCTCGATCTCCGCCGTGGTGGGATTGTGCTTGGGAGAAGCGTCGCATCTGAAGGTGCAGGCGATCACGGCAGCATCGCTCTGGGGGATGGTGTGGCTGATCACCGCCGGCGCGATGCTTGGCTATAGTGCGTACGCGTATGCGGTGCGCACCCTTCCCACCGCAACCGTGGCGACATACGGGTACGTAAATCCGGTCGTCGCCGTGATCTTGGGAGCGCTCGTCCTGCGTGAAGCGGTCACGTGGAACGTCCTCGCCGGCGGTGCGGCGATTATTGGTGCGGTGGTCCTGATTCTTCTTGGCAGCCGCCAAACGGACTACTCAACGGCATAGAGCGTCCCGTCGGTACTCCCGATATACAGGATACCGTCGGCAACCGCCGGCGAACCCGCGATGGAGCCTAACTCGTAGATCTTATGTAGTCCGACAATCGTGCCATCGAGGGTTGAATCATCGTAGAAAGTGGCGAGATCGAGGTTGCCGGAGTTGTCGAGATGACCGCGAAGGTTGCGCGCCGACGCGTCGGTGGAGAACTGCCCGACGATCTCGCCCGATTTTATGTTAACGCCGTAGAGCCGGCCGTCGAACGAGCCGTAATATGCGACGTTTCCGGCGATCGACGGTGATGAAAAAGCGAAGGCGCCATACGGTACGTTGAAGCGCACGCTTCCGGTTCCTGCGTCGACCGCGTAGAACTTGCGCTCGTCCGAAGTCGTGTAGAGGACCATTCCGTCGGCGAGTGCCGGGGATGCGATGACCCAACTGCCGTGTTCGTCGCGCTTCCAACGCAGCGTGCCGGTGCGAGCGTCGAGCGCATAAAAATGGCTGTCGCGGCAGCCGAAGTAGACGCTGCCATTGCCAACGGCGGCGGAGCCGGCGATTCCGACTTGGTTGTAAATGTCTCGGTCGTCGCCAGTAAGGAATTTCCACCGAAGCTTGCCCGTCGCCGCATCCAGCGCATAGAGGTATCGGTCCCAACTCCCGATGTAGAGAATACCGCCATCGATCGCCGGCGATGCGTGCACGACGTTTCCGGTTGTAAATTTCCAACGGAGGCGGCCCGTCTGCGAATCGAGCGCGTAAACGTTATGATCGCCGCTTCCGATGTAGATCGTCCCGTCAGAGACCGCCGGCGACGATAAGAATACATCGAACGGGTCGGGCATTACCTCGGTTTTTGGCTGCATGCCGTGAATGCCCGGCGCACTAAAGCGACGCTCGCCTTTTGTATGAAAGCGCCACCTTTCCATACCATTGGCCTCATTGACGGCATACACGTTTCCGTCAACGCTAGAAAAGAACACCGTGCCACTCCAGACGGCTGGTGAAGAGTTGACGGCTCCTTTCGTTGCAAAGTGCCAAAGCTCCGATCCATCGGCAGCTCGCACTGCATAGAGGCGCCCGTCGCCGCTTCCAACAAACACGGCGCCGCCGTGGACCGCAGGCGAGGAAAAGATTCGTCCTCGGGTGTGAAACCGCCATTTCACGGTCGTTAGGGTGGGCGACGCCGATTCGTAGACGCCATGATGAGCGGCGTCCGCGCGAAACAGGATCGCGCCGCTTTGGTAACCGACGGACGTGGTGGTGCCAAAAAGGGCGAGGGATGTCAAGCTGAATGCGATGCGGCGAATGAGAGGCACGGAAAACACTCTAACAAACTTCGCGCGGCGCCGTCCAGGCGCGGGAAGCGCCTAGAATCTCAATATTCTCTTTGATATGTTTTTGATAAAACGGCGGGTCCCTCGGCAATTGGCACACCAAATTTGGTCACGGGGAAGTGGCGCGACGCGCTGAATCAGATAAGCGTGGCCTTCTTCGAGCGACCCGATCCGCGGCTCATCCAGAGCGCCGACCCGACGCCGGTTGGGGCGGTTACGGGCGCATTGAAGCGCGACGGGATCGCGTTTGCGATCTGCCTCGTAGTAATTGCTGGTGCGTACGCGGCGAACGTGCAGGTGGGATTGCACCGAGCCGCCGTCACGCGCGGCAGAATCGTCGTGCCGGGATTGTATCAGGCGGTAACGATCGTCCGCGACCGGCGTGACATTCCGCATATCCGCGCCGCGAACGAGCACGACGTGTACTTTGCCGAGGGCTACGTGCAAGGTTCGGATCGGCTATTCCAGCTGGACTTGACGCGCCGATACGCCTACGGCCGGCTTGCGGAAGTGCTCGGCGTGAAGGCCCTCGCACTCGACAGAGTGCAGCGGGCAGTAGACATCAGCGGCATCGCAGATCGCCAGCTGCGTGGGCTTGCACCGCGCGATCGGGATGCGATCGTCGCCTTTAGCGCCGGTGTCAATGCCGCTGCTGCAACGCAGCCGCTGCCAGTAGAGTTCCGCATGTTGCTCTATAGCCCGGCGCGGTGGAGGCCAAAAGATTCGCTCGCGGTTTCGATTGTGGCCTCTCTCGAGCTTGCCGATTCGTGGCATTCGATCTTCGCGCGCGATGCAGCGTGGCGGCAGCATGGACCGCGCTGCTTCGATGCGCTGTTTCCCCTGTCTGATGTTCGATACGACGTCACGATCGAGGGCGTTCAGACCGCCCGACCGGCACGAGCGCCCAAGGGCGATTGCGACGAGTCGCTAATTGCCGGGTCGGCGCCGCGCCGAGCCATCGGCAGCAATGCCTGGGCCGCGGGCGCGTCGCGCACTATCGACGGGCATGCGCTACTCGCCAACGATCCGCACCTCGACTTGACGATTCCCGGCATATGGTACCTCGTTGATATGCAATCGCCGGGGGTGCACGCCGCCGGCGCGACAATTCCCGGGATTCCCGGCGTCGTCCTCGGCCACAACGAATCACTTGCGTGGGCCTCGACGAACGCGGAGATGGCGACGACCAGTGTGTTTGAGGCCGGACATCTCAGCCCGGCATCGTGGTCGGTGGAACGCTTTCACGTTCGGTTCTCGCACACTGTGAGCAGCGCGTACTATCGTACGCCGCATGAGTTCTCGGTCCAGAATGAAAACGACCGCACCGAAATCGCTCTCGTACGTTGGCCGATTTATTCGGACGCCCACTCGACGCTTTCGACGGTGTTTGCCCTCGACCGGGCGCGGAGTGTGAACGCGGCACTGCGGGTCCTCGCAAGCTACCATGGCTCACCCCAAAACTTTATTTTGGCCGATCGCGGCGGTAACGTGGCCTACCATGTTGCTGGGCAGGTGCCAAACGATCCTGCGTGGGGGCGCTACGTGCACCGGGCGGGGGACCTGCGCATCACGTTTCCGGCGGTTGAGTTCGCGCGCCTTCCCGCAAGAGGTGCGGCTCGCGACGGCATTCTTCTCACTGCAAATAACAAACCATATGGGTACGGTTATCCGTACCGCTTGTCCGCGCAATTCGAGCCGCCATATCGCGCTTATCGTATCGCACAGCTGCTTCGATCGCGCGTTCGGTACGATGCTGCATACTTCGCGCAAATGCAGCTCGACTCGCTCTCTCCGATCGACCTGGAGATTGCGCGCGACGTGGCGAGGGTGGCGCGCGCGTATTCCGTGTCGCGTAGCGACATCGAAACCGTCACCCTTCTGGGACGTTGGGATGGTCGGTACGAACCGGATTCGCGAGCGGCAGCGCTCGAGCACGCGCTTCGTCTCGCACTCTTCGGCCTCAAACCGCCGCCGGCCGATTTTCAACGCAAGCTCCGTGACGCGCTTCCGTTAGCGGTCGATCAGTCGGCCGTCTGGGGAAACGCGGGTGGTACGCGCATCGAACATCCACTCGCACCGATGAACTTTGCGTTTCTCAACGGCGCGTGGCTGCCGGGAGCCGGAGACGAGTACACCATACATTTGCAGGAGCCTGGATTCGCGCAAGGTTTCCGCGCGGTGTGGAAGGTCGGTGACTGGGATCGCGGCGGGATTTCCATTCCAAGCGGCGAGTCGGGGGAGCCCGGTTCGGAGCACTACACGGATCTGACGCTGGCATGGGTCGACGGCCGGTTGCAATCGCTTCCGTTCAGCCGCTCGGCAATCCGGCAGAATGCATCCTCGGTCCTCATGCTCCAGCCACATGCAGACGTCCCGCCGCAGCCTTTGCCCCATAGGAGGTAGCGCCGATGCGCCGGTCAGAGTTCGTTGATGCATGCAGCGCGATTACGGCGACGACGCTGCTGGGCGCCGTGCATTCAGCGGACGTCGCCGGAATCGCCATTCCCGATACCGAGCTCGCCAGAGACGCGGCGCTGGTTGCGAAGGCATCTGAGCCAATCGAAATCTTCAACCATTCTTTGCGCACATTTTTCTTTGCGGAGTTGATTGCGAAAGCAAAGGGTCTTAGCCACGATGTGGAAGCGGTCTACGTCGCGTCGGTTCTCCACGACACCGGCCTGACTCCGATGCATATGAGTGCAGCGGAGCGTTTTGAAGTAGATGGGGCAAACGTTGCGCGCCACCTGCTGGAGCAACACGGCATTCCAGCCAGCCGCTCTGAGCTGATATGGGATGCAATTTGCCTGCACGACCAAGGTGGCATCGCGCGATGGAAGCGCAGTGAAGTCATGCTCGTGAACGCCGGGGTGGCCGCAGACTTCGGGGCCTATCTCGACCTGATTGCGCGCGACGAGGTGATTGCCGTTCTCAAGGCGGCGCCTCGCAGCGGGTTTATCCCGGTATTCCTTAAAGCGGTTGCTTCCATCGCTAGGCGAAAGCCGCATGCTACGGGAAACTGTTTCGTTACCGATGTCGGCTACCGAATGGTTCCGGGCTTTCATCTCGAAAATTTCTGCGACGAAGTCAAGGAAGACCCGTTTTCAGCTTACGTCTGATGCCGTTGCGCAGTCCAGCAGCCTCATCCTATGAATCGGGACGTGTCCACCGCCGCGTCGCGAGTCTATCGTTTTGGTGATTTCCGGTTTGACTCGCTGAGGAGGCTATTGTTCAAAGGCTCGGCGGTTGCCCCGATGCCGGAACGCCTCGCGCTACTTTTAACTCAACTGGTTCAGGCAAACGGGGCCGTCGTGAGTAAGGAGGCTCTGGCCCTAAGCGTTTGGCCTGAAGAAGCCGTGAGCGATGCTAATTTGGCGCAACATATCTATTTGCTTCGCCGGATGCTGGGAGAGAACGCTCGAGATCGTTCGTATATTCTCTCGGTGTCGCGACGTGGTTACCGTTTCGCCGCACCGGTCGTCGTTGCCCCGCCGGAAGTGAACGACGCGTTCACGACCGATGCCGCCAGCCTTGGAAAAGTGCTGCTCGAACGTGGCCTTGACTCGTTCCGCGGTTATTGCAAAGGTAGCTTTTTCCTGGAACAGCGTACCGCGCCGTGCCTGAGGCGCGCGATCGAATTCTTTGAGGCTGCTCTCGTAGGAAATTCCGACTATGTGCCGGCGCTCATTGGGCTAGCCCGCGCGCACGCATACCTCGGAGTGTATTGGCACGTCCCGCCGAACTTGGCGTTTCCGCTTGCAAAGCGAGCGATCGCGCAGGCCCTTAAGATCGATTCTGGGTCCGCGATCGCGCATTCGGTCGTTTCCGGTCTGCTATGCTTCTCCGATTGGGACTGGAACGGAGCTCGCGAGGAAATAGAACTGGCTATCGGCCTCAATCCTGCGTCAACGTTCGTCCGAAACAATGCTGCATGGCTATACGCCTGTACCGGCGCCTATCCCGAAGCTCTTGCAGAAGCTCAATTCGCGCTGCTTATGGAGCCGTCTTCGCTTCCCTTGCAGCTGCTGGTTGCGCGAATTTTGCTGCATTCTCGAAGCTACCGAAGTGCGATCGCGATCATGTCGAATTTGTTAGAGGTCGAGCCGGCCTTTTACATTGCCCGGCGATACCGTGCCCAGACGTACCTCCTCAACGGCGAGCCCGACAAGGCCCTGGCGGACCTGCAGCGCCTTCCCGAGGAACGCAGCGAGGATCACAGTTTTCGGCTGCCGATGCTCGGCCGAGCCTATGCGGATCTGGGAGAGACGCGGCGCGCGGAGAAGGTATTGCAGACACTGCAACGATTGGCCGAGGCGGACTACGTCGTTCGCTGGAACCTCGCAATCGTCGCTGCCGGCTTAGGACATCTGGAAGACGCGATGGGGTACCTGGAAGAGGCTTACGAACAGCGTGAAGCGACGCTTCCATTTTTGAAAAGCTTGCCATGGTTCGAGCCACTTTCGCGAAACCCGAGGTTCGTCAGCTTGTTAAACAAGATTGGGCCGTCCGAGCTCGTCCGTAAAGCGCGGTCCTACGGCTGACCAACCGCCGAAATCGCGGAGGAAAGTCGCCGAAGCAGTGACTCCGCATCCTGACCTCTCAACACGAGATCGCCGTCACTGTCGGCGCCGTGCAGCGGGGTAGAAGGGTATGCCGCATCCGCATTTTCCAGGTAGAAGATGATGACTTCGGTCGTTCCGCCAGGATCCGAAACCCGGGCTAGTCGCGCAGTTCGGAACACGTGCGGAACGATGTAACCGCTCTTTACGAGGACCTTTCGAGTGACGTCCGACTCTCTACCGGGAGCGGCTTCGGCCTCGCGAGCGTCATCGTATACATACGTACCGACGCGGTATACGGCGGAGCCAAATGCATATGGCGGTTTCGACGGGTAGACGAACTTGAACTTTCCGCCCGGCCGCACGCTCTCGAATTGAAAAATGACTAGCCGCTCGATGCGTTTGTTCGGATCCGCGTGGACAAACACGCGCCGGTCAACGGCGGTAAACTCTAGGGAAAGTCTGATCGGAGGCTGTGGAGAGAAACCAGTCGCG
>DAIMCN010000039.1:18487-24926 GCA_036726365.1 Candidatus Cybelea sp.
ACCAGTCGCGCTTCAACCAATCTTTTGCTGCGATCTGTTCAGGAGTTTCCTCATGTCGAGAAGCACATGCCTCAGTCGTGAATTTTTCATCGGCTCGGCAAGCAGCGGCGAGGTCAACATCGCGGGAAACGCGAGATCGTTGCTTGCAATGGCCTTGTCGGTCAACCACAGCGCCTCATCGTAATGCCCCAGGGCGATCTGGATTTGAGCGATGCAATGTGGCTCGACATACTCCGTCGAGGCTCGTCGCTGCAATTCCATCAATAATCGCGTCGCGCCCAGCTCGTCGCCCATGAAGGCGCGTACGCACGCCAGGCGGCTGAGATTTGAGTTCGTCCTCGGAAGTTGCTCGAGATCCCCCATCGCGAGGTGAAGTTCCCCGGCGGCAACGTACGCCTCGCACCGGCCCTGCCGAGCGATCCTGGAAGCGGGATTGAACTCAAGTATTTTGGAGTACGAGGCGATGGCATTGCGAAAATCGCCTTGAGCGGCGAGAGCGCTCGCGAAGATGCCGTGGAGGGCGATGTCGTTAGGTTGGAAGGCGATGCCGCGCTTGGCGTCCGCGATCGCAGATTCAGATTCACCCCGCCAGGCGTGGACGAAGGAACTCAGCTGATACACGGCGGCCGATCCGCCGTCAAAGTCGCCAGCCCGTTCGATGGTACGTTCGGCCCCTAAGACGTCCCACTGTGCCAGCTTAATCTGCGCCAGAAGGCAGTGTGCGAACGCCGATGTTGGATCGAATTGGATCGCCTTGGTAATCGCCTCGATCGCCTGGGGCAATATCGATTTCCAAGTGACGAAGCCGTAAAAGGCCATGTTGGAGTAGGCGCCCGCGATTCCCATCCACGCCGGCGCAAACGCGCGATCTAAAGCTAGCGCCGCATTATAGTGCCTGAGCGCCATTCTATAACCGATGTGATCGCGCTTGTCGCTGAGCCGAATCCCGACTAGGTACTCGTGCCAAACGCCGGCATCGCCCTTTTTCGCGACATCGCCGACGGCCACGGGCCGAGGTTTTCGAACGGGATCGGCCTCATGTATAACGCGCGGAACGAAACGATATCCGCGCCTCGGCACCGTAATGATGTATTTATGGCTCTTAGCCCGATCCTCTAGCAGTCTTCGGACGATCCAAATGTGCTGCACGACCGTGGCGTCGGACGGATCTTCGTGCTCCCAAGCCTCGGCGGCCAACTCGTCCTTCGTCACCGTTCTGCCGGCCTCGCGCACGAGACAGTGCAAAACGCGAAAACTCTTTTCGGATAGCGGTATGGCCCGCTCTTTAGCGATGAGCAACTGACGATCTACATCAAGGCGATAGTCGTCGAATCGGTAGGCATTCATTTAGCCGACATCTCCAAGCAAGGTATCCCGAAGGCAGTCTTACTCCTGGCCAATTAGGTTCAAACGCGCCGAACGGCCTGGGCGTGACCGAAGGCGGTCAGTGGACGTTCAGCAGCGTTCCGTACGTACCGGTCGTATAGTCGAGATGCTTGGGATCGTCGATCGAACGAATGGGGCGGACGTGCCCGTTCGCTTTAGACCCAAAAACCATGATGCGCGAGGCCGCGGCGACGTAGACCTTGCCCGACGCGTCAGTCGTGAGCGAGGAGACCATCGTGCCGGAGCCGGAAACGAACCTGCGCGTATAGTGGACTTGACCCGAACCGGTTTTTGGGCCGTACGCGAACACGCCGGTGTTGGGCAGAGAAGACGCGAGATAGATCGTGCCCGAGCCATCGATCGCAATGCTGGCCGGTGGAACTTCCGGCAACGAGAAGTCGTAAAAACTGCGCACGAGCGCAGACAGGCTCGTTGACGTTATCGCGTATTCAGATATTCCGATAGCTTGGTTACCCTGGAATACGACGGTGCACGAGCAATAAACGTTTCCGGTCGAGTCAACCGCGACGTTAGAGGCGTGCGCGGGCATCAGTCCGTCGGGCGTATCGAGCTTCAAATCGATCGAGGCGTTTGGCGTCGCAGTGCCTTGCGCCGACGTTGGATAGCGCAGCAGCTTTCCAATCGCGGTTATCCAAAAGTTGCCCAGTCCATCCAGGGCAAGCCCGACCGCGTAACCCGGCAGAATCGGTCCTTGCAGCACCGCGGTGCGCTCCGGCGCGACGTTGCCTCGTGCGTTGGGCGGAAAAACCAGAAGTTTGATGGGGCTGCCGCTCGAGCCGGACTTGTACACGATGACGTACGTCGTGCCATCAGTGTCCACGGCCATACCGTTACCGGTCGAAAGTTGCGTCTTGCTGCCTCTAAGGATCGAGATTGGCCGCGCGTCGTGCGGGCCAACGGAATATGAGGCAACCAGCGATTTTTCCGGCGAGAAGGCGTACAATACCGTGCTTGCAGCGCTCGCGTCGCTCCACTGCGGTCGAGCCGGAATGGTGGATGAAGTGCTTGTCGGCGAACATCCGAGCAAATAGGCGAAGACGACCAACATTCCTACCGCTTCCAGCACTCTTACGGGATGCTTCATGCCAAATCTCTCTGTCTGCTTCGATCAAGCGTTGTTTCTTAAAGCCTTCGAAAGGCGAAAACGCCTACCTCTTATCAAATTTTATCAAAGAAACGCGTCGCCCCGCAAACGCCGAGGATGACGGTGCAGGATGGTCAAAAAGCCTCGAATCCTGATCGCACATACCATCCGGTGCTTACTAATATGCCTTGGCTTGGGAGTTGTTGTCCTGCCGGCTTCCCCATGCCGTGCGCTGGAAATTGCGATTGCTCCACAGCGAAGCATGATCGATCGTCCCGTCGAGACAACAGTGCGAGCACCCGCGCAATCCGTCGTGAATTTAACGTTCAGGACAGAACGATTTGGATTTACATTTTCTTCCGAGGCGATTTTTCGAGTGCCGGCTTCGGGTATATTGCGAGTGTCGGACAGCGCTCCACTCTCTGGTTCGTATCAGGGAAAGCACGCAATGGGATTGTTTTGGTCGGCCGTCCCAACCGGACCAGCGTCGAAGCCGGCTCAGGATCGGCGTGACAGCGATTTGGCGCCTCGGCCCTACACCGTCAGCGCCTCCGCTGGTAAGGTAACGGCAACGGCGACAGGCGTTCGAGTCGTTTTAGCGGACGACGTCACGCGGCAGGTGGTCGATTCGAAAGATTTCGTGGGGACGCTCTTTCTTCCAACGCAGCGCCGCTGTAGCCCGGGCGTAATCGTCCTGGGAGGAAGCGAGGGCGGAGTTCCTGAGGAGCAAGCCGCAGTGATCGCATCGCACCACTTAGCCACGCTGGCATTGGCATATTTCGGCGCGCCGGGGTTGCCTACGTCGCTTGTCAACGTTCCAATCGAGGTGGTGCAGCGAGCGCTTGCGTTTTTGCAGCAACAACCTGCAGTGTGTCCCCGCGAAGCGGCGATCTTGGGCGGTTCCAAAGGGGCCGAACTAGCACTGCTCGCAGCGAGCGTCTTCGGGGGCGTGCGTGCGGTCGTCGCTGTCAAACCAGCGTCGGTCGTTTTCTACGGTTTGTCCGGCGATACCCAGAAACTTCAGTCGTCATGGTCTTACCGCGGGGAGCCTGTTGCGTTTGCCAATGGACCCGTTCCTAGCGCGATAACAAATGAAAACTCGCAGAAGGAGAGTTCGCACCAGCGGCCGGCATACGTTGACGATTATCTTGCCCGCGTTCGAAATAACACCGACCCCGCCGCAATCATTCCGGTGCAAACGATTGACGCACCCATCCTGCTGGTAGCAGGCGGCGCGGATCGGCTGTGGCCTTCATATTACATGGCGGAGCAGATCATGCAGCGCAGGCGGGCGATGTCGCATCCGTTCAGCGACGAGTTTTTATTCTATCCTCGAGCCGGCCACCTTATCGGCATTCCCTATGGTTTCGCTAAGGCAGAGTTGGCCCACAGCTCCCTGGACGTTGGAGGCTCACCGGAAGCCGACGAAGGTGCCGACGAGGAGTCGTGGCCGGCGATCATCCGATTCTTGCAAGGCGTTGCGCGTTAGCCGACGATGAACCGCCTCACATCCTTATCAGGCTCTACCGCACCCGCGAAGCCACGGAGGACGTGAGTCAGGCGCTGGTCCATCCCGGCACGTTTTCGAATGCTCACGATTGCGGCAAACGCACACTCGAGTATATCGGTAGCATCGTCCAAGAAGTATGTGAGATATTGAGCGAACGGACCAGATCTATGGGCCGCGACGTCCATGGATTGGGCCAATTCGTCCGTGAACGGCGTGAGCCCCAAGGCGTACTCGCTCAATCGCCTTAGGAAGTCACGTGCGGCAGCGACTTGCGCCGAAGAACTGCCGGAAAGCTGCGGTATGGCGCGCGTCAATGCGCGGTAAAGAACCTCGGAAATTCCCTCGTCGAACGGCACAAACGGTGCGGCATCGTTTTCGGATCCGAATAGGTCGCATCCCACGGATCGATCCCCGGTACTCAGAAGATGCGACAAAGCCCGAAGGTACCAATCGCGCCTTCGTCGGCTGCGCTCATCAAAGGTGCTTCCGATCGTGGCGGCGGCGCGCGCAGCAAGCCCAAGATAGTTGAGGTTTGATGCGATACGATAGCTTTCGCGTGCGCACTGCCGCGCGAAATCGACTTGGCCATCCACGTTGTAATGCCGGGCCGCTTCGATATCGATTGCGACGCGGTCCCACGCAGTTGCCGACAGGCTGCCGACTTCGTCGCCACACGGCCAGGGCTTTCGCAGCCGCAAGGATGCTCGAGCCAGCGTTGCCTGTGCGCGATACGCGTCGCTGTGCCGTCCCCGAAGAATGGCGTCGGCACCCGCGGCCAATCTTTCCGCCGCCGCGTCGTCACCGTGCTGCAGTGCGATTTCGGCCCTCAAAACGCTACTCGAAGCGAGCTGACGGAGCGCGAGCCTTCGGAACCCCCGACGTTCGACCTGGTCCAACAGGATGATCGCGTCCTGAAGGCGTCCACGACGAATTCGTGCTTCGGCTTGGGCCAGAAGGGAACGCGAAATCCAAGCGGGAGTCTCCTGTGCGATCCGACTAAGATTCGTTACGACTCTTTGCATTTGCCGGACGCAGCCACGATGGCGTGCACGCAGAAACGCGAGCCACTCTAATTCGAACTGAACCTCCGAACTCTCCGTCGTATCGCGCGCGGCCCTGGTGAAAAGCGGCCACAACCCTTGATCGGCTTCTCCCTGCTTTCCATTCATCTGCTTCGACTGTGCCTGGAGGATCGTAAGCAGCGGAGAAAACGCGCGTTGTCCGAATTCTGCGCCGGCGGTCTCGGGGTCAGCGCCTGCGTCAACGCGGCCTCGAAGCACGAGAGCGTTGGCCTTTTCTGCGGATTGCGGACCGCCCAACCGTAAGATTCGTGCCGCCACAGCCGGTTCGATATCGGAAACCAGCTCGGCGATCATCTCCAATGCATCGGCCGGAGCCCGCCGAGTTTCATCGATCGTTTCGACGTCATCGGGCCCTAAGAGCTTGCGAATATGCAGGGCAAGAATCGAAACTGCTTTCGCACGACGGCGTTGTAAATGGCGCGTCGACACCTGCAACTGCGCAGCGGCCTCGCCGCGAAAAATCCGTCCTTCCAGGTCGGCGGTTAACAGGAGATCCCTAAGGCGCGTCTCGGGCCAGACTCCACGAAATGCCGTCTCGACGACGTGCCGGAGTGCTTGCTGGGCGTTCGAAATGCCGCTGATCTCACATAGACTCTGTGCCAACGGAAAGGCGGCGAGGCGCAGTACGTCATTGGCACGCCGCAACATTCGGCGCACATCTGCTTCCATTTGGAGTTGAGCCGGGTCATTGGCTACGAGCTCGACCGGATGTACCGCTAATGCCACCGCCCCAAGTATACGAGATACGCGCTCACGCAGTCATCAAGTAATTCTCACGCCAGAGCAAGCATTTCGCATTGTTGTTGTGATTTTTATTGATATCTCTAAACCATCGGTTGCTTCGTGGAAATCTTAGAAGTGACATGAACGCGACACTTTGCTCAGCTTTATAGGAAGCAAGTATACGCCGCGGAATGCGCCGTCGATGTGCGATAACTTTCGCGCAAACGCTGAACGTTTCAGAGGAGGAACGAAACGCATGAATCGACATTCGTTGTTGCGTTCCTTGGTTACCCTGACAACGTTATTGGTGTTGATTGCCGGCCAGGAAACATGGGCACTGGCGGGCGTCACCGGTAACTTGTCCGGTACGATCAAGGACGCTAGTGGTGCGCCTATTGCGGGCGTCCAAGTGCAGGCGGTGGCGCCCTCGGGATCGCATTCTGCGACCACGGACGCGGGAGGTCACTTTGTCATCCTTGCGCTGAACCCCGATACATATACCGTCGACTTAACCCGGGACGGATACCAGAGTATCTCGTTCCCGGGCGTCACCGTTTTTGCCGACCAAACGCAGAACGTCTCGTACACGATGGTCAAGACGCTCAAGACCATCGCGCGCGTCACGTCTGCAGC